>NZ_BMKE01000006.1 GCF_014643915.1 Oceanisphaera marina
CCGGGTTACAAACGCTGTGGCTGGGCCTGGAACGTTGCCATGATATGGTCCGAGCCATACAAGAAACAAAGGAATTATTGGGCTGACTTATGGGTAAAGGGATGGGTATTAGTATTCACTAAACCGGTAGTGAGGGTAATATTTTTAATCCACAGTTCTTGTAACTGTAAATCTACACTGGTGCCATGTACGCCTATATTAGCTATGTGTCCGCCGGGGCGTACCACGTTCTGGCAAATATCAAATGTGGCTGCTATCCCAACGGCTTCCATTACCACGTCAATGCCATCTTTGGTCATAGCCATGAGCTCGGCTACGGCATCTTGAGTGGCACTATTGATGGTATCAGTGGCGCCAAAGGTTTTGGCCATTGCCAGCCGTGAATCATCCACGTCCACCATGATTAAACGGGCCGGAGAAAAAAACTGCGCCGTTAGCAGCGCCGCCATTCCAATGGGGCCGGCACCGATAATGGCAACAGTGTCACCGGGCTGCACAGCACCATAAAGCACGCCAATCTCAAAACCGGTTGGCAGAATATCACTGAGCATCACCAGTGCTTCTTCGTCTGTGCCGTCGGGTATATGGTACAAGCTGTTATCGGCATGGGGAGTGCGTACATATTCAGCCTGAGTACCATCGATCAAATGGCCTAAGATCCAACCGCCATCTTCGCAGTGGGAATAGAGTTGTTTTTTGCAGTAATCACATTTTCCGCAGGCACTGACACAAGAGAGCAGTACCCGATCACCTTTTTTAAAACGAGTCACGCCGCTACCGACTTGCTCGACAATCCCCACTCCTTCGTGGCCCAGAATCCGCTCTTTGGTGACCGCTGGCACATCTCCTTTCAGAATATGCAGGTCTGTGCCACAAATAGTGGTTTTAACGATTTTTACGATGGCATCGGTTGGCTGCAAAACCTTGGGAGTTGCGACTGTTTTTAATGATTTTACCCCCGGGCCACCGTAGACGACGGCCTGCATTTTTTCTGGCATAGCCATGACAAATTCCTCATTTGTATCCCTGTTTGAAGTTAGCCTTATCGTTAAATAGTCCACCTAGCTGGAGCGGCTGGCTCGGTTAATCTTAGTTAATAACCCTTAATAAGCAATGGGACTCAGTCTTGGTGTTGGCTGGGTCGGAGCTTTAACGTATGTTTGTTACTAGATGAAGCAATGGCTGCTCGTCATGACTAACGGCAAAGTATGTTACCGCCATGGAGCATGATTCTGGTCGAGTAGTTCACTATCCTTTTGAAGCGATTTGGCTTGCGGCTTCATGGCTTCTCTCTGGTTTCTGCCCAGTTTTGCCCACCACCGATTTTTGTGACTCAGGGTTACATCCTTGCTCAGCACCAGGTGCACCCCATAGCCGATGAGTACGCCCCACAGTGCTGATGACAGACCATATAAAGACAGGCCGGAGGCGGTGACGATAAAGGTGAGCAACGAAGCTTCGCGCTCTTTGGCATTTTCCAGGGCAGCTAATAAATTGCCGGTAATGGCGCCGAGCAGAGCAAGGCCCGCCAATACGGCGACAAAGGCGGCGGGCAGTGAGGTAAACAGGCTGACGATGGTGCCAGCAAACAGGCCGCCGACCAGGTAAAAGACACCGTTGAACACCCCGGCCACATAGCGACGAGTGTGATCTTCGTGGGCGTCTTTGCCTGCACAGAGAGAAGCGGTAATGGCGGCCACCACTATGCTGATGCCCCCAAACAGAGCCACGGGCAGTGACAACAGGCTGGTTACGCCTATTACCGGCCTCGCATTAACCTGATAACCGGCGCTATGTAATACGGCCATGCCCGGCAAAAATTGCCCGGTCAGGCTGACCAGTATCAGCGGCAGAGCTAGACTAAGGGTGGATGAAAGGGTCCATTGTGGGCTGATGAACTGTGGTGTAGCCAACTCCCAGTGAATACCGGACAGGGAAGCGCCTTCAAACTGCACGGCCAGCAAGACTCCGACCATCAACAACAAGACCAGTGTGTATCTGGGGCAGATCCGACGAAATACCGCATAGGCAACCAGCATGCCGATAGCCAGGCCCGGCGAGGTGTCGATGGCGGTAAAGGCTCCCAAGCCAAACTGCAACAGAATACCGGCCATCATGCCGGCGGCCACGCCTTTTGGTATGAGGCGCACCACGGCATCGAACAGACCAGAGACGCCAATCAACAACATAACGACGGCCGCAGTAATATAGGCACCAATGGCTTCGTTAAGGGATAATTCAGGAAACAGCGTGACCAGCAGGGCGGTACCCGGTGCCGACCAGGCGGTAACAATGGGTGCCTTGAGCCAGAGTGAGAGCAGTATGCCGGAGACAGCTGCACCGATCGAGATGGCCCACACCCAGGAGGTCATTAACTGTTCGGACACGCCGGCACTGGCACCTGCCTGAAACAGGATGGCAAGGGGCCCCGCATAAGACACCAGTACCGCAAGAAAGCCGGCGGCAACGGCGGATAACGACAGATCGCGCAGAAAGGACGACATAATTCAGCTCCTTTGAATCAGGGTGAACAATAAAAACAGCCCCGGCACAGGCCGGGGCTGTTTTGTCATTGGCCGGCAATCAGCTGTCGGCGGCGACCCTGGTGCCATCGGTTGTCTGCTCGGCGACAGCCTGGCGCCGACCAACCAGCGCAATGGCGACGGTGGCGATGGCGCCGGGCACGGCCAGTGCCAGAAAGTTCATCTGGTGTGGCAATGCCATCGCCAGCAGGGTACCGCCGAGCATGGGACCCAGGATGGCGCCGTTACGGCCGATGCCGGATGCCCAGCCGAGGGCGGTGGAGCGAATGTTGGCCGGGTAATACTGGGCCACATAGGCGTACAGCAGGATCTGCGAGCCGATGGTGGTGGCCCCGGCCACGGCCATCAGACTGTAAAGCAGCCACATCGGATGCGGATAACCGAGCGACACCAGCGAGGCGGACGCCAGCAGGAAGAAGCTCACCAGCACAGAGCGCAGCGAGAAACGGTCAGCCAGCCAGCCACCGCCCACAGCCCCCACGATGGCACCAATGTTCAGCACCATCAAAAACATCAGGCTGGAGCCCAGATTATAACCGGCCGCAGACATCAGCTTTGGCAGCCAGGAACCCAGCGCATACACCATCAGCAGGCAGCAGAAGAAGGCGGTCCAGAACATCAGGGTGCTCAGGTTGCGACCACCGCGGAACAGTTCCAGTACCGGCGCTTTCTGTACATTGACGGGTGGAACCACCAGCTTGTCCTGACGAGTAATGTGCTGGCCTGGATCGACCTTTTTCAACAGTTCGCGAGCTTCTTCCTGGCGATGCTGTGCCATCAGAAAGGCCACGGATTCGGGCAGGTACCTGATCATCAGCGGCAACAGCAACATAGGCACAATGGCCAGGTAAAACATGATTTCCCAGCCGTAGTTGGGCACCATCCAGATCCCCAGGCCGGCCGACATCATGCCGCCTACCGCATAGCCGCTGAACATCAGCGCTACCAGGGTACTGCGGCTTCTCTTCGGCGAATATTCACTCATCAAGGACACCACGTTGGGCATGACGCCACCGATTCCCAGACCGGCAATAAAGCGCAATATGCCAAATTGCCAGGGATTGGTCACCAGGCCGTTAATGCAGGTGGTGAGGCTGAACAGTACCACGCAGATAAGGATGGTTTTTTTACGCCCGAGTCGGTCCGACAGCATGCCGAAACCCATGGCGCCAAACATCATGCCGAACAGCGCGCTGCTGCCCAGCAGGCCAGCCACATAGGGGGTAAGGCTCCATTGCTCCATCAGCAATGGCAGTACCACGCCATAGATCACCAGATCGTAGCCGTCAAAAATAATAATGAGGGAACACCAGAACAGCACCCTCCAGTGAAAGGGGGTAAAGTTGGCGTTGTCTATGGTTGCGTTGACATCGATATTTCTCATTGGGGTATTACTCCGAGATTGTCCTTAAAGTCTGGAGTGAGAGGGCACGCGTCCCTCCCGTACATACAAAAAAGGCGGCCCTTCCATTAGGCTGCCTTCTTTTTTACATCAGCCCAGATCCCCACCTGCGACGGGGAGTATGGTGCCGGTGATATAGCTGGCATCGTCGGAGGCAAGGAACAGGATGGCACCTGCCTGCTCGTCCAGAGTGCCGTAGCGATGCATGAAGCTGGTCGCCCTGGTCTGTTCAATCAGTGTCTGGTACCACTGTTGCTCGCGCTCGCCCTGCGCTTCGGTGTTGCGCGGGGTCAGCCGGGGCGGGGCTTCGGTGCCACCGGGGGCGGTGGCGTTGACCCGAATACCCAGCTCGGCGTACTCGAACGCCAGGGCCACTGTCAGGGCGTTCACCCCGCCCTTGGCCGCGGCGTAGGGCACCCGCATCAGGCCGCGGGTCGCCACGGAAGACACATTGACGATCGCGCCCCCCTCGCGTTTCAGCAGATGAGGCAATACGGCCCGACAGCACCAGAGGGTGGGAAACAGCGATCGCTGCACTTCTTTCTGGATCTGTTCCGGGCTGTAATGTTCGTAGGGTTGCGCCCAGATGGTGCCGCCGACGTTGTTGACCAGGATGTCGATGCCACCAAAGTGCTCGGCGGCTTTGGTCATCACGCTGTCGGCACCGTCCCAGGTTTCCAGGTTGGCCTGTACGGCGATGGCCTCTACGCCCTGCTGGTTCAGCTCGGCCGCCAGCTCGAATACATGGTCGGCCAGATCCACCAGCACCAGTCGGGCACCTTCTGCCGCCGCCCGTTCGGCCACACGCCGGCCGATACCCTGGGCGGCACCGGTGATCACCATCACCTTGTCGGTGAAACGGGGCGTCATGCGACCGCTCCCGCCACCGCAGAGACGCTGGGGCTGAACTTCTCGTAATGGAACGAGGTTGGCTTGATGCCCTGCTCGCGAAAGTAACCCAGCACCGCGTCCACCATCGGCGGCGGGCCACACAGGTAGACATCCACCTCACCGTGATGGATGGGCGCATCTTGCATGTGGTTGGTGACGTAGCCCTTGAGCGGATGAGCACTGTCGGCGCTGGCCACCACGGTCTTGAAGCTGAAGTTCTCTATTCCGGCGGCAAATTGCTCCAGTGCCTCGACACACACCAGATCGTCATCGTTGGTGACACCGTAGATCAGATGGGTCGGCTGCTCGGTGCCCTTGGCCTTGAGGTGTTCCAGCATGGCGAGGAAGGGCGCCAGGCCGGTGCCACCGGCCAGCATCAACACCGGACGTTCCACCGGGCGCAGGTAAAAGCTGCCCATGGGACCGGTGAGTGTCAGCGCGTCTCCGGCCTTGCACTGACCATTCAGATAACTGCTCATCAGGCCGCCGGGCACGTTGCGGATCAGGAAGCTCAGCTCCCGGCTGCCAGGCCTGGAGCTGAACGAATAGGCACGGACCTCTTCGGTGCCCGGCACTCGAATATTCACATACTGGCCCGGCAGAAAGGCAATCTCGTCGTCTGCGGTGACCTTCAGTTCGATGGCGGTGGGAGAAATCAGGTTCACCTCGAGCACACTACCCTGAACCCTGGCGATGCCGGTCTTGCACATACTGGACGCGACGGGGATGTCTACCACACAGTCGCTGGCGGGCACCATCTGGCAGGTCAGGATCATGCCTTGCCCGGCTTCATCGCCGGTCAGTGCCTCGTCTATGTACTCGTCACCCAGATCGAACTTGCCCTGATGGCAGCTGCCCTTGCAGGTGCCGCATACGCCATCGGAGCAGTCCATGGGCAGATTGATGTTCGAGCGGTATGCCGCATCCAGTACGGTTTCGCCTTCGTTGCAATTAATAAAGCGAGTGACGCCGTCTTCAAAGTTGAGCGCGATGTTGTAACTCATGTTGGTTTCTCCCCACCCCTTACAGGTGATAGATATCAATCACCTGATTGATGTAATCGTTGTTCAGAATTACCTTCTTCTCGGTGATCAGAGGCTGCTCGCCGCTTATGTCCAGGGTGTAGAAGGAAGTACCAAAAAAGCATTCTGTCTTGTGGTAACGATGACTGTTGGTCTGCCAGTTGAAGCGCAGCTTCACCTCTTTATCTTCCTGAGACAGGATCTCCAGATTGGTGGTCAGGTGAGTCGTGCGGGGCTCGGGCAGCGAGCTGGCACCGGAGCGTTCGGTTTTGATCCGATAGACCCTGTCTTCCAGGCCATCACGGTTCGGATAGTAGATCAGAGAAATCTCGCGTTGGGGATCTTCGGTCAGCTGATCTTCGTCATCCCAGGCCGGCATCCAGTACACTACGTTCTCGCTGTAGCAGTTGAGCCACTCATCCCATTGGCGGTCGTCCAGCAGGCGGGCTTCACGGTAGATAAATGCCTGAATTTGTTCAAAGTTCATTCTGATGCCTCCATGGACGTAATCGAAATAAGACGAGCGCGCTCTGTCTCAACCGCCTGCAGCATCTCGTTAACCCAGTGCTGGTGATGGGTGACATACAGGCCTTCGTCTTCCGGCTTGGTGCCGCTGAGAATCGGCTTGAGGCCGATGGTGTCGGCGCCGGCATCCGGGCCTTCAATCCAGTGGGCGGCGCCCCGGCTCATGTCGTTCCACTTAAGGCCGCTGGCCTCGTAGCCCTGTTGGCAAGCGCGGAATTCTTCGAGATCGTCCGGGGTACCCATGCCGCTGACGTTGAAGAAATCTTCGTACTGGCGCAGACGCTTGGCGCGATCCGCCGCCGGCTCGTTTTTCGGTGCCCAGCAGTAGATGGTGATTTCGGTCTTGTTGACGGCAATCGGACGCAACACCCGGATCTGGGTGGAGAACTGATCCATCAGATAGACGTTGGGATATACACACAGGTTTTTGGTGGTATTGACGATGGCATCGGCGCGGGCGTCGCCCACTTTTTCCTGCAGTCGTGCTAACTGGTTGAACACGGGGCGTACCTGGGGGTTGGTCAGCTGGGTCCACAGCATCATGTGGCCATGCTCGAAGCCATAAAATCCGCCTTCGTTGGACCAGCTCTTGGCATCGACCGCCTCGGTGCCGCCTTTTTCGTAGTTGCGCTGACCCATGGTAGACAGGTAGTTCCAGTGTACCGTGCCCACATGATAGCCATCGGCGCCGTTCTCGGCGGTCAGTTTCCAGTTGCCTTCGTAGGTATAAGTAGAGGTACCGCGCAGTACTTCGAGACCATCCTCTGCCTGGTCCACCATGTTGTCGATGATCTTGGTGGTTTCCCCCAGGTATTCGGTCAGTGGCAGCACGTCTGCATTCAGGCTACCAAACAGAAAGCCACGGTAAGACTCGAACTTCGGCAGCCGCTTCAGATCGTGGGAGCCGTCGGTGTTGAAGTTTTCCGGGTAGCCACCTTTCTTCTGATCGCGGGCTTTCAGCAGCTTGCCGTCGTTCTTGAAGGTCCAGCCGTGGAAGGGGCAGGTGAATGAGGCCTTGTTGCCGCGCTTCTTGCGACACAGGGTCGCGCCACGGTGAGAACAGGTGTTCAGCAGCGCCTGCAATTCGCCTTCCTTGGTGCGGGTGATCACCACCGGCTGGCGACCGACGGTAGTAGTGTAATAATCACCGGGATTTTTCAGCTGGCTTTCGTGGGCCAGGTACACCCAGTTGCCTTCGAAGATGTGTTTCATCTCCAGATCGAACAGTTCCTGATCGGTGAAGACGCCACGGTCACAGCGATAGTGGCCGGTAGTCGGGTCGGCTTCTACCGCGCCCCGGATTTTCTTTTCGAGTCGGTCGAGTTGGCGAGTCATGTTTCATTACTCCATCTGGCGCTGCCGGCCTTTTCGGGCATCAGTAGTCCCGGGCCGCCTGCTCATGACAGGCGGTCGGCTCACAAACAGCGTGGAATTAAAGGTTCGGTATCAGGTAGCTCAGCTTTCCAGGGCGCGCTGGCGCTCGTGGCGGCTTTGCCGATCGGCCTTGTCGGTCGATACCAGCTGGATGTTGAATTCCACTCGGGTGAACGGCGTGTTCAGGCCGTACTGCTCTGCTCTGGCGGCATCCTTGACACGAACGGCGTCCACGACCAGCTCTTCTCGAGTGGCGAATGCGAAGTCATCAAAAGTGTATTTGTCACCGGCCAGGTTGATCTGGGTGGTCAGGTGCTTGTAGCCCGGCTTGGAAACGAAATAATGAATATGCGCAGGGCGGTTGCCATGGCGACCCAGCAGGTTGAGCAGTGCCTGGGTGGAGCCTTCTGGAGGGCAGCCGTAACCTGACGGAATGATACTCTGGGCGGTGTAACGACCCTCGGCGTCGGTCTTGATGCCGCGGCGCAGGTTGTATTCGCTCTGGGACTGGTCGAAGTAGGAGTATGCGCCTTTCAGATCGGCGTGCCAGATTTCGACCAGGGTATTGGGCAGGGGCTTGCCGTCCTGATCGGTGACTACACCGGTGATGAGCATGGTATCACCTTCCTGGGTGCCGTCGTCCATGCGGGCAAAGCCGTCGGAGACTGGGGCTCCGGCCACATACAGGGGGCCTTCGATGGTGCGCGGTGTACCGCCGGCCAGACCGGCCTGCTCGTCTTCGGCATCCATGCGGATATCCAGGTACTTGTCCATGCCAAGGCCCGGGGCCAGCAGGGCGGCTTCGCCGTTTTTGCCCAGCTCGTTGATGTAATACACGGCGCTCCAGAATTCTTCCGGTGTTACATCCAGATCTTCAACCATCTGAAAAATATCGTGCATCAGACGATGGATAATGGTTTTAACGCGGTCGTTACCACCGGTCTGGTTCAAACCGGCTACTTTTTCCAGCAGCTCGACGACTTGCTGAGTGTCCATGGTTTTGACTGTCATTGCTTGGCTCCTTGCATCAATTTTAATTTTTATGTTATTGCGATTTGGGCACTTCAAAGAATTAACGATCATCCGCATGGATGGAGGACGGGTGTCGGCACAGGGGCGCAACGCTGATGTCCATGTAGGGGAACAGTGGTAGGGCGCTTATCAGGTCCTGCAGTTCGGCGTTGTCGGTCACATCGAAGATGCTGACGTTGGCGTAGCTGCCGGCTACTCGCCACAGGTGGCGCCACTTGCCCTGGGTCTGCAGTTCCTGGGCGTAGGCTTTTTCCCGCGCCTTGATATCGGCAATCACGTCGGCCGGGATGTCATGAGGAATATTTACTTTCATCTCGACTTTGAACAGCATGGGTCTTTCTCCGTTGGGTAATGAATGCGACTGTTTTTCTGGCGGTAGTATTTGCGGCGCTATTATTTGCGGCGATAGTAGGTCAGCTTGTCTTCGTCTATCTCGACGCCGAGGCCCGCCCCGGTAGGCAGCGCAACGCCGTTGTCATGAAAGTTCAATCGCTTTACTACTATGTCGTCTTTCATCAGCAGCGGGCCGAACATCTCTGTGCCCCAGTGAATCTTGTCGAGCGTGGACCAGGCATGCAGCGCGGCCACGGAGCCGATGGTGCCTTCCAGCAGGGTGCCGCCATAGAGGCCGATACCGGCGGCCTCGGCCACTCTGGCAACGTCCAGCGCCCGCAGCGGGCCGCCCGCCTTGGCAATTTTCAGCGCCACGGCACCGGCGAAGCCGGCGGCGGCCAGGCTGAACATGTCTTTTGCATCGGCCACGGCTTCGTCGGCCAGAATGGGCAGATGGAATTTTTCGGACAGGCGCACCAGGGCCGCCAGATCCTTCATCGGGGTCGGTTGCTCGACCAGATCGATACCGGCCGCTTGCAGCTCGGCCATGCCTCTGGCGGCGGTGGCTTCATCCCAAGCCTGATTGACGTCTACTCGTACGCTGGCGCTGTTGCCTACCGCTGCTTTAATGGCGGCTACATGGCGAACATCGTCCATCAGCGTGCGAGAGCCGATCTTCAGTTTGAAATCACAATGACGCTTGGCGGCGATCAGGCTTTGGGCTTCGTCGATGTCTTTCGCGGTATCGCCGCTGGCCAGGGTCCAGAGCACGGGAATGTGCTGATGCACGGCACCGCCCAACAGGTCGGACACCGAGCGGTTCTGGCGCTTGCCCTGCAGGTCCAGCAGGGCGGTCTCGATGGCGGACTTGGCCAGGTTGTTGCCCCGGGTGCTGGTATTCAGCCTTACCTTAAGGGTATTGATATTGTCTGCCGGCTGGCCTAACAGCAGAGGAGCCAGGTAAGTATCTATGGTCAACTTGACACTTTCAGGGCTTTCCGCGCCGTAAGCCAGGCCGCCGATGGTAGTGGCTTCCCCCAGTCCTTCGATACCGGCAGAGTCTTTCATACGTACGATAACCATGGTCTGTACGCCCATGGTAGTCATGGAAAGCTGGTGCGGACGTATTGTCGGAATGTCGACCAGAATAGCTTCAATGGACTGAATGGTTGCAGACATGTAATCTCCTAATGCTGCCCGGTTACTTTTGTTGCAGTAAGGTTACTTTTTTTGTGTGGATGTAAACCAATACTGATTAAGTCAATATCAATACCTTGGAGGTATGGATGGAGTTGAGGCATCTGCGATATTTCGTGGTGGTAGCACAGGAGCTGAATCTGACCCGGGCGGCTGAAAAATTGTTTATCGCCCAGCCGCCGCTAACCCGGCAGATCAGGCAGCTGGAAGAAGAGTTGGAAGTGCAGTTGTTTATTCGCAAACCCCGGGGGCTGGAATTGACTCAGGGCGGCCAGTATTTTTTGCAACAGGTCCACGGCATTCTGGACAAGCTTAATGCCAGTATTGAGGGCACTCGTCAGGTGGCTCAGCACCGCAAAACGGTATTTTCTATCGGGTTTGTGCCATCGGTATTTTATGGACAGTTGCCCTTGATGGTGCGACGCCTGCGCCGTAACAAAAATCTGGAAATCGTGCTGCACGAGCTGAAATCCCAGGAGCAGATAGAAGCGCTCAAGAGTGGGAAAATCGATATCGGGTTCGGTCGCATAGGTATAGAGGATCCGGACGTTAACCAAGAGGTCCTGTTCAATGAACCCTTGATTGTCGCCGTGCCGGCTGATCATCCCCTGACCAGGCAGCTGCCCACCATGCAGCAACTGGCCGAGGTACCCATGGTGACCTTTCCTGCCGGCAGCGGTCCCAATTTTTCCGATATGGCATTGGGGCTGTTTCACCGTCGGGGCCTGAAGGTACAGGTAATCCAGCAGGTTAACGATTTGCAGACGGCGTTGTCACTGGTGGCCTNGAGTTCGTCACTGTCGTCGATGAAAACATTACTACGCCGGTGATCGTATCGCGGCGGCGTGGTGAAAACCCCAATGCGGTGATGAGATTGGTGAATACCATATTGACGGAGCTGGTAGAAAACCGGCTGAGCGGGCGTTATCCCTGATATGCCCACTGCTGGCCGGATCCGGCATAAGAAACAAGCAGCCAGAGCTCGCCACCACCCGTTAACCCACCGCCGTGTGTATCAGGGCGGCCTTTTCCTGCAGCAGCGGCAAAAAGCGTCCGATCAGTGTTTCCATGTCTACCCGGCCAGCGTTGGTACTGATGTTGATCGCCCCCAGTAGAAAGCCCTGCTGATCGAATACCGGCACCGCCACCGATCGCAGGCCGGAATCCAGTTCCTGATCGACGATGGCGTATCCTTGCTGGCGCACCTCTTCCAAGACTTTACGCAATTCATTGCTATCCACAATGCTTCGCTCTGTGTGAGCCTGCAGCCGGGTCTGTGTTAGAACCTCATCCAGTTGGGCACTAGATAACTGAGCCAACAGCACCCGTCCCATAGAGGTGTAGGCGGCGGGCAGCCGGGTGCCGACCGACAGCTGTATTGCCATCAGCCGGTGCTCGGCGGCGGAGCGGGCGATATAGACCACCTCGTCGCCGTCGAGGATGCCGAGCGAGGTGGACTCGTTGATTTGGCGGGTGATGTCTTCCAGATAAGGCTGGATCATGGTGCCGTAGCGGTTGACCGACAGAAAGGCATGACCCAGTTGCAGCACCTTGGGGGTCAGCTCGAAATGACGGTGCTGTTTCTTCAGATAATCCAGCGCATGCAGGGTGAGCAGAAAGCGGCGGGCCTTGGCCCGGTTCATGCCGGTTTTGGCCGCTACTTCGCTCAGGGTCATACGCGGGCTGTTCTGATCGAACGCCTGTAATACCTCCAGTCCGCTGGCCAGCGCGGTGACGAAGTCGCGATCGTCCGGGTTGAGTTTGTCATCCTGATTCATGCCGTGTTTCCTGTCGCGGTCTCGTTGGATAGAAGTGCCACCTATGGTAGCAAAAGTTCGCATTGCGAACATGTATCATGCGTTATTTCCCCCATGCCTTTAAAACGTACCTCCAGGTAAAAAAATAATCATTTATTTTACAAGTGGTTAGGTGTTTTATTCGGCAGGGGGCGATTTTTGGGGTTTGCGAGACTGGGAAAAGAGTGCAAAGATGTTCGCAATGCAAACATCTAGTTCGCCATGCGAACTTTTTGAATTCACTCAGGGAGGCAAACACTCATGGCCCAATTCATGAGCTTGCACGACGCAGTTGCTCGTTATGTCCAGGATGGCGCTACCGTCGCCATGGAAGGCTTTACCCATCTGATCCCCTTTGCGGCGGGTCATGAAATTATTCGGCAGGAAAAGCGCAAGTTGACGCTGATCCGCATGACGCCCGATATCCTCTACGACCAGTTGATTGGTGCCGGTTGTGCCGAGCAGCTGATCTTTTCCTGGGGTGGCAACCCCGGTGTCGGCTCTTTGCACCGGCTGCGCGATGCGGTAGAGAAGGGTTATCCCCAGCCGCTCGAGATTTTCGAACACAGTCACGCGGCCATGGCCTGTGCCTATGAAGCGGGCGCCGCCGGCCTGCCGCTGGCGGTATTGCGCGGTTATATCGGAAGCGATCTGCCCAAGGTTAACCCGCAGATCCGTTTTATCGACTGCCCCTTCACCGGTGAACGGCTGGCGGCGGTTCCTTCGGTGCGGCCCGATGTTAGCATCATCCATGCCCAGCGTGCCGACCGGCAGGGCAACGTGCTGGTGTCCGGCATCGTCGGGGTACAGAAAGAAGCCGTGCTGGCGGCCAGGCACAGTATTGTCACCGTCGAGGAAATCGTCGATGACCTGCAGGCCGAGCCCAATGCCTGTGTGATCCCGGGCTGGGCCATCGACGCCATTGCCGAAGTGAAAGGCGGTGCTTCACCGTCTTATGCGTATGGCTATTACCCGCGTAACAACAGTTTCTACAAGGAATGGGATGCGATCGCACGGGATCGCGACAGCTTCAATAACTGGCTGCAAGACAACGTCTATAACCGGGGAGGGCAAGCCCAATGACACTCGCATACAATGCTTTTGAAATGATGACGGTCACCGCCGCCCGCGCGCTGCAGAACGGCATGACCTGTTTTGTCGGCATCGGCCTGCCCAGCGAGGCCGCCAACCTGGCCCGGCTGACTCATGCCCCCGAAGTGGTGCTGATTTATGAATCCGGTACCCTGCAGACCAAGCCCGATATATTGCCGTTGTCCATCGGTGACGGTGAACTGTGCGAGTCGGCCCTTACTACTGTGGCGGTGCCCGAGATGTTCCGCTACTGGTTGCAGGGCGGCCATATCGATGTGGGTTTCCTCGGTACCGCGCAAATAGACAAGTTCGCCAACCTCAACACCACCCTGATTGGTGATTACCAGGCACCCAAGGTACGGCTGCCCGGTGGCGGCGGTGCACCGGAAATCGCCAGCAATGCCAAAGAGGTGTTCATTACCCTCAAGCATTCGTCGCGGGCCTTTGTCGAGGCGGTAGACTTTATTACCACCCTGGGTTTCGGCCGTGATGGCAAGGGCCGTGATGGCGTACCCAACATTGGCCGTGGGCCCACCAAGGTGATTACCGATCTGTGTGTGCTGCAGCCTAATGCGGACACCAAAGAGCTGGTGGTCACCTCGTTGCATCCCGGTGTGACCCGTGAGCAGGTAAGCGAGGCCACCGGCTGGCCGGTACGCTTTGCCGAGCCGCTGGCGCAAACGGCCGAGCCCAACGCCGAAGAGCTGGAGATACTGCGGGCGCTCAAGGCCAGAACCGCCGCCCACCATGCCAAATCCATCTCATCGGAGGCCGCGTTATGAAGCCTGTCTATCTCTGTCACCCCAGACGTTCGGCCATCGGTCGCTTCGGTGGCACCCTGGCATCGGTGCGCCCCGATGACCTGGCCGCCCAGGTATTCAAGGCGGTACTGGCCCAGGCACCGGATCTGGACCCCGCCGCCATCGAGGAAGTCATCATGGGCTGTGGTAACCAGGCCGGTGAGGACAACCGCAACGTGGCGCGTATGTCTGCTCTGCTTGCGGGTCTGCCGGTGAGCGTGCCCGGCACCACCATCAACCGCTTGTGCGGCTCCGGCATGGATGCGGTGGGTACGGCGGTGCGTGCCATCAAGGCCGGCGAGATGGATCTGGTACTGGCCGGCGGCGTGGAGTCCATGTCCCGCGCGCCTTTTGTGATGGGCAAGGCGGACTCGGCCTTTACTCGTGGCCAGAAAATAGAAGACACCACCATCGGCTGGCGTTTTATCAACGCGCAGATGAAGGCCCGGTACGGTGTGGACTCGATGCCGGAAACGGCAGAAAACCTCGCCGAACAGTTCGGTATCTCGCGGGAAGATCAGGATGCCTTCGCCGTTAAGTCTCAGCAAAAAGCGGCGCGGGCGCAAAGCGAAGGTCGCTTTGCCGAAGAAATAGTGGCAATAGAAATTCCCCGCCGCAAGCAGGAGCCGCTGCTGTTCGCCGATGACGAGCACCTGCGTCCGGGCACCAGTGTGGACAAGCTGGCGGCCCTGCCGACGCCGTTCCGTGAGGGTGGCAGCATTACCGCCGGCAACGCCTCGGGCGTGAACGACGGCGCCGCCGCCATGCTGATCGCCAGTGAAGCCGCCGTGCAGCGTCATGGCCTCAAGCCGATGGCCCGTATTCTGGGCATGGCCACCGCCGGGGTTGAGCCGCGTATCATGGGCATAGGGCCGGTGCCGGCGGTACGCAAGCTGCTGGAACGCCACCAGTTATCAATAGATGATATCGACTTGTTTGAGTTCAACGAAGCCTTTGCCGCCCAGGCGCTGGCCTGCATGCGCGAACTGGGGCTGGACGATAACGACTTGCGGGTGAACCCCAACGGCGGCGCCATCGCCCTGGGCCATCCGCTGGGCATGTCCGGCGCCCGTCTGCTGCAAACCGCCGCCCATGAACTGCACCGCCAGAACAAGCGTCTGGCCCTGTGTACCATGTGTGTGGGGGTCGGCCAGGGTATTGCGACCCTGATTGAACGGGTGTAATACCAAACAGATTAAATAACAGAGCTATTTTGGTGCTCGGTAAAGGTCGGATAAAGGGCTTGCTCCTCCGACCCGCTCAAGCATATCCCTGTGACGCTCAGCACATGACATCCCTGTCATATGATGGTCGGAGGAACAAATCCCTTTATCCTCCTTGATGAGTCGTAGTGGTCTGTTGGCACTGTCCGCCAGTTCAGGAGTATCGGCCTTTTGATCGATTTACCTGAACGGGCTGTTTTTATTTGAAGTTGGGAGGCTGAATGTCTTTTCTGGAAATTGATGGCCGTACGGTTGGCTACCGTTTGCTGGGCGATTCTGCGTTGCCGCTGGTGGTGTTAGCCCATCCGCTGGGCATGAGTCAGGCGGTGTGGGACGAATTGCTGCCCATGCTGCTACCTCATTACCGGGTGCTGAGCTGGGATCTGCCCGGCCACGGCAGCAGCGCGGCCTGGCACGGTGAGGCGATTACGCCTGCCAATCTGGCGAACGAGCTGCTGGCGCTGGTTGATCTGGCTGGCATAGCGCAGTTTCATTTCGTCGGCACTTCCATCGGTGGCGTCATCGGTCAGCAGTTGCTTGGCCAGGCGCCCGAACGGCTGCTGTCGGTGACCCTGACCAATACCTGTGCCGTTATCGGTACGGCAGAAGCCTGGCAAACCCGGGCTGCGGCGGTGCGTGAAAAAGGTCTGGCTGCCATGGCGGTAGACATAGTGCCGCGCTGGTTCGGTCCCGCCGCCGGTCTGGCCCAGCCAGCCCTGCTCAAGGGCTGGAACACCATAATGGGACGCGGCGACGCCAACAGTTATGCCTTGTTGTGCGAGATGCTGGGGCGTGCCGACTTCAGTGAGCAACTCAAGGGCCATGAGGTGCCGCTGTTGCTGATTGGCGGCAGCGACGACGTGGCCACGCCACCGGCATCGCTGCAAACCCTGGCCGAATGCTGCGGCGTCGGTGAGCCGGTGATCCTGAACAAGGTGGGCCATGTGCCTTCGGTTGAAGCCCCGGAAAGCGTTGGCCACTTGCTGCTGGAACATATCAGCAAGATTTGATGTCATAAACTGACTAGGGCTCATTGTGCGGTGAGACCACACCATATCACCGTCGCCATTTCAGGGGGAGAAGCGCTACTTTTTATTCAGGAGAGTGACTTCTTCCCCGATCAAAGCTATCCCAATACGGCGGGTCGCCGAAGTATCCTTCCATAAAATCGATAAAACATCTGACCTTGCTGGCCAGCAATTTTCGGTGCGCATAAACGGCATACAGGCCCATGGCATCCGGTTCGTATTGCGAAAGAATCACCTTGAGCTTGCCTTCGGCAATGGCGGGTCCGCAAATAAAGGTGGGTTGAATGATAATGCCGGCGCCTTCAATAGCGGCCTTGACCAGCACTTCTCCGTTGTTACTGACCATGTTGCCTCTTGGTTCGAGCCCGGTCGTCCGTCGCCACTCATGGGCGGGAAAACTGTTGTTGTCTTCCATGTAGCTGTAGTGCAGATAGCGGTGATTTTTCAGCTCTTCCAGCGTCGAGGGCATACCGTGCTGTGTCAGATAAGCAGGAGAAGCGCACATCACCAGCCTGATCGGGACAATAAATTTGGCAATCATGGACGAGCTTTTCAAACGGCCGATGCGCAGGGCAATGTCGAAGCCTTCTTCCACAATATCGACCTTTCGGTCGTTCAGTTGCAAATCGACACTTACCGACGGATGAGCGCGCTGAAAGTCACAGAGCAGGGGAGACAGATGCAGGGTGGAAAAAGACACCGGGGCGCTGATACGTAGTTGCCCTTGTGCACCTTCCTGCAGATCATTGAGTTGGCTGTCCATGTCGTCGATATCATCCAGCACCAATTGGGCGCGCTGGGCGTAACGGGTTCCGGCTTCGGTAAGGTGTATCTTGCGGGTAGTGCGATTGAGCAG
This sequence comes from Oceanisphaera marina, assembly GCF_014643915.1. Classification (GTDB taxonomy): domain Bacteria; phylum Pseudomonadota; class Gammaproteobacteria; order Enterobacterales; family Aeromonadaceae; genus Oceanimonas; species Oceanimonas marina. The sequence goes on from NZ_BMKE01000006.1 coordinate 17,115, forward strand.
GCGTACACCTAGCCGCTCCTCCAGCCGAGATACATACTTGCTGACCAGTTGTGGTGACATGCCCAGCTTCTCTGCTGCACGAGTAAAGCCGCCTTCGGTGACCACGGTAACAAAGGCGCGCATGGCATCGATACGATCCATGAAAATACCTGTCTGGAATGAAAACACCATTATCAACGAAATGTTTATAATTAAGCAATGTTATCGCTATTAATCTTTTTAAATACGGATAGTAGAGTATGCCTCATATCCGGGTCTCTATTGTCAGGGGCCTCCAGCATCATCTTTATTCGAGGGAATTCCATGAAAAATCAATTGGCACGGACATTGTTCAGCAGTACCGACGGTTATGCGGCATTGGTGCTGCGGGTACCCGTCGGGCTGATCCTGGCGGCCCACGGCGCGCAGAAACTGTTTGGCTGGTTCGGTGGCTATGGCCTGGAAGGGACCGGTCAGTGGTTGGCGAGCATCGGCCTGGCACCGGGTTACCTGATGGCTCTGCTGGCCGGTGGCGCCGAGTTCTTCGGGGGGTTAGCGCTGGTACTGGGACTGTTGACTCGCCCGGCGGCACTGGTGTCGGCTTTTGCCATGCTGGTCGCCATTTTCGCCGTGCATATCGACAATGGCCTGTTCATGTCCAACAACGGCTACGAATATGCCCTGACATTATTCGCGGCCACACTCGCCCTGGCTATTCAGGGAGCGGGACGGCTCGCGGTAGACAGAATGTTGCTGAAGCGTTTTGGTGGAGCATCATACTGAAGCGTGCGCTTAACTGACGGTAAAGGAGTCACCACCATGAGTGCAAAACCGAATGTTCTCTTTATCTCCCACGGTGGTGGCCCCATGCCGTTGCTGGGAGACCCGAGCCATCGAGAAATGGTGGTTCGGCTCACGGAGATAGCCGACACCCTGTGCAAGCCCTCTGCAATACTGGTTATCAGTGCCCACTGGGAAGAAACGGTGCCGACCATTACCTCGGGGGCCAACCCGTCTCTGATCTACGATTACTTCGGCTTTCCGCCGGAGTCTTACGACATCGAGTATGCATGCCCCGGTGAGCCTGTGCTGGCGAGGCAGGTCCACGACGTGCTGGCAAAGGCCGGCATTGCTGCACGACTCGATGAGCGAAGGGGCTTTGATCACGGCCTGTTTGTGCCACTCAAACTGATGTACCCACAGGCGAATATTCCGTGTGTGCAGTTGTCATTGGTCAACAGCCTGGAGGCCACTACGCACCTTGTGATCGGTCGTGCGTTACAGGCACTGGATTACGAGAATCTGCTGGTGATTGGTTCCGGTTTCTCCTTCCATAATATGCGAGCCTTCTTTGCGCCAGATACTCCGGAAATTCAGACTGCCAACGAGGCGTTCGAAGACTGGCTGGAAGAAACCTGTAGCAATGCAGCCATGAAGGAATCCGAGAGAATGGAACGACTGGCGCACTGGGAGCGCGCCCCCTATGCCCGATTCTGTCATCCCCGGGAGGAGCACCTGCTGCCGTTGCACGTCTGTTATGGGCTGGCGGAAAAGCCCTGTGCTGCCCATATATCGGCAACGGTCCTCGGGAAAAAATCGGGAATACTATATTGGGGAACGGAGGCTCTGGTTGCTGTGCCTCCTGAAGGGTGAACCAAGGCGGTCATCAACCATAATTCCGACTCTGGCCAAAAACAATACCGGGTGATATGAAATGCACAACGGCTGAAAAGAGAGCCCTGTGCTAGGTCTGATGGTCACCAGACAAATCATGTCAACTTCGCCATTTCCACAAAGCCCTGCTCATTTGAGCAGGGCTTTGTGCGTTTCTTCTTGATCGACATGTCAAGTCGTTCAATCACTGCGACCAAGTGCATATTTGGCCGAAGGAGCATGAGGCGCTATCTCTGGCATGAACAGCGGCAATGTCTTCAATACCTTCTGTAAGTGTCACTACAAAAGTAAACTATAAAATAAATGATAAGTGTTATCATTTGCGTTATCATCTTTTGGCTCTGTATGAGTATGTAAGGAATCATGCAATCTAAACCAACACTTTCAAGGAGTTATACCCATGCTTGAGTTGTACCAAGCTCTCGTCCCTTTCGCCAAGAAACCCTTGTTCTATGCGCTAGCGCTGCTCGGCGCGACGCAGGCGGTGAGCGCTCAGGATGTCACCCAACTGGATACTCTGGTAGTAACGGCGGCCGGTTTTGAACAATCAATTGCCGATGCGCCGGCCAGTATTTCCGTGATCAGCCGTGAAGAGCTGGAGAAAAAGTCATATAGAGACGTGACGGATGCGGTGCAGAATATTCCTGGGGTACATGTCACCGGTGGCGGTGCCATGCAGGATATCAGCATCCGGGGCATGAGCCCGGCTTATACCCTGTATCTGGTCGACGGCCGCCCGGTGTCGGCGGGGCGAGCGGTGAATACCAATGGCCAGGATGGTGGCAAGCAGATTGGCCTACCGCCTATCTCCATGATCGAGCGCGTTGAGGTGATCCGCGGGCCCATGTCCTCCTTGTATGGTGCCGAGGCCATGGGCGGCGTGATTAATATTATTACCCGTAAATCCACGGATGAGTGGAGCGGTAATATCAGTACCGAGTACACCAAGTCGCTCAACGATATTAATAATGATGAGCAGCAAGTGACTTTATTCACCGGTGGCTCGTTAATAGCTGACTTACTCAGTGCACAAGTTAACGCCAGCTGGCAAGGCACTGATGAAAGTGATTTTATCGGAGGAGGTGATTCTGCATCCAGCACGCCAGAGGGTACGCGTAAAAAAGGCGGGGTGAAGTTGACCCTGACGCCGGATGAGGCAAATGCGATTAGCCTGGGTTATGACCATGCCACCATGGATAACACCACCACGCCAGGCAAGAGTATTGCACTGAATAACAGTAGGGGACAGCCCAATACAGTGTCGACTCGAACTTACCAGAAAGACGTCTATCTGCTGGCCCACGACGGCACTTATGGTGACCTGCAACTGAGCAGTTATCTGCAGCACGATGTATCGGAACTGGTACAGGATAAGATAAAAAAAGAAGAAGTCACCCTGCTCAACAGCCAGGGCACCTATTTTTGGGGAGACCATGTATTGACCCTGGGCGGCCAGTATAAATATGAAGACTTTACTGATGAGACCAATGGCCTGCTGAGCAGCAATGTGCCGGGCGCAGTAGCCCAGGTAGACCGCTGGCTGGCTGCGATATATGCCGAAGCCGAATGGACTCTCACCGATTCCCTGAATCTGACCACCGGGTTGCGTTATAACGATGACCAGTTGTTTGGGGGGCATTTAACGCCGCGGGTTTACGCCAACTATCACCTCACACCCGAATTAACATTCAAAGGTGGGGTGTCGACCGGTTATAAACAGCCAGGACTGGCAGCCGCGACTGAAGGATTCGGTCGCGGTACTGGCGGAGGTGGCTCGCCAGCTCCTCACCCGCGGGCGCTGATTATAGGTAACCCGGATCTGACGCCAGAAAAGAGCACCAGCTACGAGGCCGGTTTCGTCTATGACAGTATTGATGCTGGCTTAACCAGCAGCCTGATGTTGTTCCGCACCGAGTTCAAAGACAAAATTGCCGAGAACCGGACCTGTAATACCCCCAATGCCGATCGCAATGATCCCAGTACCTGGACCTGCGCCTTCGGGGGTAACAACTATGTCTTTTTGAGTACCCAGGAAAATATCAGTGATGCGCAAATGCAAGGGGTCGAATTCACGCTGGCCTACGATCTGACGCAAGATGTGAGCGTAAACAGTAGCTATACCTATACCGAATCAGAACAGAAGAGTGGCGATTTTGCGGGACAACCCCTGAATAAAATGCCCAAGCATATGTTGAACGCCACGCTCGACTGGCAAGCCAGCGATCAGTTGGATGTGTGGGTGCAAGGTAACTACAGAGGAAAAACCAGCGATTATTTAAGCCGTACCAGCATGTCTGACGGTACGCCGGGTTATACCTTTGTGGATGTGGGATTGGTGTATCGATTGAACGATACGACAGACGTCAAAGCGGGCATCTATAACGTGGCCAACAAGAAAGTGACCAATGAGGATTATGGCGCCGTATTGGATGGGCGCAGCGTCAATCTGGGATTATCCGTTAACTTCTAAACGGCTCAGCTGTATGGAGCCGGGCGGTTTATGGAAGCCGCCCGGTTTAAAGAAAGCAGGTGCCTTGCAGCTGTTAATATCAGGTCTGCTTGCGACACTGAACTGGTGAAACGCATGCCGATTATCTGTTGATAGTCCGTCGTTTTTTCGCTAAATAGTGATCCAGGCTCCATGGACCGGCACCGGCAGCGGAGAAAAACAAGAATAAAAAGCACCATAACACCGCTAATTCTCCCCCGTTTAACAGCGGCCAGAAATTTTGCGGGGCATGGACGATGAAATAGGCGAAAGCCATTTCGCCCGAGAGCAAAAATGCTACCGGACGCGTAAACAGTCCGATAAGAATGAGCAAACCACCCACGACTTCCAGCGTGCCAGCCGCGCCCATCAGCGAAAACAACTCAAACTCGGCACGTTGTGGCGCCGGAAAGCCAAACATCTTTTGTGTACCGTGTTGTATGAACAAAAAAGCCGCGACTACACGCAATATACTTTGCAGACGAGGGCGCCAAAAGTTCAATATATCTTCCATAGCATCATTCCTTTTTTATCCAGGTGACTGAAATGTAAGGCCTGTGGTTGATCTCTCCAGTGTAAATCGACAGTGAGAACCTAATTTTAGTGTAAATTTAACGCTTTCAGCGTCAGGCATGCAGTGTGGGTGCCGCAGCAGGCGCTGATAAAGCGAGTGCACTCGAAGCGGATGCAGGTCTCGGTCATCTGTTCGGCGGCGAGCTGTGCCCCCAGCTACCGACAGAATCCGGACCAGTCGAACAACCGGTCCGGATGCTGGTAGTCGATGCCGCCGCCCACGATCAGTACCTTCATTTCTATTCAGTGTAACCATGAGGTTAGCAGGTGAATTCAATTGGGTTGTAAAAGGCAACTGATTTTGATTCTTATTTGATTTAAACTCTTCGCCATTGCAAGAGGGAGATGTAGATGAGAATGACTGTTGGGGCCGCCATGCTGGCGGCATTGGCCTTTCAGGCGCTGGCCGCCGCCCAGATAACGGATGACCGGGGGGTGGACATAACACTGCCGCAGCCAGCCAGCCGGCCGGCGGCGATTTCAACCTTTGCCGCAGATACTCTGGTGGCACTGGGCGTTCCTCCCGTGGCGGTCACCCAGTTCGACGAACAGGACAGGCCCGCCTACCTGGGGGATGCAGTCAATGAGGCGGTCAGCCTGGGGACGAGGGGGCAGCCTAACCTGGAGCTCTTGTCCGAGCTGGCACCGGATACGGTGTTGGCGGTGCGTCGCTATACCGAGACCATCGCCGGGCGGATCGACGCCATCGCCCCCTATGTTGCCTTCGACGATCTGACTCTGACGGACAGCCTGAAGGCGGTGTCCGATATCGGCACCCTGGTCGGCAAGCCGGAGCAGGCCGCACGGCTCAACCTGGAATTTCAACAGACCTTGGCACAGATGGCCGGGCAGATAGGGGATCGGGCGGGGCAGAGCATCGCTTTGCTGGTCAGCGCCAGCGAAGAGCCTTTCGTTTACTACGATCATTTTTTGCCGGTGGAACTGGCCAACACCCTGGGACTGCATAATGTGGTCGGTGCCAGCCCCGACTGGCCGGGCAAGCTGCCCTTTGGTTTTCGTATGCCGCTGGAGCAACTACTGGCCGCCGACCCGGATATTCTGGTGTTGTTGCCCAGCGCCCAACCCAGAGCATTTGTCAATAATCCCCTGTGGAAGTACCTCAAGGCGGTCAAAAACCAGCGGGTTTATTTGGTGGGCCAGCACTGGAAGGAAGGCGGTGGACCTGTTGCTCGTGAGCTGATCTTGCTGCAGCTGGGGCATTTGGCCTATCCAGATTTGTTTGATTCGCCCGTTGATCTGCCGGCCGATTTAGCCTTGCACAGCTTCCGATGAAATCGTTTATCTTCTTGCTGGTTATGGCGCCGGTACTGCTCTGGTGTGGGCTGACGGTGGGCCGCTTGTCGCTGAATCCGGCCCAGCTGTGGGCGGCGCTGCTGGGGCAGGGCGACAGCCTGGCTCAGGTGGTGGTATGGGAGCTGCGCCTGCCGCGGGCTCTGTTGGCTTTTTTGGTGGGCGCCTGTCTGGCCTTGTCGGGGCTGGTGATGCAGCGGGTGAGCCGTAATCCGCTGGCGTCCCCCGGGCTGACCGGGGTATCTGGCGGTGCGGCGTTGGCGGTGGTCGCCGGTATTCTGTTGTTGAAGAGCGATAGCAGCCAAACGCCCTGGCTGGCGATTGTTGGTGGCCTGATTGCCGGCCTGCTGACCTTGCTGCTGGCCGGTGGCCGGCAGTTGCAACCTACCCGTATCGTGCTCGCCGGAGTCGCGGTTACTGCCCTGTGCGGCGGCTTGACCACCACCTTGTTGCTGCAAGCGGAGGCGGATGCCGGTGAATTCCTGTACTGGATGGCGGGCGGGGTGGCGGGTCGCAGCTGGCCGCAGTTGACGTTATTGCTGAGCTGCATGGCGCCCCCCCTGCTGGCTCTGTGGCTGACCCGGCGTAATCTGGAGCTGCTCGGCTGTGGTGACGAAATGGCCTTGAGCCTGGGGTTGAGGCCAGCGCGCTGGCGCGCCTGGTACCTGATACTGGCTACCATACTGGCGGCGTCGACAGTGGCGGTAGCCGGTCCTATTGGTTTTGTCGGTTTGCTGGCGCCCCATATGGTGCGTTTTTGCTGGCCGGGTCAACGTCTGCCCATGGGGCTGTGCCTTTTATTGGGCGGTATCTTGCTGATGGCGGCAGATTTGCTGGCCAGACTGCCGGGAACCGCTCAGGAAATTCCGCTGGGGGTGATGACCGCCTTGCTGGGTGGGCCGCTGTTGCTGCGGCTGATGGTGAAGGAGAAAGTATGAAGCGGCTGTTGCCTTCCCTTGGGCTGCCCTTGTTGTTGCTGATGGCCGGGTTTATCGCCTTGATACAAGGCGCGGCCAATGTGCATCTAGCCAACCTGGTGGAGCTGATGGTCGGTGAGGCCGGCGAGCATATCCGTCGGGTGGTACTGGATTATCGTATGCCCAGGGTGTTGCTGGGTATGCTGGTGGGTGCCCACTTTGCGCTCGCCGGTTACCTGCTGCAGCTGATCACCCGCAATCCTCTGGCCGATGCCGGGGTGCTGGGCATTTCTTCCGGCAGCGGACTGGCGGCGGTAACGGTATTCGTGATCATGACCCGGCTATTGGGCGAAGATGCCTCCTATCAGCTGGTGCCGGTCACTCTGACGCTGTTGCCCTGGTTGACGCTGGCCGGGGGGCTGCTGGCGGGGCTGCTGTTGTGGGTGCTATGGCACCGTACCGGGCTGAGCCCGGTACGGTTGGCGGTGGTCGGTGCCACCTGCGCCGCTATCTTCTCTGCCCTGTTGATGGGAGCTCTGGTGGTTTGGGGCCAGGCCACCAGCGAGGTGATCATCCTCTGGTTGGCGGGAACCCTTTACGGTGCCGGCTGGGACAGGGTTTGGGCGCTACTGCCCTGGAGCCTGGTGCTGTTGCCGCTGGTCACCGGCCTGGCCCGGCCCATGCTGCTGCTCGGGCTGGACCGGCAAAAGGCGCTGACTCTCGGCTTTAACGTCAATCTGTGGTCTGGCTTGATACTGGGGCTGGCGGTGGCCCTGGCTGCCAGCGCCGTGGCCATGAGCGGCCCGGTCGGTTTTGTCGGCATACTGGTGCCCTACCTGGCCCGCCGACTTTGCCCGCATAGTGTACAGGCTCAGCTGTGGTCCTGCATCTGGCTGGGCGGTCTACTGGTGGTGGTCGGCGATACCCTGGGACGGGTAATAATGAGCCCATTTGAGCTGCCGGTCGGCGTGGTTACCACTCTGGTCGGTTGCCCTTTCTTCCTCTATCTACTCAATCGCAAGGTGTAAACATGCTGGAAATCGACAAGCTGAGCCTGGGCTATGGTGAGCAGCGGATTGTTAACGGCATCAGTCTCCGGCTGGACGCGGGGGTGTGTGCTCTGCTCGGGCCCAATGGCTGCGGCAAGAGCACGTTGCTCAAGGGGCTGGCCGGACTCTTGGTGCCCGAGGCGGGCGAAATCCGTTTGCAGGGGCGGTCGCTCGTCCGCTGGCCGAGACGCGAACTGGCGCGCCAGCTGGCATTTATGCCCCAGCAGCCGACGGCGCCAGACGAGATCCGGGTGGAACAGCTGGTGATGCTGGGACGCTATCCGCACCTGGGGTTGTGGCGCCGCCCGGGCCAGGAGGATCACGACCGGGTGGGGTGGGCGATGCGGCTGACTGGGGTGGCTGAGCTGGCCAATCGGCAGTTGCGCAGCTTGTCCGGTGGCCAGCAGCAACGGGCCTGGATTGCCATGGCGCTGGCTCAGCAGGCCGGCCTGCTGTTGCTGGATGAGCCGACCACCTATCTGGACTGGGGTTATCAGTTGGAAACCCTGGAGTTGCTCGGGGAGCTGCACAGTGAGCAGGGGTTGTCGGTGCTGATGTCGCTGCATGAACTCAATCAGGCGGCCCGTTATGCAGACCAACTGGTGGTGATGAAAGAGGGGCACTTGATTTGCCAAGGCAGCCCGGCCGAGGTGCTCAGGCGGGAGCTGATCGCCGGTGTGTTCGGCGTCGATGCCCGTATTTCCCAGGATGATGACGGCTATCATTATGCCCTGGCGCGGGGCACGGCCAGGTAGCGTCAGCAAAGCGGATAAAAAGTTCATTTTTTTATTGAATCTAAAAGATAAATATAAAACAATAATCAAATATCAATCATTATCATTTGGGTTTGTTTTATGTATTTTGCAGGGAAAGTGAATCGCTCCGTCGGGTTTAGCCGTCGTCCATTAAGTATTCTGGTTAGCCTGGCGTTGCTGCCGGCTATGCCGTTGATGGCTGCCGAGGCGGTCGCCACCAGCCAACTGAAGCCGGTGGTGGTTGAAGGCGACTGGCTCGGTACCCCGACCAAGGAAAGTGCCAAAACCTACACCGGTGCCCGTAACGTGGTGGACAGCGAAGCGCTGCACGAGCGTAGCGCACTCAACCTGGAGGATGCCCTGCGTCAGGTGCCCGGCATTCAGGTGCTGGATGAAACCGGCACCGGCATACTGCCCAATATCGGGGTGCGCGGCCTGAACCCGCTGCGCAGCGAGCGGGTGCAATTGCTGGTGGATGGTTATCCGATTGCCATCGGTCCCTATACCAATGTGGGCGTGTCGCTGTTTCCGGTGACCCTGCCCAGTCTGGAGGCAGTAGATATCGTCCGTGGCGGTGCCGCCGTGCATTATGGTCCCAACAACGTGGGCGGGGTGCTGAACCTGATCTCCAAACCGATCCCTAACCAGATGGAGCAGACCCTGCGCGAGCGGCTGCTAATCGCCGAGGATACCGGCCATGTGATGACCGACACCTACTATCGGGTGGGCGGTTTCGTAACCGACAACCTGGGCCTGCAGTTTCAGGCCAACCTGCAGAAGGGCAACGGTTTTCGCGATCATTCCGCCACCGAAGTGCAGAATTACATTTTCGATGTGGACTACTTTGCGGACGACATCAACGAGTTCAAGGCTCAGCTGCAGTATTACGACGTGACCGCCGATTTGCCCGGTGCCCTCAGCCCTACCGCCTACCAGGCCAACCGCAATCAATCCCAGCGGCCTCATGATGGTTACGATGCCGACATGTGGCGCTTCAACCTGACCTGGATCCACACCCCGAGTGACAGCCTGGAGTTCGAGTGGCGCAACTTCGCCCATAAGGCGGATCGGACCTTTTTCTTTGGTCAGGATCTGACATCCGGTGGTAACTGGGCCGATCCTGAAGCCAGCGCCAGCCATGTGGCCGACTCGCCCCGGATCTTTAACGTTTACGGCACCGAGCCGAGAGTCACCAAACAGCTGGCTAATCATACCCTGATGCTGGGCGGCCGTTACGTGCGGGAAGAGGTGGAATTCGATGTTAACCGTCTGCAACTTTCTGATGGCAGCTACAACGATCAGGTACGAGACTGGGATTTCACCACCAACGCCTATGCCGCCTATGTCAGCGATACGGTGCACCTGATGGATGATCGCCTGGCCATTACTCCCGGCATCCGTTACGAAGAAGTGCGCACCGATTACCGAGACGACAACTCCGGTGCCACCAGCGGCAACCATACCACCGCCTGGCTGCCCGGCCTGACCGTGGGCCTGCAGGCTACCGATGAAGTGTTTCTGTTTGCCAATGGCCAGCGTTCACTGGTACCGGTACAGACCGCTCAGGTGATCCGCGAGGGCGCAGTAGCCAATGAAACCGCATGGAACTACGAGTTGGGCGCACGTTGGCAGCCGACCGACAGTCTGCAGACTTCAGCGACTCTGTTCCGTATCGACTATCAGGATCAAATCCAGTTCAACAAGGCGCAGAGTGTCTATGAAAACCTGGGCGAAACCCGTCAGCAGGGCATAGAGTTGGAAGGTCGCTGGCAGGCGACCAACGAGCTGGCGCTGGGGCTGGGCTATACCTTGCTGGACAGCGAACAGCGCACCGGTGCCAACCGAGGCAAGGAACTGCCCAATGCACCGCGTCATCATATCAGTGCCGATGCTACTTATAAGGTCGGCTTGTGGACCGCCAGCGCTAGCGCGCTTTATGCGTCTGCGAGCTTCAGTGATGCAGATAACACCGTGATCGAAACTGCGAACGGCAGCGCCGGTGAATTGCCTTCCTATACCTTGGTTAACAGTCGTTTGGGAAGGGATTTCCCGCTAGGTAACGACATGACCCTGAACGTGGGCCTGGGTGTCAACAACCTGCTGGATGACGACGCCTACTTCCGTGGTGCCGACGTCAGCCCGGTCGGCCGTGTGCCCATGCCTGGCCGTACCTATATGCTGGAAGGCCAACTGAACTTCTAAGCTTTTTGGTATACTTACAAAGCCGCAAGCTTAAATAGCGAGCGGCTTTTTTGCGGTAATCTTTGATAATAAGTGCAGCTTTATATTGTCTTTAAAACTAACAAGAGGATTAAATTCCAGCGCATCTTCCAACAAGGCACTGTTGTCGACCCACAGGCTGCCACCAGGGGCACCCTTTCAGCGTCAGGCATGGGCATTACGCCACTAAATGGCACCCCTTCATTTATTAAACGCCTCGCTATCTTCACGTTTCAATATTTTGTGTCCGTCTTCGGTGATGCCTTGTTTCCAGTAGCTACTGAAATAACAATTTGTGTGGGCCACATCATGATGATCAGCAACATACCTGCGAACGGCTTTCATTGCGCTAAATTCACAGGCGCACCAAACGAAAGGGATTCCCTTCAGCCACGGCAGATTTTCTACCTGCGCAGCTAACGACGGCGCTTTATCTTTAATAGACAGATGCACACTCATTCCCTTTGGAAGCGTCAGCGAGGGTAAATCCTCCTCAGACAAGACTTCCACAACGACATGCCCCTTGGCATGTTCAGGCAAGGCGTTAATCAGATTGCTTAACGCGGGGAGGGATGTCATGTCTGCTGCAAACAAAAACCAGTCAGCAGCAAGGTCTATCGGCTTGGTGGCGTTCGGACCAATCATGGATATTCTGTCACCCACACAGGCATGCTGTGCAAAATAATGGCCATGGCCGCCGCGGGCAGTCGAGATGAGGGTGTCTTTTGCTAGCAGTTGATGTTTGACAAAATCGACGATCAATTGCCGTGTTACCGGATTGAAATCCGAAATGGTATAAGTGCGTAATACCGGTTTTTCTTCACCACTCAATAACGCTAAGTCGGTTGCTCCCCAGGGAGTAAACATCAGCTTGATATACTGGCCGGCACAATGTTCGGGGAAGTTGGCAATATCATCGACAGTAAATTCGATGCGCTGCATGTTGGGCGTTATTGAGTAAGACGCGCTTACGGTCAGCGATTGGGCTTGTTTGTTTTTTTTCATTGTGTCCTCGTTAATCTTGAATGCCTGTATTTTGTGCGGGGAGGGCGACCAGGCTGAAGATGTGTTGTTCGGCATAATAAAAGCGGGCATCCAACTCTTTGCCTTGGGGCCATGCAGGGCCCAGATGGCACAGCAGGCGTAACCGCGCCGTACCATTCGTCATATTCCATTCGGTTAATTCGGCATCTTCAAAGCAAAAGCGTATGCCAACCACAGGGTAAAGGGCTTTGAACAGGCTTTCTTTAACAGAGAAAATCAGGGTAACCATAAGGCCGAGTTGTTCGGGAGCAAGCTGACTGAGACGCGCGCGCTCCGCCGCCGTGAGTAGGCTCGTAGCCAGTTTTTTACCCTCGCCGTTGCTCAGGCAATGCTCTATATCCAGCCCCAGTCCCAGATAGTCTGTTTGATGGGCGACCAGCGCGGCGGCCCAGCTATCGCTGTGGGTAATGGAGCCCACACAGCCTGACGGCCACAGGGGAGATCTATCTTGCCTCATACCGGGTACGCACTCTTTACCATTCAGCATCAGCAAGGCCCGTTGCGCGCACCAGCGTCCAGCCATAAATTCGGCACGACGTTTGGTGCTGGCATGGTGCAGACCGGGCGGCAGAGGAATGCGATAACGGCAAGCGTCCTGTTCACCAACAGGGTCATGGTCAAAGCGGGTACTCACCCAGTGGGTCTTTGGTAAAGCAAGCGGCCATGGCCGGTTGTTATCGGGGAGCGCTAAAGAGAATCGGGGTGTTGGCATTCGGCGGTAGCATCACAAAATGGCAGGTGAGTGATAAAACCGCCTCAAGGAGGCGGTTGCGGGGAGTCGTCCGAGGGTTAGTTTACTGCGTAATCAAGGTCACGGTATTACCAGCCGCTTCCACCGGAGTCGGGGCCTCTTCTGGTGCACTACGACCTTTGCCTTTGGACTTGTTGCTGACATAGACCTGGCCGGTTTTCGGGTTGATGGCGATAGTTTGAGGGTGCGTGCCGGTAGACAGGTGAGCACTCACAAAATGAGTCTTGCCATCAATAACAGACACGGTGCCATCATTACGGTTGGCAACGTAAAGGTCGCCACTGGTAGGGTCGAGCTCTGCGCTCAGGGCGCCACCACCGGTTTTAACCGTACTGAGAATATCGCCACTCTCAAGATCGATGAGCACTACGCCCCCCGACTTTTGATTGATGGCAAACAGAATGCCGTTCCTGGTGTCGATTTCCAGGTTAATGGTATTGGAGCTGGCTTCTGGTTCGCCAGCCTTGGTGGCGTCAACAGAAGCGAAAGTACGCAGGACTTTTTGCGTATTGAGATCAACTTCGGCAATTTCGTTTTTGCTCAGATCCGAGACGTAAAGGCGTTGTTTCTCAACATCGATTGCCAGCCCGGCGGCGGTTTTAACCGGCTCCACTATGACCGATTCCAGAGTATCTGTGGCGCCGTCAATTACCCAAACGGCACTCTTGGGACCCGGGGTGCCGTCGCGATCCCTACCGCCCACTGCACTGATATAAATCTTGTTGTTTTTTTCATCAACCACGGCCTGACGCAAATGCGTGGACTCGTCTCCCGGATTTTTTATCAGGGCCACTTCCTCTCCCGAGTCAATCGCGTACACACCTACCACCCCCTTGATGGTATCTACCGCATACAGCTTTTGCGTCTGGCTGTTAATGCCCAGACCAAACGGCGTTGTGTCTCCGGTGGCAATCTTGTTCACCTGCTCAAGGGTGTTGGCATCCAGCACCACTATGCCAGCAGTCACCCGGTTTTTGTTGCTCTGTGCATCCTGATTACGCTCACCTGTTACCGCCGCATAAACCGCCTGGGTCTGGGGGTTGAATACAATTTCATAAACCCGCTCATCGACTTTTACCGAGTGCGTGACTTCAGGGGCCGCAACTGCCAGCTGGGCTGTGCCTATTGCAGCTGCAAGCAAGGTAAAGCTAAAAAGAGTGCGCACACGGGGCATGCGCTGAGGGGAAACAACATTCAAACTTGGTAAAGACATCTAGATCGCTCCTGAAAATAAACGAAAAAATCGAGTGATTAACTGAATAGCCAAGAGCTTGCTTCTTTTGTATCGGTAATGCAAGTGGATATCATTTGCTTTTACGTTTAATTTGTCTTAACTTGCTCAACTTCATTTAACCTGCTTCTTACGGCTTCAATGTTTCAGGCAGATTCAGGTTCATCACACAACAAATTCGGGTTAATCACTGCAATGGGTTCTTTTCAATCGACACCTCAGTTATGGGTGCTCAATTTTGTGGCCTTGGTCGGCACCATGGCGATCATGGCGTTTGTTGCCGTGGTGGGCCCTGTGGTGCGGCTACTCGGTCTGGCCGACTGGCATGCCGGGCTGGCGCTAACCGCCGGTGGCCTATTGTGGATGCTGGCCGCTCGTCGCTGGGGAAAGCTGAGCGATCGCGTCGGGCGCAAGCGCGTCTTGCTGATCTCGCTCGCGGCTTATGCCATTACCTATCTGGTATTGGCCGTTTCCGTTGATGCGGCACTGGGCCGCCCACCCGCCATTGCGCTGTCATTGGCCATCCTGGTGGGAACACGGGCGTTGGTGGGGCTGTTTTACGCCGCCGTGCCAACCATTACTGCCGCATCGGTGGCGGATCAGGTGGCTCCGGGGCAACGTGCCTCGGCCATGGCCAAGCTGGGGACGGCGAATGCCGTGGGCCTGGTAGCCGGGCCCATGGTTGCAGGCTGGATTGCCGTATATGACATCGCTTTGGCGCTGTATGCCGCCACACTCATGCCGGTGCTGGCGATGGGACTGATTGCCTGGAAGTTGCCGGAAACCAAGCCGCCAGCACCAGTACTCGTACCACAGGGGCAGCCAGCGGCTGCGCCAAAGCCGGAGGTTGATTTTTTCGACTCTCGGCTGCGTTTGCCGCTGGCGGCGGTGTTTGTGGCCATGGTGGCCGTGGCCGTTACTCAATCAACGGTGGGCTTTCTGGTGATAGACCGGCTGGCACTGTCACTGAGTGATGGCGCGAAAACGGCAGGCTATGCCTTGACCGCCGTGGGAGGCGGCTTGATTTTTTCCCAGTCGCTGATGATGCACATTCACTGGACCCCCACCCGCTGGTTGCTGATCGGCTCCTTGTTGGCCAGTGGCGGTTTTGGCGCCGTTGCCTTGCTCGACACGGCCGTGCCCATGTTGTGTGCCTTTGTTCTGGCGGGAATGGGCATGGGCTTTGTGCGTCCTGCAGTACAGGCGCTAACCGCAGACTGTGTTGAGTCTCATGAGCAGGGGGCGGCGGCCGGTACTGTGGCCTCCATGCAGGGTTTTTCCATGATTATCGGGCCGCTGGCCGGCACCTTGCTTTATCGTATTTCGCCCGGCGCCCCCTATTTGTTAGTCGTGTTGTTGCTATTGCTGTTGGCGTTGGCCGTATGGCGATATCACGCGCTGGAAGTTGCCCACCGTCGTGCAGGAGTTACTTTATGATGATCTTATCGCCACTTGCCGAAACAGAGGTGAATGCAAAACACCACACGCCGCTGTTTGTCTTGCGTGGCCCGCGGCACACTCTGGAGGCAGAAGGCTGTCTGGCCAGTTTGCCCAGTGGTGCAGCCGCCAGTCTGGGACGCCGGGTAAGCGATTTTTTTGCCCACGACCGTGCCGGGCCCAAGGTGCTGGTGGGGGCGCTACCCTTCGATCCCCATGCCGGGGATGCGCTTTATCAACCCGCGCGTTTGGCCCTGCCCGAGTCGCTGGTGGCCTCGCTGCCAACCGAATTGCCGCCACTGACGGGGTATTCACAGGCTGAGCCCAGGCCGGAACACTATGCGGACATGGTGGCGCGTTGTGTGTCACAACTGACCGGTGAACAGGGCGTGTCGGGTAACGAGGTACTGGGCAAGGCGGTATTGGCGCGCAGCCTGCACTTGCAGGCGACCGGCACCATAGACCCGCTGGTCCTGGCCAGGCGACTGGAACGTGATGTGAGCGTAACTACCTATGTATTGCCGTTGCCAGTGACTCAGAATGAACCACCGGCCTGGCTCGTTGGGGCCACGCCCGAACTGCTGGTATCGGTACGCGGACGCACGGTTGTCTCTCATCCTTTGGCAGGCTCTGCCCGTCGCAGCCATGATGCCGAGGAAGACACGCGAATCTCCGCCGAGCTTGCCGCCTCAAGCAAAGATCGGGAAGAACACCGTTATGTGGTGGATGCCATTGTGGCGGCCTTGGCGCCGCTGTGTAGCGAGCTTGATGCACCTGATATGCCGTCGTTGTACACCACAGACACCATGTGGCATTTGGGCACCAAAATAGTGGGCACCTTGAAAGATGCCGATACCTCGGTGGCCACGCTGGCCGGATTGCTGCATCCCACTCCCGCGGTGTGTGGTACTCCGCGCCAACGGGCGCTGGACACCATCAACAGTCTTGAGCCGGTCGCGCGAGGGTTTTATGCGGGAGCCGTGGGCTGGGTGGATGCCCAGGGTGACGGTGACTGGTATGTGGCCATTCGTTGCGCCCATGTACAAGCCAATACTCTGCGTTTGTTTGCCGGTGCCGGCATAGTGGCCGATTCGGTGCCCGCATTGGAAGTTGCAGAAACAGCGGCCAAATTCAGGGCCATGCTCAATGCCCTTGGCGTAGATGACGCGCACGGCTGCCAACCAGGAAAGTGAGAAATATCATGAACAATACTTCTTCCCAGACACTACCGACCGCTCCGACACGGCTGGCACTTCAGCAAATCTGGCCAGACGCCCTGGTGGCCCGGTACCGCGCCGCCGGTTATTGGCGCGGTGAGACCTTTGCTGCCTTTTTACGGGATCGCGCCGCTCGTTTCGGCGATGACATTGCCGTGGTAGCGGATGAGAGCCGTTACAGTTACGCGCAGCTAGGCCATGAAGCCGAACGCATTGGTGCCGGACTGCTGGCGCAAGGGCTGGAGCCTGGCGACAGGGTCATAGTGCAGTTTGGCAATGTGGCCGAGTTTATCCCCGTGGTATGCGGGCTGTTTTATGCGGGCTTGATTCCCGTGTATGCGCTACCGGCACATCGGATCACCGAAATCAGCCACTTTGCCCGCAAGGCACAAGCCAGTGCTTACATAGCCGGGCAGTATTACGCCGGATTTGACTACCGCCCATTGGCTCGCGAGCTGGTTAATGCCGTGCCGGACATCCAGCACGTGGTGATTGCGGGCGAGGCGCAGGAATTTACCTCCTTGTCGGCACTCGATGGCCATCCGGACGCTTTACCGGACAGGCAGGATCCGCAAGCGGTGGCCTTTTTGCAGATATCCGGCGGCAGCACCGGGCTGTCCAAGCTGATACCGCGTACTCATGACGATTACATCTATTCCTTTCGTGCCAGTAATGAACTCTGCGGTATTACCCGCAACAGCGTCTATATGACCGCCTTGCCGGCGGCCCATAATTTTCCCATGAGTTCACCGGGCTGGCTGGGTGCACTGTATGCCGGGGCGCGGGTGGTGTTAAGCCCGAGTGCCGAGCCCGGCGCTGCCTTTGCCTTGATTGAACGCGAGCGTGTGACCTGCGTGGGACTGGTGCCGCCACTGGCGCTGTTATGGGCCGATGCGGCGACACATACCCAACACGATATTTCCAGCCTGGAAGTGATGCAGGTGGGCGGGGCCAAGCTGGTGCCGGAAGCCGCCCGGCGCCTGGTAAACGGACTCGACTGCAAGCTGCAACAAGTCTTTGGCATGGCCGAAGGTCTGGTTAACTACACCCGCCTGGATGATGCGAACGACATCATTCTTAATACCCAGGGCAGGCCAATCAGCCCCGATGACGACATACGCATAGTGGATGATAACGGCCAGCCGGTGCCTGACGGCACCGCAGGGCATTTGCAGATCAGTGGCCCTTATACCATTCGCGGTTATCACAACGACGAGGCGGCCAATGCACGAAGCTTCACCGCGGATGGCTACTACTGTACCGGCGATATCGTCAAACGCACCCAGGACGGTTATTTAATTGTGCAGGGCAGGGCAAACGATCACATCAACCGTGCCGGTGAAAAAATATCGGCAGAAGAAATCGAGGATCTCTTGCTTGGCCACCCCGCGGTGTTTGATGCCGCCGTGGTGTCGATTCCCGATCCCTATTTAGGCGAGCGCAGCTGTGCCTTCATTATTGCGCGGGGCGAAAAACCCCGTGCGGTTGCCATCAAGAAATGGGTACGCGAGCAGGGGCTGGCGGCCTTTAAAGTGCCGGATCAGATTGTGTTTGCCGAGGCCTTCGACACCACGGCCGTAGGCAAAATCAGCCGGCGTGAGTTGCGTGCCCAACTGCGCCAGCGTTTTTTAGAACAGGAGCAAGACTAATGGGACTGCCCACCATTGAACAGTATGTACTACCCGGCGCCGACGAACTGCCCACGGCGCGGGCCAACTGGACGCCGGACACCGCGCGCATTGCACTGCTGGTACATGATATGCAGCGTTACTTTCTGCGTCCCTTTGCCCCTGATGCGGCCCCACTCGAACCGGCGGTAGCCAACCTGGCTCGGCTGATTGCGCATTGTCGGGCGCGAGACATTCCGGTTTTCTATACCGCGCAAAAAGGTAATCAGCTGCGTGCAGATCGTGGACTGCAGGCCGATCTGTGGGGCCCGGGCATGCACGCCATCCCCGAGCATGAAACCATTATTGATGAACTGGCGCCGGTGGCTGACGATCAGGTACTGGTGAAACACCGTTACAGTGCCTTTCAGCGCAGCAACCTGGAAACCCTGATGCGGGCCCGTGGCCGCGACCAGTTACTGGTCACCGGGGTGTATACCCACATAGGCTGTACCGCCACCGTGGCGGAGGCGTTTCAGCTGGACATTGAGCCCTTTATTGCCGCCGATGCGAGTGCCGACTTTACCCGTGATGATCACCTGGGGGCGCTGCACTGGATAGCACGCACCTGTGGCGTGCCCATGACCACAGAACAACTGTTAAAGGCATTAATATAATGACGACTCCCACTCAAGCCCTGGCTCCCCTGACTCTTGAGCGCATGCGTGCCGATATTGCCCGGCTGGTAGATGAAGCGCCGGAAGAGCTCGAAAATGACGACAACCTGCTCGACTGGGGTCTGGATTCCATGCGCATCTTCAATATTTCGGTGGAGTGGAACAAGACCGGTCTGGAACTACGCTTTGCCGACCTGGCGGAAACCCCCACTCTGGCCGACTGGTGGCAAATAGTACAGCGTCAGCAGCGAGGCCAGTAACATGCAAGCAAGCCGTTATCCGCTAACCGAAGCTCAGCAAGGGCTGTGGTTTGCCCAGCGTCTGGATCCGCATAATCCGGCCTTCAACACGGCCCATGTGCTCTGGCTGGAAGGTGATCTGGATGTGCAGGCCTTTACGGCGGCGGCCAATCAGGCGGCCACCGAGGCCGACAGCCTGGCACTGCGCTTCGCTGATACCGAACGAGGGCCGTGCCAATGGCGGGATACGGCCTGCGTGCCGATGCTGGAGGTCATCGATCTGAGCACCCATGGTGCAGCGGGAGATGAAGCCAGGGCGGCCGCGCTGCAGCAAATGCGTAGTGACCATTTAATGGCGCTGGATCCTGCGCGTGACCGGCTTGCCAGACAACAATTGTTTGTGCTGGGGAACGGGCGTTACGCCTGGTATCTGCGGGTGCATCATCTGGCAACCGATGGCTATGGCATGGGGCTGTTTGGCGAACGGGTGAGTGCACTGTATGGCGGCGATAGTCACCATCGGCCCTTTGCGCCTTTATTGCCCGTGCTGGAAGAAGACGCCGAGTATCAGCAATCGGATCGCCGGGATCGTGATGCAGCCTATTGGCATCACACCCTGACCGATCTTCCACCTCCCGCCAGTTTGGCAAACGAGACGGCTGGCGATGCAAGTGAATATCAGTGCTGGCGGCAGGTGACACCATTGGACACCGAGCTGATGGCGCGCCTGACCAACCTGGCCGAGATGCGCAATCAGCCCTGGCCCGATCTGTTAACCGTGCTCACCGCCGAATATTGCCGCCGCCACACCCAGGGCGCCAATGAAGTTGTCGTGGGGGTGCCTTATATGGGGCGTCTGGGCAGCAAGGCGGCGCGGGTGCCGGCCATGGTAATGAACGTGTTGCCATTGGCGCTGCGCGAAGCAGACGAGCCAGCCAGTGCCACCCTGGACACTTTTATGCGCCATACCGGGCGTGAACTGACCCGGGGGCGTCGCCATGGCCGTTACCGTGGCGAACAGCTGCGCCGCGATCTGGGACTGATTGGCGGTCAACGTCGACTTTATGGCCCCTTGATTAATGTACAGCCTTTTTACAGTCCCCTGCTGTTCAATGGCTTGAAGAGCCAGCTGGACATTCTTTCTACCGGGCCGGTCGAGGATATCACCCTGGGGTTTCGTGGTGATGCCAAAGCCGCGCTGGATCTCGAAATTGAAGCCAACGGTGCCTTATATACCCCACAAGAGGTCGAGGCTCACGCCACACGCTTGCCCGCCTTTTTAAAGGCCGCCATTGAGGTCTGTTACGCCGAAGGTGAGTTGCAGGATATTGCCCTGGCGACCCCCGCCGAAACCCGGCGTTACCTTCATGAGGTGAATGCCACGGCTCATCCTGTGCCTGCGACGACCCTGGTGGCACTGTTTGAGGCGAAAATGCTCGCCACTCCCGAGGCAACCGCGCTGGTACTGGGCGAGCAAACCCTGAGTTACGCCGAGCTGGAGCAGCGAACGCGTGCGCTGGCGCTGCAATTGCAAGCGCTGGGGGTCACGCGCAATACCATAGTGGCGGTTGCCCTGGCGCGCTCTTTCGAACTGGTGATTGCGCTGGTGGCCATTCAGCGGGCCGGTGGCGCTTATTTGCCGCTGGACGCGGCTCAGCCTGATGATCGGTTGGCGCGCATTCTCGACTCGGCGCAGCCGGTGTGTTTGCTGACCACTGAGGCGGCGCGCTTTGCCGACCGGTTGGTGCTGAAGCCCGAAGACTGGCACGCCAGTGTGTCTAACAGCAATCAGGCAAGTCTGAATACCCAGGCAGAGCCCAGCGATGCGGCTTATGTCATCTATACCTCGGGGTCGACCGGCGAACCCAAAGGGGTGGTGGTTGAGCATCAGGCCATTGTCAATCGACTGCTGTGGATGCAGGACTTTTTTGCCATCGATGCCAGCGAGCGCATCTTGCAAAAAACCCCGGCCACCTTTGATGTGTCGGTGTGGGAATTTTTTCTGCCCCTGCTGGCCGGTGCCCGGTTGGTGATAGCGCAGCCCGATGCGCATCAGGATCCGCGCATTATTGCCAATCTGATCCGCGAACACGGCATTACCACGCTGCATTTTGTGCCCTCCATGCTGGCAACCTTTCTGGCTTCGCCCGGCATCACAACCGGCTCGCTACGGCGGGTTATCGTCAGTGGCGAGGCCCTGGCTGCCTCGCTGCGTGCGCGTTTTCATCAGCAACTGACAGCCGAGTTGTTCAATCTTTATGGCCCCACCGAAGCCGCGGTAGACGTGAGCTACTGGCATGCCAGCCGCGAGGATCACAGCACCTCGGTACCGATCGGGTTTCCGGTGTGGAATACCCAGCTGTATGTGCTGGACTCGCAATTGCGTGCCTTGCCGCCCGGCGTTGCGGGAGACCTGTATCTGGGCGGTGTACAGCTGGCAAGGGGCTATCTGGGCCAGCCCGAACTGACGGCTGAACGTTTTATCGCGCATCCGTTCATTCACGGCGAACGATTGTATAAAAGTGGCGATGTGGCCCGTTTTCGTGAAGACGGAGCCATCGAATATCTGGGGCGCAGCGACGATCAGGTAAAACTGCGGGGGCTGCGTATCGAGTTGGGGGACATCAACCATGCCCTGAGCACGGCTGCCGGGGTGGCCAGCGCCGAGGTGCTGTTGCGCCAGGTTGGCGGCGAGCCGCGCCTGGTGGCTTATGTGCAGCCGCAGTCGAGGCACGTCGATGGCCTGGAACCGGGCGCCCTGCGTGCGCATCTGGCAGCGCGCTTGCCCGACTATATGATTCCGACGGCGTTTGTGACGGTGCAAGAGTGGCCCTTGTCGGCCAACGGCAAATTAAACCGCAAAGCCCTGCCATTGCCAGAAG
Organism: Oceanisphaera marina; assembly: GCF_014643915.1. Lineage (GTDB taxonomy): Bacteria > Pseudomonadota > Gammaproteobacteria > Enterobacterales > Aeromonadaceae > Oceanimonas > Oceanimonas marina. Next base: position 39,166 of record NZ_BMKE01000006.1, read on the forward strand.
CCGCCCAGTCGGCAGGTGGCGAGCTGAGCAGCGACACCGAACGTGAACTGGCCCGCCTGTTTGCCGAGCAGCTGAATATCAGTCAGGCGATAGGGGCTGACGATGACTTTTTTGCGCTGGGCGGCGACTCCTTGTCGGCGGTGCATCTGTTGCTGGCCATTCAACAGCGCTGGCATTGGGACCCGGGCTTTGGTGCCTTGTTTGCCTCGCCCACGGTGGCGGGGTTGGCGGCGCTGATCGACGCGCCGGGTGCCAATGCCGATGATGGGCTGGGTGACAGTATTCTGCTGGCGCAAGGAGCGGCCAATCTGGCCCCGGTGTTTGCCATTCATCCGGCAGGCGGCATTGCCTGGAACTACCGCGAACTGGCGCAGACTCTGTCGCCCAGACGTACCCTGTATGGGTTGCAATCGCCGGCGCTGCACAGCTCGCCAAATCATGGGCACCCGCCAGAGCAAAGCATAGCCGCGCTGGCCGCTCGTTATGTCAACACCCTGACCAGGCTGCATCCGCACGGGCCCGTGCATCTGGTTGGCTGGTCTGTGGGGGGCATTATTGCTCACGCCATGGCAATTTGCCTGCGTGAGCAGGGCCGTGACGTCGGTATGGTGGCGCTGCTGGATGCCTATCCTGCCGAGTGCTGGCGTGCCGAACCCGAGCCCGATCCGGTGGCGGCGCTGCGGGCATTGCTGGCGATTGCCGGTTACGATCCGGAGCAACACCTGGCGCTGGACAGCCGCGAGAAAGTGGTGGCCTTCCTGCGCCGGGGTGACAGCACCCTGGGCAACCTGCCCGACGCGGCACTGGATGGCGTGGTGCGTGCGGTTACCAGCACCAACAAGCTGGTGCGCGGTCATTATCATGGCCGTTATCACGGCCGCATTCTGCACCTGCGCGCCGGGCACGATCACAGCGACAAACCGCAGCTGCAGGCCAGTTTGTGGTCTGATTATGCCCGCGACATAACAGCGCTTGAACTGCCATTTTTACATGCCGAAATGACAGGGCGCGACGCCTCGGTGCGCATGGCACCGCTGTTGGCCGATTGCATGGCCGAGTATGACGCGGCATATGTGACGGGCAAGGTAACACAGAACTTACAGGAGACCTCATGCAGTTGAGCGGATTTAACGGCACCCTTGCCCTGGTAACCGGTGCCGGTGGTGGTATTGGCGAAGCACTGGTAAACCAGCTGCGTGCCAGCGGTTGTATCGTGGTAGCCACGGATCTTGTTGCCCCTGTGATGGAAGACGTACCCGGGCTCCCTGCGATGCATGCCATGGCACTGGATGTGACCGACTCCCGGGCGGTAGACGCGCTGGTGGCCAGAGTAGAGCACGAGCTGGGGCCGATAGGCTTTGGCATCAATGTGGCCGGTATACTGCAATTTGGCACGGTGGAGCATATCGACGATGCCACCTGGCGGCGCACCTTTGCGGTGAATGCCGACGGTGTATTTTATGTGTCACGGGCACTGGCCCGAGTCATGACGCCCCGCCGCCGGGGCGTCATCGTCACGGTCGGGTCGAACGCCGCCGGTATTCCCCGCCATGCGATGGCCGCTTACGCCGCTTCCAAGGCGGCGACGGCCATGTTCATGCGCTGTCTGGGACTGGAGCTGGCGCCATTTGGCATTCGCTGCAACAGCGTGGCTCCGGGCTCCACCCGCACTCCGATGCAAACCGGTATGTGGGCGGATGACAGTGGCGAGCAGCGGGTGATAGACGGCATTCCCGAGGACTATAAAACCGGGATTCCACTGGGCAAGCTGGCGCAGCCGGAAGATATTGCCAATGCGGTGATGTTTTTGTTGTCCGATCAGGCCGGGCATATCGTGATGGATGATTTATACGTGGACGGTGGCGCGACGCTGCGCGCCTGATTCCCTTGCATGTTTGAGAAAGGAATTTTAATGGAAGGTATTTTACGCATTGGCACCACGGCTGTGGTTCGTGCATTGGCGACCGGCATGTTGGTGGTGTGCTCGGCTCTGACACCATTGACGGCCGCCGCCGGGCAAGAGGTAACCGACCTGCGCGGCAGAACCGTGACCGTGCCCGATAACATTGACACCATCGCCATTGATGATGGGCGTTTTCTGCTGGCATTGTCATTGATTGATCCCGATCCGGTGAGCAAGCTCGCCGCCTGGCCAAACGACATCAACCGTTTGGGCGAGGAATTCTATCAGCGTACGGTGGCGGCGTTCCCTGCCATGAAGTCACTGCCTGTGGTGTCCAGCTCGGCAGAAAGCTTCGATATGGAGTCGATGCTGGCCGCCGATCCTGATGTGGCGGTGGTATCGCTGAGCCGTGGCCCGACGGATGATCAGGTGGCCATGTTGCAAGCCTCGGGCATTGCGGTGGTGTTTATTGACTTCTTTATCGATCCCTTCAAGCATCAGGCTCCCAGCCTTGAACTATTGGCCCGCTTGACCGGCAACCAGCCCCAGGCACAGGCGTATCTGGCGCTGCGCGAGCAACACCTGGCGCGTATTTCACAACGTCTTGATGAGGGCGACGTCTCCAGGCCGACGGTATTCATGGAGGCCCATGCGGGCATCACCCAAGATTGCTGTTTTTCGCCGGGTAATGGCGGCATAGGTGACTACATTGCGTTTGTGGGCGGGCACAACATAGGGGCCGACGTGCTGACCAAAGCCTCGGGCAAACTCAATCTTGAATATATTATTGCCAGCGATCCCGATGTGTATATTGCCACCGGCGGACCCGCGTTGGCGAAAAATGGCGGTCTGGTCATGGGGGGGGGGTATAGCGTGCCAGACGCACAGGCGGCATTGTCCAGGGTCGCCAGCCGTCATGGCATTGCCGATCTCTCGGCGGTGAGCCAGGGGCGGGTACACGGCCTGGCCCATCAGCTATTGAACTCGCCGCTGGATATTGTGGCGGTAGAGGCATTGGCCAAATGGATACACCCCCGGCTTTTTGCCGATCTGGATCCCGCAAGTACCTTGCAGCTTATTAACGAGCGCTTTCTGGCCTTGCCGTATACCGGCACCGGCTGGGTTGATCTTCCCTCATCGCAACACCCTTGAAACAGGCTACTTTCGTGAATACCTTGACTGATCTATCTACGCCGGGCGCTGCCACCACTGATTCCGCTGCCATTCTGTCGGCTTATCGCAGCAAGGTACGCTGGCGCGTACTGATTTTGGCGGTATTGGTGCTGCTGTGCCTGGGGGCCCTGGTGCTCGACATGATTACCGGGCCTTCTTCGCTGACCGCGGCCCAGGTGTGGGCGGGGATCCTCAATCCAGACAGTGTATCCACCGCACAAAAAACCATTATCTGGAATGTACGTTTGCCCTATGCCCTGATGGCCATGCTGGTGGGAGCGGCCTTGTCGCTGGCCGGCGCCGAAATGCAGGCCATTCTCAATAATCCCCTGGCCAGCCCTTTTACCCTGGGGGTATCGTCGGCGGCTTCCTTTGGCGCGGCCTTGGCTATTGTGCTGGGGATCAGTTTGCCGTTTGTTTCTACCGAGTGGATGGTGTCACTGAACGCCTTCATTTTTGCTCTGGGATCGGTATTGCTGTTACAGCTGATGACGCGGTTGCGCAGTGCCAGTGTGGAAACCATGGTGTTGCTGGGCATCGCCCTGGTGTTTGTATTTAACGCGCTGGTGGCCTTCGTGCAGTTTGCCTCATCCCAGGCGGCACTGCAGCAACTGGTATTCTGGAGCATGGGCTCGCTCTCGCGGGCAAATTGGCAGAATGTGGGCTTGCTGGCGCTGGTGTTATTGGTTGTGGTGCCATTCTCGCTGGCATCGGCCGGCAAGTTGACCGCACTGCGTCTGGGGGAAGACAGGGCGCGCAGCTTTGGTATCAACGTGGGGCGGCTGCGCTTTCTGGCGCTGTTGCGGGTCAGTATTCTGGCGGCCACGTCGGTGGCGTTTGTGGGCACCATTGGCTTTATCGGCCTGGTTGGGCCGCACATTGCCCGACTGATGCTGGGAGAAGATCACCGCTTTTTGCTGCCCGGCAGTATTTTAACCGGGGCCTTGATCATGGCGTTGGCCTCGGCCACCAGCAAGGTGCTGGTACCGGGCGTATTACTGCCGGTAGGCATAGTGACCTCGATTGTGGGGGTGCCGGTATTTTTATTGCTGATCTTCTGGAAGCCGGAGAAACAATCATGAGCAAGATTGAGCAAACGGCCAGCGAGCAGAGTGCAGGCCTGCAGATCAGTGGCTTGTCCACCGGTTATCGCAAGCGCCATATCATTCAACAGATCAGCCTGCCAACGCTGGCTGCCGGCGGGGTGTATTCACTGATTGGCCCTAATGCGGCGGGTAAAAGCACGCTGATGCGCGCCCTGGCCGGCTTGCAAGCGGCCAGGGGATCGGTGCGCCTTGACGGTTATGAGTTGATTGGTCGGCCGTTGGCCGACTGGGCGCGGCGCGTTACTTACATGCCGCAAACGCTGCCGCAAGGGGTGTCGCTGAACGTGCTGGAAAGCGTGATCAGCGCGCTGCGAGCTTCCCCGATGGAGGGCGCGAGTTCGAGCCAGGAGGTCAAGCAATATGCGGTGGAGGTTCTCGAACGGGTGGGCATTGTCGATCTGGCGCTGAGAAACCTGGGGCATCTGTCTGGCGGGCAGCGCCAGTTGGTTTCGCTGGCCCAGGTACTGGCGCGTAACCCCAGGGTGCTGCTGCTCGACGAGCCGATCAGTGCCCTGGACTTGAAGCATCAGTTTCGGGTGATGCGACTGGTGCATGAACTGGCTCGCGAGCGCAACATGATAGTAGTGGCGGTGCTGCACGATCTTAATGTGGCGGCACGCTGGTCCGACGGTATCGTGATGCTGGCTCAGGGGCAGGTGGTCGCCAGCGGCACTCCCGGTGAGGCCATTACCCCGGACACTCTGGCTCGGGTATATGGGGTGCAAGCGCGGGTAGGGCAGTGCTCTCAGGGCAATATGCAGGTCATGATTGACGATGTGATTTATGGCTAAGCCGGCGCTTGTTCTGCGGTTGACCAACGACCTGGCAAGATTCGATAAAGAGGTAGGGGATATGAAGGAAAGCCAGCATCGGGAATGCGTGTCGCGGGCGAACGGGGCGGCGTATCAGATAAGCGTGTGGATACCGCCGGGCACTCCGCCAGCGGGTGGCTGGCCGGTGGTGTACGTGCTGGATGCCAATGCCATGTTTGCCACTTTTGTCGAGGCCATTCAACGCAGCGGCCGTCGTCCCGATGCGACCGGCATTGGCATGGCGGCGGTGGTGGGCATTGCCCACGGCGGCGAGCGCCTGTTTGCCACCGAATATCGTTATCGTGACTATACCTTCGAGGCATCGACGCTGGTTGACGCGAATCATGCCGCAGACAAGGCCGGTGGCGGGGCGGAATTTCTCGCGTTTATTGCCGAGCAGCTGGCCCCCGAACTGAGCGCAGAGTTTGGCCTGAATGCCGCGCGTCAGTCATTGTTTGGCCACTCGCTGGCCGGTTACTTTGTGCTGAACGCGCTGGCTGTTCGGCCAGAGGTTTTTTGTCATTATGCGGCCATCAGCCCGTCGGTATGGTGGCAGCCTGAGGCGCTGGCTATGCGCCTGAATGCATTGGAGCAAGCCGCGACCGAGAGTATTCGCGGTGTGTTGGTGGCGGTGGGGGAATGGGAAGGGCAGCCTGCCCCCTGGCTGTTGGGTACCCCGGGTGTGGCGGCGCTTGTGCAAAGGCGCGCAGCGCGCCAGATGATAACGCAGGCCTGTGCAGCGGCCGACCATTTGCGGCCGGTATTGGGCGAGCGGGTTACCTACCGCTGTTTTCCTGAAGAAGACCACTCTTCTATTGTGATGATCGCCATTCAGCGCACCCTGCGCCTGATGTTTTCTTAAACGTTTTCTCTGAACGATGAAATAAAAAACAGCGACCAGCGCTGTTTTTTATTTCACTTTTTTCTGCCAATGGGTATTAGAAACTGTAGGTTGCCGAGGCGTAGAAGCTACGGCCGGGTTCGTTATAGGTTTCGGCACCGGCACCATAAATGGTGCGTGGGTCGCCTACGCCCACCGCATTACCACGGCGGTACAGACGCTTGTCAAACACATTATTGATGCCTGCGCTAAAGGCGAGCGCATCGGACAAGGTATAACGGCCACCCAGGCCCACCAGAGCATAAGGTGAAAGTTGATCTCGCTCTTCGCCCTGTACCGGCTTGCCCTGGAAGTCGTATTTGTTCGGTACCTGTTTACCGTACCAGGTGACATGGGTATTCAGGCCCAGCTGATCGGTAACCTGCCAGTCCAGGCGGGAATTCAGGGTAAACTCGGGGATCACCGACAGCGCCTCACCGGTGGTTTTATTCTTGCTTTGCAGCATATAGGTCATGTTGTTGGACCAATCCAGAGTCGGCGTAAGGCCCATATTAAAGGTACCTTCCAGTCCTTCTATAACGGCCTTGGGTACGTTGCTCCACATGAATATATCTGAATTGACAAAGTTACCAGTTCCACCTGTGGCTTGCCCTACGGGCTGCAATCCGGCTTCCACCTTGTTGCGGTAATCGTTATGGAAGTAAGTGACTCCCGCCACTATGTCGTTGGCAGCATATTCAATGCCCAATTCGGAATTGGTACTGGTTTCGGCTTTTAAATCAGCATTACCTTGCAGATAACAAGAACCCCCACCGTTCCAACAACCGTTGCCACGGCTGTAGAGTAGGTAATCTGGATTGGTTTGATACAGGTTGGGTGCTTTATAGGCACGGGCAATACCGGCTTTCAGCGTCCAGGCGTCATCAAGATAATGGGTCAGGTTCAGTGCCGGGCTCCAGTTATCTCCGGTGACGCTGTGTTTGTCGTAACGCAAGCCGGGAGTGAGTATGGTGCTATCGGTGAGGTTGATATTGTCTTCTACAAACACAGAGGTAATGTGGTCCTGCGCTTCTGGACTGCGATCTTGCGCCGCAACGCCGCCTACCTGCCCGCCTTCCGTGGTGCTTTGGCCGACCGAGTTATTGTCGGTAAACTTGCTCTGGGTCCATTCTGCGCCCACGGTCAGCACGTGATCCAGTCCCGCCATCTGGGTGGGCATATTAAACTCGGTATGCGCCGTGTATTGATCCAGCACCGAGGTAGTCATGCTGTTATCGGAAAACAAGCCTTCGGTGCCGCCGGCGAGACCTTCGTCTAACCTGTGGTTACGGGTATTTTCATACTGCATATAGCTCAGGGAGTTCCCCGAGTCGAATTCCCCTTTATGAGTCAGGGCGAAGCTTTGACGATAAATAATATTGGTTTCTGCCCCAATATTCTTCTGCACCAGCTCCGAGGTAGCAACCAAGTCGCCCTGGGCATTGGTGGTGTAGTTATTGGTATTCTGGGTGTCACCGGTATAAATGTTGCCTTGGCGGCTGAAACTGGCGTCTAGGTCAAATTGATGGGCTGCTGTCGGCTGCACACTCAAGCGCAGTGCCAGATCTTTATTGCGTACTCCCTCACGACCCGCAGGGAAGGTGCCTCGGTAATCCACGCGGCCCGCGTCGAGGCGGGTAGATTGATGACCCCGGTTAATGTCCCAGTCATCGGAGTCGGTTTTGGCGATATTACCGGATATCCGTAACCCGACCTTATCGGAAAGCGGGCCGGAAACGATAAAGTTCAGCCGCTTGCTGGCGCCATCGACTGAATCTTCTGGCTGCTCCATATACGCGGTTGCCGAGCCTGAAAACTGGTCGGGAATTGCCTTGGTAATGATGTTAACCACACCCCCGGCGGCGCCGTTGCCGTAACGGGCGGCGGCCGGACCACGCAATACTTCGATGCGCTCAACTGCTTCCATGGGTACCCAGTTGGTATCGCCACGGGTATCACGCTCACCGCGCCAGCCATAGCGCACCGCCTGGCGACTATTGACGGGCTTGCCATCGATTAAAATCAGGGTATTTTCGGGGCCCATGCCGCGAATATCAATCTGGCGATTGTTGCCGCGCTGACCACTGGTGCTGTTGCCCGTCAGGTTAACGCCGGGCATGGTACGAATGACTTCCGACAAATCATTACTCACCGGCTGCTTTGCCAGATCGTCTGCGGTAATAATAGACACTCCGGGTGCTTGCTTGAGCACCTCCTGGGCCGTTACCAAGACTTCATCCAGCGTATAGCTATTTGCGTCAGACTCATTCGCCTGGGCCGATACGGCCAACGCACAGCTGCCAAGCAGCCATAAATATCTTTGCATATTACCAATATCCTTAAAGGTAGTAGTTCTTATTCTCAAATAAGTGCATCATCTATAAAAAGCAACATCACCGGTGGCATTGTTGATATAGGTAAGCACTGGCGCAGCATCCATGGCGAAGGCTGTCAGCAGCACCTCTGTGCACCAGGTTCGACCAAAGCCGCCGTTGGCATTCAGAGAAAATTCAGTTCCGTATAGTAAATGATAGTTAGTATCATTTGCAATTCGTTTGTGTCAGTTACCCGATCATGACTGCGGCACATTCCACGAAAAATTGGGGAAATAATGAGATATTGCGCACTATTGATCATGAGCCTGTTTTTGGTGATGCCGGGCTCGGCGTTGGCGGTAGACAAGGAAGCGGTAAAAGCGGAGCCGATGCCGGTTGAAAAAACGTCCTGTTACTATCGATTCGAGGGCTTTGCTTTAACCTCGCTCGATCAACAAAGGCACTATCAGATTGTGATAAGTATTCCCAAGGCTCCTATTCCCGAACAGGGATATCCCGTGCTGTATATGCTGGATGGCAATGCGGCATTGGCGGCGTTGAATGAACAGGATTTTAGTCGCCTGAAGGGCGGCGATTGGCCGGTGATTGTGACGCTGGGTTACCAGCACAATGCTCAACCCGCTCGTGCTTATGACTACACGCCCACCGCGAAAAGTGCGCAATACGGCGGGGCAGAGGCGTTTTGGCAGTTTGTTGAACAGGAGGTAAAGCCACGCGTGGCGAAACGTATTCAGCTGGATGCTGGCCGTCAATCTTTGTGGGGCCATTCATTTGGCGGGTTATTTGTGCTGCATACCTTGTTTAATCACCCTGAAAGCTTTCAGAGTTATATTGCGGTCGACCCGTCCTTGTGGTGGCAGCAGGGGCAAATATTGAACGACGAAGCCTCTTATAAGCAGCGAAAGCAGCGGCCGAACGGCCACGTATTGATTCAACGCAGTGCATCGCATCGTGAAGGCAGCACCTTGCCAGAAGACGCCACACGGCGTTTGGCTAAACGTTTAAGCCAGTTGCCAGAATTAACCGTGCAGTATTATGACTATTTTCAACATCATCATGGCAGCGTCAGAGCCGCCTCTATTCCCTCGGCGCTACGTATGGCGCAGGGCATAGAGCAGCAATAAGCCGACTTATCCCCGCAAAGGGGATGCTGGGCGTAATGGCCAATATTGGTTACAGTGAGGCATGGCCATGTATAGACATGATGTTAGGCATGACACCCATTGATGAACCGGTACATTGAGATGAGGAAACGATATGACGCGTGAATATCACCCCCCCAAGGTGTGGACCGAACCCAAAGACGACGGCAGTACCTGGTCAAAAACCAACCGGCCGGTATCGGGCGCCACCCACAAGAAAACCCTGCCCAAGGGCAAGCATCCACTGCAGCTGCATTCCATGGGCACCCCCAATGGCCAGAAAGTCACTATTATGCTGGAAGAGCTGCTGGCGCTGGGGGTTAGCGAGGCCGAATACGATGCCCACATGATCAGCATTGGCGACGGGGATCAGTTTTCCAGCGGCTTTGTCGAGATAAATCCCAATTCCAAAATACCGGCACTGCTGGATTGCTCAACGGAGAATGAGATCCGGGTGTTTGAGTCCGGTAATATACTGCTGTATCTGGCAGAAAAATTTGGCCGTTTTTTACCAACCGATATTGCCGAACGCACCGAGACTCTGAACTGGCTGTTTTGGCTACAGGGTTCGGCACCGTATCTGGGCGGCGGCTTTGGCCATTTTTATGCCTATGCGCCGGTAAAGATAGAGTACGCCATTAACCGCTTTACCATGGAAGCCAAGCGACAGCTCGATATGCTGGACAAGCAACTGGCAGAGAACCCCTATATTGCCGGAGACCAATACAGCATTGCCGATATCGCCATCTGGCCCTGGTATGGCAATCTGGTGCTGGGCCGGGCATACGATGCCGCCGAGTTTATCGATGCCGCCAGTTACACTCACGTGCTGCGCTGGGCGAAAGAGATTGCTGCACGGCCCGCCGTACAAAGAGGGCGCATCGTCAATCGCACCAGCGACCAGCCGGGCGAGGCACTGGCCGAGCGCCACTGTGCTGCAGACATCGATGCCGTGTTGGCGCAAAAAGTGGCGAAAAAAGTCTGATCAAAAAAACAGCAGAATAAAAAAGCGCCGTGAGGCGCTTTTTTATTCTGGGTACTAACATAACTCCAGCCTTGTTGCCGGCGCTCGCTCACTTGCAGTATGGCTGTATTGACTTGCGTATCAGGTTGCGCAGCGCAGCATAACGAGCTGTCGTTATGCCGGTGATCTTGTGCCTATTTCAGGCCATAAAATACAGTACGGAGGAAATCACGAGGCCGGAATACACCAGCATGATCAGACAATAGCCCATAATATCGCGTGCACCCAGACCCACTATGCCCAACAGCGGTAGCGCCCAGAAGGGCTGTATCATGTTGGTCCAGGCATCTCCCCAGGCGATGGCCATGGCGGTGACGGTAGGCGATACGCCCAGTGCCTGAGCGGCAGGCAACATAATGGGTGCCTGCACCGCCCACTGGCCGCCGCCCGAGGGGACAAACACGTTGACCAGGCCGGCGCTTAAAAAGGCTAGCAGTGGAAAGGTGTCGGCGGTGGACCAGGAAATAAAGGTTTCGGTGATCTGGCGGCCCAGAGAAACTCCCTCGCTGTTGGCGCCCATCATCATGCCCATGATGCCGGCATAAAAGGGAAACAGCAGCACTATGCCGCTGATGCCACGTACGCTTTCATCCACGGTGCGCATATAGCGTTCGGGCGTGCCATGTAATAGCAACCCGGCAAACAGGAAGATGGCGATCACTATGTCCAGCCCCAGCACAAAACCCTTGCTGCTGAAATGGTTGAACAGATACACCGCGGCCATGGCCACCAACGCAAGCCCCAATAAACGGCTGTCGTCCAGCCGCTGGGCGGGGGTGTCGCGTTTGGGGCGCTCGGTACGGGATTCTATCAGCTTGGCCGGATCGGCTACTTTGGGGTTTTGTCGTGGGTGCATGGCGCGGTTAAGCAACGGCAGGCCGATGACCAGCAGGGCGATAATGGTCAGGTTATAAGTGGTAAACAGGGTTTGGCTAACGGCAATGGGATCAGACAAAACGCCATTGGTGATGCGCGCCAGGCTCTCGCCGCCGCTGGCCATCGACAAAGGCACAGAGCCAGACAGGCCGCCATGCCAGATCAAGAAACCGGAATAGGCAGAAGCCACCAGCAAAGGGTAGTCCACACCCTCTACCTTTCGGGCCAGGGCGCGTGCAAACACGGCGCCTATTACCAGACCAAAGCCCCAGTTCAGCCAGCAACCGGCGAGTGCCACCAGGGTCACCATGATCACGGCTTGGCCCGGAGTATGGGCAAGCCCGGCCAAACGGTCGAGCAGGCGGTTAATTATGGGGGCAGAAGCCAAGGCGTGGCCGGTAACAAAAATCAGGCCCATTTGCATGGCAAAACCGAGCAGGGTCCAAAAGCCGGTGCTCCAATGTTGCACCATGGCCGATAGGCTTTGCTCGGTAGAAATAATGCCGGCCGCCAACACAAACAGGGTGAGCAGGGCGGAGAACACAAACGCCGAGGGCAGATAGCGTTGTACCAGATTCACGCTGAATCCAGTGATTTTGTTGAACATCATAAGCATCCTTAATGTGATGTACAGCCATGCCCGGTTATCGTGATAACCGGACATGCAATAAACGTGAACGTATTTACGGGCAATGATCCGACGTCATTTAACCCGGTATTGGTCAATGGGTTTATTGAATATCAAAGCGCATTTCGGGTACCTGATCCGGCACGATCAGCTTGCCGGCCGTAAGGGAGACGATTGTTTTTACACTCACGCCCGGTGCTCTTTCTTTCAGGATAAAAGCGCCATCTTCAATTTCCAGATAGGCCAGATCGGTCAGTACCCGTTTAATGCAGCCGGCGCCCGTTAGCGGAAGTTGGCACTGGGGCAGCAGTTTGGATTCGCCATTTTTGGAGGCGTGAGTCATGGTCACGATAATGTTATCGGCACCGGCCACCAGGTCCATGGCGCCACCCATGCCTTTCACCAATTTACCCGGGATCATCCAGGAGGCGATATTGCCGTGTACGTCCACTTCAAAGGCGCCCAGCACGGTCAGGTCCACATGACCGCCGCGGATCATGGCAAAAGATTCTGCAGAGTCGAAAATGGAGGCGCCAATACGGGCGGTCACGGTTTGTTTGCCGGCGTTGATCATATCGGCATCCAGCTCGGCCTCGGTAGGAAAAGCCCCCATGCCCAGCAAGCCGTTTTCAGACTGCAGCATGACCTCCATGCCTTGCGGTACATAGTTGGCCACCAGGGTCGGTATGCCAATGCCGAGGTTAACGTAAAAGCCGTCTTGTAATTCCTGTGCCACACGCTGGGCCATTTGTTCGCGAGTCAGTGCCATTGCCTGCTCTCCTTGATGTTGATTCGGTCATTGCAGCGAGCAATAAGTTGGCTGCGCCTTGTTGTTTATTTAGTCCTGCACGGTGCGTTTTTCGATGCGCTTTTCAAATTGGCCGCAGATAAGTCGGTCTACATAAATGCCGGGAGTATGAATTTGCGAGGGCTCAAGCTGGCCGGGCTCGACGATCTCTTCGACTTCGACGACCGTGATCTTTCCGGCGGTGGCGGCCAGTGGGTTGAAATTACGGGCGGTATGGCGGTACACCACGTTGCCGTAATGGTCGGCTTTCCAGCCTTTGACGATGGCAAAATCGCCGGTAATGGAGGGCTCCAGAATATGGGGGCGGCCATTGAATTCGCGTACTTCCTTGCCCTTGGCAATGTCGGTGCCATAGCCGGTGGCGGTAAAAAAGGCAGGAATACCGGCGCCGCCAGCGCGCATTTTTTCCGCCAGAGTGCCCTGGGGCGTTAGCTCCACTTCCAGCTCGCCGCTGAGCAACAGCTGTTCAAACAAGGCGTTTTCGCCCACATAAGAGGCAATCATCTTGCGGATTTGTCGGTCTTCAAGCAGCAGGCCCAGGCCAAAGCCGTCGACGCCGCAGTTATTGGATACGATAGTCAGATCCCGCGTGCCTTTACGCTTGATCTCGCTAATCAGATTTTCCGGTATGCCACACAGGCCAAAGCCCCCTGCCAGCACCGTCATGCCATCTTCCAGTCCGGCCAGAGCGGCCTCATAGCTCGCTACGCGTTTATCGAAACCTGCCATCCTGATTCCCTCTTGTTATGGGCGATTACCTGATGTTTGTTATTACAAAGTATGACTGAGTATTGCATGTGTTATTTATTTGTTAAGTTTGATTTTGTGATTGATTGATGAGTTCTACAAATCAAACTGAGCCAAAAACAGTTACAGTTGAGTACAGTCTGGCAGAGTTAAGGAAAGCATGATGACGGTAAAGCAATTGCGGGCCTTCATGGCGGTGGCGCAAACTCTGAGTTTTGTTGTAGCCGGAGAGCGATTGTTTTTATCGCAGTCGGCGCTCAGCCTGACCATCAAGAGCCTGGAGCAAGACTTGGGCGGGCGCTTGTTTACCCGCACCACACGCCAGGTGCGACTGACGCCCGAAGGCGAGGCGCTGTTGCCGCTGGCCCGTCGCTTGCTGGTGGAGTGGGATAATACCGAAGATGAATTACGCCAGCGTTTTACCCTGCAGCGAGGTCGGGTGGTGCTAGCGGCCATGCCGTCATTTGCCGGTAATGTGTTGCCACCGTTATTGCAGCAATTTCGCGCCCGCCACCCGGGGGTGAATGTCACCATTAATGATGTGATCAACGAACAGGTGCTGGATCTGGTGCGCGATGGTCATGTGGAGCTGGGCATTACTTTTGAGCCCACCGCCGATCTGGGTTTGGCGTTTATGCCTTTATATCAGGACCGTTTTGTCGCTGTGGTGCCGGCCAGCTCGCTCTTGGCTCAGCAGACGGATATCAGCTGGGCGAAGTTGCTGGTCGAACCTTTTATTGCCTTGCAGCGACCGTCGGCGGTGAGACTGATGCTGGAGCAGCACGTAAAGCAGCTTGTGCAGACAGGGTATTTGCCGCAGGAGCAAACGGTGCCGGTGGCCTTCGAGAGCCATCAGCTGGCGACCATAGGCCGTATGGTCGGAGCGGGGCTCGGGGTGAGTGTGGTACCGGCCTTGTGTCGTGGGCAAATGTTTGAGCTGGGAGCTCATTGCCTGCCATTGCAGGCGCCTGTGCTGGACCGTGCCGTTGGCATGGTAACGCGCCGCGAGCACAAATTATCGGTGGCCGCCCAGGCCTTGTACGATATTTTGCTCGATTCTGTGCAGCCAGCCGCGCCAGATACCGGGATTGGCGCTACCTTAACCTAATCGACTTACCGTTATTGATGATGATGGGGAGGCTGTTGAGCCAGGCAGGTACCGGCGGTACATTATATCTTGCTGGTAACGGGGAAAAATTAACCAGTTAGCTCTGGTTTCAAATAGTTAGCTGGATTTTTGTGTTATATTTAGCGGGTATTTTACCATGACGCTAACCATTTAGTGCTAGTGCGCAAAGGATCTGAGCAATGACAGATAACAACAATCATGATGTGATCGCACCTGAGGGTAAGGTGAATCCCATTAATACCGACTATCAGGTAGGGCAAGATAATATTGCGCTACAGATAGGTCCGTTTGGACTGGATATTCATAACCGGGTGTTCTTGATCTCCGGTTTGGCTATCGTGGCCTTCGTGTTTCTTACCCTGGCCTTTCAAAATCAGGTTGCCCCGCTGTTTGCCGATTTGCGCAACTGGTTGACGGCAAGCCTGGATTGGTTCTTTTTAAGTGCCGGTAATATTTTTGTGCTGATGTGCCTGGGGCTGATTATCTCGCCACTGGGCCGGGTGCGCATTGGCGGCACCGAAGCCACGCCCGATTTTACCTATATTGGCTGGTTTTCCATGCTGTTTGCCGCAGGCATGGGCATAGGCTTGATGTTTTACGGTGTGTCTGAGCCTTTGTCTCATTTTGGCACCTCAATGGGCGGTATTACCCTGGAAAATGGCGTGCGTACCGACTGGGCACCTCTGGGAGGCGCGGCAGGCGATGCGGCGGCGGCCACCAGCCTGGGCATGGCGGCGACTATTTATCACTGGGCGCTGCACCCTTGGGCCATTTATGCAGTTTTGGCATTGGGGCTGGCGATATTCTCCTTTAATAAAGGGTTGCCATTGACGGTCCGCTCGATATTTTACCCATTGCTGGGCGAGCGCGTGTGGGGTTGGCCTGGGCATTTAATCGATATGCTGGCGGTGATTGCCACCATGTTCGGTTTGGCTACCTCGTTGGGTTTTGGTGCTTCTCAAGCCAGCGCCGGTTTGAATTATCTGTTTGATACGCCACTGGGCACCACCACCGAAATTGTGCTGGTTATCCTGATTACCGGTATTGCCACTATTTCCGTATTGGCGGGGCTGGACGCGGGTGTCAAGCGGCTGTCCGAAATCAACATGGCATTGGCGGCGTTGCTGCTGATATTTGTAATTATTGTTGGCCCTACACTGCTGATTGTGACGGGATTCTTCTCTAACCTGATGTCTTATGTCGAGCATTTGCCGGCCTTGTCGATGCCCTTTGCACGTGAAGACGCCAACTATTCTCAGGGGTGGACAGCCTTCTACTGGGCATGGTGGATTTCCTGGTCTCCGTTTGTCGGTATGTTTATTGCCCGAGTTTCTCGTGGACGTACCGTACGCGAGTTTTTAGTGTCGGTGCTCCTGGTGCCTTCTACCGCCTGTGTATTATGGATGACCGCCTTTGGTGGCACCGCCATTAATCAGCTGGTGAGCGAAGGCTATCAGGCCGTGGCCGAGGCGGCGGTACCGCTGCAGCTGTTCATCATGCTGGATGACTTGCCGCTGGCGCAGATCACCTCCTTTATCGGTATTATTCTGGTGGTGGTGTTCTTTGTGACGTCCTCCGACTCCGGCTCTTTGGTGATTGACACCATCGCCTCTGGCGGTAAGGTGAACTCGCCCAAACCTCAACGGGTGTTCTGGTGCACCTTCGAGGGGCTGGTGGCCATTGCCCTGATGCTGGGGGGCGGTTTGGCTGCACTGCAAGCCATGGCTGTTTCTACTGGGTTTCCGTTTACCATAGTGCTGCTGGTGTCGTGTGTTTCCCTGATTAAAGGGCTGGCATCCGAACCCAGATAAAGCAGGCTGAATAAACAATGTGAAGGGCGAAGTGTGCAGTGTGAAGGGGGAACCCAACACCAGGCGCTTCGCCCTTTTTGTATTATCGAGCTGCCGAAAGAGCACTCGGGTTTGAACAAGACCCTGATCCTGAATGGGGTCAGGTTTGGCGTTTTTAGGCTATGTGGCGTTCACTTCACTCTTTACCCTTCACTCTTTATTTTTCAAGATGAGCGAGTCGCGATATGGAAGCGGAACAACTGGAAATATTAGGTTTTATTCGGCGTTTTCCTCCCTTTAATGATCTGGACGATGAGGTGCTTGCAGCCATTGCCGAGCAGATAGAAATTGCCTATTACCGTGCCGGCACCGTGATCCTGAATTATGGCGATTTGGTGCACGACCTGTACTTGATCCGCTCCGGTGCCGTAGAAATGCACCGCCGCAGCGGCGAGCTGCATAATCGGCTGAGCGAAGGCAATCTGTTTGGCCAGATGGGCTTGCTGATGAACAACCGGGTACGCATGTCGGCCACCGCACTGGAAGATACCCTGGTGTACTGTTTGCCTGAAGCTCTGTTCAATGAGTTGTATGAAAGTCATGACTCATTTGCCGATTATGTGGAAGTTGAAGATCGCACTCGACTGCGTCAGGCGGTATCACGACAAGAGGGGGGGGACGAACTGCTCACCTCGACGGTGCGCGAGCTGATTTCTCGCGAGCCGGTGACAATCCCCTTGTCGGCCAGCATATTGGAAGCCGCGCAAAAGATGACCGAAGAAGGCGTTTCTTCCATATTGGTGCTGGGCTCGACTCAGGAAGCGGACGAGAGGGGACATGACAGTGTGGCCGGGATTTTAACGGACAGAGATTTGCGAACCCGGGTGTTGGCCACGGGGTTGTCGGCCGATATTGGCGTGGCTGAAGTCATGTCAACGGATCTGGTGGCCCTGGAAAGCGGCCAGTTCGTGTTTGAGGCCATGTTGATCATGCTGCGCTATAACCTGCATCACTTGCCTATTTTGCACAAGGGCAAGCCGGTGGGGGTAGTTGCCTTGTCGGATGTGATGCGCCACGAGTCGCGCAGTAGCCTGTTTGTGGTCCGCCATATCTTCAAGGCACAAAATGCCGAGGAACTGGCGGCTATTGCCGATGATGTAAAGGCCTGTTTTGTACGCATGGTTAACGAAGACGCCAACTCGCAAATGATAGGCACGGCCATGGCCGGTATTGGCCGCAGCTTCAAGCAGCGATTGCTGGAGCTGGCCGAACAAGAGCTGGGGCCGCCGCCGGTGCCGTACTGCTTTCTGGCATTGGGCTCCATGGCCCGCGACGAGCAATTGATTGTTACGGACCAGGATAACGCCATTATTCTCGATAACCGCTACGATCCGGCTCAGCACGGCGCCTATTTTTCCGCCCTGGCCAAACGGGTGTGCGATGGTCTGGCGGCCTGCGGTTACAGCTATTGCACCGGTGACATTATGGCCACCAATGTGCAGTGGCAAAAAACGCGCCAGCAATGGGAGCAATGCTTTAGTGACTGGATTGCCAACCCCAGCCCCCAGACCTTACTGAACAGCTCGATTTTCTTCGATCTTGACGGTGTCTATGGCAAAACCCAGTGGGCCGAACAACTCAATGCGCTTATTTCTCGCCGGGCCCAGCGCAGCCCGCGTTTTTTGGCGAGCATGGCGCGCAATGCTCTGGGGCGCACGCCTCCGCTGGGATTTTTCAAAGAATTTGTGATGGAGCAAGACGGCAAACACAATAACTCCATCAACCTCAAGCGTCGCGGCACGGCCCCTTTGGCCGACTTGATCCGGGTACATGCCCTTGCGGTCGGATCCACGGCACACAATTCGTTTGAGCGGCTTAATGATGTGATTGAATCGGGAATTTTGCCCAAAGGCAGAGGGCCGGATTTGCGTGATGCCATGGAGTTTATTGCCACGGTGCGTATTCGCCATCAGGCACTGGATGTGGAGGCGGGAACCGAGCCGGACAACAATATCGAGCCCGATAATCTGTCGGACTTTGAGCGGCGTAATCTTAAAGACGCGTTTCAGATCTTAAGCAATGCGCAAAAATTCATGAAGTTTCGTTATCAGCCCAACCGGAGCTAAGCCGCATCATGTTTTATCTGCGACCTCAGGATATACAGCACTCAGAACAGGTACCGCTATGGCCGGAGTTGTTCGGCGAACTGGCCCGTCATGCCCGAGACTACCGACTGGAGCGGTTTTATCGGGCCGGTGCCGTTGATGCCACTACGCCTCTGGCCCAGGTGCCGTTTGTGGCGATGGACTTTGAAACCACAGGATTAAACCAGAAAAAAGATGCCATTGTCAGCATTGGTCTGGTGCCTTTCAATGTGCAGCGTATTCGTTGCAAGGAAGCCAGACACTGGATTGTGAATCCCCATAAGCCGATGGCCGACGAAGCTGTGGTGATCCACGGCATTACCCACTCGGAGGTGCAGTCTGCCCCCGATTTGCTATTGGTGCTGGATGAATTGCTGACGGCGCTGGCCGGTTGTGTGGTGGTGGTGCACCATAAAGACATAGAGCGCGGGTTTCTGGCCGCGGCACTCAAGGCTAGGCTCAACGAGAGTATTGTGTTTCCGGTGGTGGATACCATGGAGTTGGAAGCCCGCCTGCACCGAGCCAGGCCCCTGGGGTTATGGTCTCGGCTACGCGGTAAAAAGCCGGTGTCTATTCGCCTGGCCGACAGCCGGGACCGATATCATCTGCCTTTTTATCAGCCTCACCATGCGCTGACCGATGCTCTGGCCACCGCCGAGTTGTTGCAGGCGCAAATTGCGCACCATTACTCACCCGATACCCCCATTGGCGATATCTGGGGGTAATACAAAAGACAGCGATACGCCATACGCCGTCCGTAAAGAGACGGGGTTTGTCTGTTTTTAACGTACGGCGGTTAGCGTACGGCTTACAGCTTTATTCGGGGTTCGTTGTCCGGTTCGTCGGTTTGCTCTTCGTCCGGCAAGTTGAGCACCGGCTCGACGCGGCCCTGACCGCTGGTCAGGCGCTGGGGAGCGGCAGCGGGTTTGCAGGCGGCAATAATGTCGTCTTGCAGCGCCCGGGCATCCGGCCATGCTTTTGGCGATAATTGAATAACCGGCAGGCCTGCATCTTGGATCTGCTGCAAGAGCTGTTGCTGTTTTTTGCCGTCGGTCTTGCTCAGGCTATCGTCGGCCAACACCACGGCGGCTCTGGGCTTCAGATCTTTGGGCGAGCAAAGCACAAAGTCCAGCGTTTCGCCGTAAATGGCGTGCCAGGCTTGTTCGCGCTGACTTTTTTTCAATTTGGGATTGAGTGTGATCAACTCGCTGATATTCACGGCCGCAAATATCCGCAATTGTTTGCCAATGGCGTGATCCAGCAGCCGCAGAGCGGTGGCGCCTTCCGGGCTGAATAGCAGCTTTTGCTGGTAGGGTTGTTTGGGTTTTCCACGCCATAGCTTGCGTAGCAAACTTAACAGCACCAGCAGTACCAGTAACAGCACTATGCTGAACACCAGCCAGTCGAGCATGGAAACGGGAAGCATCTTGATCATCACACGCCTGAAGAGTAGGAAATAAATCGGTGCTTAGTGTATCAGAGGCCAGGACATAAAATGAATATATGCCATCATCACAGCCAGGAGCATTCTCTGGCTTGATGGAGCTGGCTTGTGATTCGTGAGCCATTTATAATTGCGCCATTAGAAAAGCTTATCGAGGTTACTATGTCTCGGCGTCTTCCCCCGCTTAATGCATTGAAAGCGTTTGAAGCCGCTGCCCGCAATTTGAGTTTTACCCGGGCGGCAGAAGAGCTGTTTGTTACTCAGGCGGCCATAAGCCATCAAATCAAGGCGCTTGAAGAGTATCTGGGGATCAAGCTGTTTCGTCGGCGTCATCGTTCTTTGTTGCTGAGCGAAGAAGGGCAACGCTATTTTTTGGATATGAAAGATATTTTTTCTAATATAGCCGACGCCACCGAACGGGTGCTGGCGCTGAGTGCCAAGGGTGCCTTGACGGTGAGTCTGCCGCCCAGCTTTGCCATTCAGTGGCTGGTGCCGCGCCTGGTTCGCTTTAGCGAAGCCTGCCCCGAGATTGATGTGCGGATCAAGGCCGTGGATCTGGACGAGGGCTCGCTGACCGATGATGTGGATGTGGCCATTTATTACGGCAAAGATAACTGGCCTGGGTTGCGAGCCGACAAGCTGCACGCGGAATATCTTATCCCGGTATGTTCGCCCTTGTTGTTGCATGGGGCCAAGCCCCTGGTTACGCCCGAAGATCTCACGCGTCATACGCTATTGCACGATACCTCGCGACGGGACTGGAAAGCCTGGTTCAAACAGCAGGGCATAGTGGCGGCCAATGTCAATCAAGGGGCTATATTCAGTCATTCGTCCATGGTGATTCAGGCGGCAATTCATGGCCAGGGAGTGGCGTTGGGCCACAGTGTACTGGCCCAGCCCGAGATTGAAGCCGGGCGCCTGGTGTGTCCGTTCGAGCAGGTGTTGATGTCGAACAATGCCTATTATCTGGTGTGTCATGAATCTCAGGCGGCATTGGGTAAAATAGCCGCCTTTCGCGAATGGATGTTGGCCCTGGTGGCAAAAGAAGAACAGCAAAAGGCGTTAACCCTATGACCCGAATATTAAGCAACGGAGCCGATAATGCTCCCAATCGCGTACTGCTCGCCCACGGTGCCGGTGCAGGCATGGAGCATGCGGTGATGGAGAGTCTGGCGCTGGGCTTGGCCGATGAGCAAATTCAGGTGATACGCTTTGAATTTCCGTTTATGCAGAAAACACGACTCGACGGACGTCGTCGCCCACCGGATCGTGAACCGGCGTTACTGGCATGCTGGCGGGAAGTGGCCGCAGAGTTTGCCCATCCGCGTCTGTTTCTGGCGGGCAAGTCGATGGGCGGGCGCATGGCCTCTTTGGTGGCCGACGACCTGGCACCGGCCGGACTCATTTTGCTGGGTTTTCCCTTTACGCCACCGGGCAAGCCGGATCGGTTTCGTGGACAGCATTTGGCCACACTGGCCACGCCGGGGTTATTGATACAGGGTGAGCGAGATAATTTTGGTAATAAAGAAGCGGTACTCGGTTATGATCTGGCGCCCGGCATGCAGACTTTATGGGTGAAGGACGGCGATCATGGTTTTAGTCCGCGCAAGGCGTCAGGCACCACGCTCGATCGTAATTTGTCGGCCATCGTTGCGGGTATGAGGAGGTTTATTCTTGCTGGTTAATATCTGGTTTTATGTAGCGGCCCTGTTGGGGCTGACCGGCACTGGGCTGGGCGCCTATGGCGCTCATGGTCTGGCTGCCAGTGGTGTGTCTGCGACGCAGGTCAGCGCCTTTAATACCGGGGTACAGTATCAGTTTTATCATGCACTGGCGTTATTGCTGATGGTACTGGCATTACGAGTCAAGCCGGTAAAAACGCTGCATCTGGCTGCCGCTTTCTTTACACTGGGCACTTTGCTGTTCAGTGGCAGTATTTATGCCTTGGTGCTTTTGGGCACCAAGGGTATTGGCTTTATTACTCCCCTTGGGGGAGTCTGTTTTATGGCGGGATGGTTGAGCTTGTTGCTGGCCGGTCGCACTTGGTTGAGGTCTTGATGAAACACTTATTACTATATTGTCGCCCCGGATTCGAGAAAGAGGCGGCTGCGGAAATTCAGGACAGAGCAGGGCAGTTTGGCTGCCCCGGGTTTGCTCGCACCAAGGACGACAGCGGCTTTGTTATTTATGAATGCTTTCAGCCGGACGATGCAGATTTAATGGCGCGAAAATTGTTGTTTAGAGAGCTGATTTTTGCCCGGCAAATGGTGGTGGTGTATGCCGAAGTAAAAGATTTGCCGCTGGATGACCGCATTACCCCCTTGCTGGCTGCAGCCGAGGGCATGGAGCTGTGTGGGGATATTCGCGTAGAAACGCCAGATACCAATGACGGAAAAGAGCTGTCGCGTTTTTGTCGCAAGTTTACCGTTCCCATGCGCCAGGCCCTGCGTGGCAAGGGCTTGCTGACGCGTAACGAGTCGCACACCAAGCCGGTGCTGCACTTGTTTTTTATGGCCAATAATCACGCCATACTGGGATATTCCTATACCTTCAATAATTCGCCTTTTCACATGGGGATCCCGCGGCTGCGTTTTCCTGCCGATGCGCCCAGTCGTTCGAGCCTGAAACTGGAAGAAGCATTTCATGTGTTTATTCCCCGCTATGAATGGGATATGCGGCTGACATCGGGGCTGCGTGCGGTCGATCTGGGCGCGGCGCCCGGCGGCTGGACCTATCAGCTGGTAAGCCGCGGCATGATGGTGACCGCCATCGATAACGGCCCCATGGCTCAGACCTTGATGGATACCGGGCAGGTAAAGCATTATCGCGAAGACGGTTTTACCTGGCGTCCGGCACGTAAAAATACCTATTGGCTGGTGTGCGACATGGTTGAAAAGCCGGCACGGGTGGTGGCGACCATGGCCGCCTGGTTGGTGGATGAAGACTGCCAGGAAGCCATGTTCAACCTTAAGCTGCCAATGAAAAAGCGCTACGGCGAAGCGGTGCATAACCTGCAACAGTTAAAAGACAAGCTCGCCGAACTGGGTGGGTTTGAAGTTCAGGCCAAGCAGCTTTATCATGATCGGGAAGAAATTACCGTGCATGTGTATCGGCCGCACAAAGTGGCCAAGTTACAGCCAAAAGAATAAAGAAAGCTTTAAACCGTCAGCTAGAAGCTTGAAGAAAAGCACCGATCCTGCCAGGTTCGGTGCTTTTCTGTTATGTAAGCCTCCAGTTTATAGTGGCTCAATACCGGTAGGTTAGATCGAGTCGGGATTCGTCGTCGGTAATTTTTATATCAAACTCCAGACGGTTAGTGGGATCGGCAGGGCGTATGTTGAGCTTGATACCATTGCCTCGCAGCCGCATCGAGGTTTTAAAGCCGCCTCCTTCAAAGTCGAATCGTGGCCGGAAGTTTTTTAATGAAAATCCGACCGAACTTTGTGGCGTGAGTTTCAAAAGGGGATAGGCGTTCAGCCCTGATGTGCCGTCAGGAGTGGACTGCCATTCAAAATTAAGGCCATAACGTTTGGGTATGTCGCCAAAAATAGCAGGTGGGGCGAAGGTAAAACGCAGCGGTTGGGCACTGCTTACATTGGGTGGGAAGTAATTGGCGTTTGTCTTTGTCTGGTATTGGCGCTCGGGTAGCGTGCTGATGGCTTCTTCATAGGCAAAACTGACATTGATATGAAGCAACAACAGCAATAAAACACGGCTGCCTTGGTGCAGTATGAGTCGACCATCCATAGCCCATCCTCCCTCGTTTCACTAACTATAGTTGCTCTGTTGTGAGCCAAACTGCATTTTTTATACGAATTTATTAGTCATACTCTAACTAAATCGGTATTCAGTTATTGAACGTCTACGCTTGACTCCTAATTTTTCGTGATTGGGTATAAAGCGATCAAAAAAGGGCCAAATGGCCCTTGTTGCTAGACTGATGCGGGTAGCAATACCAGAGATGCCCGCCTTACAGATTGGCAATAATGGCTTGCGCAAACTCTGTGGTGCTGGCGTTGCCACCCAGATCACGGGTCACCGTTTTGCCCTCGGCAATGGTTTTGCGTACGGCATTGCGGATTTGATGGGCTTTATCCTGCATCCCCAAATGCTCAAGCATTTGAATTGAGGCCAGAATGACCGAACAGGGGTTGGCAATATTCTGGCCGGCAATGTCGGGAGCCGAGCCGTGTACCGCTTCGAAAATAGCCACCTCTTTGCCAATGTTGGCACCAGGAGCCATCCCCAGGCCACCGATCAGACCGGCACACAAGTCCGAGATAATATCGCCAAACAGGTTGGTGGTAACGATAATATCGAATCGCTCGGGATACATGACCAGGTTCATGCATACCGCATCCACGATCATTTCGTTGGTTTCAATATCCGGATAGCGCAGCGCGACTTCACGGGCCACTTCTAAAAACAGCCCGGAAGTGGACTTCAGAATGTTGGCCTTGTGCACTATGGTGACTTTTTTACGGCCTTCGGAGCGGGCCAGTTGATAGGCAAACTCGGTAATGCGCTCGGCCCCTTCGCGGGTAATAATACTCATGGCTTCGGCGCTGTTGTTGTCGTCTGAACGCTTTTGCCCGGCACCGGAATACATGCCTTCGGTATTTTCGCGAATGGTAATGATATCTATGTTTTCAAAGCGGCTCTTGGTACCTTCAAACGACACTACTGGGCGCAGGTTGGCATAGAGATTGAAGTGCTTGCGCAATGAAACGTTAATGGAAGTAAAACCGCCGCCAATGGGCGTGGTAAGCGGGCCTTTCAGGGTAATCTTGTTTTTTTCTATCAAGTCCAGTGTGGACTTGGGAAGAAGCTCGCCGTGTTTTTCGAGTGCCAACAGGCCTGCATCTGCGTAGTCGTAATGAAAATCACAACCGGCGTGATCGAGAATGGTCAGGGCGGCATCGACAATGCTTGGGCCGATACCATCGCCTGGGATCACGGTAATACTGCGTTTGTTCATGAGCGGCGTTCCGTTATTTATGATAATGATATAGAGACACAATTTCCTTGCTGGTTATACCACTTTCAGATCGTGTATTCTATGATCCGGTCTTCAAACTGTGATAGCGAAGATCCTGTAAATTAACGCCCAGTTCGATATCATCGACTAATTTAACCAGCTGTCTCGCCAGTAGCGCCTGGTATTTATGTTTTATTACAGTGTTTTCTTCTTTGCTCTCGCCCGGGGCGGACAGCAGCTGATCGAGGGTTTTCCAGCGCTGCAGCAAGGCTTGCGCACGTTTGGGACCTATGCCGGGAACGCCTTTTATCTGACTGCCCGATACACCGGTCAGTGCCCAGTAATCCACCAGCTGTGTCACCTGTAATCCATATTGCTGCTGTACGTGCTGCGCATCTATATGGCGCTGCTTGAAATGGTCCCATAACTGAATGTGCGGGCTCAGTAACTGGCAAAACCCCTTGTCGGTAGAGACGATGGTACTGGGCTTGCCATGGCGACTCAGGGTGCGAGCCAGGGTCGCAATCAGATCATCCGCTTCATCGGTATCCGACAGCAAGGCATCAATACCCAGCTGCCACAAGTCTTGTTGCAACTGGGTGAGGTAGTGCGCCAAAGCCGTCGGCATCGGCTTGCGTCCGGCTTTATAGTCTGGATAAAGATGATGGCGAAATCCGACGGGAGCCCCATCGAATACTGCCACCACATGACTGGGCTTGAACTGAAACAGCAATCGCCTGGCGGCATTAACAAGGGCGACGCTGGTGGCTGCCAGCGCCGCTTGTTCTTCTTGATGCCGTTGCTCTTGCACCGCATACAGGCGGCGGATCAGGTTCAAGGCATCAATGATCAATAACTGCATTAATATGAGGTCTTGTTAACGGTTGATGCGATAGCAGGGTACATAGGTTGAGCCGGGCAGCTTCATACGCTGTTGCTCAACAAATTGTTGCAGTAGTTTGTCCATCATTTTCATCATTTCGGGTTCTCCATTAAGCAAAAAAGGCCCCTTTTCTTCGATGGCTTTAATGCCGCCTTCTTTTACGTTACCGGCCACTATGCCCGAAAAGGCTCGGCGCAGGTTGGCCGCCAGTTGTTGCGGTGGCTGATCGCGGTTGAGATTAAGGCTGGCCATGTTTTCATGGTTGGGAATAAAGGGCAGCTGGAATTCCGGCTCTATGTGCAATGACCAGTTAAAGGAATAGGCGTCGCCAACGGACTTGCGATAATCCCGTACCAGCGGCATGGCGTTTTTAATGCGTCTTGCCACCTCTGCCGGATCATCGATAATGATTTGATACAGGGATTGCGCATCCGGGCCCAGAGTATTACCGATAAATTCATCCACACTGCGAAAGTAGTCGGCACTTTCTTTGGGACCGGTCAAAATAATCGGCATCGGCTGATTGCGGTTTTCCGGATGCATCATGATGCCCAGAATATACAGAATCTCTTCTGCCGTTCCCACGCCACCAGGAAAGACGATAATACCGTGCCCCATGCGCACAAAGGCTTCGAGACGTTTTTCGATGTCAGGCAGTATGACCAGCTCGTTCACTATGGGGTTGGGCGGCTCGGCGGCAATAATAGAAGGCTCGGTGAGACCGATGTAACGGCTACCGGTTACTCGCTGCTTGGCGTGGCCAACGGCGGCGCCTTTCATGGGGCCTTCCATGGCGCCCGGGCCACAACCGGTGCAGATATTCATCTCTCTCAAGCCGAGTTCGTTGCCGACCTCGCGGGTATATTGATACTCGTATGGCGCAATGGAATGCCCGCCCCAGCACACCGCCAGGTTGGGTTCGGCACCCGGATGAACCGTATTGGCATTGCGCAGAATGGAGAAGACCAGGTCGGTCAGATGCTGAGGTGAATTCTGGGTTAGCACATCATTGTTTTGCAGCTTGCTGTTCACATAGATGATGTCGCGCAATACGGAAAACAGATGATCCTGAATGCCGCGAATAATTTCACCATCGACAAAGGCATGCACCGGAGGATTGAACAGCTCGAGTTTGACGCCGCGCTCGCGTCGGATCACATTGATATCAAATGAAGTGTAGCGTTCGAGAATTTCTTTGGAACTGTCGGTCTGGCTGCCGGAATTAAGCACCGCAAGCGCACAGTTGCGAAATAGTTGATACAAGGCGCCGGAGGCGGATTGCTTAAGATTATCGACTTCAACTTGTGACAGCAGATTCATGCTGCCAACCGGATTAATATGGGTGATCATAGTCACTCCTTTGAATATTGTTATAAGGTCAGTCCATGACTATCTGATCTCGGCCTGCATGCTTGGCGCGATACAGTGCCTGGTCTGCTCGCTCCAGAGCCGATTGAATGCTATCTCCCTGTTTTAACAGGGTGGCTCCAAGGGAAATGGTGATGGTCACGGGCTCTTCTTTAAAGCGAAACGGAATATTTTTAATTCTGTCACACAATTTTTGCAGTGGTTTTTCGATATCTTTCTGATCGGTATTGCTTAATAACACCATGAATTCTTCACCGCCGAAGCGAGCCACAAAATCGGTTTCTCTTAATGATTGCTGCATGGTTTTTGCGATGAGACGTAAGGCTTTATCGCCGGCCAGGTGGCCATATTTATCATTTATTTCTTTAAAATAATCGACATCCAGTAGAGCGATGCACAAAGGTTTTTCATAACGCAACCATTGGCGGTATTCAAGATCCAGACGCTGATCCATGCCTGCCCGGTTATGGATTTGGGTCAGACTGTCTATAAACAGCTTATCATTTTGTGCATTGAGTTGTAGCTTGAAATTCTCGGCTTCTGCTTTCAGCGTGTGAATTTGTTGATCCATTTCACTCATTCGCTGGAGCAGAGCATGTTCACGCTCCTGCAGTCGTTCATGTTGTACCAGAATATGATTGATGCTGCGCATTCTCAGTTCGATATCGGCAGTAAGCTGGACGTTGCTCTGGCTAAACAGATGTTCGCCTATGGCTCTGAGTTCACCGGCAATATGGTGGCCATGATGAGTGCGGGCATCGACAATGGATTGGCCTTCGCTCAGGGTGATGGCAAAGTGACGATGCACTTCTTCCAGGTGGGCGTTCAGATTGGTGAGAAACCGGGTGGCGTTTTTACGCTCGAACCGACAGCCTTCAATGGTCAAGTCAATCAGTTTAAGGCAGACGCTGGGTAATTCGGTTTTCTCAACCCGTTGTTGTAGCTGATGGCGCAGCTTGGCGAGCTCTGTGGCCACCGGGCCGGAAAAGTGCAGCTCGTCAATCAGTTGCAGCAGACGGGTACATAACTCATGTTGATGATCGTGTGAGTGTGCGTGATGGGTGATGCTGCTTGCCAGCGCAGCCTGGTAGTGGTCGAGCAATTGCAGTAATTGGCCGTGATGCTGGTGATTGAACTGTCCCTGGGTCAGTAGAGTGAGTAGCTCGGCCGCTTCCGGCGGGCTGAAGCCGGACTGCTGTAACTGCGTTGAGGCATGTTGCAGTTTTTTTTCACTTAACTGTTTAATGTGGCGCATGCGCACGTGTTCATTGCGTAAACGTTCAAGCTGCTGGGTCAGTTCGCTGGCAAGTTGCTGTTGTCGGGAGGTGTCGACGGCATTGGCGGCAACCTGATTCCCGGTAAAAATGCGGTGCCAGTGGCTGCTTAATCGACCGGCAGACGAATCATTGGCGGAAAGTGCGAGAGGTTGCTGTAAGCCGGATAATACTATTTCTAGCCGATCAATAACGGATGCCAGTTCTATTAACATTTGTCTATCGTCAAAGTCATTCATGTTTCACCATTGCAGCCTAACGCAGGCAACCCTGTAAAATTATATCGACATGACCAGCTCTGGAGCCAATGCATGCCAGTCAATGTGTTGTTTTTTATGTGAACTGTTTACTTTGACCAGTCCTTTGAGAATAGCCTGTATGCAGCAATGGCGAATGTCGCCATGAAAAAAAGCCGCTTGCTGACAGTCTACTGCCAGTAGCTCTACCCAGGCTTTGTCGCCGGTCTGGTTGGCAATTTGATGGGCGGCGGCCATGGCCAGATACAAGATGTCTCCCAGGCGCATATCGTCAAGGGCGTGGGGCGCCTTGGGCAGAAAAGGATGGCCGATAATACCGATGGCCAGGCGCTGATCCAGTTTGAACGGGCTGGGGAACTCGGCAAACATGCGCTCAAGGCTGGTGATGGTTTGCTGCAGCGAGTTGACCTGGCGTTGCGAAATAACATAAATGAATTGCCCTTCACGCAAGTCGTACAGTCGTGCCTCGGGATGAATACGGCTGTTGAGGTAGGTACCCAATTCTTTTTGTATGGCCGTTGCATGCATTAACCCCAGGCGCTCGCTCAAATCGACCATAAAAGGCACATGCAGTAGCAGGTAGTATATTTTATCGTTGAATGGCTGAGCTTCGGCTTCGTTCAAGTACCATTGTTCGGAGCGCAGCTGACTCTTGGCCATTTCCTGTGGCAGACGATGCATCAGTTGCCGCCAGTTGGGCAGCCCGGTTCTGGATTCTGTCAACAAGGAGTGATGTAGCTCTTTATTTTGCTGCTGCAGGCGCCGGCTGCGGGCGTGATTGCGCAACCAGCCATACAACAGCAGGGGCAGGATCAATCCCAGGCTGGAAGCCAGCAGGGTAAAACGCTGTTTTTCGTGCAAAGCCTGTTCGTTGGCCTGGCGCAACCCGGCCAGTTCTCGTTCTTGCTGCAGTTGTTGATCACTGTCTTGTACCAGGCTTTGCGTCAGCAGACGATTAAGCTGACTGACGCGGGCATAATAATCGTGATAGGCCTTGTGATGCGCCAAGGCTTGGGTTGGATTATCACTGAGCTCAAAGAGCTCGGCCAGCAGTCGGTGGCATTCAATCAGGCGTGGCACGTCGTTCAGTTTTTCTGCCAGTGTTTGTGCCTGTTCAAACTGCAGCAATGCCAGACCATTTTCGTCTTGTGCCATGTAAAGCTGGCCGAGTTGCAGTAAGGCATCTATCTGGCGAGGCACATCCTGGCTGCGTTCGAAACTGGTGCGAGCCAGGGTGAGGTAATGCCGAGCCTCTGCGTCGATCTGCAATACCCGATAGCTATGACCAATTTCCAAGTATAGCTGGGCTATGTGGTCGGTGTCGGCCATGTTTTTTGCCAGATCAAGGGCGTTGAAAAAGTAAACCAGGGCCAGGCTGGCGTCATGGCTGCTGGTGCGGGTTACTCGTCCCAGATTCAAGAGTGAGCTGATCAACAGGTTGGGGTTGCCCAGCAGCTCAAACTCGCTGCTCGCCAGATTGGCGTAGTGAATGGCTTGTTCGCCCGAGCCTAATGCGGCATTGATGTTGGCGGCTTTCTCTGCGGCCATGGCTTTAAGGTAGTACTGACGACGTTTGCCCAGCAGGTTCAGGGTTTCTACATAGTGAGACAGCGCCAGCTCATCCTGTTGCAACAGTTGATAATATTCTGCCAGCAGGTAGTTGGCCCAGGCTTGCAGTATGGGCTGATTATTTTCCTGGGCCTGAACCCGTATTTTTTCGAAGGCCAGCCGGGCTTCATCTGTTTTATGTCGATGCAGCAAGGTGCTGGCCTGCAACAGATGCAGGGCTTCTTGCAGATTGCGTGAACTGTTGTTGGTCAGTTGCTCATCGGCATCATCAAGCAGGGTGCTGGCAAGGTTGGGGTTTTGCTGGGCGAGTGCCAGCTTGGCCTTGATCATCAGGCTGGCTGCTTCTGTGTCCGGCTGTCGGTATTTTTTGGCCAGTGTGATGGCTCGGTTGATGCTGACATCGGCGGGTAACATCAGGCCTTCGTTGGCCTGACACAGCGCCTGTATTTGCCAGGCTGCCTGGCTTTGTTCTCGAGTACGATAATGCTTGGCCATCTCTTGATGATCGAAGTCTTGTCGCGAGTTAACCAGCTTGGCGGGATCTATTTCTTTGCGCTGCAAGAAAAAATTGGTGAGTGCAACACATTCGCCAGGTCGGCTCAGCATAAGCTGACGAGCCCGTTGTAGTTCAACAGGCTCGGGTTGATATGGCGACAGCACAGGCGTGCCCGCCAGATGTGAAACCAGAACGGCGACAGACAAAATCACAATAACGGATACCGATGTAATGCGGGTGACGCACCAGTTTACGGAGCAGACCGGACGGAGTCCAGTTTCTGACGTTATCTGTTCATGATCTCGCCTTTATTGGCGCTGCAGACGCACGTTTGCGGCTTTACCGGCTACATTACTGCGATAAGGGTTGATATCCAGTCCGCCGCGGCGGGTATAACGAGCGTATACCGTCAATTCTTTAGGCTGACAATGCTGCATGATATCCATGAAAATGCGCTCTACACATTGCTCATGAAACTCGTTGTGCTGGCGAAACGACACCAGATAACGCAACAGGGCGTCACGGCGAATACGCGGTCCCTGATAGCGGATCATCAGGCTGCCCCAATCTGGCTGGCCGGTGACCAGACAGTTGGATTTCAATAGATGGGAATGCAGCGTTTCGGTGACATTCTCGGAGTCGGTGGCATGGTGTAACAAATCCGCCACCGGTTGATAATGTTCTATCGTGATATCCTGCCCGTCAATACAGTCGCCAGGCAAGATACCAAATTGACTGGGTGCTGCTTTTAGCTCAAACAGTGTTACCTTGACGGCTCCCTCTGCGCACAAGCTCAAATCCTTGGTCAGTATCGCCTCTACTTCGTCGATACTGTCGAAGCGGCTTTGATTGAAACTGTTCAAATACAGCTTGAACGATTTTGACTCAATCAGGTTCAGGCTATTGACCGGCACGCGCACCTCGCCCATGGCTACCATGGGCTTGCCCTTGTTGTTCAACCAGGACAATTCATACACATTCCATAAGTCTTCGCCGGCAAAGGGCAGGGCATCGGCCTTAAGGCCCAGGTCGTCCCGGTTCAACGTCCGTGGCACCCCTTGCAATTGGCTGGCATCGTATTCGCAGACGTAGCTGCTCTGTTTGCCCAGAGGCAAGGCATCGAGGGCATTGCTGGCATGGTATTTTTGCTCTGGTGTCATTTCGGGATCCAGTTGGTAGAATGAAGAGTTCTGACCTTATTGTGAGACTTTAGTATGCAAGATCAAGTGGTGATGGCGCTCGATGAGCTATTTGCTCGCCAACGGCGGCTGGGCGGTATCCCGCTGGTCGAATACGATGCGGCATTTTCTTCTCCGGCCGAGTTGTTACCTCCTCAGGCCGGCAAGGTAGGCTGGCAAGCCTGGCTGCGACCCGAACCGGGCAGTTTTGATAATCTGGCCAATGCGTTGGACATGCCGATACATGGGGATATAAGCGCGGTGTTTGGTCATTATTACGCGGGTAATATTCCTGCCTGCTTCAAAGGGCTGTTCTTGACCCTGCTGCAGCCCTGGAACGAACAGGATTTCGAGCGATTGCAGCAAAACCAGATTGCCCATCAGTTGATGATGAAAAAGCTTAAATTACCCGCCAGCTGGTTTTTGGCCACCGGTAAGGAGGAGCAAAAGCTGGTCACGCTGAACAACGCCAGCGGCGAAGTGCAGCTGGAGCGCTTGGGCAAGGGCTGCATAGGCGTACTGGCGCCCAACCTGAGCCACTTTCTACGCCGTCTGGAGCCCTGTTAACACAGCCGGGAGCTGGAAGCTGTAAGTAAAATATTAAAGATAGCGTTAAGCCTGAAGCTGAAAAAACATCCAGCTTGCAGGTTTCACCCTTAACTCTTTACTTTTTAAAATCCCAGGACAGGTTGGACACCAGGCGACAGGGCTCACACATGAAATCAAAGATCTCGTGTATGGGCTCTGGCAAACGCCAGGGCTCACCGCAGCCCGGGCAGGGGCGGTTTAGCTCGGCGTCCAGACTTTCGCCGCCCACTCGATACAAATAGTAAAAGGTGGGTATGTGCGTCAGGTACTCGATGCGCTTGCCCAGATCCCGGCCTCGGCGGCTTAATCGACTGTCATGGGTGCTGATTTCAACCACGGCTCCGTGCTCAAGTATGGAGCCGTTCATTTGCAGCTGATCGCAGGCCTCCCAGTCTTCTTGCCACTTGAGTACCTGTTTGCAGTCCCCGTTGGCTACCGGCGGTATCTTGTATAAAGGTATTGGTGAAAAGTGCTCGCCACAGCGCAAGGGTGAACAAGAGTGCAGGTAGGTCGTATACAACAGCTGCCAGGGCCGCGATGGGCAATCATCCGTGGTGTCCGAATTCAGATCCTGGCCTTTTACCGTCGTCTTGGGGCTGGTCAAGCCGGCCTGATGCAGCCGGGTGATGGCCAGCTCGACCTGACGATTGTAATAGCGTGGGTGCAGACTGTCTTGCTCGGGGCAGACCACGCGGCAATTCAGCCACCCTTGATGAATAGAGGTGGGAAACTCCCGACCTATAATCTGGCCGTTATAACGCAATGCATCAATAAACTGGCGGATGGCCGGTTCAACCTCGGCCATCTGTGCGTCCTGATAACAATCAAAGTGCAGTTCACATACCCACATCAGTTACGCGGCTCCTGTGCCTGAATCGATATCGAGGCTAGCAATTGCTCCAGCCGCACCACCCTGGCTTCCAGCTCGGTTACCCGATCAGTCAGTGCGCGCTCGGTTGAAGACGCGTCAGGGGTGGCAGATGCCATCGCCTCTGGCTCTGTTGCCAACAGCGTGTGCGGTGATTGTTTGTAACGGCTGATTAACGCCAGCAAAGTGGGCAAGTCCACCGAGCCATTCAATCGCGCCTTCACGGTGGCGGTGCTAATACTCTTGCCTTCTTTAACCAGACTACGTATGGCGTTAATGATGTCCTGTTGGGGCATGCGTTTGAGTTACCTTATCTGAGGCTGATATTGAGTTGGTCGATGACTTCAGCCCAGTCGGAGTCGTCTTGCAGACCTTCTTTTAAAAAGCCGGCCTGTGCCGCACTCCAGAATGGTGCTTCTATCAGCTCTATATTTGCGGGTAGCTTGTGGGTTGCAATGAAGTGTTTAATGCCGTCGTTACTGGCATCCAGGCCTAACTGTTCGAACAGTTCGGAAAAAGGGTGAATCATGTGTTCCATCATATATTTCATCTCCTTACAGAAAAGATGTGAGGTGAAGCCTGAGCTTGCGTATCAAGCCTCTTTTACTTCGTCTGCTTCCAGCTGACGGCTTACTGTCATGTATTAAAGCATAGGTGACGGTGACTCGCGCAAGACGGGTACCGACACATTCAGCACTTTTACATGATGCAACCACAGCTTGCCTTCACTATGTTGCAGCCCATCGTGACTGAATTCAAAGCGAAATTCTGCCAGCAGGCGCCCTTTTTTCCATTGATAGCGATAACGATACACGCTCAGCAGCTGAAATTGCTGCTGACGGCAATAGCGCTCCAGCCAAAGCCGGGCAAACTCGCTCTGGCGCCGCACCTGCCAGTATCCGGCCCCCAGCAGAAACAGCAATAACAGCCCCAGCAGCTCGGTCATGATGTGCCGCTGAACAAAGAACCCAGGGCGTTTTTCAAACGGGCAGACAAGGCTGTATTGTGCAGGTTGCCAAGAATAAGCGGCCGCAGCGCAGGCAGAGAAACCAACTCGGCAAACAGGCCGTTAAACAGCTCGCCATGATGTTCGGCCAGTTGTTCCAGATAATTCAACAGCAGCGTTTCGTCCGTCAAATCCTGCCACAGTCGTGCCGCCAGGCTCAGCATCAGCGGTTGGCTTGGGGCCAAGGCCAGCAAGGTGGCAATTTTTTGCTGTCGCTCGCCAGAGGTTGGGCTGCCAGCGGTGGCACGCAGCAGCTGGGCAATGCGCTCCTGATTAGGTTGCTGACGCTCAAGCTCGGTGGTAATGGCACCCAGCAGCCGTTCGATCACGACCGAAGGCAACGGCTGATGTTCACACTGGGTCAGCAGGGCATCCTGTACTGGCTGCGGTAGCTCAAGCAGGCGATCGGCCAGCGGTTGGCTTAATGCATTATCTTGCTGCAGGCGCGCCGTTACATCGGCCAGCCCCTGTAGCCCTAGCTGTTGCCAGTCGTGTTGCTCGGGAGCCTGAATATAATCCCGTACTCCCTGAAAAAAGACCGAGGGGGGGAGAGTCAAATCCAGGCCCAGTCGTGCATGAAACGCGGCCAGTTTGTCTTGGGTGGGTTGAAAGGTAAACGGCGTTTGCGCCAGTCGCTGTTGCTGCTCGTCGGTCAGCTCGGCGGTAACGTCCTGACCCAGCTGTTCAACCAAGGCGGCTAAAAAGTGCTTGATGGCGCCATTGTTGAACAGACCGCGCTCATCCAGCGGTAATTTAAGAAACCACACATAAGGCTGGGCCTTGTGTTGTTGCTGCCAGTAGCACACCGCCAGCCAGGCATGCCGCTGCAAAGGCCAGGGATAGGGCCTTTGGTTGGCTTCAATGGCGGCAAAATCGTCATGATTTAATGGCTGCAGACGACGACCCAGATCATAAAGGCGAAACTCGGTGCCTGCCTGGGTTAAAAATTCACTCAAGGTATTTATTTGCATCGGTTTCTCCTGTCGAACAGCCGCCGATTATAGGGAGTCAAACGCCAAGATGGTATAGTAGGCGCGTGTTTTAAGAGGAGCAAATAGATGTCAGCCGAGGTTGAAAAGCGGTTATATGCCATTGAACGAGAATTGAAAGCCTTGTCCTGGTGGCAAAGCGAGCCCCCCAGCGCCGCCGCACTCGCCAGCACAGAGCCTTTTTGTCTGGATACCCTGACCTTTAGCCAGTGGCTGCAATTTGTGCTCCTGGTACGGCTGCAGGCGATGCTGGAGGCGGGAGTGCCCTTGCCGAATAACATTTCGATTTATCCCATGGCGACCGAAAGTTTTAAACCTCTGGCGGTAGACACCCGCGCCCTTGAGGAGGCGATTGCCGGGCTTGATGAAACCTTGTCGGGCCAAGCGGTAGTACGTGAAGCATGAGCGTCGATATTATTTATGAAGATGAATCTTTGGTGGCCATCAATAAAGAAGCGGGGCTCCTGGTGCATCGCAGTTGGTTGGATAAAGGCGAAACGCGCTTTGCCATGCAGCTCACCCGGGACGCGGTGGGTTGCCATGTGTTTCCGGTACATCGGCTGGACAGACCCACGTCGGGGGTATTGCTGTTTGCCAAGAGTGCCGCCGTGGCGCGTAGCTTGACCGAGGCGTTTACCGAACATAAGGTCAGCAAGCAATATCTGGCGGTGGTGCGCGGTTATCTACCCGAGCAGGGCACCCTGGATTATGCCTTGAGCTTTCAGCCCGATGCCATTGCCGATAAATTTGCCGATCTCGACAAGCCCCCGCAAGAGGCCATTACCCATTGGCAGAATCTGGCGCAGGTGGAGCTGCCGTTCGCGGTCTCGAAAAAGCATCCCAGTACCCGTTACAGTCTGGTGCGGTTGACGCCACAAACCGGGCGCAAGCATCAATTGCGCCGACACATGGCGCATTTATTTCATCCCATAGTGGGTGACACCACCCATGGAGAGGGGCGTCATAATCGTTTTTTTCGTCAGCAATATGACTGCCATCGCATGCTGCTGCATGCTGATCGCTTGTCGTTACTCCATCCGGTCACTCAGGCGCCCCTGCAACTGAACGCGTCGCTGGATGCCGATTGGCAGCATATTGTTGAAGAATTTAATTGGCAGGCAGTAACAGCAAGCTATCAGCGATAAGCTTTCAGCTGTCAGAAAAAGCAGGCTCGTTTTTTACGCTGGAGGATGGCGCGAAGGCATATGAAACGCTGGCGTCTCGGGTTATGCTATTTTTCAATAGCTTAGCAACGAAGTATTAACAGGAGTAACCATGGCGGCAGTAGATATTATAGTGGGTAGCGTGTATGGCTCGGCCTTCTCGGTTGCCGAAACGCTGGAAGAAGCCCTGGTGGGTGCCGGCCACGAGGTCACGCTGCATGAAGAGGCCGAGTTATCGGATCTGGATACTGGCCATTTCTGGCTGTGGGTAACCTCAACCACGGGTCAGGGAGAGCTGCCACCCAACTTGTTGCCGTTATTTGAAGAAATGCGCGAACGTTGTCCCCCCATGCCCCAGTTGCGGTATGCGCTGGCCACCCTGGGTGACAGTAGTTATGAAGATTTTTGCGGGGCCGGCGTACAAGTGGACGCGCTGTTACAAGAACTGCAGGCACAAGCGGTGACCGACGGTCTGGAGGTAGATGCCAGCGAGACCCTGGATCCGGAAGAGCCGGCTCTGATATGGCTCAGCAGCTGGATAGAGAAGATTTAATCCAGCACCAGGAAAACAAAAATAAAAAGCACCGTTCCCAAAGGCTCGGTGCTTTTTTATGTTTAGCTGACAGCTGACAGCTGACAGCTGACAGCTTATCGCTGATGGCTTACCGCTTTTTTAAAGCATTTCTTTGCGCAGTTGTGCCGGGGTTTTAGGCGACAGCAAGCCCGGGGCTACGTCGAACACGGTTTTGGCACCGGTTTCGCCAGCCTGGCTCAGTTTGTACACTGCGCGGGCATAGGCCACCAATACGCTGGAAGTGAACTCCGGGTTGCTGCCCAGCTTCAGTGAAAACTCCAGCACCTGTTTGGTGTTGTCGCTACCGCTTTCACCGCTGCGGATCACAAAGCCGCCGTGGGGCATGCTGCTGTGCTGCTCGGCAAAAGTGTGTTGATCGATGAAGTTGACCGTGGTGTCGTAGTCGGCGAAATAGTCCGGCATGGTGACGATGGTATTACGCACGGTGTCGGCATCGGCGCCGTCTTCCAGCACGATAAAACATTCACGGGTATGTTTTTCTCGGGTGGTTAACTGAGGCAGCTCGCCATTGCGCACCCGGGCCATGGCCGGTTCGGAAGGCAGGGTATATTGCACACCGGATTTAACGCCCGCCACGCGGCGCACCGCATCCGAGTGACCCTGGCTCAAACCCTTGCCCCAGAAGGTATAGGTTTCGCCCTGGGGCAAAATGGCTTCACCAAACAGGCGATTCAGCGAAAACAGGCCAGGATCCCAGCCCACAGACAGCAGGGCAACCTTGCCGGCAGCCTGTGCAGGCTGGTCCAGTGCGGCGAAGTATTCCGGAATTTTGGCATGGGTATCAAAGCTGTCAACGATGTTGAACATGCCAGCCAGGTCGGGGCCTTGCTCGGGAAGGTCGGATTTGGAGCCGCCACACAAAATCAGCACATCGATATCGTTCTGAAACTGTTCTATATCGGCCATCGCATGAACGGGTACCGAGCTGTCGAGCAATTCTACGCTGGCGGGGTCGCGGCGGCTGAATACGGCAACCAGACGCATGTCGGGACTTTGTTGGATCGCGGCTTCGGCACCACGGCCGAGATTGCCATAGCCGGCGATGGCGATGTTTATTTGTGTCATCAATCAACCTTATGTTTCTAGCTAGCAGTATTTGTATGTATTTGTGGTAGTGAACCAAGGCTACAAATGCAGTGTCGAGACAGCCAATCAAGGCGTAAAGATGCTTAAACCTGTTACGTTTCCATTGCTTATCAGGCGGTTGCAGTGGTTGAACCGCCTATTTATGCCATTTGGCTGCATTTGTAACAGGGGGATATTATCATTGAAACCGCGTTACTGCATACCGGCGCCTTAGTGTTTGGTGCTGCGAATACCGCCTGCTTCAATCACTATATGGCCTTGCTTGTACAAGCCGCCAATGGCTTTCTTGAAGGTGCCCTTGCTGATGCCAAACAAACGGAAAATGGTATCCGGGTCTGTTTTATCGTTTACCTGCATGGTGCCACCGGCACGCTCCAGCTTGTCGAGTACCGCCTGGGCGGCATCATCAACCTTGCCTGGGCCGGGTTTGAACAGAACCAGATCGATTTTTCCGTCGTCACGAACCTGTTTGACATAGCCCTTGGTGCTCAGGCCCATGGGGATGCGACCCGAAATATCCGAGCGGAACAACATGCCCCAAAACCGGTTTTCTACCACAGCCTTGAACCCCAGGGGAGTTTGCTCGGCGACCAGCAAATCCACTTCTTGGCCTGGTTGGTAGGTGGGAAACTCGCGGCTGAGAAA
This sequence comes from Oceanisphaera marina, assembly GCF_014643915.1. Classification (GTDB taxonomy): domain Bacteria; phylum Pseudomonadota; class Gammaproteobacteria; order Enterobacterales; family Aeromonadaceae; genus Oceanimonas; species Oceanimonas marina. The sequence continues at coordinate 78,051 of NZ_BMKE01000006.1, forward strand.
GCTGTCCAGTTTGCTGCTGGCGACCATGCGACCTTCGTGATCCAGATACAGGTACACCACATAGTGGCGACCGGTCTCCATGGGTCTGGCCTGGCTGCGTTGCGGCACAAAAATATCTTTCTTCATGCCCCAGTCAAGAAACGCACCCAGACGATTGGTGGTCACCACTTTTAATGAGGCAAACTGCTTCACTCGGGCTTTGGGTGTTTCCGTGGTAATGACCGGCTCTTGATCCGAGTCCAGATAGATGAAAACGGCTATCTCATCACCAGGCTGACAATCGGTTGGCAACTGGCGCCGCGGCAAAAATGTCTCGCCGTATTCTCCCGCATCCAGCCAGCCGCCTTTATCGTCTAATCGTAACAGGGGCAGGGTATTGTTATCGCCAAGCTTGATCATGAGTACTACCGTATTTATAAAAAAACGATTTTAGCCCGAGCTGCCGCTAAAGGCCACCATTGTGCGCCTAAACATGTTTGGTGAATGAGAATGGATCCGAACGCCTAATCTTTAGGGTTAATCGTTTTAATTCAACTGATTATGCCTCTTTTTTGCCCTTGTGATTCTTGATTTTTTATTGTCGAATCGCCCATGAATACTGCTACACTCGACAGGCCGCACTTGAGTATTAAGCGAGCAGCTGATGTGTGATTCTCTTTGGGAAAACACCGCCTTGAAGTATCCCTCCGTCCTTGAGCAGGAGCGACCATTAAATGAATCACGAACAGATCATCATTATTGTCATTCTGATCAGCACAGTGCTGATGTTTTTATGGGGTCGCTGGCGTCACGACATGGTGGCGGCGGGCTCTTTGCTGGCCTGTATTTTAACCGGACTGGTGCCGGCCGAGGTGGCTTTTGATGGCTTCAGCCATCCTGCGGTGGTGACTGTGGCCTGCGTGCTGGTATTAAGCAAGGGCCTGCAAAGCTCGGGGGCCGTCGATGTGCTGACGCGCTGGTTGCTGCCCTCGAACGCGGGAGCGACCCTGTCGATTGCGGCCCTGACGGCACTGGGTGCCGTGTTGTCTGCCTTTATGAATAACGTGGGTGCCTTGGCGCTGTTGATGCCGGTGGCGGTACAGATGGCGCGGCGCCAGCAGATCCCAACCGGCAAGGTGTTAATGCCGCTGTCTTTTGGCACCATACTCGGTGGCATGACGACCCTGATTGGTACGCCGCCCAACCTGATCGTCTCGGGTTTTCGCCAGGCCAGTGGTGAGGGCATGTTCGGCATGTTTGACTTTACGCCAGTGGGACTGGTGGTAGCGACGGTAGGGGTGAGTTTTGTGGCGCTGATAGGCTGGCGCATCGTGCCGGGGCGAAAGCAGGGCGGTGCCGACAGCTTTGACTCGGGCGCCTATACCACAGAGGCAAGAGTACCAGCGGGATGCAAGGCCGAAGGCATGACGCTGCGCGAAATAGAGCAGGCTCTGGTTGAAGCGGATGCTCAGGTATTGGGGCTGGTACGTAATGAGGTACGGGTGACCACCCCCAGCCCCCGTCGTCGTGCGCGAGCCGGTGATATTCTGATGCTGGAAGCGGAAGCCGAAACCCTGGCCAGTGCCTTGTCCAGTCTGGGTCTGAAACTGGAAGAAGCCAAGGCAACCCGGGATGAAAAAGAAAAGGAAAAAGCCAGGGAAGACGGAAAAAATGGCACTCAGAACGCCGTTGCCGCGGCTCAGGAAATCGAAGCCGATAAAAGTGATAAAGCGGCGGATGACACCAGCAGTGACGCGAATGACGAAGTGGTGCTGATGGAGCTGGTGGTATTGCCCAGTTCCGGCTTGCTGGGGCGAAACGCCACCGGCATTCAGCTGAGAACCAGTTATGGTATTAACCTGCTGGCCATATCGCGCCAGGGCAAGCGTTCGGTCAAGCGACTGCGGGCCCAGCCTTTTCGAGCCGGTGATCTGTTGATGATGCAGGGCGGGCCGGAAGCCATTGCCGAGTTTGCTTCCAGCACCGGCTGTGTGCCGCTGGCCGAGCGTGAACTGCGCATTCCCGACAAACGCATGGCGTTGCTGGCCACCGTGATTATGGCGGCGTCGGTATTGGCGGCGGCGGTTGGTTTGTTACCGGCCGCCGTGTCGTTTGCCGCCGGGGTGCTGCTATCCATGGTGGTGCGTACCGTGCCGCCGCGTTCGGTTTATAGTGCCATCGACTGGCCGGTGATCGTGCTGTTGGGCGCATTGATCCCGGTGGCGCAGGCCATGGAGTCGAGTGGTACGGCCGAGTTGATTGCCAACCTGTTATTGAATGGCGTCGCTCAGGGGCATGCCACCATAGCACTGGCGCTGATCCTGGTGGTCACCATGAACCTGTCGGACTTGATGAATAATGCGGCAACGGCGGCGGTCATGTGCCCCATTGCCATTGGTACCGCCAACCAGCTGGGAGTGAGCATGGATCCCTTTTTAATGGCGGTGGCCATTGGTGGTTCCTGTGCCTTTTTAACACCGATTGGCCATCAGAATAACACCCTGATACTGGGCCCTGGCGGGTTTCGCTTTGGCGATTACTGGCGGTTGGGATTACCGCTGGATATCCTGGTGATACTGGTCACCATACCTATGTTACTCTGGGTCTGGCCGCTGTAATGTGTGGGTTGTAACGCTTAAGGCGTAAGCACCAGGTAAATTGAGGAGGCAAACATGCAGAATGAGTTGAATAACAAGGTAGTGCTGGAAGTGTTTGATAAAATCCGCCGTTTTGGCGAACCCTACGAAGAAGGACACATGCTGGATGGCGTAGTGGCCAGCAGCGACTTTGACGGTTACAGCGTGGTGTTGTCCGGCAGTGGCGTGACCTTGCAGCTGAATTTCCATCAAAGCTACCAGTTTGACTACAGCAGCGAAAAGCTGAAAAGCCAGTTTATGGACAAGATTGACTATATTCACCGTCATTACAATGACCGCGAACGAGGCGAGGAATAAGCCCTGCTTTAGAGTGCCGGTAATCTTGAAGTGTTTGGCAGATAAGGCTAACCGATCAAAAAAGCACCGAACCTGCCAGTTCGGTGCTTTTTTAGTGTGTTAGCCAGGCGCCAGCATGGTCTGGTGGTGCTTCACTGGCTCTTAAATCAGTCGTACCTTGACGGTGCGGCCCTTGATTTTACCCTGCTGCAGATGCTTGAGTGCCTTGTTGGCGACATCTCTGTGCACGGCCACGTAAGACTGCATTTCTGAAATATCGATTTTGCCGACTTCGGCACCCTGGATGCCTGCCTCGCCGGTCAAGGCGCCCAGAATATCGCCGGCGCGGATCTTGCTCTTGCGGCCACCGGCAATGTTCAGGGTAACCATGTCGGGTTGCAGCGCCGGTATATTGCCGTTCAAATCGGCCAGCGAGCCCTGAACGATGGGCGCGCGCTGATATTCTTCAATCATGTTGACGCGATAGGCTTCCTGAGCGCTGTACAGGCTCAATGCCAGGCCTTGCTGGCCAGCACGTCCGGTACGACCCACGCGGTGCACGTGGACTTCCGGATCCTGGGTGATGTCGTAGTTGATCACCGCCGCCAGCTCTTTGATGTCGAGGCCGCGGGCAGCCACGTCGGTGGCGACCAGAATATTGGCACTGCCGTTGGCAAAGCGAATCAATACCTGATCCCGTTCCCGCTGCTCCAGATCGCCATTGAGTGCCAGCGCGGCAAAACCCAGATTGGTCAGGTGGTCGGCCACTTCCTGACAGGCGCGTTTGGTGTTGCAGAATACCACGGCCGAGCGGGGCGCATAGTGAGCCAGCAAGGTGGCCAGCGCCTGCTTGCGCAGATTGGGCACCACTTCAAACAGCAACTGTACTATGGTGTCGGCTCTGTTTTCGTCCGCAACGGACACCCGCTCTGGTGCTTGCTGCAAACCCCGGCTGAGATCGGCAATGCCTTCCGGATACGTCGCCGAAAACAGCAGCGTCTGACGTTCTCGGGGGGCAAACGCCACTACACGCTCGATATCGTCGGCAAAGCCCATGTCGAGCATGCGGTCGGCTTCATCCAGCACCAGAGTATTCAGATCGTCCAGCACCAGGCTGCCTTGCTCCAGATGTTTGAGCATGCGCCCCGGGGTACCCACCACTATGTGGGCTCCAAATTCCAGAGACGCCGTCTGTGCCGCGGTAGGCGAGCCCCCGCACAGCACCACCAGCTTGACGTTGGCCATGGCGCGAGCCAGACGGCGCAGTTCGCGCGCTACCTGATCGGCAAGCTCGCGAGTGGGGCAAATCACCATGGTCTGCACGCCCAGACGATTGACATCGAGTCGTGCCAGCAATGCCAGGCCAAAGGCCACGGTTTTACCGCTACCTGTGCTGGCCTGGGCGATCACATCTTTGCCGTTCAGCATCAGCGGCAGGCTCTGAGCCTGAATGGGCGTCATGCGGGTATATTCAAGGCTGGTCAGGTTGGCGATCAGCGCAGGGTCCAGAGACAGGGTGGAAAATTCGGTGTTGTTCACGGTAAAACTCTTGAGGTCAGAAAAAGGAGGTGCACAAAGGCGGACCGATATAATAGCAGAAAAGCATTGCCTGTGGTGATTTTTGACTATTTGGCGAGCACAGTCTTAGTCAATACTTTCAGCCAATAAAAACGGCGCTGTATCAAACAGCGCCGTTTTGCCGGTTGCATGCCGCTCATGATGAACGACAGAGACTAGCCTGATTAGTTGTGCTTGTGCAGCTCGGCGTTCAGCTCGATGGCAGACTGGTTGGTTTTCACCTCGATGCGGCCGCTCTGGGAATTGCGACGGAACATCAGATCGGGTTTTCCTGCCAGTTCTGCGGCTTTAACCGTTTGCACTTCCTGGTTCTTGTCGTCCAGTACCGTCACTTTTGAGCCGGCGGTGATGTACAGACCCGACTCTATGGTACAGCGATCGCCCAGCGGAATGCCCAGGCCGGCATTGGCGCCCAGCAGGCTGCCTTCGCCTACGGAAATGACGATATTGCCGCCACCGGACAGGGTGCCCATGGTGGAACAGCCGCCACCCAGATCGGAGCCGTTACCGACTACCACGCCGGCAGAAATACGGCCCTCAACCATGCTGACACCCAGGGTACCTGCGTTAAAGTTGATAAAACCTTCGTGCATAACGGTGGTGCCTTCGCCTACGTGCGCCCCGAGGCGGATACGGGATGCATCGCCGATACGTACGCCGGTCGGCACCACGTAGTCGGTCATTTTCGGGAACTTGTCGACCGAATCAACGCTGATGGTACGACCCTGGGCGCGGGCGGACAGCTGACGCTTGGCCAGCTCGTCTACCGCTATGGCGCCTTCGGAGGTCCAGGCCACGTTGGGCAGCAAGCCGAACATACCGGACAGGTCTATACCGTGGGGCTTAACCAGGCGATGAGAGAGCAATGCCAGCTTCAGATATACCTCGGCGGTGCTTGCGGGGGCGGCGTCGGTATCCAGAATGGTCACTACCAGTGGCTGGCTGGTGCCGTCCAGGATGCTGGCGATCTCGGCCTGCTCTTCGGCACCTGCAGAGCGGAACGCCGCTTGCAGGGAGTTCAGCTGTGTGTTGTCGATTTCGATGGCCGCGTTGCCGCCCTGATAGCCGATTGTTTCGGCTACTGCGTTAACCAGTGTGTCATCGGCTTTGTGCAGCGGCAGGTTGTAATAGACTTCTAGCCATTCACCCTTGGCGGACTTGGTGCCCACACCCAGTCCGAAAGCAAAATTTGCCATCCAGGTAACTCCGTTTATTTGATTTGAATGTGTCATCGGCCGACGGTAAAGGCCGCCAGCCGTATGTTGGTCAGTCGCAGGCGGTGCCTGGCTGGTTGTTGAGCCCTTTAATGGCGAATGATTCTGCCTGGCTCAAAGGCGGCGTCGAGAATGGCTTGCAGAGTGCCATTTCGATACCTTACCGATGTGTTGCATCAATTTAAGGTGTTTTTTATCACACTTTTTCCGTCCTGCGCGAGCTCTTCCACCAGTTTTTCGCGCAGCAAAGCTTGTTCCTGCTCGTTTAATGGCCGGTTATGCCGGTTGGTCAGGCTGAAAAAATCTTCTACCCGTTCGCCAATGGTGGTGATCTTGGCGGCGTGCAGATTGAGCTTCAACTGGCTGAATACGTTGCCGACTCTGGCCAGCAAGCCGGGCGTATCGAGGGCGACCAGTTCCATCAGCGTGCGCTTGGTGGGCTGCCGGGGGCGCAGAAAGTTGACCTGGGTGGTGACGGTAAACTCCCGATGCCGGCGCGACGGGGGACGAATGCGGATTCTGGGTGCAGCCGAGCGGATCAGGACCTCGCTCAGACGCTGGCACAAATCGCTGAGTCGATCGCCGCTGACCGGCTGGCCATCGGGCTCGAGTACGATAAAGGTGTCGAGGGCATAACCGTCTTTCGAGGTCATGATCTGGGCGTCGTGTATGTTCAGGTTTTTCTGATCCAGCGCCGCGGCCACCCGGCCGAACAGATTCGGCGAATCGGGACAGTAGATAAACAGTTCGCTGCCTCCGCGACCCGGCTGCTGGCTGATTTGCACCAGCGGGCGCTGGCTGTTGCCATGAGCGATAATATGTCGGCTATGCCAGGCGATTTGCTCTGGGGTATGGCGGAGAAAATAATTGGCGGTAAACCGGGACCACAGCGGCTTGATTTGCTCCTCGGAAGTATCCAGCTGGGTCAGTATTTGCCTCGCCTGGCGTTGATTTTCTCGAATGCGCAAGCGCAGATCCGGCGGGTTTTCCAGGCCGCGACGCAGGGCTTTCTGGGTGGCAAAATACAGCTCGCGCAGCAGGCTGCCTTTCCAGTCGTTCCACAGGTGGTCGTTGGTAGCGCAAATATCGGCCACGGTAAGTGCATATAAAAAATCGAGCCGTAATTCGTCTCTGACCAGACCGGCAAACTCGCTGATCACGTCGGGATCGTAAATATCACGCCGTTGTGCCGTTACCGACATCAACAGATGCTGGCGAACCAGCCAGGACACCAGGCGGGCGTCGGATTTGTCGAGATTGTGCTGCAGGCAAAAGGCCAGCGCGTCTTCGGCACCCAGCTCGGAATGATCGCCGCCACGCCCCTTGGCAATGTCATGAAACAGCCCGGCCAGATTAAGCAACTCGGGTTTGCGCAGCCGACTGCAAATATCAAAGCACAGCGGATGGCTGCGTTTGGCTTCGGGTTTGCGAAAACGATACATGTTTTTCAGCAGTCGGTGGGTATGCTCGTCGACCGGATAGGCATGAAACATATCAAACTGCATCTGCCCGACAATCTTATTCCACTGGGGCAGGTAGGCGGCAAGAATGCCATAGCGATGCATCAGCGTCAGGGCCAGACCACAGCCGTGGCGATGACGCATCAGCATCATGAACAGCTGTCGACAATCGGCCCGTTCACATAAAAAATCAGGCAATAGCCGGCGTGCATCACGCAGCTGGCGCAGCGTGGTGGAATAGATTCCGGTCGCCTGGGGCTGGGCTGCGACTTGATAGAACAGCCGTAAAATGGCGGCCGGTTGCTCAATAAATAGGTCGGGATCGATGGCATCCACCAGGGTGCCGCGTAAACGAAACTCCGGGGTCAGTGCTTTTACATCCATGGCGATGTGACCCAGAATGGCTTCGTCAAACAGCTGCAACAGCATCTCGTTGAGTTCGGCCACCCGTCGCACCGTTTGATAAAACCGCTTCATCATCTGTTCTATCGGCTCGTTGCCCTCACCGGCAAACCCCAGGGCCGTGGCCACGGCCCGTTGCCGGTCAAAGAGCAGGCGGTTGTCGGATTTGTGGATGGCCATGTGCAGGGCAAAGCGCAGCTTCCACAAAAAATTCTGACAATCGAGCAGCTCTACGTATTCGTCCTGACTTAGAAAATCGTGACTGACCATTTCGTGCAGCGTGGTAGCACCAAAGTGTCGGCGTGTTACCCAGCTGATGGTTTGAATATCCCGCAGGCCACCGGGGCTGTTTTTAATATCGGGCTCGAGTTTGTAGTTGGTGTCTTGATACTGAAGGTGGCGTTGAGTCTGCTCTTCCCGCTTGGCTTCAAAAAAGGCCTGGCTTGGCCAGAAGGTGTCCGGCTCGGTCGCGTGAGTTAATGCGGCAAAGGTGTGATAGCAACCGGTGATCAGGCGCGCCTCTATCAGGTTGGTGGCAATGGTAAGATCCTGCTCTCCCTGCTGGATGCATTCCTTTACCGAGCGTACGCTGTGACCCACTTCGAGTCGTAAGTCCCACAGCAGGGTCACAAAGCGGCTGATGTGCTCATTGATGGCAGGGTTGGCGTCACCTTCATACAAAATAAGCAAGTCGATATCGGAGTAGGGATGTAATTCACCGCGGCCATAACCGCCTACGGCTACCAGAGCCAGCTGCGGGTCCTGTGCCAGGCCAAAGTGCTGCCACAGGCCGGTCAGCAGTTGATCCATGTGCTGAGAGCGGGTGACCACCAGCTCCATGATGTCGTCGCCGGCATTAAAGCGCTGCTCTAGCCATTGCTGCAGGCGGGCCAGTATTTCTTTGCACTTGGGCAGGGTGAGTTCGGCCGGGTCGAGCAGGGCCGGAGCAAGCAGGCTGGCATCCATAGGGCAACGATATCCTCTGAGTCTGGAGTGGGGCTGGGGTTAGCTGCACTAAGTTAGCATATATCGATATCAACCAAGGGTGAACTGTGCAGCGTCTCTGTCAAAAGGCATGTTTGTTGAGATTAGACGCCGCCAGCAAGCTTGATAAGATAAGAGTCTGCGTTTGTGTGGAGCTGATGTATATGCCAAATACCGAAGTGGGCAACAATGAATTACCTGGCTGGATACGCCGTGCCATGGCGTCGGGGTACTTATTGCCGGTACTGTTTATGGCGTCCTTGCTGGAAGCCATTATTGTGCCTATTCCGTTGGAGCTTATTTTAATTCCGTTGTTGTTGTTGCAACCACAGCGCCGCTGGCTGCTGGCCTCGGTTGCTCTGGCCGGCTGTCTGTGTGGTGCCTTGCTGGGATATTGGTTTGGAGGCTGGTTATTCGACAGTTTGGGGCAATGGTTGTTAACGACCCTGGGGGCGCAGGATGCCTTTGCCGATTTTGAAAACACCTTGGCGGAACAGGGTTTTATGGCAATAGTGGTGGTGGGAGTCACTCCGGTGCCGTTTCAGGTTGCCATGCTGGCGGCCGGTGCGGCGAGTTATCCACTATGGATGTTCATGCTGGCGGCGGCAGTGGCAAGAGGCATACGCTATTTTGGATTGGCGCTCTTGGTTCACCTGTTTGGCGAGCAGGCCATGGGCTTGTTTAAGCGCCGGGGTAAACCGGTAGGTTTTGCGATATTGATACTTGCCATTCTCGGCTTTGGCGTGCAGTGGTGGCTGGAAGGGAAATAAGACTGCGGTATTTATTTCACGGCTGGCGATGGGAGATAAAATAACAAAGGCGCCGTAGCGCCTTGATTATCAGATACCAGGTATCCGTGCTTTATTATTATTCGCCCGCGGGTCTGATGCTGGTTGCATGATTCCCTTTGGGGCCTTGTTCAATTTTATATTGTACCAACTGGCCCGCCTTCAGGGTTCTATATCCATCCATCTCAATGGTGGAGAAATGTGCGAACACATCATCACCGCCGTCCTGTGGGCAGATAAAGCCAAATCCCTTAGCATTGTTAAACCACTTCACCGTACCGGTTGTCATACTTGTGCATCCCTTATGCTCAAACATCCTAAACAACATTGAATTATCAGCCACGGCTATATTGAGCCTGGCCAATGATTACTACAGGCGATTCTTCGCCGGATGCGGCAATCATTAAAACAGGTCCGACACGCAGCCAATCTAATGATTACCAAGACTCCACTCTAGCCAAACAGCGAGATGAGTCAAGCCTTTGTTTATTACTTCACAACCTGAAACCAAGGCTATTGACAGCCCCAATCCAGGCAGTAGGGTGAAGGAAAAGACACTCTGGAGAGTTCCTGATATCCTGACAGTCAAGAAGCGGCTTATGCCATGATTTTGAAGGACGCCACTCACAGATGTCTAATATTTGGCATCTCTGGTGTAGCGAGATCTGGAACGGTGATTTAGAGTAGGTATATGAGCAGGAGAACACGGCAGGCCGATGGTGATCAGTTAAAAGAGGTGGAAGAAATAGCGCTGCAACCCCCTCCTATGTATAAGGTCATCTTGAATAACGACGATTATACCCCCATGGATTTTGTGGTGGAGGTGCTGCAAACTTTCTTTTCCATGGATGAGGACAAGGCAACACAAGTGATGATGGCAGTGCATTATCAAGGCAAAGGGGTCTGTGGCCTGTTTACTGCAGAAATCGCAGAAACCAAGGTAGCGCAAGTGAATAATTATGCTCGACTACACGAACACCCGTTGTTATGTAGCATGGAGCAGGAATGAGATAGTACCCGCCGCAACGGGACACCGAAGTTTTTAGGGGAGGTGCCTATGTTGAACAAAGATCTTGAGAGCACGCTGAACGACGCTTTCAACGAAGCGCGTCGTGCTCGCCACGAGTTCATGACGGTGGAGCACCTGCTACTCGCGTTGTTGAATAATCCGGCTGCCAAAGAGGCATTAACTGCCTGTGGTGCCGATCTTGAACAATTACGTCGTGAAACCCACCTTTTTATCGAGCAGACCACACCCTTGCTGCCAGCGGGAGACGAGGAGATTGAAACCCAACCGACCCTCGGTTTTCAGCGCGTACTGCAGCGAGCGGTGTTTCACGTACAGTCTTCCGGCAACGCCGAAGTCACCGGTGCCAATGTGCTGGTGGCCATTTTCAGCGAGCAGGAGTCTCAGGCTGCGTATCTGTTGAAAAAAATCCAGATCAGTCGTTTGGATGTGGTCAACTTTCTGTCTCACGGTGTACGCAAAGATGGTGAGCAGGAAGATGCGCCCTCCGTGCAACCGGAAGACAGCGAAGAAGCCGTGAGCAATCAGGCCGAAGGCTTTGTGACCAACCTTAACCAGTGGGTGAAGGAAGGCCGTATCGATCCGCTCATCGGGCGAGATCATGAAGTGAGCCGGGCGATTCAGGTATTGTGCCGTCGCCGCAAGAACAACCCGCTGCTGGTGGGTGAAGCCGGGGTGGGTAAAACCGCGATTGCCGAAGGTCTGGCCTATCGTATCGTGCATGGCGAAGTACCGGAAATCATCGCCGACAGCGTGATTTACTCCCTCGACATGGGGTCCTTGCTGGCCGGTACCAAATACCGGGGTGACTTCGAAAAGCGGTTCAAGGCGCTGCTGAAACAGTTTGAAAAGCAGAAAGGCGCCATCCTGTTTATTGATGAGATCCATACCATTATTGGTGCGGGGGCGGCCTCTGGTGGCCAGCTGGATGCGGCCAATCTGCTTAAACCCATGCTGTCCAGCGGGCAAATCCGTTGTGTAGGCTCGACCACCTATCAGGAATATAGTCAGGTATTTGAAAAAGATCGTGCTCTGGCGCGACGCTTTCAGAAGATCGATATTCCCGAGCCATCGGTGGAGGACACTACCAAGATACTGATGGGGTTGAAGAGTCGTTACGAGTCTCATCATGATGTGCGTTATACCAACAAGGCGATGAAGGCTGCCGCCGAGTTGTCGGCCAAATACATCAACGATCGTCATCTGCCGGACAAGGCCATTGACGTCATAGACGAGGCGGGCGCCAAAATTCGCATGATGCCGCCGTCCAAGCGCAAGAAGACCATAGGAGTGGGCGATATTGAGGCCATAGTGGCCAAAATTGCGCGTATTCCGGAAAAGTCCGTTTCCAGCTCCGATACCGAAGCCCTGAAAACCCTGGAGTCCAAGCTGAAAATGGTGGTCTTCGGTCAGGACAAGGCCATAGAGGTGTTGACCGACTCCATTCGCTTGAGTCGTTCTGGCCTGGGTAACGAGAATCGGCCGATTGGCTCTTTCCTGTTTGCAGGCCCGACCGGGGTGGGTAAAACGGAGGTCACGCAGCAGCTGTCCCGAGTATTGGGCATCGAGCTGGTACGCTTCGATATGTCCGAGTACATGGAGTCTCATACGGTGTCGCGCTTGATTGGTGCACCACCTGGCTATGTGGGCTTTGACCAGGGCGGGCTGCTGACTGATGCGGTGATCAAGCATCCTCATGCGGTGATACTGCTTGATGAAATCGAGAAGGCACACCAGGACGTGTTCAACCTGTTACTGCAGGTAATGGACAACGGTACCCTGACCGATAACAACGGACGCAAGGCAGACTTTCGTAATGTGATTTTGGTGATGACCACCAACGCCGGGGTGCAAGAGACGGTTCGCAAGTCGATTGGCTTCCAGCAGCAGGATCATAGCCATGATGCGATGAGCGAAATCAACCGTACCTTTTCGCCTGAATTCCGCAACCGGTTAGACCATATAATCTGGTTCAACAACTTGGATATGGCGGTGATTCATCAGGTAGTAGACAAGTTTATTGTCGAACTGCAGGCGCAATTGGATGCCAAAGGCGTATCGATGGAAGTGAGCGAGCCAGCTCGTCATTGGTTGGCCGAGCAGGGATACGACAGGTCGATGGGGGCGCGACCCATGGGGCGGGTGATTCAGGAGCAACTGAAAAAGCCGCTGGCCAACGAGCTGCTGTTTGGCGAACTGGTTGGTGGCGGCTCGGTCAAAGTCACCCTTAAGGACAACAAACTGCATTTTGATTATCAGTCGGAAGCCTCTTTGGCCCACTAACATGTCACTGAGTACATAATGCCACTATGCCCGGCTCCCTTTCAGAGAGCCGGGCATTTTTATTCAAGAGGCAAATGCCTGGCAGAACACAAGCAAGCAAAGCACCCAAAATACAGCGAGCAACAGAAAATGCTGTTTACTCTCCTTCGGGTGTGACTGGCAAACGAATTAACGAGCGCGGAAGACGATACGTCCTTTCGACAAATCGTAAGGAGTCAGTTGAACGGTGACCTTGTCGCCGGTCAGAATACGAATGTAGTTCTTGCGCATTTTTCCGGAGATATGAGCAGTTACCACGTGGCCATTTTCCAGCTCAACGCGAAACATGGTGTTCGGCAGGGTGTCCAGAATGGTCCCTTGCATTTCAATACTGTCTTCTTTAGCCATTGAGTCCTCTTGTTAACGCAGGCAATAAAAGCGGCGTAGATCATGCCGGATTTCGCCCTGAGTGTAAAGTTTCCGCTCAGTCTTTCATCGCTTGCCAATGTCCGGCTACGAGTCGCTGATGAGGGCGGAAGTGTTGTTTATAATTCATTTTCTGACAATCATCTACCTGATAGCCCAGATAAAGCCATTTCTTGTGTTGTTCTTTTGCTATCGCCACCTGGCTCATAATGGCAAAAGAGCCTAACGATCTGTGTTCAACATCGGGTTCATAGAAGGTGTACAGGGCGCTAAGAGACTGTTCAAGCTGATCGGTGACCGCTACGGCTATCAGCCGTTGCTCAAGCCTGAATTCGATAAAAAGCGGCGGCAGCCAGTCACACAGCAAGAACCCCTTGTACTGATCCTGGTTGGCCGGATACATGCTACCGTCCTGATGGCGCTGGCTGATGTAGCGAGCATATAAATCAAAGTATTCAGGTTTGTCCCGCTCGCTCAGTATGATGTCTAGATCGCGGTTAAGTCGCGCAATGCGCTTTTGACTGCGGCTGGGCGCAAACCGATCCACATCGATGCGCAACGATTCACAGGCACTGCACAGCTGACAGTGAGGCCGGTAGATATCGGATCCGCTGCGGCGAAACCCCGCGCTAAGCAGTTGTTCGTAGCCGTCGGGGCACAACAATCGCTTGTCGAGCAGCACCAGCAACTGTTCTTTTTGCCCGGGCAAATAACTGCACGGATGTTTGGGGGTCAGCCCTACCTTCAGATTTACTTCTCGCATAATACCAACTCGCCTGATTGCCAGCATCCCGATATGAGCGGCTCTTGCTGTAGCTTTTTTAGTTTATGCAAAAAACGGGAGCGGGGCCAAGTTTGCACGCCCAGACTCATCAGATGAGGGTTGGGCAGCTGACAGTCGACCAGCTCGCCGCCATAACGTCTGAAATGCCGACACAGGCCGAGCATGGCGAGTTTGGAGCCATTATCGACTCGATGAAACATGGACTCACCACAAAATAGCGTACCCAGACTGATGCCATAAAGCCCTGCCACCAGCTGGTTTTCTTGCCACACCTCAACCGAGTGGGCATGCCCTTGCCGATGCAGCTGGCAATAAGCCCGTTCGATGTCGGCGGTAATCCAGGTGCCTTCTTTATGCTCTCTTAGTGAGCGACAGGCATGAATTACCTGTTCAAAGGCGGTGTTGATGGTGAGCCGGTAATGCTTGCGCCGTGCCAGTTTGGCCAGGCTGCGACTGACATGGAGCTGGTCTGGTGCAACAATCGCGCGCGGGTCGGGTGACCACCACAACATGGGTTGATCTTGCTCAAACCAGGGAAAAATCCCCATCTGGTAGGCAAGCAGCAGTCGCGCCGGGCTTAAATCACCGCCCACGGCCAGCAAGCCGTTTGGCTCTTGCAGTGCCTGCGTGGGTGGCGGAAACCAAAGTTGATTATCGAGTAAGGTCAGCATGATGAGTTATATCGCTACAGAGGGTTAAGCGTAAAGAGTGAAGGGGGAAATGTGGACCAACACCTGAGCCTTAAAGACTAGACACATTTTCGTCACGGGTTTCGGGCTACCAGTTGGTGTGTTTTAGTTATCTTGACCACTTCATTATTTACCCACCACTCTTACGTTTCGCTGTCCGAATGACCTTATATTAACATTAATTGAATGAATAACTAATGAGCATATAATCAATGGCATAAGATAAATATAAGGTCACCGGGAGAAAAACATGCCGCACCGGGCACATTTGTTTTCGCTACGCATTGGCCACGCACTGCGTGAGAGTTGTTTTCAGGAGCACTACGGTCGCCAGCGATTATTAAAAGATGTGCTGGCTGGTATCACTGTGGGCATTATTGCCATTCCTCTGGCCATGGCGCTGGCCATTGCCAGTGGTGTTGCCCCACAATACGGTCTTTATACTGCTATTATTGCCGGTTTTGTGATTGCCCTGACCGGCGGCTCGCGTTTCAGTATCTCTGGCCCCACCGCCGCCTTTGTGGTCATTCTGTTTCCGGTGGCCCAGCAATACGGACTGGGAGGCCTGCTGCTGGCGACCGTGATGTCGGGCATCATACTGATTGCCATGGCGGTAGTACGGCTGGGCCGCCTGATTGAATATATCCCCGAGTCCGTTACCTTGGGGTTTACCGGTGGCATTGGCGTCGTGATTGCCACCTTGCAGATAAAAGACTTTTTGGGTCTGGATCTTGCGAATTTGCCTGAACATTATGTTGGCAAGGTGCAGGCTTTGGCTATGGCAGTGCCGGATTTATATTGGCCAAGCGTGCTGGTCGCCTTGTTGACGCTGGTCGTTATGCTGGGCTGGCCGAGGTTGAAAACCGGCATTCCGGCACATTTGCCGGCGGTACTGCTGGCCAGTGTTATTACCTGGCTGCTGAACAAGCAGGGCATGAATATTGCCACCATCAGCAGCCAGTTCAGTTATGTCTTGTCCGATGGCAGTACCGGGCAGGGTATTCCTCCTGTGTTGCCGGAATGGGTTTGGCCATGGTTGCAACCCGGGGCAAATGGGGAACCATTGTCGCTGGACTGGTCTTTATTGAGGGCCCTGTTACCGGCGGCCTTTGCCATTGCCATGCTGGGGGCTATTGAGTCTTTGTTGTGTGCCGTGGTGCTGGATGGCATGACCGGCAAGCGACACAGCGCCAACAGCGAGTTGCTGGGGCAGGGGATAGGCAACATATTGACCCCGTTTTTTGGGGGTATTACCGCCACCGCGGCCATTGCCCGCTCTGCGGCCAACGTCAAGGCGGGAGCTGAATCACCTGTGTCTGGCATGATGCATGCGCTGGTGGTGCTGGCGGCCCTGGTGTTGCTGGCGCCTATGCTGGCTTATTTACCCATGCCCGCCATGGCTGCCTTATTGATGGTGGTGGCCTGGAACATGAGCGAAGCGCACAAGTCGGTCACGTTGCTTAAAACCGCCCCCGCAGGCGATATTCTGGTGTTTTTAACCTGTTTTTCGCTCACCATTTTATTCGATATGGTACTGGCCATTACCGTGGGTATTCTGGTGGCGGCGGTATTGTTTGTGCGCGATATTGCCGAAATGACGCGGGTGTCCGATATCTCCACTCACCCGCGATTGCTGGCCACGCCACTGCCTGCTGGCTGGTCGGTGTTTAAAATCAACGGTCCCCTGTTTTTTGCCGCCGCCGATCGGGTGTTTAGTGAGCTGGCGACCTGGTGTGAGCGGCAAGCGGGCGTGATTTTGTACATGGACGCCGTGTCTATTCTGGATGCAGGGGGTCAGGCCGCGCTGAGTCGCTTTGTGCAGCAGTGCCGGCAGCGGCACATAGAAGTAGTGATTGCCGATTTGCAATTTCAGCCATTGAAAACTCTGGCTCGAGCCGGCGTGCAGC
Source organism: Oceanisphaera marina (assembly GCF_014643915.1). GTDB lineage: Bacteria > Pseudomonadota > Gammaproteobacteria > Enterobacterales > Aeromonadaceae > Oceanimonas > Oceanimonas marina. The sequence goes on from NZ_BMKE01000006.1 coordinate 94,484, forward strand.
CGATCGCCAATCAGCTATCGTTTTATTCCACCCTGCAAGAAGCACTTGAGCAGGTCAGCAGGCGACACAATGAAACGGAAATGGTGAGATGTGAGGAGTAAAAGGTAGCGTCTGGCACCGAGCGAGATCCTGCTCGGCAGAATTTCGCAGCTGAAGCAGCGACGACAAGATAGGGGTTTATCTTTAGCTGAACGTTTAGTGCTAACGACTTATCGCTTTCTTCTGGCTTGGAAATCAAAAACGGCGCCGTATTAACAGCGCCGTTTGACTTACCGATTATGGTCTGACGTCTTACTTCAGACCGTCCAGATAGCGTTCGGCATCCAGCGCCGCCATACAGCCGGTACCGGCTGAAGTAATGGCCTGGCGATAGACATGATCCATCACATCACCGGCGGCAAACACACCTTCAATACTGGTTTGCGTGGCATTGCCATGCAGGCCGGACTGTACCTTGAGGTAGCCGTTTTCCATGTCCAGCTGACCTTCAAACATGCTGGTGTTGGGCTGATGACCGATGGCGATAAAGACGCCGGCCAAGGCCAGCTCTTCGGTGGCATCGCTCTGGGTATCTTTCAGACGAACACCGGTTACGCCCATGTTGTCGCCCAGCACTTCGTCCAGGGTACGATCGGTGTGCAGCACTATGTTGCCGTTGGCCACTTTATCCATCAGGCGGTCGATCAGAATTTTCTCGGAGCGGAAAGTGTCACGACGATGGACCAGGTGTACTTCGGCGGCAATGTTCGATAGATACAAGGCTTCTTCCACGGCGGTGTTGCCGCCGCCAATCACAGCGACTTTCTGGTTGCGATAGAAGAAACCGTCGCAGGTGGCGCAGGCAGAAACCCCACGGCCCTGAAACGCTTCTTCAGAAGGCAGACCCAGGTATTTGGCCGAGGCACCGGTGGCGATAATCAGGGCATCGCAGCTGTATTCACTGCTGTCACCCTTGAGGCGAAACGGACGCTGGCTGAAATCGACGCTGTTAATATGATCAAACAGTATTTCGGTTTCAAAGCGCTCGGCATGAGCCTGCATACGCTCCATTAACGCCGGGCCGGTTAGCCCTTCAGCATCACCTGGCCAGTTTTCCACTTCTGTGGTGGTGGTCAGCTGACCACCTTGCTGAATACCTGTCACCAATACGGGGTTGAGGTTAGCTCGGGCCGCATAGACGGCGGCAGTATATCCTGCAGGACCCGACCCCAGAATTAGCAGTTTGGCGTGTTTTGCTTGGCTCATTTGTTGCTCCAACCTTGGCAATGGGCAAATAAAAGTGGGCTCGATTGTAGGGGATAGACATCTGGGAATAAAGCATAACAGAGCAGGCGACCATGATCGGCGTTGCAAGCAAGAGCGAGACCGGATTGATGTGGTGTTGCCTGCTTAATATAACGAATAGTTATGCAATATAACCATATTGCAGGTAAAACAGTGAATACGAGTAAAAATCTGAAAAATCGTTTTGTGATAAATGCTTACCATAAAGGGGCTGCAGGGGAAGTAAGTGTTTAGTTTATAATCGCTTATCCGTGATAAATATCATTATGAATGTTGTTGTTGGTTTAAATGTCCAATCCTGACGTCAAAAATTATATTTAATGATGATTTAAGGGTAATATCAAACAGATGTGCTATCTGTTTGCGTTTCGCCATGCTAAGATAACTTTTATGGAACTGTATAGATAATCGTTTTTAGTGTGTATTTATTTGTTTTCTGCTTGCGGAATGACGGCGAGCTTAGGCATCAGAGCCGGTTGAAATGCGCATCAATCTAATACCGCTATTGCATTAGGGTGTGGTTTTATGCCATATAGGTTTAATCTTCACAGTGGAATGTACTGAAAATGAGTCAAAGGATGGATGAAGTGTTGGATTTGAACAGCAGGCCGGCTAAAGAACTTGACCGTATCGACCGCAATATACTGAATGAATTACAGCAAGATGGTCGAATTTCCAACGTCGAATTGTCGAAGCGGGTTGGTTTGAGCCCAACTCCTTGTCTGGAACGGGTGCGTCGTTTAGAGCGCCAGGGTTATATCGAAGGCTACACCGCTATTCTCAACCCCCAGTTTTTGGATGCCTCGTTACTGGTCTTCGTTGAAATTACCCTCAATCGCGGCACACCCGATGTGTTTGACGAGTTCAACGATGCGGTACAAAAGCTCGAAGAAATTCAAGAGTGTCACTTGGTGTCCGGCGATTTCGACTATTTGCTGAAAACTCGCGTAGCGGACATGTCGGCCTACCGTAAGCTGCTGGGTGAAACCCTGCTGCGTTTACCTGGCGTTAATGACACGCGCACCTATGTCGTGATGGAAGAAGTGAAGCAGAGTAATCGTCTGGTGATAAATACCCGATAAACTGTGCTAATGTGCTCGGCTCTGGTATTTTTATACGGGGCAGGGGCAGACCAACCTCCTGAACCTGCGAGCGGCCCCGGCCGCTCGTTTGTCGTTTGAGTGCTGGCGACTTTTATTGTCGCAGCCAGCTGCAGTTGTTATTGCGAAATCTAATCTAAAAGTGAGGAGCGGGCGTTTGGCGGAGAAAAAGCTGTTTACTCCCATGTCTGGTTTACAGCGTCTGTTTGAAGCCGGGCTGATCACCATTATCTTATTGGCGATCTTCATGATGTTGTCTCTGGTTTCTTACCACCCCTCTGATCCGGGCTGGTCACAGACGGCCTGGGGAGGCGATATTCGTAATGCGGCCGGCCCCGCAGGTGCCTGGCTGGCTGATATTCTGCTGTTTGTGTTTGGTTTTTCGGCTTATTTGGTGCCGATATTGATGGTGTTGGTCGGCTGGGGCACCTTGTGGCGCCCGCGAGCCCTGAGTGATATCTGCTATTTGACACTGAGCTTGCGCATTATCGGCTTCTTGATGTTACTGCTGAGCCTGCAGACCCTGGCCAGCATGAACCTGGGAAATATTTATTACTTCTCATCGGGTGGTCTGATTGGCGACATGCTGGCGTCGGCCATGAGTCCGGTGTTTGGTACCCTGGGAACCACCTTGCTGTTGCTATGCGCCTTTGCCACCGGGGTGACCTTTTTCACCGGTTGGTCCTGGTTGCTGATAGTCGAGCGACTGGGCGGCTGTGCCTTGAATGCCCCTCAGTGGTTTAGTCTGCTTCCTCAGCGTATTGCCGACTGGCAGGCGAACAAGTTGCCTCGCCGTCAGTCGGAGGTATTGCAACCTGCGGCACCCACTCCGGTTGAAGCTCCTGAATCTGAACCTGCGGCTGATAGCGGGTTTGCGGGATGGCGTCGTTTTAAAGAGCGCCTTGCCAGCCCTGATGACAACGAGCAGGAGTACGAGATTGAGCATGAGTTAACCGCCGAGCAGGATGATCCTCTGCTGGCTCCGTTACCTGCAGCCAGTGAAAAACGCCCGCCATTGCAGAAAAAAATGCCACCGGTCCGCAAAGAGCCGGTACTGGGGGATGTGGATGAGCCGGATAACGCCATGACGACCATTGCCGAAGCCAACGGGTGGGCAATGGATGATGAAGATGAAGACGATGATCTCGATTTACCCTGGCTGAAAGAAGAAGACGATACGCCTGTAACTGCACCTCCTGCACCGACTGCGGTGGCGACGCGCAGCTCGAACTCGCGCCGCGAGATGCTGCCTTTGCCATCGGTCGACTTGCTCGACCTGCCCAAGCCGCGCCAGCATACGGTTAGCGAGGCAGAGTTGGATCGTATTGCCCGTTTGGTGGAAGCCAAGCTGGCAGATTATAACGTGCAGGCCAATGTGGTGGGTGTGTATCCCGGCCCCGTGATCACGCGGTTTGAGCTGGACCTGGCCCCGGGCATCAAGGTAAGCAAGATCAGCCGACTGGATCGTGACCTGGCGCGTTCCTTGTCCGCCATCAGTGTACGGGTGGTGGAGGTGATACCGGGCAAGCCCTATGTGGGGCTGGAGTTGCCCAACACGCGCCGCGATACCGTGTATCTGCGCGAAGTCATGGACAGTCAGGCTTTTGCCGACAGCAAGCACCCGCTGACGCTGGTACTGGGGCAGGATATTGCCGGCGAGCCGGTAATCGTGAATCTGGCCAAGATGCCTCACGTACTGGTTGCCGGTACTACGGGTTCCGGTAAGTCGGTCGGCGTTAACGTGATGATACTGTCCATTTTGTATAAAGCGACGCCCGAAGAAGTACGCTTTATCATGATTGACCCCAAAATGCTGGAATTGTCGGTATATGAAGGTATTCCGCATTTGCTGACCGAAGTGGTCACCGACATGAAGGAAGCCGCCAATGCCTTGCGTTGGTGTGTAGGAGAGATGGAGCGGCGCTATAAATTGTTGTCGGCGGTGGGGGTGCGTAACCTGCATGGCTATAACACCAAGATACAAGCGGCAATAGACGCCGGAGAGCCCATTCGTGACCCGCTGTGGGATCCCACTCAGTCCATGGATACCTATCCGCCGGCGCTGGAGAAGCTGCCACACATAGTGGTGGTGATCGACGAATTTGCCGACATGATGATGATAGTGGGCAAGAAGGTAGAAGAGCTGATTGCCCGTATTGCGCAAAAGGCCCGTGCCGCCGGTATTCACCTGATTCTGGCTACCCAGCGGCCGTCGGTTGACGTGATAACCGGCCTGATTAAAGCCAATATTCCTACTCGTATGTCGTTTCAGGTATCGAGCAAGATTGACTCGCGTACCATTCTTGATCAGCAGGGCGCCGAGTCGTTGCTGGGCATGGGTGACATGCTGTATATGCCGGCGGGCGAGAGTACGCCTACCCGGGTACACGGCGCCTTTGTGGATGATCACGAAGTACATAAAGTGGTCGCCGCCTGGAAAGAGCGCGGCGAGCCGGATTATATCGAAGATATACTCAGTGGCGATGTAGGCGCAGAAGGCTTGCTACCCGGCGAAGTGGCAGAAGGAGGAGACCAGGAAGCCGATGCCTTGTTCGATGAAGCGGTAGCTTATGTCGTAGAGACGCGTCGCGGCTCTATCTCTGGGGTGCAACGTAAGTTTAAGATAGGGTACAACCGCGCCGCTCGTCTGATAGAGCAAATGGAAAAGCAAGGTATTGTCAGTGAAGCCATGGGCAGCGGCCAACGTGAAGTATTGGCACCTCCGCCAGTTAGGGAGCGTAATTAAATGAAAAAAGTAGCGGCCTTGGGTATTTTATTGTGGTCGGTCAGCGCCGTGGCGTTGGCCGATGCACGATCCGAGTTACAACAGAAATTAGCGTCCTTCGACCGTTTTTCTGCCGACTTCAGCCAGCAGGTGTTCGACGAGCAGGGTGAACCGATGCAAAACGCCAAAGGCACCATGCAACTGGCGCGCCCGGATCGTTTTCGCTGGCATACCGTCTCACCGGACGAAAGCGTGATAGTGTCCGATGGTAACAGCGTGTGGATGTACGACCCCTTTGTTGAACAAGTCAGCATAGCGCCACTGGAACAAGCGATTCAGAATACGCCCTTTTTGTTGATAGCCGGTGGTGATGGCAAGCGCTGGCAGCAATATGAGGTTTCACGTAAAGGTGATGCATATGTAGTGACCAGTAAAGATCCCGGCGAACTGATCAGCCAGTTCAGTCTGCGCTTTGATAATCGTAATCGTATTCAACGTTTTACCGTGCTGGAGTCGGGCGGACAGCGCAGCGAGTTTACTCTGAGCAAGGTGAATACTACCCCCAAATCAAGCAATAGCACCTTCACCTTTCTCCCCCCTGCGGGCGTGATGATCGACGACCAACGGTAAATCAAGCGATAAGCTTGCAGCTGGAAAAAACACCGAATCCACTGGGTTCGGTGTTTTTACTTTTATGGTGGCTACCCCATGCAGGGGCTGGGTCTTTACCCCTCCCGCAGCACCCTTTACACTTCACCACCATTGCAGAGGCCGCTTTAGTCCATCGGTTCAATTTCTTACTGATAGCTTTCAGCCTGCTGCCGTATTTGTGGAGATGAAATGACATGAGCACCTTGAGTCTCGACTTTGAACAAGATGATTTTCGCCCATTGGCGGCCCGCATGCGGCCACAACGGCTAGAGCAATATCTGGGGCAAGCCCATATTCTAGGGCCAGACAAGCCGCTGCGCCGTGCGCTGGAAGCGGGGCACTGTCATTCCATGATCCTGTGGGGGCCGCCAGGCACGGGAAAAACTACCCTCGCCGAGCTGATCGCGCATTATTGTGATGCTCAGGTGGAGCGAGTGTCTGCAGTGACCTCGGGGGTGAAAGAAATACGTGCCGCCATAGAGCGGGCCCGAGAGCACAAGCTGGCCGGCCGGCGCACCATCTTGTTTGTGGATGAGGTGCATCGCTTCAACAAGTCTCAGCAAGACGCGTTTTTACCTCACATAGAAGATGGCACCGTCACCTTTATTGGAGCCACCACCGAAAACCCCTCGTTCGAACTCAATAACGCCTTGTTGTCCCGGGCGCGGGTTTATTTGCTGAAACGCCTGGAGCCATCAGACATAGAGCAAATGATCGCGCAGGCGCTGAATGACGAACGGGGGCTGGCCGAGCAGGGCATTGAACTGGCCGAGGGCGTGCAGCGGGCCTTGGCCGAACTGGTAGACGGTGATGGCCGCAAGGCGCTTAACTATCTGGAGCTGCTGTCGGACATGGCCGAATTGCAGGGGGACGTACGCCGTATCGACAAAGCCTTGTTGGCCGAGGTGACCGGCGAGCGGCTGGCGCGCTTCGATAATCAGGGGGATCTCTATTACGATCTGATTTCGGCGATACACAAGTCGATTCGAGGCTCCAATCCCGATGCGGGACTTTACTGGTATGCCCGCATGATCAGTGCCGGTTGTGATCCTTTGTATATTGCGCGTCGGCTGCTGGCCATTGCCTCGGAAGACATTGGGCTTGCGGATCCCAAAGCCATGGAAGTGGCGTTGGCGGCCTGGGATTGCTTTGCTCGTGTAGGGCCGGCTGAAGGGGAGCGTGCCATTGCCCAGGCCATTGTGTATCTCGCCTGTGCGCCCAAGAGTAATGCGCTGTATACGGCCTGGAATGCGGCCCTGAAAGATGCGAAGGAGTTGCCCGATTACGAGGTGCCGATGCATTTGCGCAACGCGCCCACCAAACTGATGAAAGAACTGGGACACGGGGCCGAGTATCGCTATGCTCATCATGAACCCGGAGCCTATGCGGCCGGTGAAACCTACTTGCCCGAGGCGTTGGCACAACGGCGTTATTATCAGCCCAATGAGCGCGGTTTCGAGCAGAAAGTAAAAGCCAAGCTCGATTATCTGAAAAACCTTGATCAACAGGCCGGTGTCTAGTTGGCTCCGGGTCGGGTGGCTGTTAAACTTGACGCCAACTTAATGACGTTAACTCTGTGTGTTATACGTGAAAATGTAACGCGCACATGCATTCAAATAAGGTAACTCATGCTGGATTCCAAATACCTGCGCGGCGACATCGCCGACACGGCTGCTCGGCTGGCAAGCCGTGGCTTTACGCTCGATACTGCTTTGTTCAATCGTCTTGAAGAACAGCGCAAGTCTTTGCAATCCCGCACCCAGGAGTTACAGGCCGACCGTAATGCGCGTTCCAAAGCCATCGGCATGGCGGCGCGTAACGGTGAAGACATAGCGCCGCTGAAAGCGGCGGTTTCCACTATCAATGATGAGCTTGATGGCTGTAAAGTCGAGCTGGATCAATTACTTAATGAAATTGAAGCCTTTAATGCGGCGATTCCCAACCTGCCTCATGAGTCGGTGCCGGTTGGTAAAAATGAAGATGATAATCAGCAAGTTCGAGTGTGGGGCGAGCCCACGCGCTTTGAGTTCGAGGCCAAGGATCATGTGGCGCTGGGTGAAGCCCTTGCGGGGCTGGACTTTAAAGGCGCGGTCAAGGTATCCGGCTCTCGTTTTGTGATCATGCAGGGGCAGATTGCCCGCATGCACCGCGCCCTGGCGCAATATATGCTGGACTTGCACACCCTTGAGCACGGTTATACCGAGTGCTATGTGCCATATCTGGTCAACAGCGACAGCCTGTTTGGTACTGGCCAGTTACCCAAGTTTTCTGCCGATCTGTTTCATACCGCCATTGAAGGGGAAGGGGACGAAGCCGGCAAGGTGCGTCGCTTCTCGCTGATCCCTACCTCAGAAGTGCCGCTGACCAATATCGGCCGGGACGAGATCTTCGATGCCAAAGAGCTGCCCTTGAAATTCACCGCCCATACCCCGTGCTTCCGTTCCGAAGCCGGCTCTTATGGCCGTGATACCCGTGGCCTGGTGCGTATGCACCAGTTTGACAAGGTAGAAATGGTGCAGCTGGTACATCCCGACACCTCCTGGGACACGCTGGAAGAAATGGTCGGTCACGCCGAAAAGGTATTGCAGGGACTCAAGCTGCCTTATCGAGTAATGGCTCTGTGTACCGGCGACATGGGCTTTGGCGCCGCTAAAACCTACGATCTGGAAGTCTGGTTGCCGGCACAAGACACCTATCGGGAGATTTCGTCTGTGTCTAACTGCGGCGATTTTCAGGCGCGTCGCATGCAGGCTCGAGTACGCGGTGCCGATGGTAAACCCCAGCTGTTGCATACCTTGAATGGCTCTGGACTGGCCGTGGGCCGTACGCTGGTTGCCGTGCTGGAAAACTACCAGCAAGAAGACGGGCGAATTGCCGTTCCCGACATCTTGCAGCCTTACATGGGTGGCCTGCAATTTATCGGTTAACGACTTATCATGCTGGCTTGTAAACTGACTTTTAGACAGATTATTTTGGCGCAGTAATCGTGATAAGCACGATGAGGGGTTCGGCGCAGAACACTGCGCCGAACCTTTTTTATGCAGGATATCTATTTACGGGTACTTTTATGTTGAATGAAGTTTATCCGTTTTTCTTTCGCTTTTTGACATCCTCCTTTGATAGAATACGCGACATTAACGAGGTCCTCGGCAGTAGATGATGGTTTGGATAGACTATGTAATTCTGGGTATTATTGGCCTCTCGGCGGTCATTAGCCTGGTCAGGGGATTCGTAAAGGAAGCAATGTCACTGGTGACCTGGTTTGCCGCTTTTTTTGTTGCCAGTCAGTTCTACGCCGATCTCAGTGTATTGCTCGATATTTCCGATCCTCTGGTGCGTAATGGTACCGCCATTGCTATTCTGTTTGTATTAACCCTCATCCTGGGTGCCCTAATCAATTATGTCATCGGTGAACTGGTCACCAAAACCGGACTGTCCGGCACGGATCGCGTGCTTGGCGTGTGTTTTGGTGCAGTACGCGGCGTATTGATCGTGGCCGCCTTGTTATTTTTTATCGATACCATGACGGCTTTTTCCCAAAGTTTGTGGTGGCAGCAATCTCGGTTGATTCCGGAATTCGGTATCGTGATCCAGTGGTTCTTCAGCCTGGTGCAAAATTCATCCAGCTTTTTACCCCCCAAGCCATAATGAATTGAGGAAAGTAGGACATGTGTGGGATTGTCGGAATTCAAGGTACGACTCCAGTAAATCAGGCGCTATATGACGGCTTAACGGTACTGCAACACAGAGGCCAGGATGCGGCCGGTATCGTTACCATCGCTGGCGAGACATTGCGTCAGCGCAAGGCCAATGGTCTGGTGCGAGATGTGTTTGAAGAGCGTCACATGAAGCGTTTGATTGGTAACGTAGGCATTGGCCATGTGCGTTATCCTACCGCCGGCAGTAGCAGTGTGGCGCAGGCACAACCTTTTTATGTGAATTCCCCTTTCGGTATTGCCTTGGCACACAATGGCAATCTGACCAATGCGCGCGAGCTGAAAGAAGAGCAGTTTCGTGTTGCCCGCCGTCATATCAATACCAGCTCAGATTCTGAAATTTTGCTGAACGTGCTGGCTCACGAGCTGGATCAACAAACACAAACGCTGCACCTCGAACCCAGCCATGTGTTTGCTGCCATCAGCAAGGTCCATGAACAAGTAAGAGGGGCTTACGCCGCTGTGGCCGTGATTATTGGTCATGGCATGCTGGCGTTTCGTGACCCTAACGGTATTCGTCCACTGGTACTGGGCAAGCGTGACGACGAGCAGGGCGGTACCGAGTACATGGTGGCGTCGGAAAGTGTCGCGCTCAACGCCGTGGGCTTCAGCTTGATTAGAGACGTTGCGCCCGGTGAGGCTGTGTATATTACCCAGCAGGGTGAACTGTTTACCCAGCAGTGTGCCGCCGAACCCCAGCACCACTCCTGTATTTTTGAATATGTATATTTTGCCCGCCCGGATTCCTTTATCGACAAGGTATCGGTTTATGGTGCTCGCGCCAGAATGGGCCAGAAGCTGGGCGCTAAAATAGCACGGGAATGGGAAGACCTTGATATAGACGTTGTCATCCCCATCCCGGAAACCTCGTGTGATATTGCTCTGGAAATTGCACACGATCTGGACTTGCCTTACCGGCAGGGGTTTGTGAAAAACCGCTATATCGGTCGTACTTTTATCATGCCCGGCCAGCAGCAGCGTCGGCAGTCGGTGCGCCGCAAGCTGAATGCCATCCCGTCCGAGTTTGCCGGTAAAAATGTGCTGCTGGTGGATGACTCCATCGTACGCGGCACCACTTCCGAGCAGATTATTCAGATGGCTCGGGAAGCGGGCGCCAAAAAAGTATACTTTGCCTCGGCCGCACCTGAAATTCGTTTCCCGAATGTGTATGGCATCGACATGCCATCGGTTAACGAGCTAATAGCCTATGGCCGGGAAGTGGATGAAATCTGTCAGCTGATTGGTGCCGACGGTCTTATCTTTCAGGAACTTGAAGATCTGGAAGATGCGGTGCGTCATTTCAACCCTGAACTGCGCCGTTTTGAAACCTCGGTATTTACCGGTGAATATGTCACGCAAGACGTAAACCAGGCGTACCTGGACGAGTTGAATGCCCTGCGTAACGACAGCACCAAGCAATCCGACTGCAGTGACAACAGTCATCTGGCGATTTATAACGAAGGTCAGTCTTAACGCTTGAACTTGTAAATAAAAAGGGGCCTGAAGGCCCCTTTTTAGTGTCTGACAAAGGATCTAGTGAGTATAGACGGGGCCAAATCCTACGCTCCATACGATGACAGACCCAACCATAATGCACACCAGCAATACCAGGCCGACCGTGACCACCGAGCTGGAATAGATAAAACCTCGCTCTTCGGGAATGTGCATGATGATGGGAATGCCCGAATACAGCAGGTATACCGAGTAGGCGACACCTGCCAACCCCACTGCCATCAGAAAGATAGGCTCGGGATAGAACATGGCAAAGCCGGTCATGAACAAGGGCGTTGCGGTATAGGATGCCAGCTCTATGGTGTGGCTGAAGCTGGGATTCGCGCCAAAGGTTTTTGCCATCCAGAACATCATGTAGGCGAGGGCAAATACCCCGATAATCAGCGTAAAGTACATGCCGACCGCCATGGCCAGCGCACTTTCGTGCGTCAACATGGTGTTAGTGGTGTTGCTGTAACCCAGGTTCCAACCGATGAGAGTGGTTGAAAAATAGGCGCATACGGGCGGGATAAGCGCGATAAGCGCCAAGTGTACCAGACTGTAGCTAAAACTTTCGTGGTTACTGTCTATGGTATGCCATTCGGTTTTGGGATGCGCATACAAGCCCCAAATGTGATTTAAAATCATGGATTTATCCCCTTGATTATGACTGCCGCGTTGCGATTTCCCTTGGAGTAACACCCGATAGTGTTTGTTAACTCCGTTTGGTGTAGCTAACTAATAAACCGAGTCCCGTGTCTGTCGAATTAAACTAAGTATAAACCACATTTCCAGCTCTGCCCGATTACCTTTACCAAGCCATGAAAATGATCTAAACAGGATTAAAAAGCGAAGGTGTCTGGTCGTTATCATAAGTAAAGACTAGAGAATTAACCTTAATGCTCATCTGGATATATCAAAGGGCAGGGTGATACACTGCAATGCAATGAGTACCTGCTTGTCGGGGTAGTAGACCTCAATCATTTAGCATGCAGCGGATTCATTTCTACCTATTGGCCATAAAACAGAGCTACTGTCATTTTCTATGCTGATATCCATTATTGAACAGGCCATTCTTATCCTGGCTTCCGGTTGGCTGTTGACCATGAACGTAAGAAGCATGCAGCGCTTTCCTCGATTACTGCCGTTAACGACCGGTCTTTGGTTTGGCATTATTGCTATTGCCTGCATGTCGATGCCGTTCACCATTGGGCCAGGCGTATTGCTGGATGTAAGCGATGCGGTTATTTTTGTGGGGGGACTGCTGGGCGGTCTTCTTTCCGGCGGGGTCGCCTTTATTCTGGCTGCGGGATTTCGGTTGTGGGTTAATGAATCCGGTGCTTTTGTCAGTATCATCAGCATGGCGCTGGCATTGCTGATTGGTCTGGCTGGCCGTTATGGTTACCGCAATGGCTGGTTCAGGCTGGATATCAAAACACTCCTGCCTCTTACCCTGCTGTTGCATGGGGTGGGCATTGCCATACTCTACGTTACTATTGAACCGCAACTGAAACCGCATTTGTTGTCCATGATAGTCCCTTTTTTAGTGGTGGCGGTTCCGCTGACGCTGATGCTTATCTTTATTCTTACCGATGCCGAACACCGCCAGCAGCAACAGCTGGCGTTACGCAACAGTCAGGCTCACCTGCTCGCCATTACCAGTGCCCTGCCCGACATAATGAGCGTTATTGATGACCAGGGTAATTACCTGGATATCATGGCAGAAAACGCGGATTACCCCATTGATGGCGACGCCAGGCGCGTGGGCAAAAACGTGCGCGATATTTATCCTCCCGAGCAAGCAAAGCAACTCATGGCGTATATAGCACGCACCCTGGCAGAACAAAGAGTGACCACCCTGGTACTAGAACTGAATACAGACAGGGGGCCTCGCAGCTTTGAAAGTGTTGCCCAGGTACTGGATAGCGAAATAAACGGCCGACCGGCGGTGGTGATACTCAGTAGAGATATTAGTGAGCGTATTAAAGACGAAACGAATTTGCGCATCGCAGCCGTCGCCTTTGAAAGTTTTCAAGGGTTACTGGTGACGGATAAAGACAATCGTATCTTGCGTGTTAATCGTGCCTTTACCGAGGTAACCGGATATAGCCAGGAAGAAGTATTGGGGAAAACGCCAGCCATCTTCAGCTCGGGCCGACACGACAAGGCTTTTTATAAAGATATGTGGCACGACATTAACAGCTATGGCCACTGGCAAGGCGAGATTTATGACAAGCGTAAATCGGGGCAAATTTATCCTCAATGGCTGTCCATCAGCGAAGTAAAGGATAACGAGGATAAGGTAAGTCATTATATTGCCGGTATTACGGATATCAGTGCCCAGAAGGAGGACGCTAAAAAAATCCATCATCTGGCTTTTTACGACAACTTGACCGGGTTACCCAATCGCCGTTTGCTGCTTAACCGGATCAGGCAGATCCAACGAGGCAGTGCCAAGAAGGAGACGTTGGGTGCCGTTATCTTTATCGACCTGGACCACTTTAAAAACGTCAACGACTTATGGGGGCATGCGGTAGGCGATAAGCTGTTATTGCACGTGGCGACTCAATTACATAACAGCCTGAATAAAGAAGACAGCCTTGCCCGATTGGGAAGCGATCAGTTTGTGATAGTGCTGGGGGCGAGAGCCGAAAATGAAGCACAACTCATGACGCAACTGGATCATTACAGTCACGAATTGCTGAATCTGCTCGATCAGCCTTATACCCATGGTGAGCAAAGTCTGCGCAGCAGTGCTTGCTTGGGCATGGTGGTGTTAGAGGCGCATAGCCAGCCACCAGAAGAATTGCTGCGTCAGGCTGAATTGGCCATGTATGCAGCCAAAGCCAGCGGCAAACGTGAGCGACGTTTCTTTGAACCGCAAATGCAAGACGCCATATCCCAGCGCCTATTATTGGAAGAAGATATTAATCGCGGCCTGGGAGCACACGAGTTTGGTGTGTATTTTCAGCCGCAATTTAATCATGATGGCGATATGATCGGTGCCGAAGCTCTGGTGCGCTGGCATCATCCCACTCGAGGCCTGCTGGCACCAGGCGCTTTTATAGAGGTAGCCGAAGCCGCAGGCATCATGAGTAAAATCGATAAAGTGGTGCTGTTACGCTCTTGCGAACAAATGACCCGCTGGGCTCATAATCCGGCGTTTAAAGACATCACGGTGTCGGTAAATATCAGCTCGGCCCAATTGTATCAGCACGGCTTTGTGGAAGAGGTGCTCAAGACGGTACACAGCACGGGTGCAAACCCCTCGCTGCTCAAGCTGGAATTAACGGAATCTATACTGGTAACCGATATGCATCAGGCGATTGAACGCATGCGGCAGCTGAAACAATCCGGCATCCGTTTTGCCATTGATGATTTTGGTACCGGTTACTCATCACTGCATTACTTACAGCAACTCCCGCTTGACCAACTTAAAATAGATCAATCATTTGTTCGGCGGTTGCCTGAAGACGCCAACAGTCTGGCCATTATTCGCGCGGTGATCGCCATGGCCATCAGTCTGGAGCTGGAAGTCATTGCCGAAGGCGTGGAAACCGAGGCCCAGCGCGATATGTTGTTGGAAAATGGCTGTCGTTTGTTTCAGGGCTATTTATACGCCAAGCCACAACCGGCCGAGCAGATGAACCGCCTGTACTGTACCACTCATGCTCGGGCGCTGGGCTGAACAGAGACCAACGGCTTCGGCATATACGCGAGCGCATACCACGGCGGTAGAACTGCGCGCGTGGGTGTATCTGTCTACTGCCTACAACCCTCAGAATGGCTTAAAGCGTCATTTTTTCGTGGTGATAGTGCGGTTTCGTCCTTGTTGCTTAGCCAGATACAAGGCCTTGTCCGCTTGCTTGAGTACCGAGTTGATAGCTTCAGGTTCACCACTCCAGTGAGAAAGCCCCAGAGAAATGGTGATAAAACCTGCCGTGGGCATTTCAAATCCCTCAACCTGCAATCGCAGTCGCTCTGCTACTTTAAAAGCGGTACTCTGTTTGGTGTTGGGCAGGAAAATCATAAACTCCTCTCCACCGCTGCGACATAACGCATCTTCTTGGCGGGCATTGTTTCGCATCAGCTGGGCCAGTGCCTGAATAACCTTGTCTCCCACATCATGACCAAAGCTGTCATTGACCCGTTTGAAATGATCGATATCCAGGGTGATCACGGCAAAAGAGCACTGTTCTTTCTGATATTGATCCAGTACCTGCTGCATACCTCTGCGGTTGAGCAGACTCGTCATGGGATCGGTGTGACTATCGTTATGCAACTGACTGATTTTGTCATTGAGCAAGCTCATGGCTTTGATGATGGCTCGCTTGAGCTGGGCGGCTTCAAAATACCAGGAAGGAATATTGGAAATGTTCTCCTGCACCTCTTTTTTATCGATTAACGTGGTATCACGTGCCAACTGCCACAACGGCCTGGAGATAAATACAGCCGACACCCAGATACCCGCCAGCGTGAAAAACGCCACCGGCAGGCTTTTTATGAAGACACTGATAATGTGACCGTCGAGACCTGCCAGAGTGGCTTCTTTTGGTCGCTGCGCAATCACTCCCCAGCCCGCACGCTGAATGGGAGCAAAGCCTGCCAGCATTTCAATACCTTCAGAATTGAACAAGGTACGAGTATTTTCCCTGCCTGCGACGACTTCATCGATGGCAATATTGTTGAGAATTTTTTGGCCGACACGCTGCTCTTTCGGGTGATAAATGAGCGTCTTGTGACGATCGACCACATAAAGATAAGAGCCGTCATTGTAATAATGCTTACCGAGAATCGCGGCTAAAATATTATCTTGCTCTAAATAGATAGTGCCGGCGATATAACCCAGATAATCACCACTGGCGGAAAAAACAGGGTGTGACAGGCTAATCAGATAATTACCCGCAGGCGAGATAAAGGGATCCGTAATGAGTGGTTTTTTGGCTTTAAGGGATTGTTGGGCGTTGGGCGAGTCAATTGTGATCCCTTTAATCGCCAAGGTTTGCGGCGAGGTCGCTATGATCATCCCTTCTGCGTTGACGACAACCACAGAGTTAAAGGTGTCGGATTGTTGATGCAGCCGACGGGCCTCGTTCATCAGCATCTTGCTGTCACTCATGTGCGAGCTTAGCAAACTGGCACTGTAGGCGAGGTGGTCCTGGGTCATGTTGAGAAAAACGTCTGTCATCTCGGCCAGTTTGGCTGCATAAACCCGGTTCGCTTCCAGGGTATTATCAATCAACAGTGTTCGCTGCACCTTGTAGGTGGCATAAAAGCTGTTGCCCAAGGTGACTACAACACTGAAGATCGCCAGCGAAAGAATCAGAGTACGAAGATTGATTTTTAGAAATGAGCGAAAAAACATTGATGCATGAAAACCTATGAAAAGCCGTAGGGTAGGCTGTGGTGGTTATGGCGGTAATACTGCATATAAAAAAGGCCACCCTAAGGTGGCCTTTTCCAATCGATTGGTGGAGCTGGCGGGATTTGAACCCGCGTCCGAAAAACCTACATCGTCGGTACTACATGCTTAGTCAGTCATTGAATTCGCCACCTGCTGCGGACAGACACGCCACAGAATGACTAGCCTAAATTAGTTTTAACGCTTCCACCGTCAGGCTCGATTTCCACGCGATTCTGTGAATGATGACCTTCCAATTCCCTAAGTCACAGACAAGCTAGGGCAGAAGGGCTCTATCAGGTTATTAAGCTGCTAGTGCGTAGTTTTCGTCGTTTGCGACTATTTTTTTGCGATTTTTTAACGAGGCCTATCGCACCTCGGCATGCACCTAGGAGTTCGAGAATCTCGTCGAATCCAGAATCAGCCCCAAGTTCGTTTATGGTATGGCAATTTTAGCCAGATCACAAGGGTTAACGATTTTTATGTTTCATCATACGGTCTTTTTCGCGCTTCCAGTCACGCTCTTTGACGTCTTGGCGCTTATCGTGGCTCTTTTTCCCTTTTACCAGGCCAATTTCGATTTTAACCCAGGATTTTGACCAATACAGCGCCAGAGGCACGAGCGTATAGCCTTCACGTTCAATTTGACCGGTAAGACGATCCAGCTCTCGCCGCTTAAGCAGTAGCTTGCGCGAGCGCATGGGGTCGCACACTACATGAGTAGAGGCAACGTTAAGTGGCGTGATGGTTGCGGCAAACAAGAAAGCCTCACCATTGCGCATGAAAACGTAAGCATCGGCAATGTTGGCTTTGCCCGCCCGCATTGCTTTAACTTCCCATCCTTGCAGTTCAAGCCCGGCTTCAAATTTTTCTTCTACGAAATATTCGTGCCTTGCCTTCTTATTGAGGGCAATGGTGCTGGAACCGACTTTTTTCTTGGCTTTGTTTTTTGTCATAGTGCATCCATTATACGGGTCCTTGATTGCCTTGGGAATTACCAAGACGGCAATTGCGTTGTTTTTGTTCGATTTATTGTCAGTGAGACACGATTGTTTCGAGCCTGCCGTGTCAGCCGTGAGTCCCGCCGAGATTAGTGTTAAAATAAGGGCGTTTTGCTGCCAGGAGAAGTTATGCCGAGTATTACTCGCAGTGCGTTAGTGATGTTTAGCGCGCGACAAATGTATGAATTGGTTAATGATATCGACTCGTATCCGCAGTTTTTGCCTGGCTGTGTCGACAGTCGCATAGTCTCTGAGTCCGATAATACGATTACGGCGGCTTTGGATGTGTCTAAAGCCGGCATTCGTAAAACGTTTACCACGCGCAATGAACTGACTCCTCACCACCATATCAGAGTGGAGTTGGTTGATGGTCCTTTCAAGGCCTTGAATGGTGGTTGGACCTTTACGCCGTTAGATGATGACGCCTGCAAAGTCGAGTTGGATCTGTATTTCGAATTTACATCTCGTCTGGTCGAGTTGGCGTTTGGCGGTATATTCAAAGAACTGGCCAATGCCATGGTGCATTCCTTCAGTGAGCGGGCAAGAGAGGTTTACGGTCGTGAGTCTTATTCAGGTTGAAGTGGTATACGCATTGCCCAACAAGCAAACCGTATTGAGTCTCAAAGTGCCCGAGGGCGAGCAGGTGCGGCAGGTCATTGAGCAGTCCGGTATTTTGCAGCAATATCCCGAAATAGATTTAGACAGCAATATGGTCGGTGTTTTTGGGCGACAGGTGAAGCTGGATCAGGTTTTGCTGAATGGAGACAGAATTGAAATTTACCGCCCCTTGCTTGCCGATCCAAAAGAAATTCGCCGTCGACGTGCCGAACAGGCAAAAGAAGAAGGGCGTGCAGACAAGGTAACGGGAGGGCGCCCCTCTGAAAACCGAACCAAACAAAAAAACTGATAATGGCGACCAGGCAGCAGCCATGGTCGCCATGTGCTATCAAAGTCCCTGTGTAAACGCCGCAGGAGCCTGGTAATCACCACTGATAGAAACCAGTGCATCGTTACTGAAATCTAAAACAAGCTGTTTTTGTTCTACGTCACCGCGGCCGGGCTTGAAATAATAGAGATAAACCCAGCGGTCGTGATTGAAACTGTCCAGATTCATGGGATTACCCAGCAGGAAACGGACCTGCTCCTGGCTCATGCCCTGGCGAAGTTGCTCTACCTGTTTTGCTTCTATGTAGTTGCCTTGTGGAATGTCCACCTTGTAAACCAGACTGCAAGCGGTTAATGGTAGAGTAAACAACAAGGGTAAAATCAAGGTTTTGAGTTGCATATGTGCATTATATCCTGTGTGACTTGCAGCCATCATAGCGGCTGGCGTCGGCCTTGTAAAAGCCGATACTCAGCTATTATCTCGGCTCGCATCTGGGTTGTGGAGTTGACTAATATGAATGCAATGGCAATCTGACCCGTTAAGCACGGTGAGGTTCCGTGATGCAGGCCATCGCGCGTTGGCTATTTAATTCCCCCTTTTTTAATCTTGTTATTTGGGAGTCATCCATGGCTAGACACGTTTTTCATTTAGGAATAACCGACGAGGATTTGCAAGGCGCCACACTTGCGATTATTCCGGGAGATCCCGAACGGGTAGTACGTATTGCCAGCCAACTGATTAATGCGCGACGGTTGGCAAGCAAGCGGGAGTTTACTTCCTGGCTGGGCGAGCTCGACGGAAAACCGGTTGTCGTCTGTTCTACCGGCATTGGGGGCCCTTCTACATCGATTGCTGTCGAAGAGTTGGCGCAACTCGGGGTCAGGACTTTTTTACGTATTGGTACCACGGGTGCCATTCAGCCAGACATCAATGTTGGTGACATGATAGTGACTCAGGGAGCGGTGCGTCTGGATGGGGCCAGTGGTCATTTTGCGCCGTTGGCGTTTCCCGCCGTGGCCAATTTTGACTGTAGTTGTGCCTTGGTGGATGCGGCACGAGAGCTGGGCCTTAGCCCCCGTGTAGGGATTACGGCGTCGTCGGACACCTTTTATCCGGGCCAGGAGCGTTACGACACCTATTCAGCCCACGTGCCTCGCCACTTACAGGGCAGCATGAAAGAATGGCAGTCGTTGGGCGTACTGAATTACGAAATGGAATCGGCGACCCTGTTTACCATGTGTGCCAGTCTTGGTTTGAAGGCGGGGTGTGTTGCCGGGGTCATTGTAAACCGTACCCAGCAAGAAATTCCTGATGAAGTAACGATGCAAAATGCCGAACAGCAGGCCATTGATATTGTTATCGGTGCCGCCCGGCGTCTGGTTTAGAATCTTTTAAATGTAATTGGCCCAGTAGACGCTGGGCCAATTATGGACGCGTTACGCTTCACTCACCAACAATTCCCGGGCATTGGCCAGTGTGTTCTCGGTAATTTTATTACCGCCCAGCAAGCGGGCCAGTTCTTGTAGCCGACAGTTCTCATCCAGTTCTTGCATGCGGGTTTGCGTGTCATTTCCGGCACTGTCTTTGCTGACAAAGTAATGTTGATGACCATTGCCAGCAACCTGGGGTAGATGGGTGATCACCAATACCTGGGTCGAATCTCCCAGTTGTCGCAACAGCTTGCCGACGACCGCCGCCGTTGGTCCGCTGACACCCACGTCGACTTCGTCGAAGATCAAGGTCGGGGTTTCAACCTTTTGTGCCGTAATGACCTGAATGGCGAGACTGATACGGGACAGCTCACCGCCCGAGGCCACCTTGGCCAATGAGCTCATTGGTTGACCCGGGTTGGTGCTCACCAAAAACTCGACTTTGTCTATGCCCAGAGGTGAGTAGCCGGCGGTTTGATCTGGCGTCACTGTTATCTCAAACCGTCCATGCTCCATGCTGAGCTGGTGCAGGCTGTCAGTAATTTGCTGATTGAGAGAGTGGGCGTAACGCTGCCTGCTTTGGCTAAGCCGCTCGGCCGCCAGCAAAAACTGTTCTTTGGCCTGTTCTACTTCTTCTGCCAGTTCTTGAAGGCGGCTGTCATTGTGATCCATATCGGCAAGCTGGGTGCCAATCTGTTGATGAAAGCCATGCAGTTCCGTCGGTAATACATGATGCTTGCGTGCCAGCTCCATGACCTTTGCCATGCGTGACTCCACTTCATGCAGGCGCTCGGGGTCGAGTTCCAGGCGATCCAGATAACGACTCAATTCACCATGGCCTTCTTCCAGCTGAATCATGCTGCTTTCTATCATTTCCTGTACGGGTGCCAAGCGTGGGTCCATTTGACACAGCTCGGTCACCACTTTTAATCCGTGGCGGATTTGTTGCAAGGCATTACTTTCTTCGCCATCGGCCAATACATTCAGGGCCAATTGGCAGTCATTCAATAATTCGGCACCGTTTGCCAGCCGGGTATGCTCTGCCTCAAGGGTAGGAAACTCGTCGGCCTCGAGCGCGAGCTCGTCCAGTTCGGCAACCTGATATTCCAGTAATTGGCGTTGCGCCTGCCACTGGGCCTGATCGCTTTGCAGTTGCTTACGTTCGTTGGTGAGCTGACGCCACTGTTGATAATGCTTGCTTGTCTTCTGCATCAGCTGGTGATGGCCGGCGTAGGCATCCAGTAAGCCACGCTGATAATCGGTCTTCTGCAATGCCTGGTGAGCATGTTGACCATGAATGTTGATTAATAATGCTCCCAGAGATTTCAACTGGGACAGCGGGACGGGAGTGCCATTGATGTAGCCACGAGAACGACCTTCACGGCTCAGGGTACGGCGCAGTATACATTCGCCTTGTTCGTCCAGCTCCTGTTCGCTCAACCATGCTTTAACCCGAGGCAACTTGTCGATGCGAAAACGGGCGCTGATGTCGGCTTTATCGGCACCGGGTCTGACGGTATCGGCATCGGCTCGTTCGCCCAGAGCCAGGGCAAGGGCGTCGATTGCGATGGATTTACCGGCACCGGTTTCGCCGGTAATACTGGTCATGCCAGAACGCAAATCCAACTCAAGAAAAGAGACGATGGCAAAATTGTTGATGGTGAGCTGAAGCAACATGGTGGAACCCCTGCACAAAGAGATACTGTTTATAAAAACAGTATACTGTGGTTTTGTACAGTGGCAAGAATAAAGTGCAGGGCGAAAACAAAGCGGTACTATGTACGACAAAGGTACGACAAAGAAAACAGCCGAGCTTTAAGACGCGTAAGATGTAAAGAGGAAAAGCCACAAAGCCCTTCCTGATCCGTGCCTCAAGGAGTTAAAACAGCTTGCTACCCCAGCCCAGCTTGCTGCGCAAGACTTCAAAATAGTTGTGGCCGCGGGGATGCAGTAACTTCAGCTTGTGCGGGCTCTTGTTGATATGAATCTCGTCACCCGGCTGTACCGCGAGCGACACATGACCGTCGCAGCTGATCAGCATTTGTCCGGTTTTATTGTTGGGTGACAGCACCATTTTAATGTGAGAATCGGCGTCGATAACAATGGGCCGGCAACTCAGGGTGTGCGGAAACATCGGCACCAGCGTAATGGCGTTCAGGTTGGGCGTTACAATGGGGCCGCCGGCAGACAGCGAGTAGGCGGTAGAGCCGGTGGGCGTGGCGACAATCATGCCATCGGCACGTTGGCTATACATGAAGTGGCCATTGATATAGACCTCAAACTCGATCATGTGGGCGATTTTACCCGGATGTAATACTGCCTCGTTCATGGCGGTGTTGCTGGCCTTGAGCTGGCCGTGTCTATGTACTTGTGCCTCGAGTAGAAAACGGTGCTCGGCTTGATAGTCTCCGGCAAGCAAGCGCTCAAGGGGTTGTTCAAAGCTGTCGGGTGACAAATCCGTTAAAAAGCCCAGGTTACCCCGGTTAACGCCGACCACGGCTACATCGAAGCGGGCCAGCACGCGAGCGGCACCCAGCATATTGCCATCCCCACCTACGACGATGGCCAGATCGGCCCTTTCGCCGAGTTCAACCATTTCCAGCAGCTCAACATCCTCAAGCCCGAGCTGCTCGCCGACGCGACGCTCTATCACCACATTCAGACCCAGAGCGGCAATGTGCTTGTACAGGGCAACCAGCGTTTGGTTGGCGCCTTCGTGATCGGGTTTGCCGATGAGGGCTATGGTATTAAATTCGGTATCCATCGATATATAGACCTGGCTGAGAGATGAGATAGGCAAGGCGGTCATCTATTCTCTGACCGAGTAATGCCTCATTCTAATTAACCCAGTGCTTGAGTGCCACCAAGTGAACAAGAATCGTAAAAATATTCTCTTGAAATTTGAACCGGGGCCCCCATATAAGCTGCAAGCTAGCAAATATAACTGGGAGACAACATGAGCGACAAACAACATCAGGTTGATACAGAACAGGCTGCCGAGCAAGAGCCGCTGACCGTAGACACACATGACGAGGCGTCTGCAGAGGCCGAACAGCCTCAGTCGGATGCCGCTTATGTCGCTGAGCTGGAACAACAGCTGGCGGAGGCCACCAATCGCGCCCAGGCAGAAAAAGACAATGCCCTGCGCGCCCTGGCCGAAATGGAAAACCTGCGTCGTCGCGCCGCACAGGATGTAGAGAAGGCACAAAAATTTGCCCTGGAAAAATTTGCAGGCGAATTGTTGCCCGTTATCGACAGCCTGGAACGCGCGTTAGAGCATACCGATAAAGAAAGTGACGCCTTTCAGGCCGTGTATGAAGGGGTAGAGTTAACACTCAAGTCCTTGCTATCCACGGTTGAGAAGTTTGGCGTGTTGCAGATAGACCCAACGGGGACGCCGTTCGACCCAAACAAGCACCAGGCGCTGAGTATGGTAGAAAGCGACGAGGTTGCACCTAACTCGGTTGTGTCCGTCATGATGAAAGGCTACGAGCTGAATGGCCGGATCTTGCGTCCTGCCATGGTGATGGTCGCCAAAGGGCCTGCCATAGACACTCAGGCTTAAGAGACTCACGCGTAAAAGTTCGACTTTTATGTAAAAAATGTGAGCCATGCCTTGAAAGTCATCACTGGCAGCCACATATAGAACGTAAAGCAAAATACACACTGCTTACTGTTTAATTCAAGATATTGAGAGAGGATTTCATGGGTAGAATCATCGGCATCGATTTGGGTACCACTAACTCTTGCGTGGCTATTCTGGACGGAGATACTCCACGAGTAATAGAAAACGCCGAGGGTACTCGTACTACTCCTTCCATCATTGCATATGCTGATGATGGCGAAACTCTGGTAGGCCAGCCTGCCAAGCGTCAGGCGGTGACTAACCCGCACAACACTCTGTTCGCCATCAAGCGTCTGATTGGTCGCCGTTTTGAAGACGAAGAAGTTCAGCGTGATATTCAACTCATGCCGTTCAAAATTGTTAAGGCCGACAACGGTGATGCCTGGGTAGAAGCCAAAGACAAGAAAATGGCTCCCCCACAGGTGTCTGCCGAAGTATTGAAGAAAATGAAGAAAACCGCCGAAGACTATCTGGGCGAACCGGTAACAGAAGCGGTTATTACCGTACCGGCCTACTTCAACGATGCTCAGCGTCAGGCAACCAAAGACGCCGGCCGTATTGCCGGTCTGGACGTAAAGCGCATTATCAACGAGCCAACGGCGGCTGCGTTTGCCTACGGTGTTAACAAGGCTCAGGGCGACCGCAAGGTAGCGGTATACGATCTGGGTGGTGGTACTTTCGATATTTCCATTATCGAAATCGATGATATGGATGGTGAAAAAACCTTCGAAGTACTGGCAACCAATGGTGACACCCACCTGGGTGGCGAAGACTTCGATAACCGCCTGATCGGTTATCTGGTAGATGAATTCAAGCGCGAGCAGGGCTTCGATCTGCGTCAGGACATGCTGGCACTGCAGCGTTTGAAAGAAGCAGCCGAAAAAGCCAAGTGCGAGCTGTCTTCTGCACAACAGACCGAAGTCAACCTGCCGTACATTACTGCCGATGCATCAGGCCCGAAACACCTGAACATCAAGCTGACCCGCGCCAAGCTGGAGTCACTGGTAGACGATATGGTGAAGAAGTCCCTGGAGCCGGTGAAAACCGCCCTGAAAGACGCCGGTCTGTCTGTATCCGATATTGATGATGTGATCTTGGTGGGCGGACAAACCCGCATGCCACTGGTACAAAAAGCAGTAAGCGACTTCTTTGGTCAAGAGCCACGCAAAGACGTTAACCCCGACGAAGCGGTTGCCGTAGGCGCTGCCATTCAGGGTGCGGTATTGTCTGGCGACAAGACCGACGTTCTGCTGTTGGACGTAACCCCTCTGTCTTTGGGTATCGAGACCATGGGTGGCGTGATGACGGCGCTGATTGAGAAAAACACCACCATTCCAACGCGCAAGTCTCAGACGTTCTCGACTGCAGACGACAATCAGGCGGCCGTGACTATTCACGTGCTGCAAGGTGAGCGCAAGCGCTCTGGCGACAACAAGTCGCTGGGCCAGTTCAATCTGGAAGGTATTCGTCCGGCACCTCGTGGCTTGCCACAAATCGAAGTCACCTTCGATTTGGATGCTGACGGCATTCTGCACGTGTCTGCCGCCGATAAAGACACGGGTAAAGAGCAAAAAATCACTATCAAGGCCTCTTCCGGTTTGAGTGAAGAAGAAGTGGAAGCCATGGTACGTGCCGCCGAAGCCAACGCCGAAGACGACAAGAAGTTCGAAGAGCTGGTTGGCGCTCGTAACCAGGCTGATGGTCTGGTGCATGCGACTCGCAAGCAGTTGGAAGAAGCTGGCGATGCCCTGGCTGCCGACGATAAAACCGCTATTGAAACGGCGCTGACCGAGCTGGAAACTGCCGCTCGTGGTGAAGACAAAGCCGACATTGAAGCCAAGCAGCAAACGTTGATGGAAGTGTCACAAAAGCTGATGGAAGTGGCTCAGGCCAAGGCCCAGGCTGATGCTTCACAAGCGGCTGGTAGCGAGTCACAAGACGCGTCAGCCAAGGGCGACGATGATGTGGTTGATGCCGAGTTTGAAGAAGTTAAAGACGACAAAAAGTAAGCTAAACCCAGCGTATTAACGCGCACAGTGCGGGCGTTGGGATTCCAACGCCCGCCTTTGTATTAACAGGACTCAGGTAAGTAATCAGCCTATGTCAAAACGAGATTATTATGAAGTGCTTGGCGTCGCCAAAGACGCCGACGAGCGCGAGATAAAAAAAGCTTATAAGCGGATGGCGATGAAATATCATCCCGACCGTAATAAGACAGATGCTGACGCCGGCGATAAGTTCAAAGAAGCCTCCGAGGCCTACGAAGTATTGACCGATGCGCAAAAGCGCGCCGCCTATGATCAGTTTGGTCATGATGCGGTAAACGGTCAGCAGGGCGGTCATGGCTTTGGCGGTGGCGGCGCCGACTTTGGCGATATTTTTGGCGATGTATTCGGCGATATCTTCGGTGGCGGTCAGCGTCGTCAGCAGCGCTCGGCCCGTGGGTCTGACTTGCGCTATAACATGGAGCTGACGCTGGAAGAAGCCGTGCGGGGCGTGACCAAAGAGATCAAGGTACCCACGCTGGTAGGGTGTGATGTCTGTGATGGCAGTGGTGCAAAAGCGGGCACTAAAGCCAGCACCTGCTCTACCTGTCATGGGCACGGCCAGGTGCAAATGCGCCAGGGTTTCTTCACCGTGCAGCAGCCTTGCCCGCATTGTCGTGGTAAAGGCAAGATCATTACCGATCCGTGCCACAAGTGTCATGGTGAAGGTCGTTATCAAAAAACCAAGACACTGTCGGTGAAAATTCCGGCAGGCGTGGATACCGGCGATCGCATCCGTCTATCCGGCGAAGGCGAAGCCGGAGAAGCGGGCGCGCCGGCCGGCGATTTGTATGTACAGATGCACGTACGCGACCATGAAATTTTTGTTCGCGACGGTAATAATCTGTATTGCGAAGTACCGATTGGCTTTACTGCCGCCGCCTTGGGTGGCGAGGTAGAAGTGCCAACGCTGGACGGGCGGGTCAAGCTGAAAATTCCGGCTGAAACTCAAACCGGGCGTATGTTCCGCCTCAAGGGCAAAGGGGTGCGTTCGGCTCGTAATGGCCAAACAGGCGATTTGGTATGCAAAGCGTATATTGAAACACCCGTCAGCCTGACCGAGGAGCAAAAAGCATTATTGCGTCAACTTGAAGATTCTTGTGGTGGTGTGGCGGCGAACAAGCATCAACCCAAGACCGAAGGTTTTCTCAAGGGCGTTAAACGCTTCTTCGACGATTTGACCCGCTAAGTCGGCTGTATTAATCTGGGTCGACCATGTCACAGCCCAGCGGCTGACGCGAAATGTATAATATGAGCCCTGTGCCGATGTTCGGCAGGGCTCTTGTTGTTTTATTGTCTGAAAGGAACTGGGTTTTCATTATGGCACAAACTCCTATGACTGTTCGTGGTGCACAGCAACTGCGAGAAGAACTGGATCACCTCAAGTCGGTGTTACGTCCACAAATTATTGCCTCCATCGCCGATGCGCGCGAGCACGGTGATTTGAAAGAAAATGCCGAATATCACGCCGCGCGTGAAGAGCAGGGTTTTTGCGAGGGACGCATCCAGGAAATTGAAGCCAAGCTTTCCAATGCCCAGGTAATAGATGTGACCAAGCTGCCGAATAACGGCAAGGTTATCTTTGGTGCAACGGTAGAGTTGTTCAAGGTGGATGACGAAAAAGAAATCACTTATCAAATCGTGGGTGATGACGAAGCAAACATCAAAGCCAACATGATCTCGGTCAATTCGCCCATTGCTCGCGCACTCATCGGCAAGGAAGTAGACGATGTCGCTGTAGTAAAGACGCCGGGCGGCGAAGTGGAATACGAAGTTATCAAGGTGCAGTACCTGTAAGCTCTGCTCCAGCAGTAAGCTTTACCGGTTACTCAAACAGCAGGCGCTACGGCTCCTGCTGTTTGTTTATTCGCGCTAAAAAACCCTGAAACACAAAATCGGACAAGGCAGCCTTGTCGCCAGGAGCCAGCTCGAACTGCACTGCCGATAGCCAAAAATGAGGCCCTTTTCGTTGGCGCACCAGTGAGAGTTGCAGCCCCAGCTGTTGTTCCTGCCCCAGCTCCAGCAGAATTTTCTTGTGTACTTGTCGAGAAGGAGACGGCTTGAACAAGGGGCGAGCAGATAACAGTCGCATGCCATTGATAGACAAATCGCGAATTTCCGCCATCAAGGGTTGGCCGTTAGGGCGATAGAGTTTGATGTTCTGCGGGTGCGGCAGGCGCCAGGCGCGAGGATGGCCACCGTTGGTAATGATATTGGGCGGGCTGAGTTCGACAGGCTCCTGACTTGCCGCCGGGTGACTGAGGGCGACGGGAAAGCTCAATTTTATCTTGCCGATCTCGAGTTTCAGTTCGAGGGTTGCCGCTTGTTCCAGTAATGGCCCTATATTGGCATCCATCATCAAGGGCAGTGTCATCAGTGCGCTTGAGCCGCTGTCCTGATACAGCTGGTTGAGCATCGCGAGCTCTTCGTCGGTCAGATAATGGTGGCTGGGCATGATGATCCCATGGCAGATAGTATTATCTAACCATAGCGCAAAGCCTGTTTGTGGGGGAATATGAAATAGGGGCCAGGGAGCTCAAAAACCGGCTGTGGCCCTGAGGTTCAGGCGCGGGGCAGGCTGATTTTTTTCTCTTCACTTGCACGATACAGCGTCAGCATGTGGCCGATGTTTTGCACCTTGAAGGCGCCGGTTTCACGGACGATGGTATCCATGATCATCGCTTTGACTTCCCTGTCTTCGGCGGCCACTTTAACCTTGATCAGTTCGTGAAAATTAAGGGCTAAATCGATCTCGGCTAACACGCCTTCGGTCAGGCCATGCTGGCCAAGCAATACCACCGGCTTAAGGCTGTGGGCCAATCCTTTGAGGTATTGTCTTTGCTTATTAGTCAGGGTCATTGCAAAATGCTTCAGTTAATAGGTTGAAAGGGGACTATTGTACCCCCATCTAGACTTTAATGGTAATAGCAGAGCGATAATTTAATGACGAAGAAAAAACGCTCAGCCAGCTCAACACGCTGGCTCAAGGAGCATTTTGACGACAAATATGTACAACAGGCGCAAAAAAAAGGCCTGCGCTCGCGAGCCGTATTTAAACTTGAAGAATTACAAGGGCGCGACCGACTGCTGAAACATGGCATGACGGTGGTGGATCTGGGAGCGGCCCCGGGGGGCTGGAGCCAGTACTCTGTGGAACAGGTAGGGTTAAAAGGCAAGGTGATTGCTTGCGATCTGCTGCCCATGGATCCGATTGCAGGAGTCGACTTTCTGCAAGGGGATTTTCGTGACGAAGATGTGCTGAATGCCCTGCTGGAGCGGGTAGGGGAAGACAAGGTTGACGTCTTGCTGTCAGACATGGCGCCCAATATGAGTGGCACCCCCGAGGTTGATCAGCCCAGATCCATGTATCTGGTGGAATTGGCACTGGATATGTGTCGTCAGGTGTTGGCGCCTAAAGGCAGCTTTGTTGTAAAAGTATTTCAGGGGGCCGGCTTCGATGAATTTTTACTGGACGTGCGTCGGTCCTTTAGTTCAGTGAAGGTGAGAAAGCCTGATTCATCGCGACCGCGTTCGCGAGAAGTGTACATTGTAGCTACGGGTTTTAAACTGTAGTACTCTCAGAGTCATAAACTGTCAGCCGGTGAGGTTAGTAATTTGAGTGACATGGCGAAAAATTTGATCCTGTGGTTGGTCATAGCCGTGGTGTTGATGTCGGTATTCCAGAGCTTTAGCCCAAGCGAGCCGAGTGGACGCCAGGTGGACTACACCACTTTTGTACAGGAAGTAGCCCAAGGGCAAATTCGTGAAGTACGCATGGACGGTAAAACCGTTAACGGTGTCAAGCGCAGTGGTGATCGATTCACGACCATTCTGCCAGCACAAGATCCGCAGCTGCTGAACGATTTGTTGAATAATAACGTGCGAGTGGTGGGTGAAAAGCCAGAAGAACCCAGCCTGCTGACGTCCATCTTTATTTCATGGTTCCCCATGCTGTTGCTGATTGGCGTGTGGATATTCTTCATGCGTCAAATGCAAGGCGGTGGTGGCGGTAAAGGCGCCATGAGCTTTGGCAAGAGCAAGGCTCGCTTGATGGGCGAAGACCAGATCAAGACCACGTTTGCCGATGTAGCGGGTTGTGATGAAGCCAAGGAAGACGTGGCCGAGCTGGTTGATTACCTGCGCGACCCCAGCCACTTCCAGAAGCTGGGTGGCCGTATTCCTACGGGTATTTTGCTGGTAGGCCCTCCGGGTACCGGTAAAACCCTGCTGGCCAAGGCCATTGCCGGTGAAGCCAAGGTGCCTTTCTTTACCATTTCCGGCTCCGATTTCGTGGAAATGTTTGTCGGTGTGGGTGCTTCCCGTGTGCGTGACATGTTCGAGCAGGCGAAGAAGTCGGCCCCTTGTATTATTTTTATCGATGAAATAGATGCGGTCGGCCGTCAGCGTGGTGCCGGTTTGGGCGGTGGTCACGATGAACGTGAGCAAACCCTGAACCAGATGCTGGTGGAAATGGACGGCTTTGAAGGTAACGAAGGTGTGATCGTGGTGGCGGCAACCAACCGTCCCGACGTATTGGACCCTGCGTTATTGCGTCCGGGTCGTTTTGACCGCCAGGTCGTGGTAGGCCTGCCCGATGTGCGGGGTCGTGAACAGATCCTTAAAGTGCACATGCGTCGCGTACCGCTGGGAGACGACGTTCAGGCCAGTGTTATTGCCCGTGGTACCCCGGGTTTCAGTGGTGCCGATCTGGCCAACCTGGTAAACGAGGCTGCCTTGTTTGCTGCTCGTTCATCGCGCCGCCTGGTGTCGATGGAAGAGTTTGAAAAAGCGAAAGACAAGATCATGATGGGTGCCGAGCGCCGCTCCATGGTGATGTCCGAGGAAGAGAAAGCCATGACCGCCTATCACGAAGCGGGCCATGCCATCGTGGGGCGGGTCGTTCCCGAGCACGATCCTGTATACAAGGTCTCTATCATTCCTCGCGGCCGCGCCCTGGGTGTTACCATGTACTTGCCAGAGCGCGACCGTTTCAGCTACAGCAAGCAGCATCTGGAGTCCATGATTTCCAGCTTGTATGGCGGTCGTCTGGCAGAAGAAATCATTTATGGTTTCGACAAGGTTACCACGGGAGCTTCCAACGACATCGAGCGTGCTACCGACATTGCGCACAAGATGGTTACTCAATGGGGTCTGTCGGAAAAGCTGGGTCCTTTGCTGTATGCGGATGAAGAAGGCGAAGTCTTCCTCGGTCGCACGGCGGCCAAGGTCAAGCATATGTCCGACGAAACCGCCAAGTTGATTGATGAGGAAGTAAAAGGTCTCATCGAGCGTAACTTCCAGCGCGCCAAGCAGATACTGATGGACAACATCGATATTCTGCATGCCATGAAAGACGCACTGATGAAGTACGAGACTATCGATGCCAAGCAAATCGATGATTTGATGGCACGCCGCCAGGTACGGGCGCCGGCAGACTGGGTAGAAGAGTCTGACGACAAACCTAAAGGCCCAACCGCCAGTACCGGTGACCAGGACGAAAACAAAGCCGATGAGCCCAAGGCTGGCGCAGCGGATTTGAATAAGCCGGGTGATGTCACCAACAACTAATATTTTATGATAAATTAAGCCCCGAACATCCTCTGTTCGGGGCTTTTTATTTTGTGGGAACCTGCCGTTATGCTGTTATCGAGTGCATCCAGAAGTTTGGACCTGTCTTCTCCCTGTATCATGGGGATCTTGAATCTGACCCCCGATTCTTTCTCGGACGGCGGGCAATTCGTTGGTAAAGACCTTGGCTTGCATCATGCCGTGCAGATGGTTAAAGACGGCGCCACCCTGATTGATGTCGGTGGTGAGTCGACCCGTCCGGGGGCCGATGCGGTCAGCGAACAACAAGAGCTGGACAGAGTCATCCCCGTGATAGAATTGCTGCGCCAGGAATTGGACTGCTGGATATCGATTGATACCAGCAAGGCGACAGTGATGCGCGAAGCGGTCAAGGCCGGGGCCGACTTGATTAACGATATCAGGGCACTGCGGGAGCCCAACGCCCTGCAGGCTGCGGCCGAAAGCGGCGCGGCTATTTGTCTGATGCACATGCAGGGGCAGCCCAGAACCATGCAGCAGGCGCCGGATTATAACGACGTGACGGCGGAGGTCATGGCATTTTTGCAACAACGGCTGCAGGTGTGTGAGCAAGCAGGTATTCCGCGCGAACGAATTTGCCTGGATCCGGGTTATGGTTTTGGTAAACAACTGGAACACAACTATGAATTGCTGGGCAAGGTGGGGCAGTTACATCAGCTGGGTCTGCCTTTGCTGGCGGGAATGTCGCGCAAGTCGATGCTGGGGCAATTGCTGGGTCGGGAAGTAGACCAACGTCTGGCGGGAGGCCTGGCTGCGCATTTATTTGCGCTGAGTCAGGGTGTACACATACTGCGGGTGCATGATGTAAAAGAAATGGCGGATGCCATGAGAGTATGGCAACAGGCCAGGCACTATCAGGGATAATATAATGAGCAGAAAATATTTTGGTACCGACGGCATACGCGGCCGGGTAGGGGACTATCCGATTACGCCAGAATTTGTCATGAAGTTGGGTTGGGCCGCCGGCAAGGTGTTGTCCAAAACCGGCACAAAAAAAGTATTGATTGGTAAAGACACCCGAATTTCCGGTTACATGCTGGAGTCGGCCCTGGAAGCTGGCTTGTCTGCGGCAGGCTTGCAAGCGGCCTTGCTGGGCCCTATGCCCACGCCGGCCATTGCCTATTTGACCCGTACCTTCCGGGCCGAAGCCGGTATCGTGATCAGCGCATCACACAATCCTTATTACGATAACGGCATCAAGTTTTTCTCTCACGACGGCACCAAGCTGCCCGATGAGGTTGAGCTGGCCATAGAAGCCATGCTGGATCAGCCGATGGACTGCGTGCCTTCCGAGCAACTGGGCAAAGCTAGCCGCATCAATGATGCCGCCGGTCGTTACATCGAATTTTGCAAAAGCACCTTTCCGTCCGAAATGCACCTGGATGGTCTGACCATGGTGATCGACTGTGCTCATGGCGCCACCTATCACATAGCGCCGGCGGTATTTGAAGAGCTGGGTGCCAAGGTGATCCGCATCGGCGGGCAACCCAACGGCATCAATATTAACGACAAGGTGGGCTCTACCGCCCCCGAGGCTTTGATTGCCGCGGTGCAAGAACATGGCGCCGATCTGGGTATCGCCTTTGACGGCGATGGTGATCGTTTGGCCATGGTCGATCACACCGGCGCCTTGTTGGACGGCGACCAGCTGCTATACATAATGGCGCAGGATGCGGTCAAGCGGGGCGCGCTGGGTGGCGGCGTGGTCGGTACCTTGATGACCAATATGGCGCTGGAATTGGCGCTGGCAAAGCAGGATATTCAGTTTGTGCGCGCCAAGGTCGGGGATCGCTATGTGCTGGAACAATTGAAGCTGCACGGCTGGAAGCTGGGCGGTGAAAACTCGGGCCATATTATCAGTCTGGATCACAACACCACCGGAGACGGCATAGTGGCGGCATTGCAGGTGCTGCGTGTAATGGTGGATGGCAATCACAGCTTGCAAAGCCTGGGTCAATTGCTGCCTCTCTACCCCCAGGTGCTGAATAATGTGCGTTTTCAGGCGGGTACCGATCCCCTCAATAACAGCGAAGTAAAACGCCGAGTGGTGATTGCCGAGCAGGAACTGGCTGGCGAAGGCCGGGTATTGCTGCGTAAATCGGGTACCGAACCCTTGATCCGGGTGATGGTGGAAGGTGCCGAGTTGGAACAGGTAAGCCGTTTGGCGCAATATATTGCCGATGCCATACCAGCAGCAAAGGCCGTAAGCTGACAGGTTACGGCTTCCAGCTTTAAAAACGGTTGTAGAATCATCTTATTGCTGTCTTTTCGCTCACTCGCACGGTTTTTTGAAAATTGCGCTTGTATCCGATGAACCGTATGGCTAGTATTAGCCCCGCTCCGGACAGTAGTCTGATGCGGGGCTCAGACGTCAAGCAAAGGTATAGCTGATGTACGAAATTCTTTTAGTGGTGTATCTGCTTATCGCATTGACCTTAATCGGTCTGGTGTTGATTCAGCAAGGCAAGGGTGCCGATATGGGCGCTTCCTTCGGAGCAGGTGCTTCCAATACAGTTTTTGGCTCTAGTGGCTCTGGTAACTTCTTAACGAAAGCAACCACGCTACTTGCAGCTGGCTTCTTTGTGGTTAGTCTGGCTCTGGGTAACTTATCCAGCAACAGCACCAAACAAGGAAGTGAATGGGAAGACCTTTCTGTACCTACAGTGGAAGAAAGTGTTATCCCGGGTGATGTACCTGTTAACGCGACTCATAACGATAACAGCGACGTACCCGAATAAAATAGTTTTTGCCGAGGTGGTGGAATTGGTAGACACGCTATCTTGAGGGGGTAGTGCCTGTATGGGCGTGCGGGTTCAAGTCCCGCTCTCGGCACCATGATTAAGTTAAGTTGTACTTTAAGTTCAAATTAACTATAATTTTGTACGTTTTCGGACGCGGGATGGAGCAGTCTGGTAGCTCGTCGGGCTCATAACCCGAAGGTCGTCGGTTCAAATCCGGCTCCCGCAACCAAATCCTCACGGTTATTGCATTTGTTATAATAATCAAGGTTATATAACAATAAATGCGATAAACGGTTGTCGAAAGACAACAGTCAGGGTACAGATGAATAGCCCCGATTTGAAGATCGGGGCTTTTTGTTATCTGCACTTCAGCGCCAATTGCATTGGTGCACATTCACTGGGCTGCGAGCCCTTTTTTTGTTTTCGGAGGGGTAGCTTTGGCTACATTGGAACAACGATTGACCGAGATGCTGACAGAGCCGGTAGAGGCTCTGGGCTTTGAATTGCTGGGGCTCGAGTTCGTGCGCGCCGGCCGGCATTCGACCTTGCGTTTGTATATCGACCATGAAAACGGTATTGAAGTAACTGATTGTGCCGAGGTAAGTCGGCAAGTAAGTGCCGTGTTAGATGTGGAAGATCCCATTTCTACCGAATATGATCTGGAAGTGTCTTCTCCGGGTATGGCTCGCCCCCTGTTCAAGCCGGCTCATTATCAGGCCATTATTGGCCAGCAGGTAGAATTATCCCTGCGTATGGCGGTGAACAACCGTCGTAAACTGAGCGGACTTCTGGTGGCGGTAGACGACACCATGATCAGTCTGGAGGTGGAAGGAACCGTGTTTCCCGTCGCCTTCGCTAATATCCAAAAAGCACATCTGGTTCCGAACTTTGACTAACGAGGCGGTCGGACATGAATAAAGAAATATTGCTGGTGGTTGATGCCGTTTCTAACGAAAAGGCTGTGCCTCGCGAAAAGATTTTTGAGGCGCTGGAAACCGCGCTGGCTACGGCCACAAAAAAGAAATATGAAGGTGAGATACTGGTACGAGTCGAAATTGATCGTAAGAGTGGCAACTTTGAAACCTTCCGTCGCTGGCAAGTCGTGGCTGATCAGGACTCCCTGACCAACCCCTACGGCGAAATCACGCTAGAGGCAGCTCAGATTGATGAGCCCGAGATTCAGATTGGCGATTTTGTCGAAGATGAAATCGACTCGGTCACCTTCGACAGGATCACCACCCAAACGGCCAAGCAGGTTATCGTACAGAAAGTACGTGAAGCCGAGCGCATGCAGGTGGTGGAGCAGTTCAAGGATCAGGAAGGCGAAATTATTACCGGTGTGGTGAAAAAGGCCACTCGTGATAACGTCATTCTGGATCTGGGCAATAACGCCGAGGCCGTTATCTTCCGTGAAGATATGCTGCCCCGGGAAACGTTCCGCAGCGGCGACCGTGTACGTGGTTTGTTGTATGCCGTTCGCCCGGAAGCTCGTGGTGCTCAGCTGTTCGTCAGCCGCAGCAACCCCGATTTCCTGAAAGAACTGTTTCGCATCGAAGTGCCGGAAATCGGTGAAGAGATTATCGAAATCATGGGTGCCGCCCGTGATCCAAGCAGCCGTGCCAAAATTGCGGTTAAAACCAACGACAGACGTATCGATCCTATCGGTGCCTGTGTGGGTATGCGCGGTGCGCGAGTGCAGGCCGTATCGGGTGAACTGAACGGTGAGCGTGTTGATATCGTGCTGTGGGATGATAATCCTGCGCAGTTTGTGATCAACGCCATGGCACCGGCAGACGTGGCCTCTATCATCGTCGATGAAGATGCTCACTCCATGGATATTGCCGTGGAATCAGGCAATCTGGCACAAGCTATCGGCCGTAATGGTCAAAACGTACGTTTGGCGGCTCAGCTGACTGGCTGGGAACTGAACGTCATGACGGTAGAAGATTTGCAGAGCAAGCATCAGGTCGAAAGTGACAAGATCATCAATCTCTTTATCCAGCACCTGGATGTCGACGATGATTTTGCCGCGCTACTGATGGAAGAAGGCTTTTCCTCACTGGAAGAAATTGCCTATGTGCCTGTCAGCGAGCTGTTGAGCGTGGAAGGCCTGGATGAAGACATGGTGGAGGAGCTGCGTAATCGTGCCAAGGATGCCCTGACCACTCGGGCGTTAGCGCAAGAAGAATCATTCGAAGGGGTTGAGCCGGCAGAGGATCTGCTCGCACTGCCCTCCATGACCCGGGAGCTGGCGTATTCGCTTGCCGCCCGAGGTGTTGCGGATCTGGAACAACTGGCAGAGCAGGGCATTGACGACCTTGAAGGAATTGAAGGTCTTGATGAAGCCCTGGCAGGGGAGCTGATTATGGCGGCCCGTAATATCTGTTGGTTTGGAGACCAGACCGAAGAATAAGATCAGCGGAGGTAAATGAATGGCAGAAGTTACATTATCGCAGCTCGCCAGCGACATAGACACATCGGTTGACCGTCTCGTTCAGCAGTTTCGCGAAGCCGGCATGGAAAAATCAACCGGTGATACCGTATCGGAATCCGAAAAGGCCGATTTGCTGACATATTTAAAGAAGCAGCACGGCGCTGAGGGAAAAGAACCCAAGCGGATGACGCTGCAGCGTAAAACCATGAGCACCTTGAACGTGCCCGTGGTAGGTGGTAAGAGCAAGGCTGTTCAGGTTGAAGTGCGCAAGAAGCGTACCTACGTAAGACGCGACACGGCTGAAGAGCTGGAGCGTCAGCAAGCAGAAGAGCAGGCCCGTCTGGAAGCAGAAGCGCAGGCTCGTCGTGAGACCGAAGAGCAAGTTAAGCGTGAAGCCGAAGAAAAGGCCAAGCGTGAGGCGCAAGAAAAAGCCAAGCGTGACGCGGAAGAAAAAGTCCGCCAGGCTCAGCTGCAAGCTCAGAACACCAAAGAGCAGGGGGCAACCCCCAAAAGCAAAGAGCAGAAAAAGGTGGACGATATGGCCAAGAGCGAAGCAGAAAAGTTGAAGCAGCAGCGTGAGCAAGAAGTCTTGCGCAAGGCCGAGCTGGATGCACAGAAAAAAGCGGAAGAAGTACGCAAGCTGGCAGAAGAGAACGAAAAGCGCTGGGCAGAAGAAGCCGCAGCGAAGAAGCCGGAAGATGCCGACTATCATGTAATGACCAATGCTCACGCCAAGGCCGCAGAAGACGAAGCGGATAAAAGCGAAGAGCAGAAAGCGCGCCGCAGCACTGGCGGCAAGAAGCGCAAGGGCGGCAAGAACAAAGAAGATCGCGAAAATCGCGAAAGCCGCAACGAGCGTCTGCGTAAAGGCAAGCGCGCCAAGGTGATGATGCCCAACTCAATGAAGCACGGCTTCCAGAAGCCGGCGCAAGTGGTTAACCGCGACGTTGAGATTGGTGAAACCGTGACCGTGGCCGAACTGGCCAATAAAATGGCCGTCAAGGGTGCCGCCGTCATCAAGGTGATGATGAAAATGGGTGCCATGGCGACTATCAACCAGGTGATTGACCAGGAAACTGCCCAACTGGTAGCGGAAGAAATGGGTCACAAGGTGATTCTGCGTCGTGAAAACGAGCTGGAGCAGCACGTGCTGTCAGACCGTGATACCGATGCCGAACGTCAGACTCGTGCTCCTGTCGTAACCATCATGGGTCACGTTGACCACGGTAAAACCTCGACGCTGGATTATATCCGCCGCGCCAAGGTGGCCTCTGGTGAAGCCGGTGGTATTACCCAGCACATAGGTGCTTATCACGTAGAAACCGAGAACGGTATTATTACCTTCCTGGATACCCCTGGACACGCGGCCTTTACTTCCATGCGTGCTCGTGGTGCCAGTGCGACCGACATCGTGATTCTGGTGGTGGCTGCGGACGATGGCGTTATGCCACAGACCGTAGAAGCGATTCAACACGCAAAAGCGGCGAATGTGCCCCTGATTGTTGCCGTCAACAAGATGGACAAGCCGGAAGCGGATATCGATCGCGTCAAGAGCGAGCTGTCTCAGCACGGCGTGATGTCCGAAGATTGGGGTGGCGAAAACATGTTCACCTTTATTTCGGCCAAAACCGGCCAGGGCATTGATGAACTGCTGGAAGCCATTCTGCTGCAGGCGGAAATACTGGAGCTGAAAGCAATCTACGACGGTATGGCGTCAGGTGTGGTTATCGAGTCTCGCCTCGACAAGGGCCGTGGTCCGGTTGCTACCGTACTGGTACAGGAAGGTACCTTGAACCAGGGCGATATCGTGCTCTGTGGTCTTGAGTATGGCCGAGTACGTGCCATGCGTGACGAGCTGGGCCGTGACATCAAGTCAGCCGGTCCGTCTATTCCGGTAGAAATACTGGGGCTGTCCGGCGTGCCCGCTGCAGGCGATGAAGCCACAGTGGTACGTGACGAGAAAAAGGCCCGTGAAGTGGCACTTTATCGTCAAGGCAAGTTCCGTGATGTGAAATTGGCCCGTCAACAGACTGCCAAGCTTGAAAACATGTTTGCCAACATGGAAGAGGGCGAAGTTGCCGAAGTGAACCTGGTACTGAAAGCCGATGTACAGGGTTCCATTGAAGCGATTTCCGACTCCTTGCAAAAGCTGTCTACCGACGAAGTCAAGGTCAAGATCATCGGCTCTGGTGTGGGTGGAATTACCGAAACCGACGCCAGCCTGGCGGCGGCATCCAATGCCATCATTCTTGGCTTTAACGTGCGTGCCGATGCCTCTGCTCGCAAGATGATTGAATCAGAAGATATCGATCTGCGTTACTACAGCGTTATCTATGAATTGCTGGACGAAGTGAAGCAGGCCATGACCGGCATGCTGGCACCGGAATTCAAGCAGGAAATCATCGGTCTGGCCGAAGTTCGTGACGTGTTCCGCTCGCCCAAATTTGGTGCAGTGGCAGGTTGTATGGTCACCGAAGGTAACGTCAAGCGTAGCAACCCAATCCGGGTATTGCGTGACAACGTGGTTATTTACGAAGGCGAGCTGGAATCATTGCGCCGCTTTAAAGACGACATGCAAGAAGTGCGTAACGGCATGGAATGCGGTATCGCCGTGAAGAACTATAATGACGTACGTGTGGGTGACCAGATAGAAGTCTTCCAGATTATAGAAGTACAGCGCACCCTGTAAGGGCGACGCCGACCCAGGCTCTGGCCTGGGTCGAAAGAACGGCAGCTCCCATAGGCGAGCCGCTGCTCTTTTGTCACCTGATTTGATTTATTAAGGGGCCTGAAGGCTCCTTTTTTATTGGGATAACAGCATTATGGCTAGAGAATTCAGCCGCGCCCGCCGGGTTGGGCAGGAATTGCAAAAAGAAATTGCGATGATACTGCAGCGGGAAATTAAAGATGATCGTCTGAAGCTGGTCACCGTATCCGGTGTCGAGTTAACCAAGGATCTGAGCACGGCCAAGGTGTTCGTCACCTTTTTGGAAAACGATCCGGAAAAAGTGAAGCAAGGCATGAAGGTATTGAAGGATGCCAGCGGCTTTATTCGCAGTCTGGTGGGTAAAGCCATGCGATTGCGTGTCACGCCCGAATTGCGCTTTGTTTACGATCAGAGCCTGGTGGAAGGCGTGCGTATTTCTACCTTGGTTTCCAGCACCATTGCCGAAGACAATCGTCGACTACAAGAAAGTGGTCGCAGCGAAGAAGACCAAGATCAAGAGAAGAAGGATTAATCATGGGGCGTCAGCGTCGATTTCGTGGTCGTGAAGTAGACGGCATACTCTTGTTGGACAAGCCTGCGGGCATTACCTCTAACGATGCGTTGCAGCAGGTGAAGCGTATATATGCCGCTGCCAAAGCCGGGCACACCGGAGCCCTGGATCCACTGGCTACCGGCATGCTGCCCATTTGTCTGGGCGAAGCGACCAAGTTTTCCCAGTTTTTGCTGGAAGCGGACAAGCGCTATCGGGTGGTGGCCAAGCTTGGGCTGCGTACCGATACCAGTGATGCCGATGGCGAAGTCGTTGAAACGCGACCGGTCAATGTCGCCACCGGGGATTTGATTGAGGCACTGGACCGTTTTCGTGGCCAGAGCGATCAAATACCGTCCATGTACTCCGCACTCAAGTATCAAGGCAAGCCCTTGTATCACTATGCCCGTGAAGGCATAGAAGTACCGCGAGAGTCTCGTCCCATCACAGTGTATGAGTTGACCCTGATACGTTTTGAAGGGGACGAAGTGGAGCTGGAAGTGCATTGCAGCAAAGGCACCTACATTCGTACCATAGTCGACGATCTGGGCGAAGTGCTGGGGTGTGGGGCTCACGTGACTGTGCTGCGTCGTTTGGCGGTAGCCAGTTATCCGGCCGAGCGCATGCTGACCCTGGAGCAGCTGGAATGTATTCTTGAAAACTGCCGAGCGCAGGAGATAGCACCACGACTGGAGCTGGATCCCTTGCTGTTGCCCATGGATACCGCCGTGGCCAGCCTGCCGGAAGTCAATATGTCCGAACTGGTCGCCGGTTACATCAACCAGGGGCAGGCGGTACAGGTCTCGGGTGCACCGACTGATGGCCAGGTCAGAATGACCGTCGGCGAACAGCGCCTGTTTATTGGTGTCGGCGAAATTGACGATGACGGTAAAGTGGCACCCAAACGACTGGTGCGTTAATGGCCCGTGCGCAGTTTGACCGGCGTTGAGCGACTCTTTTGCTGGCAGTGCCATTTTGTGGTTGCCAACACTCGCTTAACTGGTAGAATGCGCAGCTCGCTTTCCGGCTGAATTAGTGATCGGCTGGAAAAAACATTCATCTCTTTGGAGTACAAAAGATGTCACTAAATGCTGAAACTAAAGCCCAAATTGTTGCTGACCATGCACGCGGCGAAGGCGACACAGGTTCACCTGAAGTTCAGGTTGCCCTGCTGAGCGCGCAAATCAACCACCTGCAAGGTCACTTTAAGCAGCACATCCATGATCATCACAGCCGTCGTGGTCTGCTGCGCATGGTATCCCAGCGTCGTAGCCTGCTGGACTACCTGAAGCGTAAAGACGTTGCTCGTTACAGTGCACTGATCGCTAAACTGGGTCTGCGTCGTTAATCGACACAGTCAGTTTAACAAAAAGGGGCTTAGGCCCCTTTTTTGTTGCCTGATTTTCAAGATCAGGCAGAAGGTGTGCAGAGAAAAAAGCGGCGGCTGCGAATTCCGTTTTTCGAGGTTTTACTCCTGATATTTATCCCCGTGCCGCTCGCGGTTTTCCCTTTGCAATTCTGTCCTTTAACCAATAATCAAGTATACTGTGGCGGTAAATTAAAAGACCAAACATATTAAGGAATCTACAACGTGAATCCTATCGTGAAAACCTTCCAGTATGGCCAACATACAGTAACACTTGAAACGGGCGTCATTGCGCGCCAGGCGAGTGGTGCTGTGATGGCCAGCATTGATGATACCGCCGTATTAGTGACTGTCGTTGGCAAGCGTGAAGCCGATGAAAGCAAAGACTTCTTTCCGCTCACCGTTAACTATCAAGAGCGCACCTACGCTGCAGGCCGTATTCCAGGCAGCTTTTTCAAGCGTGAAGGCCGTCCAACGGAAGGCGAAACACTGACCTCGCGATTGATTGACCGCCCGATCCGTCCGTTGTTTCCCGAAGGGTTCAAAAACGAAGTTCAGGTTATTGCCACCGTAGTCTCGGTTAACCCTGAAATTGCTCCCGATATTATTGCCATGCTGGGTACTTCAGCGGCCCTAGCTATTTCCGGTATTCCGTTCGCCGGCCCGATTGGTGCCGCCCGAGTAGGTTACATGAATGGCGAATATGTACTGAACCCAAGCATCAGCGAGCTGGAAAACAGCGAACTGGATCTGGTGGTCGCCGGTACGGCCAATGCGGTACTCATGGTGGAGTCTGAAGCCAATATTTTGCCGGAAGACATCATGCTGGGTGCGGTTGTTTATGGTCATGAGCAGCTGAACACTGCGGTACAAGCCATTAACGAGTTTGCTGCCGAAGTGAGCGCCACTCCCTGGGACTGGAAGCCTAAAGCAGAAAATGAAGGCTTGAAAGCACAGGTTGGCGAACTGGCGAGCACCGAGTTGGGCGAAGCCTATCGCATTACCGACAAGACCGCCCGTCGTGATGCCATCAGCGCCATTAAAGCCAACGTATTATCCGCCGTGCTGGCGGCTAATCCCGAGCAAAACATTAAAGAAGTTCAAGAGCAGTTAGGCAAGCTTGAGAAGCACATCGTTCGTGGTCGTGTGGTGCGTGGCGAGCCGCGTATCGATGGTCGTGAACCGGACATGATCCGTGCGCTTAACGTGGCGACCGGCCTGTTGCCGCGTACCCACGGTTCAGCCTTGTTCACCCGCGGTGAAACGCAGGCGCTGGTTGCTGCCACTCTGGGTACCGAGCGTGACGCTCAGATGATCGACGAGCTGACAGGTGCACGCACCAACCGCTTTATGCTGCATTACAACTTCCCTCCTTACTGTGTTGGCGAAACCGGTATGGTGGGCAGTCCCAAGCGTCGTGAAATTGGTCACGGTCGTCTGGCCAAGCGTGGTGTTGCGGCTGTAATGCCAAGCGCCGACGTGTTCCCATATACGGTGCGTATCGTATCGGAAATTACCGAGTCTAACGGTTCATCCTCCATGGCGTCGGTATGCGGCACCTCACTGGCATTGATGGATGCCGGTGTACCGATTAAGGGCTCCGTGGCCGGTATTGCCATGGGTCTGGTAAAAGAAGACGAAAACTTCGTGGTTCTGTCCGATATTCTGGGTGACGAAGATCATCTGGGTGATATGGACTTTAAAGTAGCCGGTACCACTCAGGGTATTACCGCGCTGCAGATGGACATCAAGATCGAAGGTATTACCAAAGAAATCATGGAGCAGGCGCTCAAGCAGGCACGCAATGCCCGTTTGCACATCCTGAAAGTGATGGACGACGCGCTGCAGGCACCACGTGAAGAGATTTCCGATTTTGCTCCGCGTATTCACATTATCAAGATCAACCCAGAGAAGATCCGTGATGTGATTGGCAAGGGCGGTGCGACCATTCGTGCCCTGACCGAAGAAACCGGCACGACCATTGAGCTGGATGATAACGGTACCGTTAAAATTGCCGCAGTAGACGGCGAAGCGGCCAAACTGGCCATCAGCCGTATTCAACAGCTGACCGCAGAAGTGGAAGCCGGCACTATTTATGAAGGTCAGGTCGTGCGTTTGGCCGACTTCGGCGCTTTCGTTAATATCTTGCCTGGCAAAGATGGTCTGGTACACATTTCTCAAATTACCGAAGAGCGCGTTAAAAACGTCTCGGATCATTTGACTGTGGGCGATACCGTCAAGGTGAAGGTATTGGAAGTGGACCGTCAGGGTCGTATTCGCTTGTCTATTAAAGAAGCGAAAGAGCCTGAAGCAGCAGCCGAAGCGCCAGCTGAAGCACAAACCGCAGCTCCAGCCCAGCCCGAAGCCGCCGCTCCTGCCAACAATGACGAAAAACCGGCCGAGTAATCAGCCTGTCGTTATTGTAGATTGCAGCTAGCAAGCAAAAAGCCGAGACACAGTCTCGGCTTTTTTAATGGCTGACGTTCAGACAGATAACATCCTGATGTGTTTTGCTGTTATCTGATGGCTGAAAGCTTATCGCTGACGGCTAATAACGCTGTTATTTAAGGTGGCGCAGCAAGATCGCGTAATCGGCATCGATAGATTGTGCCAGTGGTATATAGACCACATGGCCGCTACCGGGGGCCACTTCAACCTGCTCACCTTTACGGTTTTTTATCTGTTCCAGGGTAAAGGTAATATTACCGGCCGGGGTCATCAATTCCAGCTGATCACCCACGCTGAATTTGTTTTTCACGTCTACCTGAACCCAGTCGCCATCGCGCCGGGTGATGTCACCTACAAACTGCTGGCGGGTAGAGACCGAATGGCCGGTTTCGTAGTTCTGATAATCGCTGTGGGCATGACGCTTGAGAAAGCCTTCGGTATAGCCGCGATGAGCAAGGTTTTCCAGGGTGTTCATCAAGGTGGCATCAAAGGGCTTGCCGGCGACGGCATCATCAATGGCCTTGCGATACACCTGAGCGGTGCGGGCCACGTAATAGAATGATTTGGTGCGACCTTCAATTTTTAACGAATGCACGCCCATCTGCGTCAGGCGCTCCACATACTGCACCGCACGCAAGTCCTTCGAATTCATGATGTAGGTGCCATGCTCGTCTTCGTAAGCGGCCATGTATTCGCCCGGGCGATTGCTTTCTTCCAGCAGCACCGGCTGGTCGTAAGGCGCACCGGCACCCAGGGTAGGAGCAGCGGCCTCCAGTGCCGGATCGACCTTTTGTACGACAATCGGCTCTTGTTTATGCACGATTTGGCCGGCGTCGTCTTCTTTGGCAT
The DNA here is from genome assembly GCF_014643915.1 of Oceanisphaera marina. Classification (GTDB taxonomy): domain Bacteria; phylum Pseudomonadota; class Gammaproteobacteria; order Enterobacterales; family Aeromonadaceae; genus Oceanimonas; species Oceanimonas marina. Next base: position 138,541 of record NZ_BMKE01000006.1, read on the forward strand.
CGTGAACTTTATATTCCCAGCGGCAGGCGTTGGTACAGGTGCCCTGGTTGGGATCGCGCTTGTTGATGTAGCCAGACAGCAGGCAACGGCCGGAATAGGCCATGCACAAGGCGCCATGCACGAATACTTCCAGTTCGACACTGGGGCAATTGGCGCGAATTTCTTCTATTTCTTCCAGTGATAACTCGCGAGACAAAATGACCCGTTCGATACCGTAATCCTGCCAGAACTTGACCGAGGCCCAGTTGACCGCATTGGCCTGTACCGACAAATGGATAGTGACTTCGGGAAAGTGCTCGCGCACCAGCATAATCAAACCCGGGTCGGACATGATCAGCGCATCGGGGCCCATCTCTACCACCGGCTTCATGTCGCGAATAAAGGTCTTCAGCTTGGCGTTATGAGGTTGAATATTCACCACCACATAGAATTTCTTGCCCAGCGCATGGGCTTCGTCTATGCCGATTTTAAGGTTTTCGTGATTGAACTCATTATTACGCACCCGCAGTGAGTAGCGAGGTTGGCCGGCATACACGGCATCCGCACCATAGGCGAAAGCATAACGCATGTTTTTCAGCGTTCCGGCCGGCGAAAGCAGTTCGGGAGTAAACTTGGGAGTAGAAGAGTCGGACATTAATATAAATCTCTGATATCAGGTCAGCAGGCCACCACCTGATGGCGGCCGAATTCGGCATTTTACTCTTCTGGCTGGCTAATTTCGAGACTGGGAGGGAAAGTACTGCCTTAAGAAGGAGAAGCTGGCTGCGAAGACTGACGAATACACTTAATACGCCAGTTCGAGATGGTCGACTTCCAGCTCGGGGCCATCGTCATCCTGGTCCAGCTCTCCCCAAATGGTCAATCGAGTGCGAGAGCTGGCCTGAATACCGCGCCACTCATCGTCATCAATTTCCACCATCAGGGTACCGGTACCATCTTGAAACAGGTATTTTTCATCATCTATTTGTTCCACCACATAGCCGGTAAGGCGGATATTGCGGTCATCTTCCATATACAGTGCCTGAGCCACACTGACTCCGGGATAACGGTAAATCTGGTTATCACCGGCTTGAACCGGGGCGGTTAACACAGCCAGCCCTAACGCGGTGGCAACGAGTATCTTGTGCATCATTCAATCCTTTTGCAGGCGGTCATCTGGCAGCAAGATACGTGTGGCAGTCTGGTTAAGCCAGCCTCCAAAGGATTCAATCAGACAGGTTTGGACATGTGAGTCAGATATGACGTAAAGAAAGAGTGGGGCCTGGAGTCAATAGGTGAGGCATAAGGGGACTTGTGTCTTGCCCCTTATGCCTCAGGGTCTGGTTATTTCGAAATGTGTGCAATCAGGTCTAATGTTTTGTGCGAATAGCCCATTTCGTTGTCATACCAGGCCACCAACTTAACGAAGTTGTCATTAAGGGCGATACCGGCCGAGGCATCAAACACACAGGTGCAGGCTTCCCCTACAAAGTCGGTGGAAACCACTGCATCTTCGGTATAACCCAGAATGCCTGCCAGTTCGCCTTCGGCGGCGGCCTTGAGGGCGGCACAAATTTCTGTGTAACTGGCTGATTTTTTCAGACGTACCGTGAGATCGACTACCGACACATTGGGTGTAGGCACCCGGAATGCCATGCCGGTCAGCTTGCCGTTCAGCTCGGGAATCACCTTGCCGACCGCCTTGGCCGCACCGGTGGAGGAGGGGATGATGTTCTGGCCAGCCCCGCGGCCGCCGCGCCAATCTTTTTGCGAGGGGCCGTCAACCGTGTTCTGGGTGGCGGTTGTCGCGTGTACCGTGGTCATCAATCCTTCTTCGATACCAAAGTTATCATGAATGACCTTGGCCAGAGGGGCCAGACAGTTGGTGGTGCAAGAGGCGTTGGACACTATGTCTTCACCCGCATAGCCGTGCTGATTCACACCCATCACAAACATGGGAGTATCATCTTTTGAAGGACCGGTAAGTACCACTTTTTTGGCGCCGGCCTGAATATGCGCCCGGGCTTTTTCGTCGGTCATGAAAATACCGGTCGCCTCTGCCACCACATCCACGTCCAGCTCGCCCCATTTCAATGCACCAGGGTCACGCTCGGCACTCACGCGCACCGGCTTGCCATTGACAATTAAATGACCCTCTTCAACGTGAACGTTTCCCTTGAAGCGGCCATGGGTCGAGTCATACTTCAGCATGTACGCCATGTAGTCCACGTCTTGCAAGTCGTTGATGGCCACCACTTCCATATCGTTGCGATCGCAGGCGGCGCGAAACATCAACCGGCCTATGCGACCAAAACCGTTAATAGCTACCTTGATTGTCATATGTGTACTCTATGCTGAGACGTATAAAACGAGGATCTGTTGACCCTAACGTTACAAAAAAAAGGCGAAGCGTCAATCTGCTTGTGAACAGAACCCGCATGACATTGTGCGAGATCATGAACTGACGAGATAGAAACCCGTAATGCGTGGTGATACATGACCAGCTACTGCTTACGGTGATAGGTTCCTGCCGCCAATTGTTCCAGAATATCTTCGACTTGCTGTTGCATCTGCTGTTGTTGACTGGCATTGAAATGCGCATAGACATTCATGCGATCCAGACTCACCGGCTCTTCGTGCCCCAGTTGGTTAAGCACTCGCGACCATACCCAAACCTCCTGATAACGTTTTTCGCGAATATACAGGGTCAGCAGATTGGCAATAATATCCGTATCGATGTCGGCATCTTTATCGTACAGGGCAAGAGCATGGTGCAGGGCCTGTTCTGCGGCCTGGCTATCGCGCAGCGTCAATAATTCCGCCAGTGCTTTTTGCAGATCCGGCTGCTGCATTTCTGGGCGGTTTGCCAGTTTGATAAATCGCGCTTTGGCTCGCTGGCTGCCCTGGTACTGCCAGTGCCACAGTAACAGATGGGGATAATCCGACTGCGCCGTGCTGGCGGTCAATTGGCTGATGGCATCCCTGGCATGAATAACGGCCTCCAGTTTGTCGTTTTTACGCTCTTTTCGTCGGGTATATTCGATGGCCAGCAGAGGTTCCAGGCAGTCATGATACTGCTGGAGAGTCTGCATTAAATGGTAGTCACTTTCGTCACCCGGAACAGTGGCTTGCTGCCTGCGTGCACGAATAAGGGCCGTACGTTCAAAGCGACACCAGCTATCATGGTGCAGCTCTACGCAGTACTGTGGTGTATCTTCACATATGGCAGTGATGCGATCTTGCTCACAGGCTGCTAAAAAGAGGGGTGCCAATAGTAGTAAAAAAACGCGTTTAATATTCATATGAGTATCTTGCTGGCCGTCCTTGGTCTGGTAATCATACCCCCTATCAACTAAAATGGGCGCACTTAAATAGAGCTGAAGCGGCATTTATGGATTCGTTTCAAAATCTATGCTCGCGTCAATACTCATGATAGTTACCTGAAAAAAAGGATCCGGTCGATGACCCACGAGAGTTACCTGTCCGCCTGGCAGCAAAGCCAGGAGCTGGCGGAGTCTATGCAGCCCCTGATCGGCAAACTGTACCGTAATCAGGGCGTGGAAATTAGCGTCCATGCTCGCCCTCTGCTGAATGCCTCTACCATTGAGATCATCAAGGCTCACCGTGTAGTAAGTCGTCACGAAGGCAAGGCGTTGTCAGTGACCCAGAGTCACCCGGTATTAAAAGCCCTGAGTGAACTGGACCTGGCTCCGGCCAGCATCGATCTGGGTAAATTAACGGTACGTTACTGGCAGACTCATCAAGACGAGTCTGGCCTGAGCGATTTCTTGCAGAAGGAACTGGCTCCAGCCCTCGATACCGATCACGACAGCCAGCCTACCGATGTGGTGCTGTACGGTTTTGGCCGTATCGGCCGTTTACTGGCGCGTTTGTTGATTGAGCGTTCGGGTGGTAACCATGGCATGCGCCTGCGCGGCATAGTTGTACGTGGCTCGGCCGACGATCTGGAAAAGCGTGCCAGCCTGCTGCGTCGTGACTCTGTACACGGTCCGTTCAATGGCTCGATTGAAGTGGACATGGAAAATCATGCCATTATTGCCAACGGCACCTACATTCAGGTGATTTACGCCAATAGCCCGGCCGAAATCGACTATACCCAATACGGTATCGATAATGCCCTGATTGTTGATAACACCGGTATCTGGCGCGATGAAGATGGCCTGGGTCAGCACCTTAAAGCCAAGGGCGCGGCCAAAGTGCTGCTGACCGCACCGGGCAAAGGCGACATCAAGAACATCGTCTTTGGTGTGAACGACAACATGATACTGCCAGAAGATCGCATCATGTCGGCAGCCTCTTGTACCACCAATGCCATCACTCCGGTACTGAAAGCCGTGAGTGATAAATACGGCATCAAGAATGGCCACGTAGAAACCGTGCATTCCTATACCAACGATCAAAACCTGATTGATAACTTCCATAAAGGTGATCGCCGTGGTCGCAGTGCGGCACTGAACATGGTGTTAACCAGCACCGGAGCGGCTTCTGCGGTTGCCAAGGCGCTGCCCGAGCTGAAAGGCAAGCTGACCGGTAACGCGATTCGTGTTCCCACGCCCAACGTGTCGATGGCCGTGATTAACCTGAATCTGGACAAGCCGACCAACGCCGACGAGCTGAATGACTACCTGCTGGCGATGTCACTGGACTCACCACTGCATCAGCAGATTGATTTCAGCACTAGCAGCGAGCTGGTATCGACCGACATGGTTGGTTCTCGTTTTGCCGGTATTGTCGACTCGTTGGCGACGATTGCCGAAGATGACCGAGCCGTACTGTACGTATGGTATGACAACGAGTTTGGTTACAGCTGCCAGGTGGTGCGAGTCATGCAAAAAATGGCCGGTATCGAACTGGCGGATTTGCCTCGGTAACGGTGAGCATCAGGCATTGTTAGTGTGCCGAGAGTATAAGGGCGGCCATGGGCCGCCCTTTTTATTACAGCGGTGCTTATAGCGTGATTCATATAGATGGTCATAGAGCATTCACCGACAGGAGAAACACCATGTCATCATTTCAACAAGCGATAGCCCAGATGCCGGAAGACGTGTATTTGCGTCTGAAAACCGCGGTGGAACTGGGAAAGTGGCCCGACGGCTCTGTGCTGACGGCCGAGCAGAAAGAAAACAGTATGCAGGCAGTATTAATGTGGCAGGCGCTGCATAACGACAACCCCGAGCACATGACTATTGGCAAGGGCGGCGAGTTGATGATGAAAAGCAAGTCCGAGCTGCGCCGCCAGTTCAGCGATGAAGTGGAAATTACCCGCCAAAAAGTGAATTAACAGCAACGCCGAGCGCCAGGCCCGACAAAAACGGTGCTTCTCTTTAGCTCGGCGCCATTGCTGACCCATTTGAAAAAAGTCGAATACATTCGATCCCCTGTCCCACATTCCCAACTCCTTGCAATATCCATTTCATTCATTACGTATTTCTTCTGCTGTCCTGAAATTTTTCTTATACAAACTTGATCTTCTTGTACAACACCAGCTATGTTTACTCATATAGTTATACAAGAGGGGTGTTCATGTACAAGTTTGATCCTGAGATTATCCGTGTTGGTATCAGTGGTTGTCTGGTCGGACAAAAAGTACGGTTTGATGGCGGACATAAGCGATCGGACTTTTGTACCGAGCAGCTGGCCAAGTTTGTCGAATTTGTACCCGTGTGCCCGGAAATGGCGATTGGTTTAGGCACGCCCAGACCCAGTATTCGACTGATCCATCAAGGCGGGCATGTCATTGCACAAACGGCCAAAGGGGAAGACGTTACAACGGCATTGCGTGATTATGGGCGTACCATGGCGCCACAGTTTGATGGTCTGAGTGGCTATATTCTGTGTGCCAAATCGCCCAGTTGTGGCATGGAGCGAGTGCGGGTTTACCATGAAAGCAACAAGGGAAACGCCAAGGAAGGTGTGGGTATTTACACCCAGGAGCTCATGCAGGCTCAGCCGTTGTTGCCGCTGGAAGAAGACGGTCGACTTAACGATCCACTGCTACGAGAAAGTTTCGTCACTCGCGTGTTTGCCCTGCACGATTGGCAAACTCTGTGCCACGAAGGCATTACTGCCGCCAGGTTAATCGCCTTTCACAGCCGCTATAAATACCTGCTGATGGCGCATCACAGAGAAAGTTATCAAGAGCTGGGTGCCTTGCTCTCCGACTTGTCGGTGGAAGTAATGGCAAAAGCGGACAAGTATATTCAAGGCCTGATGCTGGCGCTGGCCAAGCCGGTCACTCGAAAAAATCATACCAATGTGCTGCAGCATCTGCAGGGCTACTTCAAGCTCATGCTTAATGCGAGTCAACGCCAGGAGCTGGCTCACACCATAGCCCAATACCATCAGGGTATCTTGCCGTTGTTGGCCCCCATTACCTTGCTTCGCCATTATCTCAACGAGTTTCCCAATGAATATCTGCACCAGCAGGTGTATTTAAATCCCCATCCGGAGGCGTTACGACTGCGTTATGGCATCTGAACCCGACTCTACTTCCAACTCTATTCCTAAATATCCGATTAGAGACGTCGCCCGCCTCACCGGGATTAATCCGGTGACCTTGCGTGCCTGGCAACGTCGCTATGGTTTGTTAAAGCCGGCACGTACCGAAAAAGGCCACCGTTTATATTGTGAAAATGACATTGCCCTGATCCGCCATATTCTGCATTGGCTGGAACAAGGCGTGAGTATCGGGCAGGTCAAAGGCCTGCTGGATGAACCCAGCCCCGAAATCACGGGCTCAAACTGGGAACAGGCCCAGAGTCAGTTAATGAGCTCGGCGCAGGCGCTTAACCTGGGGCGGCTGGAAGCGCAGTTGCTGGAGCTGGTCAACCTGTATCCTGCCGAGTTGGTACTGCGCCGAGTCATAGAGCCCTGGTTGCTGGCATTGGCGCAGTTACACCGAGCCGATGCCCAGCTGATAGAGCAAAGTGCGCGTGCGCTGTTAATGCGGTTACTGCATCAGGTGTTGACCATTAAAACCGGGCCCGTGATTGCGGTGGCAAGGGTGGGGCAGGTGCGGGAACAGCAGGCCTTGTTAACGCAGTTTGAACTGCAGGGGCTGGAATGTCGCAGTGTGGATCTTGGCGTGTTGGATCCACAAACCCTGCCGCTGGCCGATGGGCGGCTCAAGTTTGATGCACTGGTGCTGATCCTGGGGGCCGGTTTAAGCCAGAGCTGGTTTAACGATATGGACGCCTATTTACCCAAACGCTGTTTCTTCGTCGGCGAGCTGGGCACCTTGTACCAGCAACAGGGGTGGTTGAATCGTCCATTTTCAGTGCGCGTGAGCAATATCACTAGGGAGCATGATGCGTCATTTAGTCTGGTTTAGAGCCGATCTTAGAATCGCAGATAATCCTGCCTTGCATGAAGCGATGACGGATGCTGCCACCGTATCGGCCATTTATATCGATAGCCCCGGCCAGTGGCAACAACACGGCCGTAGCGCCATGCAAAGAGACTTCTTAAGTCGTAATTTGCAGGCCCTGGCGGAACAATTAGCCACACTGGGTATCCCGCTAACCATATTAACGGCAGACAGCTTTACCGAGGTGCCCACTGTGTTGTCAACCTGGTTGCAACAGCACCCACAGGATGCGCTGTATGCCAATCGCGAATTGGGTATTGATGAACGCAGGCGTGACAAGGCGGTGCAACAGGCGCTCTCAGATCAGATGGCGATCCGGGTATTCAATGGCGACTGTGTTTTTCAGCACGGCAGTCTGACCACGCGCAGCGGTGACATGTACAAGGTGTTTACCCCCTTTGCCAAAACCTGGCTGGCACAGCTGCGGGCCTACAGTTACCGACTCTTGCCGTCCCCGGCCGCTCAGGGCAAGCCCCTGAAGGTCGAGAAGATTGAACTCGATGGTGAGCAAGTGTCCAGTGCCCACTGGCCGGCGGGAGAAGCGGCGGCCGCCAAGCGTTTGAGCGAGTTTTGTCAGTGTCATCTTCGTCACTATGGCGAGCAACGTGATTATCCGGCCGTTAATGGTACCAGCAGCCTGTCGCCTTATCTGGCCCTGGGCGTGTTATCGCCTAATCAGTGTCTGGCCGCCATCGAAAACGAGTTGGAAGGGCTGCCGATGAGCCGAGGCGAGCCGGGCTTTGTGTGGTTGAACGAGCTGATTTGGCGTGAGTTTTATCGTCATTTAATGGTGGAGTTTCCGCGGTTGTCCATGTCGCGGGCCTTCAAACCCGACACGGAAGCCTTGCAGTGGAGCCAGGATAGCGAAGCCTTTGCCGCCTGGTGTGCCGGCCAAACCGGATATCCGATCGTGGATGCGGCCATGCGTTGCCTGAATGAAACCGGCTGGATGCATAACCGACTGCGCATGATAGTCGCCAGCTTTTTAACCAAGGATCTGCATCTTGATTGGCGCAAGGGTGAAGCCTATTTTATGTCGCGTCTGATTGACGGCGAATTGGCGGCCAACAATGGCGGCTGGCAGTGGGCGGCAGGCACCGGCGCCGATGCGGCCCCTTACTTTCGGGTATTCAATCCCACCACCCAGGGGGAGCGTTTCGATTCGCAAGGCGACTTCATTCGCCGCTGGCTGCCCGAGCTGGCCGAGGTACCCGCCAGGCACATCCACAGCCCCCACGACTGGCTGGATAATCAACAGCCAGGTCACGGTTACCCCAAGCCGATAGTGGATCACAAGCGGGCTCGCTTGCATGCCATCGCCATGTTTGATGCGCTCAAAGATCAGGAGGCGCTATGAGCCCGGCTCTGGCGGTATTTTGTCGTGAATATCAAGCTCTGTCCGGTGCCAACCTGCAGGTATTAACCGATATTTATGCCCCCGACATCTTCTTTCGCGACCCTGCTCATCATATTCAGGGGATCACGGATTTAGTCAGTTACTTCGAGGGGTTGTTCAGCCAGGTGCAGCATTGTCACTTTGCTATCGAGCAGGTGATGGAGCAAGAGGGCGAAGCCTTCGTGCGCTGGCAAATGACCTTTTCCCATCCCCGGCTGAATGGCGGGCGCGAAGTCGTCGTGCCTGGTGTGAGTCACCTGCGTTTTACCGAACAAATCGATTTTCATCAGGATTACTTCGATCTGGGTGCCATGCTTTATGAGCAGATCCCGTTGCTGGGCGGCATTATCAAAACACTGAAACGGAGGCTTAGCCAATGAAGCGGATATTCATTACCGGTGCCAGCTCTGGCATGGGCCTGCAACTGGCGCGGGACTATGCAGCCGACGGCTGGCAAGTGGTGGCCTGTGGCCGTGATCGTGAAAAGCTGATGCATGCATTGGCTGGCATCGAGTTTGAACCCTGTATTTTTGATATGCAACAGCCCAAAGACATACAAACCGCCGTGGCCTCATTGGCGCCGTTCGACCTGGTGCTGCTCAATGCAGGCAACTGTGAATATATAGACGATGCCCACCAGTTTGATGCCGAGCTGTTTGCCCGGGTGGTAAAGGTTAATTTGCTGGGCACGGCCAATTGTTTATCTGCCTTGATACCGCGCATCAAACGGGGCGGGCGTCTGGCCGTGGTTAGCTCTTCGGTCAGTTTTGTGCCCCTGACCCGTGCCGAAGCCTACGGTGCTTCCAAGGCCGGGCTGGACTATCTGGTGCGTACACTGGCGATTGATCTGGCACCCCACCATATTGCGGTGAGCTTGATCCGCCCGGGTTTTGTCGACACGCCACTAACGCAAAAAAATGATTTCCCCATGCCGGGCAAAGTGAGCCCAGAGCAGGCCAGCCGGGCCATTCGTAACGGCTTGGCGAAAGGCCGCGCCGAAATCAGTTTTCCTTTCGGTTTGATAAGCGTGCTGCGCCTGTTGTCCTGGTTACCCCATGGCCTGTGGCGCCGGTTGTCGCAGCGTATGGTGAGGAGTGGTTCATGAGTAAAATTGCCATCGTCGGCAGTGGTATTTCAGGCCTCACCAGCGCCTGGTTACTGAGTCAACAACATGACATTACCGTATTTGAAGCCAATGATTATCTCGGGGGCCACACGGCCACCGTAAATGTTGACGTTGCGGGCAAGACGCTGGCGGTAGATACCGGTTTTATCGTGTTTAACGACCGAACCTATCCGCTGTTTCAGCAGCTGTTGTCCCGCATCGGTGTGGGGGCCAGCCCCACCGAAATGAGCTTTAGCGTGCATCAGGCACAGACCGGGCTGGAATATAACGGCCATACCCTAGGCTCGATGTTTGCCCAGCGGTCGAATCTGTTTAATCCCGGATTTTATGGTTTTCTGGCGGAAATAGTGCGCTTTAACCTGTTGTGCAAAAAGGTACTTAAAGAAGGCGAACTCAGCGATCAGCATACCCTGGGCGACTTTGTGGATCGTTACGGCTTTTCCGAATTTTTTACCGGTCACTATATCCTGCCCATGGTGGCGGCCATCTGGTCGTCATCATTGGCCGATAGCCGGGATTTTCCGCTGGCGTTTTTTCTGCGTTTTTTCAATCACCACGGCCTGCTCAACCTGATAGACAGGCCTCAGTGGTATGTAGTGAAAGGCGGATCGCGCAGTTATATTCCCGCCTTGACGGCGCCGCTCAAGGATATTCGGCTCAACACGCCTGTGCTCGGTATTCGCCGGCATCTTACCGGCGTTGTCATCACCACCCAGGCCGGTGAAGAGACGTTTGATGAGGTGGTTCTGGCCTGTCATTCCGATCAGGCGCTGCGTCTGTTAACGGATGCCAGTGCCAAAGAGCAAGAGGTGCTGGCGGGTCTGGAATACCGGGATAACGAGGTGGTGCTGCACACGGATACCCGCCTGTTGCCCAAAGAGCCGCGCGCCTGGGCCAGCTGGAATTATTGGCTGGACGGAACAGAAAATGCGCTCCCTGCGGTCACCTACAATATGAATATTCTGCAAGGCATAACGTCATCCGAAACCCTGTGCGTCACCCTGAACCGAAGTGATGCCATTGCCCCCGATAAAATACTGCGCCGTTTTAACTATGCCCATCCGGTGTATAACCGGGCGGCTATTACGGCACAGGGGCGGCGGCTCGAGATCTGTGGCCAGCAGCGGACCCACTTTTGTGGCGCCTATTGGTACAACGGCTTTCATGAAGACGGTGTAAAAAGCGCACTCGATGTGTGTGCCCGTTTTGGTATCAGCCTATGAGCCTGCAAAGCGCCATTTATCACGGTCAGGTACGTCATCGCCGGTACGCGCCCCGGGCGCATCATTTCAGCTATGGCCTTTATATGCTGGCGCTGGATCTCGATGAACTGGCCGAGCTGTCGGCACAGAGTCGCCTGTTTGCCTGCGAGCGTTTTGCACCGTTAAGTTTTCGCCGCCGCGATTACCTGGGCGACCCCGCGCAACCCTTGAAAAGCGCCGTGTTGCAGGAAGTGACGCGCCTGGGGGGAGCAGCCGAGCCTCTGGATCGGGTGGTGATGCTGGGGCAAGTGCGCTGCTTTGGCATCTACTTCAGCCCGATCAACGTGTTTTTTTGCTATCAGGGTGAGCTGGCGCGCTATGCCCTGATGGAAGTGCATAACACCCCCTGGAATGAGCGCCATTGTTATTTGGTGGATCTGGCACAGGCCGCCCCCACCGACAAAGCCTTTCATGTGTCGCCTTTTATGGGAATGGATATGCAGTATCACTGGCGCATTCAACCGCCCCGTGAGCGGGTGCTGGTGCACATCGAAAATCGCAACCCGGATCTGTTGTTTGATGCCACTCTGAGTCTGCGCCGCCATGGCTTTCATCAACAGGCACTCAAAACCGCCTTGCTGCAATGGCCCATGATGACGCTGACCATAGTGCGCGGCATTTACTGGCAGGCATTACGATTATTTTTAAAACGCGTCCCTTATCACCCACATTCTTGAAGGAAGCTCATATGGACACGACGTTGAGCAGGTCGGAACCACGACGCCTGGATCGCTGGGCTCGCCGACTGGCATTCTCTCTGTTATCCGGCTTGAAAGACGCCCACCTGGTGGTTAAAGAAGGGCAGGAAGTGTTTGAGTTCGGTGACCAGCACGCCAGCTTGCAGGCGCATATACAGGTACATGATCCCCGCTTTTATCGGCGACTGATGGCCGGTGGCAGCATAGGCGCCGCCGAAGCCTGGGTGGATGGCAGCTGGCATAGTTCGGATCTCAGCGCGGTGATTCAGTTATTTGCCCGCAACATGGCGGTGCTGGACAGATTCGAGCGTCGTTTGGCGTGGATCAGCTATCCATGGCATAAACTAAAACACAGATTCAACCGCAACTCTCTAACCGGGAGTCGCGCCAATATCGCCGCTCATTACGATCTGGGTAATGAGATGTATCGTTTATTTCTGGATCCCTTGATGCAGTATTCCTCGGCGGTTTTTCCTTCGGTCGAGAGCTCGCTGGAAGCGGCACAAGAGCACAAGCTGCATCTGATCTGCCAGCAGCTGGATTTGCAACCGAGTGATCATCTGTTGGAAATTGGCACCGGCTGGGGCGGCCTGGCCTGTTTTGCTGCCCAGCATTACGGTTGTCGCGTTACCTCCACCACGCTGTCTGCGGAGCAGCTAAAGCATGCCGAACTGCGCGTCGAGCAAGCGGGCTTAAGCGATAAAGTCACCTTGTTGCTGCAGGATTATCGCGATCTGGGCGGCCAGTACGACAAGCTGGTATCGGTGGAAATGATCGAAGCGGTGGGACATGAATATTTGCCCACCTACTTTCAATCCTTGAATCGACTGCTCAAACCGGAAGGCAAGCTACTGATCCAGGCGATTACCATTGCCGATCAACGTTACGACTTGTATCGCAAGGGAGTGGACTTTATTCAGCGTTATATCTTCCCCGGTGGCTGTCTGCCCTCGGTCAGTGAAATGTGTCGGCATCTGAAAGAGCAAACCGACATGACGCTGACCCGATTACAGGATTACGGCCAGCACTATGCACACACCCTCAATATCTGGGCCAGCCGCTTTCAGCAATTAGAGCCGGCGTTAAAAGAGCTGGGTTATAGCCGGGACTTTCATCGACTGTGGGCTTTTTACTTCGCCTATTGTGAAGGGGCCTTTCGCGAGGGCAGTATCGGACTGGTACATTTTGAGGCGGTCAAGCCGGGAGCACGTAGATGTCTAAATGGCAATGGGCTCAACTGTTAGTCTTTGAAGGATTCTGGTTGCTGGCGGTGATAGGGCAAAATACCACCGCCTGGTTGTTAGGCTTGCTGTTACTGGGGCATTTCATTTTTACCCCCAGCCGCACCAAGGACGTGCGGGTATTGAGCCTGGCGTTGGTCGGACTGATGATGGACGGCCTGCTGACCTGGAGTGGCGTCTTTGTGTTTGCACAATGGCCCTGGTGGCTGGTGTTGCTGTGGTGTGGCTTTGTACTGACCCTGGGACACAGCATGCGCTGGCTGGCACGTTTACCCTGGTGGGGGCTGGTATTGGCTGGCGCCATTGCCGGACCCAGCTCGTATTTGGCTGGTTGGCGACTGGAGGCGGTGACACTGCCGCTGGGCGTGAGCCTCAGTCTCTTGATACTGGTCCCGTTATGGGCACTGCTGTTGCCCCTGTTAGTGCAGCTCGATAAGCGAGTGCGCAAGGAGATATCATGAAAAGACCATTCGCATTACCCCGTGTACTGGGTGTGTTGAGCCTGCTGGTATGTTGTGCGTCATTTTCGCTGCAGGCCAGTCCGACCACCAATTTGTCGTTGGTGGGGCAGGGGAAAATGAGCTGGCTGTTTTTCGATCTCTATCAGGCGCGTTTCTACAGTGTCGATGGTCGCTATAACGCCAATCAGTATCCCCAAGCCTTGAGTCTGCGCTATCAGCGAAATATCGACAAAGAAGACTTGGTGGAGGCGACCATTACCGAGTGGCAGCGGCTGGGCATTGACTGGAAAACCAGTTGGCAGCAACAGCTGGCGGCATTCTGGCCATCGGTCAGCAAAGGGGACGAACTGGCATTAAGAGTAGAAGCCAACGGCGTAAGTCGATTTTACTTCAATAACTCGGAGTTAACCGAGATTAGTGACCCTGCATTCGGGCCGGCTTTTCTGGCCATCTGGTTATCGCCCAACAGCCGAAACCCGGGTTTAACTCGTCAATTAAAAGGAAATTAAGATGCGTACTTTAGTCTTAAGCGTAACGGTCGCCTTGAGTTTGCTGCTGATGTCGTGCAGCAGCAATATTGAGGATTATGCCGATACCCACCCGCGCTTTGCGTTAGAGGAATACTTTAATGGCGAGTTGACGGCGCACGGTATGGTGCAAGACAGATCCGGCAAGGTGCTGCGTCGCTTCACGGTCGCCATGGTGGGCAGCTGGCAAGGCAATAAAGGCACCCTGGAAGAAGACTTCGTCTATGACGACGGTGAGCAACAGCGCCGAGTGTGGCATATAGAAAAAGCCGCCGACGGCCATTATACCGGTACCGCCAGTGATGTGGTGGTGCCGGCCAAGGGACAGACCCAGGGTTTTGCTCTTAACTGGCGCTACACGCTGGCGGTGCCGGTAGAAGGTAAGATTTGGAACATCGATTTCAACGACTGGATGTATCAGCTGGATGAAAAACGAGTACTCAATCGCGCCGAGATGACCAAATGGGGTTTCAAGGTCGGCGAAGTGACCCTCTGGATAGAGCGTCACATTTAGCGCCAAGCCCAACAAAATAGGATGTTTTCCTTTTAGCTGGTCGCCTGGTGCGGGGCGTTCGGCGCTGTGGTCATCAAAATTCGGGGCTGGAAATATCGTCGAGTGATAGCGAAAAGCTGGGCACGAACACCTCGAGAAAATAGCGGATTTCATCGTTCATGCGGGCATCCAGCATGGTGGCCAGGCGTTTTTGGGCGGCGGCAAACTCCTTGTTGCCGGCACTGAGTTCTTCGGCACACTTCAAGTAGGCACACAGAATATCTGCAGACTTGATCAGGTGCGTGTACTCGTCCTGGGGGTGGCCGCAGAGCAAGGGGGCGTAGGCGGCTTGCAGCTCGGCGGGCAGCATGCCGAGCAGGCTTTGTTCGGCATTGCTTTCTATTTCTTTATAAGCCCTTGAAATATCCTCATTGAAATATTTGACCGGCGTCGGTAAGTCACCGGTCAATACCTCACTAGCATCATGAAACAGCGCCTGCATGGCGGCTTTGGCAGGATCCAGCTCGCCCTGATAAAAGGTGTTTTTGATCACCGCCAGGGCGTGTGCCACCATGGCCACCTGCAAGCTGTGCTCGGCAACGTTTTCCTGCGCTATGCTGCGCATCAGGGGCCAGCGCTGAATCAGCTTCATGCGCGCCATATGGGCGAAAAAATGGCTGCGTTTCATATGTTCGTGTGTCATCTACACCTACCTGTGTGTCGAGAGATGGGTTGTTGCAAACGATATCGCTATAATGGCATCAATCGTCCCTAATGGAGAAGGTAAAATGGATAAGCAAACTCAAACCGAACTGGAAGCCGCAGCCTTTCGTACACTGCTGGCGCATCTGGACAAGCGTAAAGACGTGCAAAATATCGATCTGATGAATCTGGCCGGATTTTGCCGTAACTGCTTAAGCAAGTGGTATCTGGCGGCGGCACAAGAACAGGATGTCGTCATGGATTATGACCAGGCCCGCGAGCATGTTTACGGCATGCCCTATGAAGAGTGGAAAGCGAAATATCAGCAGGAAGCCACAGCAGAGCAGAAGGCAGCCTTCGAGAAAAGCCACCAGCACGGCTGACGCCGCGGGATTGGGGAGCAGGGGCTGGTGATCCAATGTCCCCATTCCCCATTCCCCATTCCCCATTCCCCATTCCCCATTCCCCGAATTACTTAAACACCACCGTCTTGTTACCGTAGACAAATACCTTTTCTTCCAGCACCAGATTCAGTGCACGGCTCAGTACCGATCTTTCCACATCGCGGCCGGCTTTGGCCATATCTTCGGCGCTAAACACATGGTTTACGTGGATCACGTCCTGCTCGATGATCGGGCCCTCATCCAGCTCGTTGGTGACAAAGTGCGCGGTGGCGCCAATCATTTTCACGCCGCGCTCGTAGGCCTGACGATAGGGGCTGGCACCGATAAAGGCCGGTAAAAATGAGTGATGAATATTGATCAGACGTTGCTCGTAACGGGCCACAAAGTCGGGACTCAAAATGCGCATATATTTGGCCAGAATCACATAATCGGGTTGATACTCATCAATGATTTCGACCATCTTCTGCTCGTGCTCAACACGATTGAGGCCTTCATGAGACACGCTGTGAAAGGGAATATCGAACTTTTCGGTAAGATCTTCCAGGGCATCGTAGTTGCCGATCACGGCGGCAATATCCAGCTGCATGGCGCCAGAAAACTGCTTGATTAGAATATCTCCCAGGCAATGCGCTTCTTTGGTGACCATTATCACCACTCGCTTATTACCGGCCGGCACCAGGCGGCGCTCGCTGCCTGCGGGCAGGGCATCGTCCAGATCTGCCAGCAAGGTGTGATCGTTAAAGTAGCCTTCCAGCTCGGTGCGCATAAAAAAGTGACCATTATCATAATCAACAAACTCATCATTACGCATGATATTCAGCTGGTGCTTATAGCAGATATTGGTGATTTTAGAGATCAGTCCCTTCGCGTCGGGGCAGTGAGTCAGCAGTATTTTTCGTTCCATTATATTGTTCTATCAGTAGTTAAAAGAATAAAAAGTGAAGTGTGCCTTAGCGCGTGGCACAACAATGTTTGTATTTCTTAGCGGTGCCGCCCTTGGTTGCGCCACAAGGGCACGCCTGGTTGGCACCAATTTTGGGCGGATTCAGCTGACCGTCACGGTACAGCCAGCGTTCGTTCAGTCGCTCAAACGTAGAACGTTCATGCAGGGTGACGACACGACCTTTTTCACGGTAGCGTGCCTTGAACTCGACTACCCCGACCAGATCTGTTGCGTTACCACGGGCAAATACAATGGTCAGTCCAAGCCACTCGGTATTCAGCCCCAGATTTGTTAATTCGTCAGCCGTCAAATTGCCCTTGGTCTCAGGGTGCCAGCTGTGCAGCAGGTATTCACCCAACCCCAATACAAAGGCACTGTAGCGGGAGCGCATCAGCGTCAGGGGAGTTGGGGGGGGTTGAACGCCGTCGAGGTAGGGTTGGCAGCATTGGGAAAATGGCTGTTGGCTGTAACAATGGCAAAGCATGATGAATCCTGAGCAACCGCAATAAAAGAGGCACAGTATGCCATGGAGGCGAACAGGTAAAATAAAAAAAACGGCTCCAAAGAGCCGTTTTTTAACACAATTGTCTATCAAGGATGTTATTCGATGATTTCAACCTGAATAGTGGCTTGTGCTTTTGCATCTACGCGACGGTCGAACTGACGTTCTTCTTCCGTTACGCCTTCAGCCAGCTCGCTACCGTACCAGGCGGTCTGGATGTTTTGCGCAGCAACACCGCGCTGTACCAGATAGTCTTTGGCAGCCAGAGCTCGACGCTCAGACAACTTGCGGTTGTATTCGGCGCTGCCTAAACGGTCGGCATAACCGGCCAGTTCAACCTGGTAGTCAGGGTTTTCTTGAGAGAAGCGCGCAACTTCGTCCAGGGTGGCACGAGAGTCAGCAGACAAGTCAGACTTGTCGAAGGCAAAGTAGATAGAGCCATCTGCGGTAACGGTACGCGTTTCGTAGGTGACTTCAGGTGCTGGCTGCTGTACTACTGGCGCTACCGGAGGAGGAGTGGCATCACCGCGATTTGGGTGCAGTACCAGTTCCAGCATGAAGTTGTTTACGTCGGTTTCAAAGCCATTTTTGGCCAAATCGCCCATGTCTTCGATACGGCGATAGCGTGCTTGTACGTCAACCAGGTCGGACGCGCGGTAGGTTAAACCCAGGCCAGCCAGGGGAGAAACACCGTCATCACCGGCGCCAGCATCGGTATCCCAACCCAGGGCACCCAACTCACCAAACAGAGAAACGCGCTCGCTCAAAGGCAAACGACCAATCGCGGACAGGTTCAGCGCTTTGGTATCTGCACTTTTACCAAAATAGTTGAAACCCAGCTCGGCACCGAAATAATCATTGAAGTTATAACCGGCGAAAGCATTAAGAGCTTGACTTTCATCATTCAGATCAGAGTTTTTTTTATCGATGTCTTCATGATGTGCATAACCTGCACCACCACCCAGGTACCAGTCGTTAGCCTGTACTGTGGTAGAAATGCCCGCGGCAGCGATCGCCATTGCAATTAAAGAAGGAGCCACTGTCTTTTTCATGTTGTCTTCCTCATCTTATGAGATTTCGACTTTGAGTCGAAATGAATGTATCACCTTGGTGGTAACGAAAACGGAATTCATTGCCGGTGATGTGCGGAAGTCCTTTTTATTTTTTATCCAGAATACATTCTTGTTGAACGTTTTATCCTGCTGAGTATGCCCGCACGAATCCAGCCTAGCGCTTTTTGTGGGCGCTCACAAGATGCTGATTAGACTAAAGGGCTAAAATTGTCGCAACTTTCGCAATAGATTATCCAGATTTAACTCCTGATGAGCGTTAGGTGAGTCTTTTTTGGTTTTTTTTTGGTTAAAATAAGACAAGAGCACAACGAGTCTATTTTGTGGTGTTAAACTCAGGTTACCAAGGATGGGATTATTTGTTATCGAAAGACTTCGATAGGAGTAGCAAAGCGATGAATCCAGATACCAGCTTAGTCGGTAAAAAAATCCGGCAAATCCGAGAAGTAATGGGACTTAGCCGCCCTAAATTTGCGGAATTGCTTCAGGTGCCACCCACAACGTTAAAGAACTACGAGTTAGGCTATCGGGAAGTTGGCGGTGCCTTCTTGGTGGCATTGGCCCAGCATCCCGAACTGCATAAATACACGCTGTGGCTCTTGACCGGCCAGACCATAGAAAGTGTGGGTCAGATAGCGCCAGAGCAGGACGGCTGACAACACGGTTGTTACTACAGGCAGGTAAGGCAGGCGCCGGACTTGCAAACAGTCGTACTCGCAAACACAAGCCACACAGAGTATGGCTGGCATCATGGTGCCTTAAGATCGGTAGTTTATTTCCATTTGACACTATAATAGCGGCTCATGGCGCGGTACGTTACTGGCCGCCGCACGCTGAGAGTAGCCCAGAGTCAGGATAATGTAATGTATTATGGTGTCGATATTGGCGGCAGCAAAATTGCCATGGCCGCGTTTGACGAGCAAGGCCAGGAGCAAGAACGTTTTGTATATGCAACGCCGCAGAACTCTTATTCCGGATTAATGGGATTATTGTGCGAATGGATAACGCAAGCCGACCTGCGCTGGCAAGCACGGGGTAGTGTGGGGGTGGGTTTTCCCGGCATAAAGGATGCTCAGGGCCGCTTGCTTGCTGCCAATGTGCCGGCCATTCACGGCCAACATCTGCAACAGGACTTACAACAGCAGTTAGCGAGACCCGTTTATGCGGACAACGACGCCAACTGCTTTTTGTTGTCTGAATATCATGGTGGCGCGGCGCACAACTGTGATTTGGCGCTGGCGCTCACACTGGGAACCGGTCTGGGCGGTGCCTTGATACATCAGGGGCTGTTGGTGAACAGCCGTCGTGGCGGTAGTGCCGAATTTGGTCACGGCCCCGTGAATGCCGGCGTGCTGGCGCGTTATCCCGATTTACCCTTGTTTGCCTGTGGCTGCGGGTTACGGGGTTGCCTGGAAACCTATGTTTCGGGCACCGGCCTGGCCCGACTCTATCAGCACGTGAGTCAGCATCCCCCCGAGATCGCTCTGTCTGGCCCCGCTATTATTGCGGCGTGGCAGCAAGGCGATGCTCACGCCACGCACACCTTGTCACTGTATCTGGATATTCTGGCCTCTGGTCTGGGTTGCCTGATGACGCAGCTGGATCCCGATATGGTGGTGCTCGGCGGCGGTTTGAGTGAGCATGCCTGGTTATATAAAGAGCTGAATGCCCGGCTGCCACACTATCTGATGCGAGATGTGGAGCCCGCCCCCGTTATGCCCGCAGTATTCGGCGGCAGCGGCGGGGTAAGGGGTGCTGCATTATTGGCCAAGCGTGCCATCTGACCATTTTGCTGACCGTCATATTTTGTTAGCATGCCTTTTTTACCCAACTATTAGGGAATGTCATGTCGTCATATGAGACAGTAGAGCTAAAGGCCAGCTACGGTGTTGGTCGTCAAATCGGTGATCAACTGACCCAACAGTCATTTGATGGTCTGGAAGTGTCTGCCGTACAACAAGGTCTGGCTGATGCCATCGCCGGTGTAGACTTCGCCGTGTCTCGCGAAGACATTAACAGTGCGTTTCAGGTTATTACCCAGCGCATGCAAGAAAAGCAGGCTGCCGAGTCTGCCAAAGCAAAAGAAGCCGAAGACAACTTCCTGAACGCCAACGGCGAACGCGCAGAAGTAGAGCAAACCGAATCTGGTCTGCAATACGAAGTATTGGTAAAAGGCGAGGGCGCTGTGCCTGCCGCTACCGATACCGTTAGCGTGCACTATCACGGTACCTTCATTGACGGTTCTGTATTCGACAGCTCTGTCATGCGCGGTGAGCCGGCTCAGTTCCCGGTTAACGGTGTTATCAAGGGTTGGGTTGAAGCACTGCAGCTGATGCCTGTTGGTTCTAAATGGAAGCTGTACGTCCCGCACAACCTTGCCTACGGCGAGCAGGGCGCTGGCGCCATCCCACCGTGTGCCACTCTGGTGTTCGAAGTCGAACTACTGGAAATTGCATAACAGATTAAAAAAACCGGCACTAGCCGGTTTTTTTATGTCCGCAAATATCTTTTGAAAGCCGATACTTATCTGGCAAACTTCAGCTTTACCCATGAATAAGCACAAGAAAGGAAGAGCAGCATGACAAATCCGGTTCGCATTGCCGTAGCTGGTTGCAATGGACGTATGGGCAAGGTGTTGGTGGAATCAGTGACCCAGACCAAGGGCGTGACCTTAACGGCCGCCATCGAGCATTCCGGCTCGAGCATGTTGGGGGTTGATGCCGGTGAGCTGGCCAATGTGGGCCGCCTGGGCGTCATGGTTACCGATGATCTGGCCGCCGTTATCGACCAGGTCGATGTGATTATCGACTTCACCCGCCCCGAGGCTACTCTGGCCAATATTGCGCTGGCGCAACAGCATGGCAAGCGTCTGGTTATTGGAACGACCGGTTTTGACGACGCGCAAAAAGCGCAGATTCAGGCCGCCATTGCCGACACCGCCATGGTCATCGCCTCCAATTACAGCGTGGGCGTCAACCTGGTATTCAAGTTGCTGGAGCAGGCCGCCAAGGTGATGGGCGATTATACCGATATTGAAATTATTGAAGCCCATCATCGCCACAAGGTGGATGCGCCATCCGGCACCGCTCTGAGCATGGGTGAGGTGATAGCCGATACCCTGGGCCGTGATCTGAAAACCTGCGCCGTATACGGCCGTGAAGGTATTACCGACGAGCGTGATCCCAATACCATTGGCTTTGCCACCATACGGGCCGGCGACATCGTCGGTGAGCATACCGTGATGTTTGCCGACATTGGTGAGCGGGTAGAAATCACACACAAAGCCTCCAATCGACTGACGTTTGCAAATGGCGCTGTACGGGCTGCAGCCTGGATAGCACAGCAAGACGCTGGTTTATACGATATGCAGGATGTACTGAACCTGAAATAAGGCTGAGTGATGATAAATTGACCTGAAAGATTGATCCTTTATGATTTTCAGGTCAATTTATTTTGTTTTTATTTTTTTAAGTTACTGATTTTTATTGTATTTTTTTTGATTGATTCATTTTATTGTAGTTTTTTACCCTAATTGTCACGAAGCTTTCATTTAATGTGGTTATCCGGTGTGTGTTTACCATTTTCTCAGTTTTTATCGATTTTATGGTGCTTTTTGTGACGCTGAACCCACTAAAAAGGATTTTTTATAAAATAGTTTGTCGAAAATGGCGAGTTTATATAAGGTAGTTGGAATTTGCCCAGTATTAGCCAGAATGTGGCTATAATCGATTTATGCCCATTCTGTGACAGCCAGGTAAATTGTTGATTTATATGAATTAACTTGGAGGTTGTCTTGACAAACACAGCGTTGCTCGTGCTAGAGGACGGAAGCGTCTTTCATGGTACAGCCATTGGTTCCAACGGAAGTTCTGTTGGCGAAGTGGTTTTTAATACGTCCATGACGGGATATCAGGAAATACTTACCGACCCGTCTTATTCCCGCCAAATCGTTACCCTTACTTATCCCCATATAGGCAATACCGGTACTAATCCAGAAGATGAAGAATCCAACCGAGTTCATGCTCAGGGTTTGATTATTCGAGACCTCCCCCTTATCGCTTCCAACTTCCGCAATCAAAATTCTCTTTCCGACTACCTCAAAGCCCATAACATAGTGGGTATTGCCGATATAGATACCCGCAAGCTGACGCGTATTTTGCGTGAAAAAGGCGCTCAGGCGGGATGCATTGTGGCCGGAGCCAACCTGGATGAAGTAAAGGCGCTGGCCGCCGCCAGGGGATTTCCCGGTCTTAAAGGCATGGACCTGGCCAAAGAAGTAAGCACCACCGAGGCTTACCACTGGCAGCAGGGGAGCTGGAGTCTGGGCCAGGGCCATAGCCAGCCAGATGAAGCCGACTTGCCCTACCACGTGGTGGCCTACGACTATGGCGTTAAGCGCAATATCTTGCGCATGCTGGTTGACCGGGGTTGTCGCCTGACCGTGGTGCCGGCGCAAACCCCCGCCGCCGACGTGCTGGCTTTGAAGCCCGATGGTATTTTTCTGTCGAATGGCCCAGGTGACCCCGAGCCTTGTGATTACGCCATTAGCGCCATCAAGACGCTGCTGGAAACCCATATCCCGATATTTGGTATTTGTCTCGGTCATCAGTTACTGGGCCTGGCCAGCGGCGCCAAAACAATGAAGATGAAGTTTGGTCATCATGGTGCCAACCATCCGGTGAAGGATCTCGAACAAAATACCGTGTTGATCACCAGTCAGAACCACGGTTTTGCGGTTGACGAGGCGAGCCTGCCAGCCACCATTCGCGTGACGCATAGCTCGCTGTTTGATGGCACAGTGCAAGGCTTTCACCGTACCGACAAGCCGGCGTTCAGTTTTCAGGGGCATCCCGAAGCCAGCCCCGGCCCGGGCGAGGCGGCAAGCCTGTTCGACCATTTTATCGATTTGATGAAGCAGCACAACGCGTAAAGGAGTAGGGAAGAGTCATGGCAAAACGTACAGACATACAAAGCATTCTGATTCTGGGCGCCGGCCCCATAGTGATCGGACAGGCCTGTGAATTCGACTACTCCGGTGCTCAGGCCTGTAAAGCCCTGCGCGAAGAAGGCTATCGCGTTATTCTGGTGAACTCCAACCCCGCAACCATAATGACGGATCCGGAGATGGCCGATGCCACTTACATCGAGCCGATTCACTGGGAAGTGGTGCGGCGTATCATCGAAAAAGAACGTCCCGATGCCGTGCTGCCGACCATGGGTGGACAAACCGCACTTAACTGTGCCCTGGATCTGGAAAAACACGGCGTGCTGGCCGAATTCGGCGTAGAAATGATTGGCGCCACCGCCGATGCCATTGATAAGGCCGAAGACCGTAGCCGTTTCGATACCGCCATGAAGAGCATAGGACTGGCCTGCCCACGGGCCGGCATTGCGCGCACCATGGAAGAAGCCCATCAGGTGCAGGCCGAGGTGGGCTTTCCCTGCATTATTCGCCCTTCGTTTACCATGGGCGGCACCGGCGGCGGCATTGCCTATAACCGTGAAGAATTTGAAGAAATCTGTACCCGCGGCCTGGATTTATCACCGACCAACGAACTCTTGATTGATGAATCCCTGATCGGCTGGAAAGAATACGAAATGGAAGTGGTACGCGACAAAAATGATAACTGCATCATCGTCTGCGCCATTGAAAATTTCGATGCCATGGGCGTGCACACGGGAGATTCCATTACCGTGGCGCCGGCACAAACCCTGACCGATAAAGAATATCAGTTGATGCGTAACGCCTCCCTGGCCATCTTGCGCGAAATCGGCGTGGAAACCGGCGGCTCCAACGTACAGTTTGGTATTGAACCCGATACCGGACGTATGGTGGTCATCGAAATGAACCCGCGGGTATCCCGTTCATCGGCCCTGGCCTCAAAGGCGACCGGCTTTCCGATTGCCAAAATAGCCGCCAAGCTGGCGGTGGGCTATACCCTGGATGAACTGCAAAACGACATCACAGGGGGCCGCACCCCTGCGTCGTTCGAGCCGGCTCTCGATTATGTGGTGACCAAGATCCCGCGCTTCAACTTCGAAAAGTTTGCCGGTGCCAACGATCGTTTAACCACCCAGATGAAATCGGTGGGCGAAGTGATGTCCATTGGCCGCAACTTTCAGGAATCGCTGCAAAAAGCATTGCGCAGCCTGGAAACCGGACAGCACGGTCTGGATCCTGTGGTTGATCTGCACGATGCCGACAGCCTGGCACGTATTCGCCATGAACTGAAAGAGCCAGGTCCCGAGCGTATCTGGTACATAGGCGATGCCTTCCGCGCCGGTATGAGCATGGATGACGTGTTCAAGCTGACCAACGTCGACCCCTGGTTTCTGGTGCAGTTGCAGGATTTGATCAGGCTGGAGGGGCAGGTGAGCGAGCTGGCCATTACCGACCTTACACCTGAGTTGCTGCGCAGCCTCAAGCGCAAAGGCTTTGCCGATGTTCGTCTGGGCAAGCTGCTGGGACTGTCGGAAGATGAAGTGCGCAAGCTGCGTCACCGCTTTGATATTTTCCCCGTCTACAAGCGGGTCGATACCTGTGCCGCCGAGTTTTCGACCGATACCGCCTACCTGTATTCGTCTTATGATGAAGAGTGCGAGGCCAGGCCGTCCGACAAAGACAAGATCATGATCCTGGGCGGTGGCCCCAACCGTATCGGTCAGGGCATCGAGTTTGATTACTGCTGTGTGCATGCCGCTTTGGCGCTGCGTGAAGACGGCTTTGAAACCATCATGGTCAACTGTAATCCGGAAACCGTGTCTACCGACTACGACACCTCGGATCGCCTCTACTTTGAGCCGGTCACGCTGGAAGATGTGCTGGAAATTGTACGTATCGAGCAGCCCAAGGGCGTGATAGTGCAATACGGTGGCCAAACGCCACTCAAGCTGGCGCGTGCGTTGGAGGCCGCGGGTGTCCCTATTATCGGTACCAGCCCGGATGCCATTGACCGCGCCGAAGATCGTGAGCGTTTTCAGCAGGCCATTGAGCGCCTGGGCTTGAAGCAACCGGAAAACGGCACTGTCACGGCCATGGAACAAGCCGTGGTGGTGGCCGAGCGCATCGGTTATCCGCTGGTGGTGCGCCCGTCTTACGTGCTGGGTGGCCGCGCCATGGAAATCGTCTACGACGAGCAAGACCTGCGCCGCTACTTCAATGAAGCGGTCACAGTGTCCAACGAATCCCCGGTATTGCTCGACCACTTCCTGGATGATGCGATAGAAGTGGACGTGGATGCCATTTGCGACGGTAAAGATGTGGTCATCGGCGGCATTATGGAGCACATAGAGCAAGCCGGTGTGCACTCCGGTGACTCTGGTTGTTCATTGCCTCCTTATACCTTAAGCCAAGCAGTACAGGACGAGATGCGTGAACAAACGCGCAAACTGGCCCTGGAGCTGGGTGTCGTTGGTTTGATGAACATTCAATTTGCGGTCAAGGGTAACGAGATTTACCTGATTGAGGTCAATCCGCGTGCCGCGCGTACCGTGCCGTTTGTTTCCAAAGCCACCGGTATTCCACTGGCCAAGGTGGCCGCGCGCGTGATGGCGGGCAAGACACTGGCCGAGCTGGGGGTGAGCAAGGAAGTCATTCCACCGTATTTCTCGGTAAAAGAAGTGGTGCTGCCGTTTAACAAGTTTCCGGGAGTAGACCCCTTGTTGGGGCCGGAAATGCGCTCGACCGGTGAAGTGATGGGCGTAGGGGAAACCTTTGCCGAAGCCTTCGGCAAGGCGCACCTGGGGGCCGGCAAGGCGGTGCCGACCAGTGGTCGTGCCTTGCTATCGGTTCGCGAGAGCGACAAGAAGCGGGTAGTCGAGCTGGCAAAAGCCTTGCTGGCCGCCGGATTTGAACTGGATGCCACACACGGTACTGCGGTGGTGTTGGGCGAAGCCGGGATTTATCCACGACTGGTCAACAAGGTACATGAAGGCCGTCCTCATATTCTGGATCGTATCAAGAACAATGAGTACAGCTACATAGTGAACACGGCCGAAGGGCGCCAGGCCATTGAAGATTCACGGCAACTGCGCCGGGGCGCTCTGGCGCAAAAGCTGGCATATACCACCACCCTGAATGGCGGTATTGCCACCTGCATGGCGATGGCGTTTGATGCCACCGCGTCGGTGACTTCGGTTCAGGATATGCACGCCCGCATCGCCAATCGCCAATAAGCGATACCTGGCAGCTTATTGCCAACGAATCTCCTCTCAACACAAGGGCGCCGAAAGGCTAACACCATTCAGTTAAGCGTGTTTAGACTGAATGGTGTACCGAGTTTTTGATATCCGAACGGTCCTACTCTTGGGCCGTTTTCTTTTTTCAGGCAGAATAT
>NZ_BMKE01000007.1 GCF_014643915.1 Oceanisphaera marina
TTCAATCTGAGCCATGATCAAACTCTTCAATTAAAGACTTGATGCTCAATGAATATCTGATGTACTGCTATTTCTAGTTGCACTTCACATGACATTGAAAAACAAAAACTATTTGTTCTCAACGACCTGCGAGTGCCCACACAGTTTGCTTGATACTAATTTTTAAAGAGCTACGCTCTACAGCTCAGGGCTGTTTAAAGAGCGGACCTTGTTCCAGGTCAGGGATGCGTATTCTACGCATTCCGCATTGTTCGTCAAGCGTTGATTCAAACTTTGTTTCGTTCGTTTCAAACCCTTGTGACCGTTGGCGTGTTGCCCCGTGTCAGTGGATGCGCATTATAGGGAGCGAGAGATTTAGCGCAAGGGCTTTTCTGATAAAAACACGCATTTGGTGACCGACTGCTTAAACACCCAGCAAACCCACAATTTACACACAGAGTTACCCACAAAAAACGCTTTGCGTCATGAGAATGTGGTCAAGGGAAGAACATGGAGTTGGGATCTTGCTGCGCAACAACATTGCAAAGCTGAAGCATTGTCTACAGTCGCGGCTCCGGGACATGATGTTAGGTCAACGTCAATATCCACATATTGCAGCAAAGCTATTGCTTTGCGTTAGTCACGCGTTTTAACCGCGACAGCTATAAAGAGATGTTTTTTTGAAATAAGTATGAGGGTGTGGCGCAAATGTTTTTTTGCAACCTATAGCGTACGGTTTAAAGCGAGGATGATCGGGGCACACTGAATTGCAGACAAGAAAAAGCCGGGCAAGCCCGGCTTTTGATTCTTACTCTTCAGAAGCTACTGCTTCTGTTGCTTCGATATCACGACCTACCAGCTCAATATAAGCCATAGGTGCGTTATCGCCAGCACGGAAACCACACTTCAGGATGCGGGTGTAACCACCCGGACGCTCCTGGTAGCGAGGTCCCAAATCGTTGAACAAAATGCCAACTACTTCGCTGTCGCGAGTACGGGCAAATGCCAAACGACGGTTAGCGACTGTGTCGACTTTTGCCAATGTGATCAAAGGCTCAACCACTCGACGCAGCTCTTTTGCCTTGGGCAGAGTCGTCTTAATAACTGCATGACGAACCAAGGAGCTAGCCATGTTGCGGAACATTGCCTGACGGTGGCTGCTGTTCCGGTTAAGTTGACGACCACTCTTACGATGGCGCATGACCTAATCCTTCCTAACTAAATCTGTAAAACCCGTGACCCGGCTTATTCATCAGCGATGCTGGCTGGCGGCCAGTTCTCAAGGCGCATGCCCAGAGACAAACCACGAGACGCCAACACGTCTTTAATCTCAGTAAGAGATTTCTTACCCAGGTTAGGAGTCTTCAACAACTCCACCTCGGTACGCTGTACCAGATCACCAATGTAGTGGATCGCTTCAGCCTTCAGACAGTTCGCAGAACGAACTGTCAGTTCCAGATCGTCGACAGGGCGCAGCAGAATAGGATCGAACTCAGGCTTGTCTTCTTTCTCTTCTGGTTCGCTAACGTCACGCAGGTCGACGAAGGCTTCCAACTGTTCAGCCATGATAGTGGCTGCACGGCGGATGGCTTCTTCGGGATCCAAAGTGCCGTTGGTTTCCATGTCGATAACCAGCTTATCCAAATCGGTACGCTGTTCAACACGGGCCGCCTCAACATTGTAGGCGATACGAACCACGGGGCTGTAAGCCGCATCCAGCAATAAACGACCAATAGGACGCTCATCGTCTTCAGTGTGAGCTCGGGCTGAGGCTGGAATATAGCCACGGCCGCGCTGCACTCTTAAACGCATGCTGATTTCGGCATCATTCCCTGTCAGATGACAGATAACGTGCTCTGGGTTAACAATCTCAACGTCATCACCATGGGTGATGTCGCCTGCTGTTACGGGACCTGCACCAGTTTTGGTCAGAGACAGGGTGACTTCGTCCTTGCCTTCCAGCTTCACAGCAATTTCTTTAAGATTAAGCAAGATTTCCAGGATATCTTCCTGAACACCTTCCTTGCTGCTGTACTCGTGCAAAACGCCGTCGACTTCGACTTCGGTAATAGCACAACCCGGCATGGAAGAAAGCAGAATACGACGTAGCGTATTACCCAATGTATGACCAAAGCCACGCTCCAGCGGCTCGAGAGTCACTTTGGCATGAGTCGGGCTGATCTGTTCGATATCAACCAGACGCGGCTTAAGAAAATCTGTTACAGAACCCTGCATTGTGTCCTCTCTATAGAAGCCAGCTTTACTTGGAGTAAAGCTCGACGATCAGCTGTTCGTTGATTTCGGCAGACAGGTCGCTACGCTCAGGCAGACGCTTGTAAACGCCTTGCATGTTGGTAGCGTCAACTTCTACCCAAGTCGGCTTTTCACGTTGACCGGAAACCTCAAGTGCGGCTTTGATCCGGGCTTGTTTCTTTGCCTTCTCGCGAATGCTGATAACATCCTCGGGAGAAACTTGGAAGGAAGGAATGTTCACAACCTTACCGTTTACCAGGATAGCCTTGTGGCTGATCAACTGGCGAGATTCGGCACGAGTAGAGCCAAAACCAATGCGGTAAACAACGTTGTCTAAACGACCTTCCAGCAGCTGCAACAGGTTTGCACCGGTATTGCCTTTCAAGCGAGCAGCTTCTTTATAGTAGTTGCGGAATTGCTTTTCCAGTACGCCATACATACGACGAACTTTCTGCTTTTCACGCAGCTGTACACCGTAATCGGACAGACGGGCTTTACGAGCGCCGTGCTGACCTGGTGCAGTATCAATTTTACATTTTGAATCTATCGCGCGGACGCCTGACTTCAAAAATAAGTCAGTTCCCTCACGACGGCTCAGTTTGAGCTTGGGACCCAGATATCTTGCCATGTTCTTTCTCCAACTATCCTACAAGAAGTGTTATACGCGACGCTTCTTGGGAGGACGACAACCGTTGTGCGGGATAGGAGTCACATCGGTGATGTTGGTGATGCGGAAACCCGCAGCATTCAACGCACGAATGGATGACTCACGGCCCGGACCCGGACCTTTCACCATTACTTCCAGGTTTTTAACACCGTATTCTTTCGCAACTTCACCAGCACGTTCTGCAGCTACCTGAGCGGCGAACGGAGTGGACTTGCGCGAACCACGGAAACCTGAACCACCAGCGGTTGCCCAAGAAAGAGCATTACCCTGACGATCAGTAATAGTTACTATGGTGTTGTTGAAAGATGCATGAACGTGGGCAATCCCATCGCTCACCTGCTTTTTAACGCGCTTACGCGTACTACGAGCCGGAGTTTTAGCCATGATCTACCTTCCCGTTATCTCTTGATCGGTTTACGAGGACCCTTGCGCGTACGCGCATTGGTCTTAGTGCGCTGACCACGGAGGGGTAGGCTGCGGCGATGACGCAGACCTCGGTAACAACCCAGGTCCATCAGACGCTTGATGTTCATGGAAATCTCGCGACGCAAATCACCTTCAACGGTGAATTTTGCCACTTGCTCACGCAGAGTTTCTACCTGAGCTTCATCCAATTCTTTAATCTTCACATTCTCAGCGATACCGGCTGCAGCACAAATGGCTTGAGAGCGGGTACGACCTACGCCATAAATCGCAGTTAAAGCAATAACTGCATGTTTATGGTCAGGAATGTTAATGCCAGCGATACGGGCCACTATGCACTCCTACAAATTAACAAATATAAAGCCATTACAAAGCCCGTCTAGGATACGTAATGACACAGACACCCAACAAAGGTGGCTGGCTACTTTAGCCAGCTCGCCTTTAATTTACAAGTTAAACCGTAACTTTTTTAGCCTTGACGCTGTTTATGTCTTGGCTCAGTGCAAAGAACGCGAACCACACCGTGGCGCTTAACGATTTTGCAGTTACGGCAAATTGCCTTAACGGAAGCACGAACTTTCATTGCTTAACTCCGTAAATAACCGAACCTTAACGGTTATAACCTTTCAGGTTCGCTTTTTTCAGGACATCGCCATACTGATGAGACATCATGTGGGTTTGCACCTGAGCCATGAAGTCCATGATGACGACCACAATAATCAACAGCGAGGTACCACCAAAATAGAACTGGACGTTCCAAGCTGTCATCAGAAACTGTGGCACCAAACAGATAAAGGTAATATACAGAGCACCGACCAGGGTCAGGCGAGTCATTACTTTATCGATATAGCGCGCTGTTTGCTCACCCGGGCGTATGCCTGGGATGAAAGCACCACTCTTCTTCAGGTTATCTGCTGTCTCGCGCGGGTTAAACACCAGGGCGGTATAGAAGAAACAGAAAAAGATAATGGCAGCAGCATACAACATCACATATAGCGGCTGACCAGGTTGCAGGGCAAGAGAAACCTCTTGCAGTGCATTGGCAAACCACCCTTCCCCCTGTCCGAACCAAGAGGCTACGGTACCAGGGAACAGAATAATGCTGGATGCAAAAATTGCCGGAATAACCCCCGCCATGTTCACTTTCAAGGGCAGGTGTGTACTTTGTGCCGCAAATACCTGGCGACCTTGTTGACGCTTGGCGTAGTTCACCACAATGCGGCGTTGCCCACGTTCAACAAATACCACGAAGTAAGTTACCGCAAACACAATCACGGCCAGCAGCAACAGCAACAATATGTGCAATTCCCCCTGACGCGCCTGCTCTGCCGTGGCACCAATGGCCGATGGCAGACCAGCAACAATACCCACGAAGATTATCAACGAGATACCATTGCCAATGCCTCGTTCGGTTACTTGCTCACCTAACCACATCAAAAACATGGTGCCGGTGACCAAACTCACTACCGCTGTAAAATAGAAACCGAGACCCACGTTTACCACGAGTCCTGGCATCATATTTGGCAAGCCGGTAGCAATGCCGATGGCCTGGATGGTGCCGAGAACGAGTGTGCCATACCGGGTATACTGACTGATCTTTCGACGGCCAGATTCACCTTCCTTCTTGAGCTCAGCCAAGGCGGGGTGAACCACAGTCAGCAACTGGATAATAATGGACGCAGAAATATACGGCATTATCCCCAGCGCCAGTATGGACGCTCGTTCCAGCGCACCACCACTGAACATGTTAAACATTTCAATGATGGTGCCCTGCTGTTGTTTGAACAACTCGGCAAGTACGGCGGCGTCAATTCCAGGAATAGGCACATAGGAGCCGGCGCGAAATACAACGATCGCGATAAGAACGAAAAGTAAACGACTCTTCAGTTCACCCAGCCCACCCTGTGCGCTTTTAGCATCTAATCCTGGTTTCTTGGCCATAGTACTTATTATTCCTCGATTTTACCGCCGGCAGCTTCGATGGCTGCGCGTGCACCTTTGGTGACGCCCAGACCAACCACAGTCACTTCACGGTCAATGGTGCCAGACAGAACAACTTTGGCAAACAGGATGTTCTTGGTAACCAAGCCAGCCTGCTTCAGAGTGTTCAAATCAACCACATTGCCTTCAACTTTAGCCAGCTCGCTCAAGCGGATTTCAGCTGTAACCATACCTTTGCGAGAAGTAAAACCAAACTTCGGCAAACGCTGTTTCAAAGGCATCTGACCGCCTTCAAAACCGTTACGAACCTTACCGCCAGAACGTGATTTCTGACCTTTGTGGCCGCGGCCACCGGTTTTACCCAGACCTGAACCGATACCACGACCAACGCGCTTGGCGCTAGGCTTGGAGCCGGCAGCTGGAGATAGAGTATTCAAACGCATGCGATTACTCCTCAACCTTTACCATGTAGTAAACCTGGTTGATCATACCGCGTACACAAGCTGTATCTTCCAGCTCGACGGTGTGACCAATGCGACGCAGACCCAGGCCACGCAACGTTGCCTTATGCTTAGGCAAACGGCCGATGGCGCTGCGAGTCTGTGTTACTTTTACAGTCTTGTTAGCCATTGGACATTACCCCAGTATTTGGTCAACGCGCAGACCACGCTTGGCAGCGACTTGCTCAGGTGACTTCATATGAGTCAGAGCGTCGATGGTAGCGCGAACTACGTTGTTTGGGTTGGTGGAACCGTACGTCTTGGCCAGTACGTTATGAACACCAGCAACTTCCAGTACGGCGCGCATTGCACCGCCGGCAATAATACCGGTACCGTCAGAAGCAGGCTTCATGAATACGTTGGAACCAGAGTGACGACCTTTTACCGGATGGAATAAGGTGCCGCTGTTCAGGCCAATAGTACGCATGTTACGACGAGCCTGTTCCATTGCCTTTTGAATGGCAGCAGGAACTTCACGGGCTTTACCGTAACCAAAACCAATACGACCGTTACCGTCGCCTACTACCGTCAGAGCGGTGAAGGAGAAAATACGACCACCTTTTACAACTTTTGAAACACGGTTAACTGCAATGAGCTTCTCTTGCAGATCGCCGGTTTGAGCTTCGATTTTTGCCATTTTCGACTCCACCTTTAGAACTGAAGACCAGCTTCACGTGCAGCTGTAGCCAAAGCGGCTACGCGACCGTGATATTGGAAACCGGAACGGTCAAAAGCGACAACTTTAACGCCTTTTTCAAGAGCGCGTTCAGCGATGGCTTTACCGACTGCTGTCGCGGCATCTGTGTTACCAGTGTATTTCACCAGTTCACGTACTGACTTTTCTACGGTTGACGCAGAAGCCAGAACGGCTGAACTACCTGGTGCAATAATCTGTGCATAGATGTGGCGTGGAGTACGGTGAACCACCAGGCGAGTCGCACCCAGTTCCAGCATCTTTGCGCGTGCTTTAGTAGCACGGCGGATACGAGCTGATTTTTTGAGCATAGTGTTACCTTACTTCTTCTTAGCCTCTTTACTGCGCACCTGTTCGCCGAAATAGCGAACACCTTTGCCTTTATAAGGCTCTGGCTTGCGGTACGCACGAATATTGGCAGCGACCTGACCGATCTGCTGTTTGTCCGCAGACTTGAGAACAATCTCGGTCTGGGTAGGACATTCAGCTGACACGCCTTCAGGAAGCGCATGCTCAACCGGGTGAGAGAAGCCCAGAGACAGTGCAATTGCATTGCCTTTAATCTGGGCACGATAGCCAACACCAACCAGCTGCAGCTTGCGCTCAAAGCCTTCGGTAACACCGACAACCATGTTATTGACCAGGGAACGGGCAGTACCGGCCTGGGCATTTGCGTTTGCTACGTTTTCACGTGGTGCAAACGTCAGCACGTTATCATTCTGGCTGATTTCAACGGCAGCGTTGATAGTACGGTTTAACGTACCCTTGCCACCCTTGATGGTAATTTCCTGACCGTTCAACGTCACTTCTACGCCGGCAGGAATTTCGATAGGTGCCTTAGCAATGCGAGACATATCTACTCCTTATGCAACGTAGCAGATGATCTCACCGCCCATACCGGCTTTACGCGCGGCACGGTCGGTCATCACACCTTGGGACGTGGAAATGATAGCTACACCCATGCCTGCCATTACTTTTGGCAGTTCGTCGCGCTTCTTATAGATGCGCAGACCTGGGCGGCTAACGCGTTGGATCAATTCAACCACAGCTTCGCCTTCGAAGTACTTTAAAGTAACTTCCAGCTCAGGCTTGGTGTCTCCAATCACGTTAAAGTCAGCAATATAGCCTTCTTCTTTAAGGACTTTGGCAATCGCCGTTTTGACCTTAGAAGAAGGCATGGTAACAGCCACTTTATTGGCTGCCTGACCGTTGCGGATGCGGGTCAGCATATCCGCTATCGGATCTTGCATGCTCATTGTGTATTACTCCCGTGTTCGCTTACCAAGAAGCCTTCTTCAGGCCTGGAATTTCACCCTTCATCATCAGTTCACGCACTTTAATGCGGCTCAGACCAAATTTACGCAGGAAACCATGCGGACGGCCTGTGATGTTACAGCGGTTACGCTGACGAGAGGGACTTGCGTCACGGGGCAATTGCTGCAGTTTCAGCACTGCATCCCAACGCTCTTCTTCAGAAGTATGAACGCTAGAGATGATTTCTTTCAGTGCCTGACGCTTGGCTGAGAATTTCTCAACAAGCTTTGCGCGCTTGACTTCGCGAGCTTTCATTGATTGTTTTGCCATAACCCTACACCTTACTTACGGAATGGGAAGTTAAAGGCTGCCAACAGAGCATGACCTTCTTCGTCAGACTGAGCAGAAGTTGTAATGGTAATATCCATACCACGTACGCGATCTACTTTGTCATAATCGATTTCCGGAAAGATGATTTGCTCTTTCACACCCATCGAGTAGTTACCACGGCCATCGAACGACTTAGCGTTCAGACCACGGAAGTCACGAATCCGAGGGATAGAAATAGAAATCAAACGCTCCAGAAACTCCCACATACGCTCGCCGCGCAGAGTCACTTTACAACCAATGGGGTAGCCTTCACGGATTTTGAAGCCAGCAACGGATTTACGAGCAAGTGTAATCAGTGGCTTTTGACCAGAAATGGCGGCCATATCGGCAGCAGCATTATCCAGGATCTTTTTATCAGCCAAAGCTTCACCAACACCCATGTTCAGGGTGATTTTCTCAATCCGAGGGACTTGCATGATAGACTTATACCCGAACTGACTCATCAGCTCTTTTACTACAGTTTCGTTGTAGTAACCATGCAGTTTCGCCATCGTATAAACTCCAATTACTTCACAAGTTCGCCGGTAGACTTGAAGAAGCGAACTTTTTTGTCGTCTTCAAACCGGAAACCAACGCGATCAGCTTTGCCAGTGGCAGAGTTGAACAACGCTACATTTGATACGTCGAGAGGCGCTTCCTGTTCAATAATACCGCCAGCCTGGCCCAGTTGTGGAACCGGCTTCTGGTGTTTCTTGTTCAGGTTAAGACCTGCGACTACTACTTTACCTGCTTCAACCAGGACTTTGGTGACTTTGCCACGCTTGCCCTTGTCTTTGCCGGTAAGAATGATGACTTCGTCATCGCGACGGATTTTAGCTGCCATCGTTTGACTCCTTACAGTACTTCAGGTGCCAGTGAAACAATCTTCATGAACTTTTCATTACGAAGTTCACGCGTCACAGGACCAAAAATACGAGTTCCGATCGGCTGTTGATTGCTATTTAAAATCACGGCCGCATTGCGGTCGAAACGGATGACAGAGCCGTCCGGACGACGAACGCCTTTCCGAGTGCGTACGACCACCGCGTTCATTACATCACCTTTTTTTACTTTACCGCGAGGAATTGCTTCCTTAACAGTAACTTTGATGATGTCGCCGATTCCGGCGTAGCGGCGGTGCGAGCCACCCAGGACCTTAATACACATTACGCTACGCGCACCGGAATTGTCGGCCACGTCCAGCATACTTTGCATTTGGATCATGTTAGTGCTCCGCTAAAGTGATTACTTTATTAAAACCCCTTTCGGGATATTGGCTGCCATTGAAGGCGCGGCATTATAGCACTGCCAAATCTTAAAAAGGAAGGATAAAAAACAAACGGCCCCAACATAGGGCCGTTTGACCAGGCAAATTATATCAGAGAACCTTAGGCTTTAACCGGGCGCTCGATAATTTTTACCAGAGTCCAAGACTTGGTCTTGGACAGCGGACGACATTCGCGAATAGTCACGACGTCACCGGTAGAACATTCATTGTTTTCGTCATGCACGTGCAGCTTAGTAGTGCGCTTCATGTACTTCCCGTAAATCGGGTGCTTCACGAAACGGCTGATAGCTACAACAATGGACTTGTCCATTTTGTCGCTTACTACACTGCCCTGCAGAGTACGAACGTTAGTATCGCTCATCTTACGCCCCTGCCTTTTGGTTCAAAACAGTTTTCACACGTGCGATATCGCGACGTACATTTTTAATGTTGTGAGTCTGTTCCAGTTGACCGGTGCTTGCTTGAATGCGCATGTTAAATTGCTCACGCAGCAGGCCCAGCAGTTCCTGGTTCAGTTCTTCAACACTCTTTTCACGCAGATCTTGTGCTTTCATCACATCACCGTCCGAGTTACGAAAGTGGTCCTAACTGGCAACTTAGCAGCCGCCAGTGCAAAGGCTTCACGAGCCAGAGCCTCAGGTACACCGTCCATCTCATACAGAACACGACCTGGCTGGATCTGGGCTACCCAATATTCCACGTTACCCTTACCTTTACCCATACGAACTTCCAGGGGCTTCTCGGTAATTGGCTTGTCTGGGAATATACGGATCCAGATTTTACCTTGACGCTTGACGTGACGAGTCATAGCACGACGAGCTGCTTCGATCTGACGAGCAGTGATACGTCCGCGCGTAGTCGCCTTCAAACCAAAGGTACCGAAAGAAATCAGGTTACCTGAGGTTGCCACGCCGCGGTTGCGGCCTTTGTGGACTTTACGGAATTTCGTACGTTTTGGTTGCAACATATCCGAGTCTCCTTACTTACCGCGGCCTTTGCGCTTTGGCTTGGATGGAGCCGGTTCTTGAGCTACGGCTTGCAGGCCGCCCAGAACTTCACCTTTAAATATCCAAACCTTCACGCCGATGATGCCGTAAGTGGTAGATGCTTCAGAAGTTGCATAGTCGATATCGGCGCGCAGGGTGTGCAAAGGCACACGACCTTCACGGTACCATTCGGTACGCGCGATTTCAGCGCCGCCTAGACGACCGCTAACTTCCACCTTAATGCCTTTGGAACCGATACGCATTGCGTTCTGTACCGCACGCTTCATAGCACGACGGAACATGACGCGGCGCTCGAGCTGGGAGGCGATAGAATCGGCTACCAGCTGACCATCCAGCTCAGGTTTACGCACTTCGGAAATATTGATCTGAGCAGGTACGCCAGCCAATTTGGCTACGTGCTTGCGCAGTTTTTCCACGTCTTCGCCTTTCTTGCCGATCACGACGCCTGGACGAGCAGTGTGAATAGTCACACGGATGCTCTTGGCAGGACGCTCGATCACGATACGAGAAAGAGAAGCGTTTTTCAGTTCCTCTTTGAGGTACTGACGTACTTGAAAATCGCTGTGCAAGTTATCAGCGAAGTCCTTGGTATTCGCAAACCAGGTCGAATTAAAAGGCTTGGTGATCCCTAAGCGAATACCATTCGGGTGTACTTTCTGGCCCATTGCTTATCTCCTAGCCTCTTAGCGGTCGGACACAACCACAGTAATGTGGCTGGTACGCTTCATGATACGGTCCGCGCGGCCTTTGGCTCGAGGACGAATACGCTTCATGGTTGGACCTTCGTCAACGAAGATCTTCGCCACTGTCAGCTCATCGATATCCGCACCTTCATTGTGCTCGGCATTAGCAATGGCAGATTCAAGTACTTTCTTAACCAGAACGGCAGCCTTTTTAGGGCTGAAAGCCAGGACATTCAGAGCCTTGTCTACGGATAGACCACGGACTTGATCGGCTACCAGGCGCGCCTTCTGGGCAGAAGTACGAGCAAAGCGGTGTTTAGCTATAGCTTCCATCTTTTACCCCTTAACGCTTCTTGGCCTTCTTATCAGCGACATGGCCGCGATAAGTACGAGTCGGTGCAAATTCGCCCAGCTTATGACCGATCATTTCCTCGGAAACGAATACAGGCACGTGCTGACGACCATTATGGACAGCGATGGTCAAACCGATCATGTTCGGAATGATCATTGAACGACGGGACCAAGTCTTAATTGGTTTCTTTTCCCCGCTTTCCACCGCTTTCTCTACCTTCTTCAGCAAGTGCAGGTCGATAAACGGACCTTTCTTGAGAGAACGTGGCATGGTGATACCTCTAAAAAACGATTACTTGTTACGATGACGTACCACGAACTGGTCGGTACGCTTATTTTTACGGGTCTTGGCACCCTTGGTAGGTTTACCCCAAGGAGTAACCGGGTGACGACCGCCAGAGCTGCGACCTTCACCACCACCGTGCGGGTGATCTACCGGGTTCATCGCCACACCGCGAACGGTAGGACGAATACCACGCCAGCGCGTTGCACCGGCTTTACCCAGTTGACGCAGCATGTGCTCGGCATTACCCACTTCACCCAGAGTTGCGCGGCATTCGGCCAGTACTTTACGTACTTCACCTGAACGCAGACGCAGGGTAACGTAGGTGCCTTCACGCGCCAGAATCTGGGCGGAAGTACCAGCAGAACGTGCAATCTGCGCGCCCTTGCCTGGCTTCATCTCGATGGCGTGCACTGTGCTACCAACTGGGATGTTGCGCATTGGCAAGCAGTTACCTGCTTTAATCGGGGCTGCATCACCAGACAGGATCTGATCGCCAGCATGAACACCTTTAGGTGCCAGGATGTAGCGACGCTCACCATCTGCAAACAACAGCAGGGCAATGTTAGCAGAACGGTTAGGATCATACTCTAAACGCTCAACTTTAGCCGGAATACCGTCTTTGTTGCGTTTGAAGTCAACCACACGATAGTGCTGCTTGTGACCACCGCCAATGTGACGAGTGGTAATACGGCCACCGTTGTTACGACCACCAGACTTGGATTTTTTCTCCAACAGGGCGGCGAACGGCTTGCCTTTGTACAGTTCCGGGTTGCTGATCTGAACTACATGACGGCGACCCGGAGAAGTAGGCTTACACTTAATAACTGCCATTTTAACTTACTCCTTTCTTACTCGGCGCCGCCGATGAAGTCGATGTCTTGACCTTCTTTCAGGGTCACGTAGGCTTTCTTCCAATCGGAACGACGGCCTGTGCGGTTACCGGTGCGCTTGGTTTTACCCTTCACCAGCAACGTGCGAACATCTTTAACTTCAACTTCGAACAGCTTCTCGACCGCAGCTTTTACTTCTGCCTTGGTAGCGTCCGTGGCGACCTTGAACACGATAGTGTTAGTTTGTTCGGCAACCATGGTGCTTTTTTCAGAGACATGCGGCGCCTTCAGAACTTTTAAAATACGCTCTTCACGGATCATGCCAGCATCTCCTCGATTTGCTTAACTGCGTCGGCAGTTACCAATACCTTGTCGAACGCGATCAAAGAAACCGGGTCGATACCAGCCACGTCACGCACGTCTACCTTGTACAGGTTACGGGCGGCGAGGAACAAGTTCTCGTCCACTTCAGCGGTGACGATCAGAACATCAGTCAGATCCCACTGCTTCAGTTTGGCCAGCAGTTCTTTAGTTTTGGGTGCTTCCACGCCAAACTTCTCAACCACGATCAAACGCTCTTGACGTACCAGCTCAGACAGAATGCTTCTGATAGCGCCACGGTACATCTTCTTATTGACTTTCTGGCTGTGATCTTGCGGCTTAGCTGCAAAAGTCACACCACCACCGCGCCAAATAGGAGAGCGGATGGTACCGGCACGGGCCCGGCCAGTGCCCTTTTGGCGCCACGGCTTCTTGCCGCCGCCAGACACTTCGGAACGGGTCTTCTGAGCACGAGTACCTTGACGAGCACCTGCTGCATAGGCTACTACAACCTGATGCACCAGAGCTTCGTTGAACTCACGCCCGAAGGTAGTTTCGGAAACTTCAAGAGCGGCTTGCGCGTCTTTCATTACCAATTCCATTACTATCTCCTCAGACGTTACGCTTTAACGGCAGGTTTAACGATGACGTTGCCATTAGTCGCACCAGGTACTGCACCTTTAATGAGCAGCAGGTTACGATCAACATCAACGCGAACCACTTCCAGGTTCTGCGTGGTTACACGCGCAGCACCCATGTGACCGGCCATTTTCTTGCCTTTGAACACTTTACCTGGGGATTGGTTTTGACCAATTGAACCCGGGGCGCGGTGTGACAAGGAGTTACCATGAGTCATGTCCTGGGTACGGAAGTTCCAACGCTTAACAGCGCCAGCGAAACCCTTACCTTTAGAAGTACCGGTAACGTCTACTTTCTTGACATCGTTGAAGATGTCTACTTTCAGCTCGGAACCGACTTCGATACCTTCGCCTTCACCTGAACCCAGGCGGAATTCCCACAGACCGCGGCCCGCTTCCACGCCAGCTTTAGCGAATATACCCGCTTGTGGCTTGGTGATACGAATCGCTTTCTTGACACCAGTTGTCACCTGAACGGCTTGGTAGCCATCCAATTCCAGAGTTTTCACCTGGGTAACACGGTTGGCATCTACTTCGATAACGGTGACTGGGATAGACACCCCGTCTTCGGTGAAGACACGGGTCATACCCAGCTTACGAC
Organism: Oceanisphaera marina; assembly: GCF_014643915.1. GTDB lineage: Bacteria > Pseudomonadota > Gammaproteobacteria > Enterobacterales > Aeromonadaceae > Oceanimonas > Oceanimonas marina. Next base: position 14,086 of record NZ_BMKE01000007.1, read on the forward strand.
CTATTAGACCGATTGCCATTGATAAAACCTCCGTTATTAGCCCAGGCTGATCTGGACGTCGACGCCAGCAGCCAGATCCAGACGCATCAGAGCGTCAACTGTTTTATCAGTTGGCTCAACGATGTCTACCAGACGCTTGTGAGTACGAATTTCATACTGATCACGTGCATCTTTATTCACGTGTGGAGATGTCAGTACGGTATAGCGCTCTTTGCGAGTAGGCAGTGGGATTGGACCACGAACCTGGGCGCCAGTGCGCTTGGCAGTTTCTACGATCTCCGCAGTAGACTGATCGATCAGACGGTGATCGAACGCCTTCAGGCGGATACGAATTCTTTGGTTCTGCATTACCAGAGCTCCAATTGGATAAAGAACATAAATAAGCACCGCCTGCTCTTTTATATAAAAGAGGGGGTCTTATTTAACAACGATGCCCACCATATCGGGGGCTTGTGTGGTCAGGAGCTACCTGACAGAGCCAAAAGGCTCACTTGGTTACGTACTAAATAAATAGTTATGTACTAAGCGAGCGCTATTATACTTATCTGAAGCCTGTGTGCAAGTCAGTCGTGTTATTTTTCACCAGTTTCTTTTGATGGAAGGAAAGTGAAGGGCAAAGAGTGAAGAGTAAAGGGAACGACATGAAAGGATAAGCCCAAAAGCAGAGCATTTTTGCTGCGAGAATCACGGCAGAGCATGGACTAGGGCCATAAAACCGCAAAGGGTGAACGGTGCGGAGGAAACCCCCAAGCCTTCAAATGCTACGCATTCGCTGTGGCTTGAATGTTGTCTAGTCCTCTTTACCCTTCACCCTTTTCTATTCACCTTACACTGCCTGCTGTTCTTTAACGTTCAGCGTACGGCGTTAAACGTAAGGCTGTTACTTCCGTAAGCTGGCTTTGTCTTTCAACACGATTTCCAGCGCCACTTCATCACAGGCGTGTTGGCGTGGGCACAAGTCACAGTCTTTCATCACTTTCTCTGGCAGCAGAGCCTTGCTGGTCATAGTGAACCCCTGCTTCATGAAGAATTCCGGTACCCGGGTTAACACTATGACTTTATCGATAGACAGCGCTTCGGCTTTTTGCAGTATCTTATCAACCAGCGCACTGCCCTGCCCCTGGTTTTGGAAGCCAGGCTCTACACCCAGCGAGCGTACTTCCGCCAGGCCGGTGTCATACACATATAAAGACGCACAACCGCTGATTTGCCCCTGCACTTCGGTAACGGCAAACTCCCCAACCGCTTTGACCAGATCTTTACGGTCACGAGGCAGATTTTCACCGATATTGGCCCAGTAGTTCACCATACGCTCGATGGCATCCAGATCGGTCAAACGCGCACTGCGTACATGAATACCCGAGCTATCACGCTGGGTAAGGCGACGCTCGGCACTGGTCAGGGCAAATTCCACCTGATCCGGTGCCACACCACCCAAAGCACAACGGCTGGCCAGGCTGGATTCCAGAGACAGCTTATCAAACACATCAGCTTCGATGAGCGGGCTGAACTGCTTGAAGTCTTCCATCGGCAGCTCTTCCATCGGCAACTTCTTCGCAATCGCGTGTACCACTATGGCGCCCACAATGTGGTGTGCTTCACGGAACGGAATGCCTTTGCTCACCAGATAATCGGCCATTTCGGTCGCGTTGGAATAGCCGCCCTGGGCTGCTTCCCGGGTTTTGTCTTCGTTCAGCTTGATGTCGTGTAACACCATTTCGGCCATTTCCAGGCAGTCATGCCAGGTATCGAGGGCATCGAACAGGCCTTCCTTGTCTTCCTGCATGTCTTTGTTATAGGCCAGTGGCAGGGCTTTCAAGGTCATCATCATGCCCGCATAGGCACCAAACACCCGACCGGTCTTGCCACGGATCAGCTCCAGTGCATCGGGATTTTTCTTTTGCGGCATCAAAGATGAGCCAGAAGTCACCCGGTCAGACAGCTCGAGGAAACCCGACTCGCCGGAGTTATAGAAGATCAAATCTTCGGCGAAGCGTGACAGGTGCATCATGGAATTGGTGGCACAGTTCATCAGCTCCAGCACATGGTCACGGTCTGAAACCGAATCCAGGCTGTTGCGGGTCGGCGACGAGAAGCCCAACGAGTGAGCCAGTTCGTGACGGTCAATCGGAAAGCCGGTGCCGGCCAGGGCACCACTGCCCAGCGGGCAGGTATCCATGCGTTTTTGTGCATCTTGCAAACGAGTAAAGTCCCGCTCCAGCATCTCGACGTATGCCAGACACCAATGAGCAAAGGTCACCGGCTGGGCACGCTGCAGGTGGGTATAACCGGGCAATACCGTGCCCTGTTGCTGACGGGCCACGGCCACCAGTTTCTTTTGCAGTTCATCCAGCTTTTGCAGCAAAGGCGGTACCTGCTGCTTGCACCACAACTTGAGATCGGTCGCTACCTGATCGTTACGGCTACGACCGGTATGCAGCTTTTTGCCCAGATCGCCCACCACACTGATCAGGTGCCCTTCTACCCAGGAATGAATATCTTCGGCATCGGACTGTAAAATCTGGCTCGGATCTTCCATCACTTTCAATTTAAGATCGTTCAGTGCCCGTTCAATTTGTTGCTGTTCGTCAGTCGTTAACACGCCGGCTTTGCACAAGGCATTAGACCAGGCGATGGAGCCGACAATGTCTTGCTCCGCCAAGCGGTAATCGAAACGAAGAGAATCGTTGAACTGCTGAAACTTGGCATCTGCCGCCTGACTGAAACGCCCACCCCAAAGTGCCATAACCGCTGTACTCCCTAACGACATTACTGAAATATTATGGTTTACCTGGCCTCGACCGGCCCGGCTCATTGTTATTCGATATTATACGGAAAACAAAGCTGGAAGCGGTAAGCTTTAAGCTATCAGTAGACAGTTAAGCGCAAAGTGTGAAGAGTGAAAGGGGTTAAACGCCTAACGATTCACGCCTTACACCTCACTTTTTCTACGTAACGCTTACGGCTTCAAGCTTTTAGCTTAAACAACACAGGGGGCATAAGCCCCCTGCAATTAAATGTTACCTAACGGGTCACACTTATTTTTTCAGGCTGTTCAGCGCCTTGATGCGGCTGGCCAACGAGTACAGACGGATAAAGCCTTCTGCATGGCTTTGGTCGTATACTTCATCTTCGCCAAAGGTCGCAAACTCTTCCGAGTACAGGCTGTTAGGCGAGGACTTCTGAATTGCCGTCACCTGGCCTTTGTACATCTTCAGTACCACTTCACCGGATACGTCTTCGGCAATGGCATCGGCAGAAGCCAGCAGCGCCTTGCATAACGGCGTAAACCAGCGACCGTCGTAAACCAGGTGCGAGAACTCGGCACCTACTTTTTCGCGCCAGGCGCGAGTAGGCTTGTCCAGCACCAGCTCTTCCACCGCACGCAGCGCCGCCATCATGACGGTGCCGCCCGGCGTTTCGTAGCAACCACGAGACTTCATGCCAACCAGACGGTTTTCTACGATATCTACGCGACCCACGCCGTGCTTGGCGGCGCGATCATTCAGCGTCACCAGAATCTGGTACGGGCTCATCTGCTCGCCGTCTACGGCAACAATGCGGCCTTTTTCGATAGTCAGCGACAGGGTTTCGGCCTGGTCAGGTGCCTGCTCGGGTGACACTGTCCAGGTCCAGGCCTGCTCTGACGGCTCGTTCCAGGTGCTTTCCAGTTCGCCACCTTCGGTGGAGATATGCCAGGCGTTGGCATCGCGAGAATAGATCTTGGTGGCACTGGCAGTGGTCTTGATGTTGCGCTCGGCCAGGTAGTTCAGCAAGTCTTCACGGCTGCGCATGTCCCAGATACGCCACGGGGCGATAATGGCCAGCTGTGGAGCCAGTGCCGCCACTGCGCCTTCGAAACGAACCTGGTCGTTACCCTTGCCGGTACAACCGTGGGCAATGGCTTCTGCGCCTTCGGCCAGTGCTGCTTCTGCCATGGCTTTGGCAATGATTGGCCGCGCCATGGACGTACCCAGCAGGTAAGTGCCTTCGTAAATGGCGCCGGTTTTCAGGGTCGGATACACATAGTCGTTAACGAACTCGTCTTTCAAGTCGGCAACGATGCACTTTACTGCACCCGAGGCGAGGGCTTTGGCTTCTATGCCTTCCAGCTCTTCGTCACCCTGGCCTACATCACCGACAAAGGCGATGATTTCACAGCCTTCGTAGTTTTCTTTCAACCATGGAATGATGGCAGACGTGTCCAGGCCACCGGAGTAGGCCAGCAGAATTTTTTTGAATTGGCTCATTAATGCATATCCCTGTTAATCAATGTCAGCAGCACGGCATTTTGCACATGCATGCGATTTTCAGCTTGGTCGAGAATAAAGGAGGCAGGACCGTCCATTACCTCTGAAGTTATTTCCAGTTCCCGATGGGCAGGCTGGCAATGCAACACCTGTTTGGCACCGGTTTTGTCGAGCATGGCCTGATTGATCTGATACGGCATGAAGACTTCGGCCACCTGTTCCAACGGTGTTTCATCACCCATAGAAACCCAAGTATCCGTGTATAGCACATCGATGTCGCTCACATCATCCAGGCTGTCGGTTACCTGTACCTTACCGCCGCTCATGGCCGCCAGAGCTTCGGCTTCTTTCAGTACCTGAGCATCCACGTTACGGCCACGAGGACAAACCGAAGTCACGGTGGCGCCAAGAATAGCACCCGCCAGCAACAAGGAATTGGTCACGTTATTACCGTCACCCACGTAAACCAGATGCACCTTGCTCAAATCATCATGATGTTCGGCAATGGTCATATAGTCCGCCAATGCCTGGCAGGGATGATACAGGTTACACAACGAGTTGATCACCGGAACCGTGGCATATTTTGTCATTTCGACCAGAGTTTGGTGATCAAATACCCGGGCCACTATGGCATGAGACCAGCGCGACAGATTGGCGGCAAAATCCTGTACCGCTTCCCGGCTGCCCATGGCGCCATTCTGGCTGTCGAGATACACCGCATGACCGCCCAGACGGTTAATACCGATATCCAGGGTCACACGGGTACGCAACGAGGGTTTTTCGAACAGCGTGATCACGCTCTTGCCTTTCAGCTCATCGGCATATTTGGCTGGATTGGCTTTCAAGTCTTTCGCCAATGCCAGAATCTGCTCTATTTGCTGCTTGCTGTAATCTTTCAGGCTCAATAAATGCTGCATATTCTCTCCTTAGTGTGAAATCCGGGTGCCAAACTCGGACTCACCAGCCAGCAGCGATAATAATTGTTCAGGGTTACGCCAGCTGCCCACGGCAACCGGTTTACCCAGTGTCTTGGTCGCCTTTAGCGCCGCCTTCACTTTAACAGCCATACCATCGGTAATTACACCTTGCTGCATCAGCTCAAGGGCGCGGACTTCGGTCAGCTCGTTAATCAGCTGACGATCGCCATCAAGAATGCCGCTCACATCCGACAGCATGACCAGGTCGGCATCCAGTACCTCGGCAATGGCGGTTCCCGCCTGATCGGCGTTGACGTTCATCAGCTGCCCATCAAAGGTGATGCCGATGGAGCTGACCACCGGCAAAAAACCACCGGCTAACAGGGTGCTGACCAGGGTGGCATCGCCACCTTCAATCTTGCCCACCGCACCCAGCTCGGGATCCAGCTGGCTGACGCGACATAAACCACCATCGCCCAGGCACAGTCCCACGGCACTGATATTGTGCGCAATCGCCTGTGCCAGCAACAATTTGTTGGCTGTACCCGCCAGGGCGCCGGTGATCACCCCGATATGCTCAACCGGCGTGACCCGCAGGCCGTCTTTTTTGGTCGAGGTCAGGCCCATGGCGTTCAGCTGGTTATCTACCAACACGCCACCGCCATGCACCAGTACCAAAGGGCGTCTTACCTGATCAACAAAAGTTTTCAGGGTGGTGAATAACGCCGCCAGGGCGTCATTACTTTCCAGCAGGGTTCCGCCCAGCTTAATCACCAGCGGTGTTTGTTGAGTCGTCATCCTGATTTACTCCTGCACCAGGCCCGCCAGTGGCGAGAATCCCTGATGAATATTGATACATTGAATAGCCTGGCTGGCCGCCCCTTTCAGCAGGTTGTCGATGGCCGACACCACGATTAACTGGTTGCCGTCCCGTGCCCAGTGCAGATCACAGAAGGGGGTGCCCGCTACATCATTGATTTGTGGCCACTGGCCGGTCAGGCGCACAATTTTCTGGCCGTCGTAGGCGGTGTGGTAAGCGGCGGCAATTTGCTCGTCGCTCACATCGTCATTCAGCTGTACATAAATGGTGGCCAGAATACCGCGGATAAAATTACCCAGATGCGGCTGAAACACCACCTGATTATCGAGATGATGACTGATTTCCGGCTGGTGGCGATGATTGAGCACACCATAAGGTTTGAAGCTGACTTCGCAGAAGCTGTTCGCCATGCTTGCCTTGCGGCCGGCACCACTGACGCCGGACACGGCGCTGATTATGGGCTTGCTGCCTTCGGCAATCAGCCCGGCGGCCTGCAACGGCTTGAGCGCACTTAATGAGGCCGTGGGGTAACAGCCCGGAACGGCAACCAGTTTGGCCGCTTTAATCGCCTCCTGATTCCATTCCGCCAACCCATAGGCTGCCTGGCTCAGCCAGTCGCCGTGCTGGTGGGTAAAGCCGTAAAAACGCTCGTAAAAGTCTGCACCAGGTACCCGAAAGGCACCGGACAAATCAAATACCGGCAAGCCTTTGGCAACAAAGCCCGGCGCCAGATCGTGGCTCACTTCATGAGCCGTGGCCAGCAGCACCAGATCGGCATCCACATGAATGCGGCTCAGCGCCTCGTCATCCAGGGGCAGCAAGGGCTGGTCGATAACGCCGCGCCAGCGGGGATGCAAACTGGTAAAAGGTTTATGAGCATCTTGACTACCCTCTGATACATAGAGGCCAGCTAAGGAAAGGTGTGGGTGGGCGTGGACTAAACCGGCCAGTTCGGCTCCGGTATAACCGCTGGCACCAATAATTGCAGCTTTTAACATGGGCGTATCCGTCAAGTTGAAGTTGGCTTAGGTCTAGATGCAGGCGTCAGCCTAGCGTGTTTCAAGGGCTTATGTCACCCTAAGGCAATGGCTTAGGCGAGCTGTCGTCGTCGCCGCAATAGAGAAAGGAAATACATGGCCATTTGCTACGCTAGTTACCCAGATAAGAATAGGCAGTCAGACTAGCAATAGTTAAATACTTATGCAACATTGATGAATATAAATTGATGGTTTTTTATGGAGATCCTATGACATCACTCAAACTGCTCGATATGTATCGCGACCTTATCGCCCTGCCCTCTATCAGCAGCACCGAAAGCAGCTGGGATCAAAGTAACGAGCAGGTCATTCGCCTGCTGGCTGACTGGTTCAGCCAACTCGGCTTTGCCGTTGAAGTAACAGAGCTGCCCAACCTGCCCGGTAAGTTCAACCTGGTGGCCACCAGGGGCGAAGGCGACGGCGGCCTGCTGCTGGCCGGTCATACCGATACGGTGCCTTATGATGAAGGTCGCTGGACCAAAGACCCCTTTAAGCTCACCGAAGAAGGCGACCGCCTCTACGGGTTGGGCGTCATCGACATGAAAGGCTTCTTTGCCTTTATTGTTGAAGCCCTGAAAGACATGGACTTGAGCAAACTCACCAAGCCGATTCGTATTCTGGCCACCGCCGATGAAGAAACCACCATGGCCGGGGCGCGCGCCATCGCCAGTGCCATGGCCATCAAACCCGATTATGCGGTGATTGGTGAGCCCACCGGTTTGGTGCCGGTGATGATGCACAAGGGGCATATGTCGGAAGCCATTCGCATTACCGGTAAAAGCGGTCACAGTTCCGATCCGGCCAATGGCGTTAATGCGCTGGAAATCATGCATAAAGTGATGGGTCGCTTGTTGGACTTACAGCGCCAGCTCAAGGAAAATTACGGCAATCATCATTTCAAGGTACCGCAGCCCACGCTGAACCTGGGTCACATCAACGGCGGCGACAGTCCTAATCGTATTTGTGCCTGCTGCGAGCTGAACTTCGATATGCGTCCCATCCCCGGCGTAGGCCCGGATGAATTAATGGGACTGCTACATCACGCGCTTGAGCCCATTAAAGAGCAATACCCCAATGCACTGGAATTGTTCCATCTGCACGAGCCCATTCCCCCCTACGGCACCGATCCCGAGGGTGAACTGGTGAAGGCAGCCGCCGAGATATCAGGCAATGCGGCCGAAGCCGTCAACTACTGTACCGAAGCGCCCTTTATCAACCAGCTGGGTTGCCAGACCATAGTACTGGGTCCTGGCCATATTGCTCAGGCTCACCAGCCGGATGAGTATCTGGACTTATCCTTTGTTAAGCCCACCATCGATATTATTCAACGCTTGGTCAGTCGCTTTTGTTTAGCCGAACAAAAGTAAAGCGTCCGGTGAAGAGAAGAGCAAACACTTGATTGTCATACCAAGATACCGGGCTGGCCCCGGTATTTTTTTGCCTGCACCGGCACAAGAAAACAGAGCCCAACTCGAGACTCGCCCACGTTCGACCTTATCCGTCACCAGGCGCTTTGCTTGCCACGCGCACCCGGTTTCACCCCTCATTATTGGCCCTTCGACCGCCATTTTTAGCGAACCAGCTCCCAAAAATACAGCCTCATCTTCAGCAGGATTGACCGCTATGGCGAAAGCTGGCTAGATAACGTTCAACGGAAACAAAAAATGATAACAACTAGATAATAGATGAGGCAGATATGGATAATCATGCGGCACTCAGGGCCAATGTGGGTCTGCTGGGGCAATTGCTGGGCGATACCATCAAGGATCACCATGGCATCAGCTTTCTCGACAAGATAGAAACCATTCGCCAGCTGGCCAAGTCGGCCCGCCAGGGTAATGACGACGATCAGCAGCAACTACTCGATACGCTCAAGCATTTGAGTGACGACGAGTTATTGCCCGTGGCCCGCGCCTTCAGCCAATTTCTTAACCTGGCCAACGTGGCCGAACAGTTTCATACCATTTCTCGACAGACCCAGCACGATAAAGGCGCCGGTCCGCTCAGTCAGGTATTCGAGCGCTTGAAGCACGCCGATATCAACGACGACAACATCAAGGCCGCCGTGGCCGAGCTGGATATAGAGCTGGTGCTTACCGCTCACCCCACGGAAGTGACCCGACGTACCTTTATTCACAAACATGTGCAGCTGAACGATTGTCTGGCGGCATTGGAGCTGGATTTGCCCGAGCCGGAAAAAGCGGCATTACTGGCCCGTATCGAGCAGCTCATTACTCAGGCCTGGCACAGCAATGAAATACGTTCCCAGCGCCCCACCCCGGTCGACGAAGCCCGTTGGGGATTTGCCGTTATCGAGAACAGCCTCTGGCCGGCGCTGCCCAACTTTATGCGCCAGCTCGATAATCAATTGCAATCCCAACTGGGTATACGCCTGCCGCTGGACGCCGCGCCAGTGCGCTTTGCTTCCTGGATGGGCGGCGACCGGGATGGTAACCCCTTCGTGACCGCCAAGGTCACCCGGGAAGTGCTTTTGCTAGGTCGCTGGATGGCCAGCTCGCTGTTTCTCAACGATATTCAGGAACTGGTGTCCGAACTGTCGATGTCGCAAGCCAATGATGAACTGTACCAGCAGACCGATCAAAGCGACGAACCCTACCGCGCCATATTGCGCCAGCTTCGCGAAGATCTGCGCGAAACTCTGCTGTATCTTAACGCCAAGGTCCAGGGCCAGAGCACAGATGCGCGAGACCTGATTAACACCACAGAACAACTGCGCCAGCCCCTGGAACTGTGCTACCGCTCGCTGCAAGACTGCGGCCTGGGCAAAATTGCCGATGGCCTGCTGCTGGACGTGATCCGCAAGGTCGCCTGCTTTGGCATTCACCTGCTCAAGCTGGATGTTCGCCAGGATGGCGAGCGCCACACTCAGGCGCTGGCCGAAATCAGCCGCTATTTAGGGCTGGGGGATTATGCCGACTGGAGCGAAGCCGACAAGCAGGCCTTCTTGCTCAACGAGCTGAATTCCCGTCGCCCCTTGTTACCGCGTCAGTGGCAGCCCAGTGCAGACACCCAGGAAGTGCTGGATACCTGCAAGGTCATTGCCGAGCATCCGCAAGACGCCTTCGGTATCTATATTATCTCCATGGCCGGCGCGCCCTCCGATGTGCTGGCCGTACAGCTGTTACTGAAAGAGTGCGGCGTCAATTTCCCTTTGCCGGTCGCGCCTTTGTTTGAAACCCTGGATGATCTCAATAACGGCGCCGAGGTGATAGAGCAACTCTATAAACTGCCTTGGTATCGTGGTTATCTGCAAGGTCGACAATACGTGATGATTGGCTATTCCGACTCGGCCAAAGACGCGGGCATGATGGCCGCAGGCTGGGCGCAATACAGCGCCATGGAAAAACTGGTCGCCGTTAGCGATAACGAGCAGATAAAGCTGACCCTGTTTCACGGCCGTGGCGGCAGCCTGGGCCGTGGGGGTGGTCCCGCTCGCCAGGCAATTCTGGCGCAGCCTCCCGGCTCCACACTGGGCGGGCTGCGGGTCACCGAACAGGGCGAGATGATCCGCTTTAAATTTGGTCTGCCCAAGGTAGCCATCGACAGCCTGGCCCTCTATGCCAGTGCGGTACTGGAAGCCAACCTGTTACCTCCACCTGAGCCAGAGCCTCAGTGGCGCGAGCTGATGGACACCATGGCCGAAGTGTCTTGTGCTCACTATCGTTCGCTGATCCGCGACGAGCCGGATTTTGTACCCTATTTTCGCGCCGCCACGCCGGAGCTGGAGCTGGGCAAGTTACCGCTGGGCTCTCGCCCGGCCAAGCGCAAGCCCAACGGCGGTGTAGAAAGCCTGCGCGCCATTCCCTGGATTTTTGCCTGGACGCAAAATCGCTTGATGCTGCCCGCCTGGCTGGGTGCGCACAAGGGGCTGGAAGTCGTGATTGCGGCGGGTCATGAAAATACCCTGATGGCGATGAACAAACGCTGGCCGTTCTTCCGTGCCCGGCTCGACATGCTGGAAATGGTGTTTCTCAAAGCCGACTCGAACCTGGCCGCCTACTACGACAGCCTGCTGGTGCCCACCGAGCTCAAGCCCTTGGGCAAGCGTTTGCGAGATGAGTTGCAGGCCAGCATGAAGCTGATTCTGCAGTTGAAAGAAGAAGCCGAGCTGTTATCCGATGAACCCTGGATCAAGGAGTCGATCAAGTTACGTAATCCGTACACAGATCCGCTCAACGTGTTGCAGGCCGAGCTGCTGAAACGCTCTCGCCAGCATGAAGGGGAGATTCACCCGGTATTGGACCAGGCGCTGATGGTGACCATAGCCGGCATCGCCGCCGGCATGCGAAATACCGGATAAATCAGCGGTAAGCTGTAAGAAAAAATACAGTGCAAAAGAGGCAACAGGATTGCCTCCGTCAACTCGCTTAACCCGCATCCATGCGGCGCTCGGCAAATGCCATCCCTGGCATTTGACGGTTGACTACAACAATTCCTGCAGCCTCTTCCAGCTGTGCGGAGTAGTCTGTAAATAATAAGAAAAAAGCCCCGGAGTCTATCGGCACTGGGGCTTTTTGCTGCATAATCACATCCGTATCCTTTATCCATTTCGGACTCTGTCATGACCCCCGCCATCCTGTTTCTGGAAAAACAAAACGCCTCTTTTACCCTGCATCAGTATGAATGTACTGCTCAGGACGACTTTGGTGCCCATGCGGCCGAGCAGTTGCAGGTGCCACTGGAGCAGGTGTTCAAGACGCTGCTGACCGAGGGCGAACAAGGGGCCGTGGTGGCGCTGGTGCCCTCTTCCGGCAAGGTGAATCTGAAGCGACTGGCCAAGGCCGCCGGGGTAAAGAAGCTCGATATGATGCCGCCGGCCAAGGCCGAGCGCCTCACCGGTTACAAGGTCGGGGGGATCAGTCCATTTGCGCAGAAGAAATGCCTGACCACCGTTGTAGACAATTCGGCACGCCTGCATGACCGTATTCTGGTGTCCGGTGGCAAGCGCGGTTTGTCACTGGGAGTCACCGCCGAGCTGCTGGCCAGCCTGCTTGGCGCCGTGATCGCCGATATTGCCGAATAAGCCCAAAAAGCGATACGCCTGGCGTTGTACGCCATACGTTAAAGGCAAATACCGTCTTGCTTTGACTTACAGCGTACGGCTGAACGCGGGAGTTTGCCGCTACCTTTCATCCCTCATCACCCGTATCTCTGACACATCACTTTATTGACCCATCCAATTATTTCTTGCGACCGTTTGGTTATAGACGCTACTATTCCGACTCGATAATACAAACGATTCTCACACGCATAGTCATAAGGATGCCCGAATGCCTTACCCTAAACTCGTGCTCGCCGCCACGGTAGGCGCCCTGCTGAGCGGTTGCGCCCAAACTCATACTCCTGCAGTTAGCCAGCAGCAAGTGGTCGAACATTATGCCGACATCGCCCATGCGGTATACGCCGACTCCTTGACGGCTGCCGAGCAACTGGATGTGGCCATCAAGCAACTGCTGGCCAGCCCAAGCGAGCGCACTCTGGAGCAGGCTCGTACCGCCTGGATTGCGGCGCGGGTGCCTTACCAGCAGTCTGAAACCTTCCGCTTCGCCAACCCGGTAGTAGACGATTGGGAAGGCCAGCTGAATGCCTGGCCACTGGATGAAGGCCTGATCGACTATGTAGCACCGGGTTATCAGCACGAATTGGGTAACCAGGGAGCCACCGCCAACATTATCGCCAATAAAGTACTGCAGGTCGGCGGCGAGCATCTGGATGTCACGCACATCACGCCCGAGTTATTGGCGGGCCTCAATGAAGTCGCCGGTTCAGAAGCCAACGTGGCCTCCGGTTATCACGCCATCGAGTTCCTGCTGTGGGGTCAGGATTTGAACGGTACCAACGCCGGTGCCGGTGAGCGTGCCTATACCGATTATGTACTGGGCGCGGATTGCACCAACGGCAACTGTGATCGTCGCCGTGATTATCTGCAGGCCGCCAGCGAATTGCTGATCAGCGATCTGGGCTGGATGAGCAGCCAGTGGCAGGCAGGCAATGCAGAGAACTATCGTGCCGAACTCACCGCGCTGCCCGCCGAAGAAGGCCTGCGCCGCATGCTGTTTGGCATGGGTTCCTTGTCTCTGGGCGAGCTGGCCGGCGAGCGTATGAAGGTGGCGCTGGTGGCCAACTCGGTAGAAGACGAGCACGATTGTTTTTCCGATAACACCCATAACGCCCATTACTACGACGAGAAAGGTATCGTTAACCTGATGTTTGGCGAATATCAGCGCATCGATGGCAGCACCATTCAGGGCCCGTCTTTGCTGCAACTGGTGGCTCAGCAAGACAGCAGCGCCGCCAAGAAGATTGACGCACAAATGCGCAGCAGCGAACAAGCGGTTTACCAGCTGGTGCAGTCGGCCGAAGTGAACAAGGTGCATTTCGACCAGTTAATCAGTGCCGATAACCCGGCCGGCAATCAGCTGGTACAAGATGCCATCGATGCCCTGGTTGAACAGACCCGCGCCATTGAGCTGGCGGCCAATACCATCGGCATCAATAACCTGAGCCCAGACACGGCCGACCACGAGTTTTAGGCGCATCTTGTAAAGGGTGAAGGGTAAAAAGTGAAGGGGACGAAAATCACACCCAGGCCACAGAAAATGCACCGTATCTAAAGACGGTGTACTTTCCTCTTCACTCATCTCTCTTCGCTCTTCACCGTTTTTTATTCTGGATTCAATATGTTGTTTCGACTTTCAGGCGCACTGCTGTGCGCCGCGCTGGCCCTGAATGCCCAGGCCAACCCCGCCAAACCAGGCGGTGACACCACCACCGACAAAACCGGCGGCAATGCCTTTTCTATGCCGGCGGTCAATTTAAGCTTTGACAAGCGCCTCGACTTTTCGGTCGGCAACAGCTTTTTTCGCAATCCCTGGGTCACGGCACCGGCGACCACAGATGCACGGGATGGCCTGGGTCCTCTGTTTAACACCAACGCCTGCCAGAGCTGCCATATCAAAGACGGTCGCGGCCATCCGCCCCATGACAACAGTGATAATGCGGTGTCCATGCTGGTACGGTTGTCTATTCCTGCCGATGGTAGCCCGGAACAGCAAGCCTGGCTAACAACACACGGCGTGATTAACGAGCCGACCTATGGCGGTCAGCTGCAAGACATGGCCATCCCCGGTGCCAGGCCCGAAGGCAAGGTCAACATCCGCTACCAGACCCATGTTGTTCGCCTGAACGATGGCACTCGGGTGGAGTTACGCGATCCTGTTCTTACCGTGAGCGATTGGGGCTATGGCAAGCCGCACCCAGAAACCATGTTCTCGTCACGCATAGCGCCGCCCATGATTGGCCTTGGTCTGCTGGAGGCCATTGATGAGACCGATCTGCTGGCCCGTGAACAGCCCGATGGCGATGGCATCAGTGGTCGCGCCAACCGGGTGTGGGATAACCAGGCACAGGCAACCGTGCTGGGACGCTTTGGCTGGAAAGCCGGCCAGCCCAGCCTGCGTCAGCAAAATGCCAGCGCCTTTGCCGGTGATATGGGCATTACCTCGTCGCTGTTTTTAGCCGATGACTGTAGCCCAGCCCAGGAATGCGATCGCTTTGCCAATGGCGGCAAACGGGAAGTCAGCGAAGACATTCTGGATGCGGTGACCTTCTACAGTCAGCACCTGGCGGTACCGGCCCGTCGTCAGCTGGATAACCCGGAGGTGCAGGCCGGTGAACAGCTGTTTCTCGCCCTGGGTTGCAGCGGCTGCCACACCCCCTCTTACACCACAGGCCAACACCACAGCCCCGCGCTCAGTCGGCAGCAAATTTATCCCTATACCGATTTGCTGCTGCACGACATGGGCGAAGGACTGGCGGATAACCGCCCCGAGTTTTTGGCCAGTGGCCGCGAATGGCGTACTCCTCCGCTATGGGGGTTGGGCTATGCCGCCGAAGTGGCCGGAGTTGAAGACAGCTTTTACCTGCATGATGGCCGTGCCCGCACCCTGCTGGAAGCCCTTCTCTGGCACGGTGGTGAAGCCGAACCGGCCAAGCGCAGTGTTATCGCCATGAGCAGCACCGAGCGCGCGCAACTTATCGCTTTTCTGGAGTCGTTATGAAGAAATCCCTGTTACTGCTGGCCACCCTGGGCACGCTGAGCGCTTGCCAGAGTCAGCCAGCCGCCGACGCCGCATTGCACACCCTGGCCAATGACCATCTGGTCTTTATGCGCCAGCAAGCCGATCTACTGGCCAACCAATTAACGCTGTTGCAGCAGGCAAGTAGCCACTACTGCCAGCAAACCGATCAGCAAACCAAGCCTTCACTTGACGTCGTTAAGCAAGAATGGCGCAACAGTTTTGCCGCCTGGAGTACTCATCAGGGACAAAGCGGCGGCCCGCTGGACGCTGAAGGTTTGAGCTTTGCCTTTCAATTCTGGCCAGACAAAAAAGACACGGTCGGCAAGCAGGTACAGCGTGAGCTGGCCGCCGTGGCCAAGGGAGGACAGGTGCCGGACCGAGGTGTGGTCACTACCTTGAGTGCGGTCGAGTATCTGCTGGAAAACGATTTGAGTACGCCACAGCGCTGCCTTCTGCTACCCGGCATCACGGCGCAACTGGCCAGCAATGGCAGCCAACTGCAAGCCGCCTGGCATGATGCCGACGGCTACCAGCAACAACTGGCACAAATGCAGCGACAAGGCGGGTCCACCGCCCTGCTGACCCAGATATTAGGCCAGCTGTCTCACCGCTATGATCGCATCGAAAAGAAATTCGAGCTGCCGCTGAATACCGTGCAGCATCCACGCCCGCTGTTTGCCGAAGCCTGGCGCAGCGAGCAGTCGTTGCACTTTTTACGCACCAGCCTCACCTCCCTTGAGCAGGAATACCGCCAGGGCGGTATGCGCACCTACCTGATGCAGGCTGGCACCGAACATCAGGCGACCGTCGAGGCGTTGGATAAAGCCTTTGCCGACACGCAAGCTCACCTGCCCGCCGGCGACAGCCTGGCTCACTGGCTGCAAGGAGATAACTATGCCGACTTGCTGCGCTTCAAACTGTCTTTCGATCAACTGGGCTATCAGCTGAAACAACGGCTGCCCAGTGATCTGGGCTTGAGCCTGGGCTTCAACTCAACGGACGGTGACTGATGGAACGGCGGCAATTTTTAAAGGTAGCCTCTCTACAAGTGCTAAGCGCCGCCGGCGTGCTGAGCAGCCTGGGCCTGGTCGGCTGCGCCCTGCCCAATACCGCCCCCGACCGTCAGTCTTATCTGATTGGCGGAGGGCGACGTGAGCAAGAACAGTATGTGGTGCAGTCACTGAATCTGGATGGCAGCTTGCGTTACGAGCTGCCCTTGCCGGCACGCGGACACGGCATGGCGGTGCATCCCGGGTTACCGCTGGCGGTGTGCCATGCGCGACGCCCCGGCCAGTTTTTATGTCTGTTCAATCATCACAGTGGTGAAACCCTTCAGGTACGTCAGGCCGATACGGGTCGCCATTATTACGGCCATGGCGTATTCAGTGCCGACGGACAGACCCTGTATACCACCGAAGGCGTGAGCGACAGCAGTCAGGGCATCATCGGCGTTTATACGCTTGATAACCATCGTCTGGAAAAAGTCGGCGAATATAGCAATTTTGGTATCGGCCCCCACGAAATTCGGCTAATGCCCAACGGTAATCTGGTGGTCGGCGTGGGCGGTGTGCATACCTATGGCCGCGAGCCCTTGAACCTGGACACCATGGCGCCCAGCCTCAGCTATCTGGATGCCAAAGATGGCCGCCTGTTAGCACAAGCCACGCTGGCAGATAAGCATCTGTCAATTCGCCACCTCGCAGTCACCGCCGACGGCGAAGTCTTTAGTGGCCAGCAATACCGAGGCGAGCCGGACGATTATCCGCCACTGATCGTGCGTCACAAGCCCGGCCAGGCACTGCAGCCATTAGGCGGTACACCGCTGGACTGGGCACGCTTCAATCACTACATTGCCAGCATCGCCGTCACCGACACCCTGATTGCCGCCACCTCGCCTCCGGGTAATTGCTATGGTCTGTGGCACAGACACAGCGGCGAGCTGATCCGCATCGCTCCCCTGCCCGATGCGTCCGGCGCCTCGGCCAAAAATGGCCAAATCTGGCTCGGTAGTGGCCAGGGCGGCATCAGTCAGCTCGACAACCGCGGTCGCGAACAACGCTTTTATTCAGCTTATCAATGGGATAATCACTGGGCCCTCATTGACGCCTAGCGATATAACGGCAAAACTAACAGCCGCAACACTGTGAAGCGTAAAGGGTGAAGAGTGAAGGGGAAAATCCACATTCAGATGCAATGCACTTTCTGTAGTCTTAATGTTATCTCGTTCTCTTCACCCTTTACGCTTCCCCCTTAACAACACCCTTTTCAACAGGAGTGATTACATGGGTATTTTAAGCTGGATTATCTTTGGACTGATCGCCGGTATTATCGCCAAGTGGCTGATGCCCGGCCGGGACGGCGGCGGCTTTATCATGACCATTTTGCTGGGTGTGGCCGGTGCCTTCGTAGGTGGCTGGATCGGCACTCGCCTGGGGTTTGGCGTGGTCACCGGCTTCAACCTCGGCAGCTTTTTCACCGCCATCATAGGCGCCCTTGTGCTGCTGTTCGTCTATCGCCTGTTGAAGAAGTGACATCTGCGCGAGCGTCTGGTGCCCCGCCCCGAGCTGCGCTAAGGTAAGAGCCTATTTTATTCTCAGGAGCATAGATGGCGTCTTTACCTCAGAGCATACCAACCCCCAAGGTAGGCGTGATTGCCATTGTTTGGCAGCAGCAGCAGGTGTTGCTGGTGAAGCGGAAATATCCGCCCCACGCGGGTCATTGGGGCTTTCCCGGTGGCAAACTGGAATGGGGCGAAACCATGAGCGAAGGGGCGGCACGCGAACTGCTCGAAGAAACAGGCATTCATGCCGAAATGCAGGCGCCCTTTGCCTGTTATGACGTGCTGGCCAATGACGAACAGGGCGAACTGGCCCATCATTACGTGATGGTCGCCGTCAGCGGGCATTATCAAGGTGGTCAGGCGCACGCCGCCGACGATGCCGAGGCCGTAGGCTGGTTTTCGCCCGAGGCACTGCCCTCGCCGCTGTGCCCGGATTTAAAAAACATTCTTGACGCCTCTCGATAACTGTCCATGCCTGGCGCACCATACAAAAAAGGCTCCCGGTCGGGAGCCTTTTTTATCAGTTCAAGGGGCATGAATATGGCTACTTGAAGCTGGCCAGCAGGTTCCATAAATCTGCCTGCATGGCACCTGCCGTAACTTCGCGGCCGGCACCGGGGCCCTGAATGACCAGCGGGTTCTGCCGGTAATGACAGGTTTCAATGGCATAAACGTTATCGCCCGGACGCAGGTGGGCAAAAGCATGATCCTGCGGTACCACTTCCAGCCCCACACTGGCTTCACCGCTTATCGCATCAAACCGTGCGATATGGCGTAACACCCCTTTGTTTTCCCGGGCCGCCGCCAGCGCATCTGCCAACGGTTGGTCGAGCTCCGGCAAACGGTCGAAAAAGGTGTCTTTATCCAGTTCACTCAGCACCCCGGGCACCAGGTTCTGTACTTTTACCTGAGCGGGGTCGAGATCAAAACCGGCCTCGCGCGCCAGTATTACCAGCTTGCGTTTCACATCCTGACCGTTGAGGTCCTGACGGGGATCCGGCTCGGTCAGCCCCTGCTGCCAAGCTTGCAATACCAGTTCGGAGAACGGCTGGCGACCATCGTAGTGCTGAAACAGCCAGCTGAGAGTACCGGAAAAAATACCGCTGATGGCCCGGATCTGTTCGCCCGAACGCTGCAACTGCTTGATGCTGCTTTGCACTGGCAAGCCGGCACCCACGGTGGCGCTGCTTAAAAACTGCACCCTGTGCTCGGCCAGGCTCTGCTTCAGACGCAGATAGAAATCCTGTTCAGCGGCACCGGCCAGTTTGTTGGCGGCCACAATATGAATATGCTGCTCCACCAGATCCGGATAATACTGCACCAGATTGTCGGAAGCGGTAAAGTCGAGCGCCACCAGCTGATCAAAACCATGCTCTTCCAGATTTTCCAGCCAGTTGGGCCAGACCATGGAATTCGGCTGAAAATCACTGAGTACCCGATCCACTTCAAGCCCCTGACTGGCCAGCATGCCACCTTTGGAGTCAAATACGCCATACAGGGTCAGCTGCACATTCAGTTGCTGCTCCAGCCGGGATTTTTGCTGCCGGTACAATTTCAGCCAGGCTTGGCCAATATTGCCGCGGCCAAACAAAATAAGGCCGATGCGCTTGGGCCGGCTGAACAGGCTCTGATGCAACCGCAACAGCAAAGGCTCAAGGGTGATTTTACGAACAATGGCGACCAGACTCAGGCCATTTCTGGCGGGCTGAATAAACTCCAGCGGTTGCTCGTTCAAGGCATGATAAAAGTGCAAACACTGCTCGGGCTGGGCAGTAACGCCCTTGCCAACCAATGCCACCAGCGAGAAACCTTCACGCTCTTGCAGCCCTTCAAAGCCCCCTGCCGGCTGATGATCTCGCAGCAAAGAAAAAGCCTGTTCGGCCTGCTCGCGGGTGTAGGCAATCTGCCACAGTTTGCGCTCGGGGCGTCGCTTGCAAGCCAGCGGCGCCAGTTCACGCCGGGTCAGCCAGTCGGTCAGGGCGTTCACCCTGTCCTGGTAGCGATCCGAAATAGTCATTTCTATCAGTACCGCATCGTCAACCGAGGTGACGATGCGTGCGCCCGGCTCACGTTGATGCTGGCGCAAAATCCGGGTGTGACCGTCATCGGGGTGATAACTGCTGCGCAAGATAAGCTGTTGCCGGCTGCTGGCCACCGGCCCCAAAGTACGGCTGTGCAGGATGGACGATCCCAGCCGGGCCAGCTCGGCGGCTTCGGATAAAGACAGGCGAGATAACAGCTGAGCTTCCTGAACGCGGCGCGGATCGGCACTGAATACCCCCGGCACATCGCTCCAGATGGTGGTGTGACTGCTCTCGGCCAGATCGGCCAACAAAGTGGCGCTAAAGTCAGAACCGTTACGGCCCAACAATCGCGTTCGGTTATCGGCATCGGCGGCAATAAAACCGGTGACCACCACCACCTGATCGGCATGCTCCGCCAGAATCTGTTGCAACTGCTGGCGCGAAAAGGCGTCATCTATCTGTACCGGCGATCCAGACACACGTAAAAACCGGCGCGCATCCAGGTTGGTGGCCGCCATGCCTTGATGATTTAACTGGCTGGCCAATAACCGTGCAGACCACACCTCACCAAACGACTGAATAAAATTGCGCTGATAATCGTCCAGTCGCTGGCTTTCCAGCACCGCGGCAATACGGTTGATGTCATCATCCAGCATGATCAGCAAGGGAGCGGCCTGCGCCTCTCCCAGGGTGGTGATAATCAACTGCTGTTGAAAACTGTAGAGCCCTTCCAGCGTGGTCGCCGCGGCACTGTCGCCACTGACAAACAGATTAAGCAGCTCAATCAGGCGATTGGTGGTTTTACCCGATGCCGACACCACTATCAGTGCATCGGCCTGCTTCTGGCTGTGGATAATATCGGCAACCCGGTGAAAACAGGCGGCATCGGCCAGGCTGCTGCCACCAAATTTATGGACCGGACGCCGTTGCGAGCCGGCATCAACTTGGTACTGAGTCATTACTTGCTTAATACCTTAAAAGCTTGGTCAAAATCGGCGATCAAGTCACGAACATCTTCGATGCCTACGGAAACGCGCAGCAATTGATCGTTGATGCCGGCAATAATACGATCGGCCTCGGGCATGGCGGCGTGAGTCATGGTCGCTGGATGGGCAATCAGGCTTTCTACCCCACCCAGCGACTCCGCCAGGCAGAACAGCTTGAGTTCGGCCAGAAAAGCGCGCATACCGGCTTCATCTGCATTGAGCTCGAAGCTGAGCATGGCACCAAAACCCGATTGCTGGCGCGCTGCCACCTCATGGCCCGGACTGTCTGGCAGGCTGGGGTGATACACCGCTTTTACCTCGGGGCGCCCTTGCAGATAGGCAAGCAAAGCTTCGGCATTTTCACAATGCTGACGCATACGCACACCCAAGGTGCGCAGGCCACGCAGGGTCTGGTAATTATCAAAGGCAGAGCCGGTCAACCCTAAGCAGTTGGCCCACCAACGCAGCTCTTCGGCCAGTTCGGCACTGGCGGCCACCACGGCACCGCCCAAGGCATCGGAATGGCCGTTGATATATTTGGTCGTCGAATGCACCACCAGATCGGCACCCAGAGTCAGCGGCTGTTGCAGCACAGGCGACAAGAAAGTGTTATCCACTACACTTAACGCCCCCACCTCTTTGGCCGCAGCACACAGCGCGGCAATATCCACCACCCGCAGCAACGGGTTGGACGGCGTTTCAATCCACAGCATTTTCGGCTTTTTCGCCATCGCCGCGGCCACGGCCGCCGCATCGGTCTGGTCGACGTATTCCACCTTGAAATGCCCTTTTTTGGCAAAGGCATTAAAAATGCGGTGGCTGCCACCGTAGCAGTCGTGGGGAGCGATCAGCAGATCATCGCTTTGCAGCTGAGAAGTCACGATTAAATTGATGGTGCCAATACCGTTAGAGGTCACGGCCGCACCGCCACCCTGTTCCAGTTTGGTCAGAGCATCAATCAGGGTCTGACGGGTCGGGTTGCCCGAGCGGGCATAGTCGAAACGGCGCTGTTCATTAAAGTCGGCAAACGAATAAGTACTGCTCAGATAAATAGGCGGTACCACAGCTCCATGCTGAGTATCGGTATCGATGCCGGTACGAACCGCATGTGTTTGAGTCTGATAATCTGGCATATCCTCTCCTTTGCCCACGGGCAGCCTGCTAGCTAATAATACGGTATTTCCATGCGCGCACAGTACCCCAGCCGGAACAGGCCGTCAAGCCTTCTGGACGTCTAAGCCTCTTTGCTGTTGGATTGCCAATATAAAGTCTAAGGGTTACAATCCTGCTCGGATTTTTAACCTTGATGCGGGTGGATAATGAAAACAGAATGGAACGGCGACTATATCAGCCCTTACGCCGAACACGGCAAGAAAAATGAACAAGTAAAAAAGATTACCGTGTCCATACCACTCAAGGTATTGAAGATACTAACCGATGAGCGCACTCGTCGGCAGGTAAACAACCTGCGCCACGCCACCAACAGCGAGCTGCTGTGCGAAGCCTTCCTGCATGCCTACACCGGTCAGCCTTTGCCGCAAGACGAAGACTTGCGCAAAGATGTGCCGGATCAGATACCGGCTCATGCCCGCAGCATTATGGCCGAGCTGGGTATTGAAATAGAAGACTTCGAAGTCGACGACCAAGAATAAAAGCCCCCGTGCCGACCCAATGCCGGCGCGGGTGGTGATATTTAATGCTGGTCGCCCGCGCCTGCCGGGTTAATCAGTATCTTGGGCCAGGGCAGGCCCGGGTCACCCATGGTCATGAAATTGGGATTAATCAGGGTGTCGCGACGGTTATAGCTTAGCGGCTCCAGATACAAATCCAGAATGCGCCCGCCCGCTTCTTCCACAATGCATTGCGTGGCACCCGTGTCCCATTCTCCGGTGGGGCCAATACGCATATAAATATCCGCTCCACCTTCTGCTACCAGACACGACTTCAGCGAACTCGAGCCCAGCGGCACCAGTTGATAGTCCAGATCCGTGGTCAGGCGAGCGCGTACCCAATCTACATTCTGCCGACGGCTAATGGTGATCCTGAGCTGGGTCAGCGGCTTGTCTGGGTCGTAATGGCTGGCTGAAATGGCTCTGGTTTCGCCGTTGACTTGCTTGAATGCGCCCTGACCGGACACCGCATAATACAGCAGATCATTCACCGGACCGTACACCACGCCCAGCACCGGCTTACCGTATTCAATCAAGGCTATCATGGTCGAAAAGTCGCCACTGCCGGCAATAAACTCTTGAGTGCCATCCAGGGGATCGACCAACCAGTAGCGAGGCCAGCTGCTGCGTTCGGCCAGCGAGACTTCACAACCCTCTTCCGACAGCACGGGAATATCGGCTATGGCTCGCAAAGCCAGTTTAAGGTAATCATGAGCCGCAAAATCGGCACTGGTAACCGGGCTATTGTCGTCTTTGTGTTCGGCTTGATATTGACCACTGTTATATAGCGATAGAATAAGGCCGCCAGATTCTCGGGCGGCCGCTATCACACCGGGCAACAAGGCAGAGATATCCATGCTTACTCCTTTTTATTGAGCCAGTCTTGCAGCAGAAACAAACCACAGATGCTGCGCGCTTCACTGAAGTCGGGCCGGGCCATCAACTGGTCTATTTGATCCAGTGGCCAGGGCACCACATCAAGTGGTTCCGGCTCATCCCCCTCTCTTTGTTCAGGATACAGATCTTGTGCCAATAAGATATCCATTCGGCTACCAAAATAGCCGGGTGCCAGGCTGACTTGTTTCAAAGGTGTGAGCTGTTTCGCCCCATAGCCTATTTCTTCCATCAGTTCCCTGTTACCCGCCTCCATGGCATTTTCTCCGGGATCTATCAGTCCTTTGGGAAAGCCCAGTTCATAACTGTGTGTGCCGGCGGAATACTCGCGGATCAACAATATTGTGTGGTCATCCAGCATGGGCACCAGCATAACGGCACCACGGCCACTGTTGCGCATGCGTTCGTAAACACGCTCTACGCCATTGCTGAACTTAAGATGTAGCGACTCCACCTTGAATAAGCGACTCTCTGCCACCAATTCTGTATGCAATATCTGAGGTTTTTGCTTGTTGTCCGCCATGCTCCACTTCCGTCTTTTGGCTAAGCTTACCCAGAGATTATCGTAACTGGCGATAAACGTCTGCCTACAAGTGCTTTGCAGCGACCAATTTAAGCCGCAATAATCGGCATCTGGTATGATTAACTTTTAAAATATTGATGAGAGCGAATGATATGAACGGATCCATTCCCAGCATCCGCCTCGACAAATGGCTGTGGGCCGCGCGCTTTTACAAGACACGCAGCCTGGCTCGCACCATGATTGATGGCGGCAAGGTGCATTATAATGGCCAGCGCAGCAAACCCAGCAAGCTGGTAGAAGCCGGAGCCCATATTCGCTTGCGTCAGGGTAATGATGAAAAGGAAGTCGTGGTACTGGCGCTGTCGGAACACAGAGGCAAGGCCGAGCAGGCCCAGACCTTGTACCAGGAGACGCCAGACAGCATTAAAAAGCGTGAACAGAATGCCGAGGCGCGAAAACTCAACAGCCAGTTTGCACCCAGCCCGCAACGCAAGCCGGATAAAAAAGAGCGCCGTTCTCTACTTAAAATCAAGCTGGGCCAGGAATAGGCACAAACTAAGCCGTACGTTAAACGCCTTACGCGGTACGCAACCCGTTCTTTACGTAAAGCGTACAGCGTGGGACGTACAACGTTAATACTAAGAGACAGGATTTTTATGACCCACATAGACACACTTCACCGTTATCTGTTCGACAACTATCAGGTAAGAGGCGAGCTAGTGCAGCTGCAGCAAAGCTATCAGCAAATACTGGCATCTCAGGCCTATCCTGCTCCGGTGCAACGGCTGCTGGGCGAACTGCTTACCGCCACCAGCCTGCTGACGGCCACCCTCAAATTTGAAGGCCACATCACAGTACAGCTGCAGGGTAATGGCCCCGTCTCGTTAGCCGTGATCAACGGCGATCACCAACAACAGATGCGCGGCGTGGCGCGCTGGGAAGGCGATATTCCAGACACCACCAAACTCTCGGACCTCGTCGGCGAAGGCTACCTCGCCATTACCATTACCCCGGATGACGGCGAACGCTATCAGGGTATTGTTGAACTGGGCGAGCATTCGTTGAGCGAAAGTCTGGAAAGCTACTTTGCCCAATCGGAACAGTTAACCACCCGCATCTGGCTGTTTACCGACATAGAGCAAAGCCAGCCTCGTTGTGCCGGTATGTTGCTGCAGGCGCTGCCCGATGGTCAAAACGGCGACTTTACCCATCTGGAAGCGCTGACCCACACCATTAAAGCCGACGAACTGCTGAATCTGGATGCTCATGAAGTACTTTACCGCCTCTATCATCAGGAAGCGGTGCGGGTGTTCGATCCGCAGCCGGTATGCTTCAAGTGCACCTGCTCTCGTGAGAAGTGCGAACAGGCGCTGCTGCAATTAGGCCAGCAAGAAGCCCAAGAGGTTGTAAAAGAAGAAGGTAAAATAGAAATGCACTGTGACTATTGTGGTCAGCACTATCACTTTAATGGCGCAGATATACAAAATCTCTTTAATGATGCACCGACAATACATTAACATTGCTTACAATATTAAGGGGGTTTTGTGCCCCTTTTTTGTTAATTTTCCATGCAATACTCTAAATTTTGACACCGATCCCCTAAATACTACTAAATTCCTGCTAATCTTCCGTCATAAATCATA
This sequence comes from Oceanisphaera marina, assembly GCF_014643915.1. GTDB lineage: Bacteria > Pseudomonadota > Gammaproteobacteria > Enterobacterales > Aeromonadaceae > Oceanimonas > Oceanimonas marina. The sequence goes on from NZ_BMKE01000007.1 coordinate 39,512, forward strand.
GTGATAGCTATGCTTAACCAACCCCTCTGTACCAGGAGATAATATGACGTCCAAGGCGCAGCAATTAGGCCTTTCCGATTACGGCATTCACAATGCTAGCGAAATCCTTCATAACCCTTCTTACGAGCTGCTGTTTGCCGAAGAAACCCGAGCCGATTTGACCGGTTATGAAAAAGGGATCGAAACCCGCCTTGGCGCCGTTGCCGTGGACACCGGCATTTTTACCGGCCGCTCTCCAAAAGATAAATACATAGTGCGTGATGACATCACCCGCGACACCGTCTGGTGGGCAGATCAGGGTAAAAACGATAACAAGCCCATGAGCCAGCAAACCTGGACAGAGCTCAAGAGCCTGGTGACCGAGCAGCTATCCGGCAAACGTTTGTTTGTTATCGATACTTTCTGTGGTGCCAATCCCGACACTCGCCTGGCAGTGCGCTTTGTCACCGAAGTGGCCTGGCAGGCACACTTTGTAAAAAACATGTTCATTCGCCCCACCGACGCCGAGCTGACTGATTTTGTACCCGATTTTGTGGTCATGAACGGCGCCAAGTGCACCAACCCCAACTGGAAAGAGCAGGGTCTGAACAGCGAAAACTTCGTGGCCTTCAACCTGACCGAACGGGTACAGCTGATCGGCGGTACCTGGTATGGCGGCGAAATGAAAAAAGGCATGTTCTCCATGATGAACTACCTGTTGCCGTTAAAAGGCATTGCCTCCATGCACTGCTCTGCCAACGTGGGCAAAGAGGGTGATGTGGCGATTTTCTTTGGCCTGAGCGGCACCGGCAAGACTACTTTGTCCACCGATCCGGATCGCGCACTGATTGGTGATGACGAGCACGGCTGGGACGATGACGGCGTGTTCAACTTTGAAGGGGGCTGCTACGCCAAAACCATCAAGTTGAGCAAAGAGAACGAACCGGAGATCTACGCCGCCATTCGTCGCGATGCGCTGCTGGAAAACGTGACCGTACGGTCAGATGGCACCATCGACTTTGATGATGGATCCAAGACCGAGAACACTCGTGTCTCCTACCCCATCTACCACATCGACAACATCGTCAAACCGGTATCAAAAGCCGGTCATGCCAAGAAAGTCATTTTCTTGACCGCCGATGCCTTTGGCGTATTGCCACCGGTGAGCAAGCTGTCTCGCGAGCAGGCCCAGTACCACTTTTTATCGGGCTTTACCGCCAAGCTGGCCGGTACCGAGCGCGGTATTACCGAACCGACGCCCACCTTCTCCAGCTGTTTTGGCGCGGCCTTCCTGAGCCTGCACCCCACCCAGTATGCCGAAGTGCTGGCCAAGCGGATGGATGCCGTAGGCGCCGAAGCCTACCTGGTGAATACCGGCTGGAATGGCACCGGCAAGCGTATCTCCATCAAGGCGACCCGTGCCATTATCAACGCCATTCTCGACGGTTCGATTGAAGATGCCGAGTTTGTAGACTTGCCTTATTTCAATCTGGCGATTCCGACCGACTTGCATGGCGTGGAAGACACCGCCATTCTGGATCCTCGCAACACCTACGCCGACCCGGCAGAGTGGGACGGCAAGGCACAGGATCTGGCCAAACGCTTCGTGGACAATTTCGACAAGTTTACCGATACCGAGCAAGGTAAAGCCCTGGTGGCGGCCGGACCGCAGCTGTAAGCAGACGGTTTAGGACCACCTTAGCAAGGCCATAATAAAACAGCCCCTGTTCCGGGGCTGTTTTACATTAACTGATCTATATTCCACTGCTGCAACCAGCCACCAATCTGCCCTGCGGGTAACGGCTGAGAAATGCCATAGCCCTGCACATATTGGCAGCCAAGCTGCTGCAATCGAGTGCCCTGCTCGACCTGCTCGACCCCTTCTGCCGTCACCCCGATTTTTAATGCCGCCGCCAGCTGAATCACGCTTTCCACCATGCTGACGTCATGGGCATTCGACAACAAATTGCAGATAAAGCTGCGATCTATTTTCAGGGTATCTACCGGTAGCTGATTAAGATGGCTGAGCGACGAATAGCCGGTGCCAAAATTGTCCAATGACACGCATATTCCCAGGCTGCGACATCGTTCCAGCACGGCCACGGTAGAATTGATATCCGCCAGTACGGCACTTTCCTGAAACTCCAGCTCCAGTAAAGCGGGCGGTGCCTGGGGATACAGAGCCAGTAACCGATTCAGCTCCTTGCTGAAATCCGGATGCATCAGCTGACCACTACTGACGTTAAAACTGACCTTGAATGCCAGCCCTTGCTCACTCCATAGGGTCATTTGTTGCAACACTTGCTCAATCACCCACATGCCCAGCTCAAACTCCATTTTGCTGCCCAGAATAATGGGTAAAAAATCCCCCGGCGTTACTATGCCGTATTCAGGGTCCTTCCAGCGCAGCAATGCCTCCAGCCCCACCATCTGGCGGGTAAACAGATCGATAGTAGGCTGGTAGTACAACAAAAACTCTTTTTGGCGAAAGGCATTCATCACTCGCGCCAGCTGCTGCTGCCGGTTTTGTTCCTGCAGGTGCAGGGCGGCATCGAAAAATACATAGGTATTTTTTCCCTGCTTTTTAGCCTGGTACATGGCCTGATCGGCATAGCGCAGCAGTAACTCGGCATCCATACCGTCTTGCGGATACAGTGCCACGCCGATGCTGGCAGAAACGTAAACCTGCTGCCCTTCCAACTCAACCGGTTCGCTGACGATACTCTGTACCCTGTTAAGTATTTCATCGCATTCCAGACTGTTGTGCAGTCCGGTAAACAAGAGCGCAAACTCGTCCCCTCCCAGCCGCGACATGGCGTCGCAACTACGGGTGATCTTTCCCAGGCGGCGACTGACCTCGATTAACAATCGATCTCCGGCCGCATGGCCCAGGTTGTCGTTTACCGCCTTGAAACCATCCAGATCGAGATAGCACACTGCCAGGCGGCCATTGTTACGTTCTGCGGACGAAATCTCGCGCTCCAGCAGCTCACCAAACAGCATACGGTTGGGCACCCCCGTTAATACATCGTGACAAGCCTGATGCCTTAGCTGGGCTTCATGCTCTTTCAGGTAGGTAATATCGGAGAATATGGCAACATGATTAATCACCCTGCCTTCGTCATCTTTAACAACAGAGATTGCCAGCAGCACAGAATAAGCTTCGCCATTTTTGCGCCGACTCGACAGCTCGCCCTGCCAATATCCCTGGGTATTGAGCTCTTGATAGAGTGCGCTGTAAAAATCATCCTCCGTGCTGATATGTTCCAGTAAATCGGGATTGCGGCCCATCACCTCGGCAGATGTATAGCCGGTAATACGTGTAAAGGCCGGATTAATATGCGCGATGCAACGATTGGCATCCGTGATCATGATGGCGTCGTAACTCGACTCGAATACGCTGGCGGCCAGACGCTGCTGATTGGCTGCTTCTTTCTGTTCGCTGATATCGTGTCCCACACACAACATTTCGCCATTGGGCAGCATGATATTGGCCCACAGGGTCGTCAGCCGCTCTCCGGCCCGAGTCATCGGCCGCCATTCTGTAAACTCGGTGCTGTTAGAGTTGTTAAAGGTGGCGATAACGGCGGCCTGTTCGGCGGGATCGGGATAAAAAAGACTGATGGGATTCGGGTGCTGTTTTACCTCTTCAAAACTCCAGCCAAAAATTTGCTCGCACTCATGATTCCAGAGAATACAGCGTCCCTCGGCGTTAAAGGCATTAATCGGAATAGGAACATGATCGAATATGACCTTGAGTCGATTGAGCAACCGCTGCGATGACCCTTCTCGCTTGCGTTGCCGAGCCCTGTGATGGCCGTCATGAAAAAGCAGGGCGCCGTGTACCGCCATGGTGTCAAGCAATCGGCGCTGGGGTGGAAGCAGTGCCGGCGCCAGGGTTGGATACTGAAGCAGCAACAGCCCGGTGAGGCCACCACGGCTTATTGGCACTGCCAGATAGCGATTATCCGGGCAGGCAGCAGCACCGGTAATGGCAGAGTAAAATGCCTTCTGCTGCCAAATGGCTTGATAGTCGGCCAATGACCATCTGGGCAGCAGCGACCACTCTGTTCCTGTTGCCAGCGAAGGGGGCTGTTGATCATGAAAAAAAACATAGCAGGCAGCCTGGGCACCAACACAACTGGCCACTTGTTCACACAACTGATGCCAGTCACTACGGTTCTCGGCAATCATGTCTGCCATGAGATGCAATGAATCATCCTGATTATGTTGCAGTCGCATATCCATGCTCATAGTGGTTACCACTTTTATCCGTTAGCCAGGCAGGCCAGCCTTGTATACTGACTATGCCGTCTCGATTTGAGGGCGATAAATAATCATAGGACAGCTTTGGCGTTTGTGTCGGCGGAGGGAGCCAATGGATGCCAGCATTCTTTGGCCATATCGAAAAACCCCCTGGCCAGCACACTGGCCTGGGCATCGTTACGCATTACCAAAGCGCCAATTCGCGCCATGGCAGGCAATACCAGCGGCCGGGTTTCAACCTCGGGCAGTTCGGTAAACAACACACTTCCTGCAGGGATCAAGGCACAACCCAGGCCCGAGTGTACGGCGCGCATCAAACGATACACAGAATTGGACGCCAGTACCGGCTGCAACCTGATCCCTTGCTGGGCAAACATGGTGTCGAGATAACGACGAAAATACATGCCGGCCTTGGGCAGACACAAAGGCAGGCAGGCCAAATCTGCCGCCGTCGGCGCCGCCGGAATACGCGATTTCCAGCCAGGACCAAAGGCGATCACCACACCCTGCTCGGGCAGCGCCAAACTGTTCAGCCTGGTCAGCACGTCGGGTTCAAAAAAGCCTCCGCCAATGTCCAGGCTGTTATTGTCGAGCCCTTGCAGAATGTCATCGGCGGTCATGTCGTTGATTTCGAAACCCAGGCCCGGATAACGCTGATGCAAGCGAGACAGTATCGGACTCAAATCCATGCAACTAAGCGGCACCAGACCCAAGCGTACCGTTCCGGTGAGACTGCCCTTCATCGTCTCGACTTCCTGCTTGAGGTTGTCGTAATGGCTCAACAGTACCTGGGCCTGAGCCACTACTCGCATCCCTTCCGGAGTCAACCCCTCAAACTGTTTGCCGCGGCGGATCAGCAAGACCCCCAGTTCGGTTTCGAGTTGCTTGAGCCGCATCGACAGTGTGGGCTGGGTAACGTGGCAAGCCAGGGCCGCGCGCCCAAAATGCTGCTCTCGCGCCAGAGCGCAAAGATAATGCAGCTGTTTAATATCCATGAACACCTCGCCTTTCAATCAGCAAACAAGATTACTGAGCATGCTTTTAATAGATAGTATCTATTTAGATATCGATGTTTTCAATTAGATCCCTCAGGGTCGGCTGTCTACACTGACTTTATTCGTTTCATTACCGGGCAAGTCCTGTATGTCATCGTTATGCGAGCCAGAAACACTGCCGGGTTATCACTATGTCACCAGCGCGGCCGGAGAACGTCATGCCCTGGCCAACGAGGTGGCACTGGCCGTGGTGCTCAACGGTATCAGTCATGCGGTGATGATGGTCAGCCCCTGCCAGCTGGATGCCTTTATTACCGGTTTTTTAGTCAGCGAAGGCATCATTCAGCACCCGAGAGACATTCACGATCTGGAGTTTCATCAACGAGGCGACGCGCTGGAAGCCTGTGTGACCTTGAGTAATCAGGCTCATTATCGCTGGCGAGAACACAGCCGCACCCTGGCTGGCCGCACCGGCTGTGGCTTGTGCGGCATCGCCTCGCTTACCCAGGCGTTTCCTGAATTACCCCCCCTGCCCGATACGCCATTGCCCTCGTTAACCGCACTGGCCCGGCTATATCCGCAGCTGCCCCAATGGCAACCGCTGGCACAAACCTGTGGTGCCATGCATGCCGCTTTTTTTGCCGATGCCCAGGGTCAGATTCGCTACGCCTGTGAAGATGTAGGCCGGCACAACGCCCTCGACAAGCTGATTGGCACCCTGCTACAGCACAACATCCCCCCTCATTCTGGTCTGGTGCTGATCAGCAGTCGTTGCAGCATAGAGCTGGTACAAAAAATGGTTCGCGCCCGCTTGCCAACTCTGGTGACCCTGGGCGCGCCCACTCATTTTGCCACCCGTCAGGCTCGGCAATTGGGCCTGAATTTATTGCAGTTACCCCGCCGGCAAGCGCCCCGGGTTTATTCCACTTCATTAGCAGAGTCTGGTCATGACGAAAAAGATTAAACCCTATCAGGGTCCGGCCGGTGGCTGGGGCGCCCTGTCTTCCACCACCCGGTTCGTGTTTGGCAGCAAACAACCGGCGGCCAATATTCGCAACCTGTTACGAGCCAATCAGGTCAAGGGATTTGACTGCCCGGGCTGCGCCTGGGGTGATGAGCAGGGCAAACATTTTTCCTTTTGTGAAAACGGCGCCAAGGCCATCAGTTGGGAAGCCACCACCAAGCGAGTAACGCCGGCCTTTTTCCAGCAGCACTCCCTAAGCCAGTTGCAACGGCAAAGCGATTACTTTCTCGAATATCAGGGTCGAATCGAGCAGCCCATGTATCTGAATCGGGAAACCGATCATTACCAGCCCATCTCCTGGGACGATGCCTTTGCGCTGATCGGCCGCCATTTGCAGGCGCTGGACCATCCGGACCAACTTGAACTCTATACCTCGGGCCGCGCCAGCAACGAGGCCGCCTATCTCTATCAGCTGTTCGGCCGCTCCTTTGGTACCAATAATTTCCCCGATTGCTCCAACCTCTGTCACGAAGCCAGCGGCGTGGCACTGACCCAGGCCATTGGCGTGGGCAAAGGCACCGTCACGCTGCACGACTTTGAACAGGCCGATGCCATCTTCGTTTTTGGCCAGAATCCGGGCACCAACCACCCGCGCATGCTGCACAGCCTGCGCAACGCCGCCCGCAACGGGACTGCCATCGTCAGCTTTAACAACCTCAAAGAAAGAGGGCTGGAGCGCTTTGCCGATCCGCAAAGCCCGCTCGAGATGTTAACGCCCAAAGACTCGCGCATTTCCAGTCATTATTTTTGCCCACGACTGGGCGGCGACATGGCGGTGGTACGTGGCATGGTCAAGCAGTTACTGGCGTGGGACACAGCCGCCCTGGCCGAAGGTGGGGTCGGGCTCTTCGATCGCGACTTTATTGCCACACACACGCAAGGCCTGGAGGATTACCTGAACCAGGTACAGGCAACCTCCTGGACGCAGATCACCGAACAGTCCGGCTTGAGCCAGGAGCAGATCAGCCAGGCCGCACGGGTATATGCCGATGCCAGCAAGGTCATCGTTACCTGGGCCATGGGCATTACCCAGCACAAGCACTCGGTGGCCACCATTCGCGAAATCACCAATCTGCAGCTGCTATGCGGCCAACTGGGCAAACCGGGGGCGGGTTTGTGCCCGGTGCGCGGCCACAGCAATGTACAGGGCAACCGTACCGTGGGCATCAACGAACGACCCAGCGCCGCCTTTCTGGACCAGATGGAGCAACACTTCAAACACCCCATGCCCCGCCAACCCGGGCATAATGCAGTGGCCGCCATACAGGCCCTGCTGGACGGCAACGCCAAGGTGTTTATCGCCCTTGGCGGCAATATTGCCGCTGCGGCACCCGACACTCTGGCCACCGCACGCGCCCTGGCCAACTGCGAGCTGACAGTACAAATCAGTACCAAACTCAACCGCAGCCATATTATGGCGGGTAAACAGGCGCTGATTTTGCCCTGCCTGGGCCGTACCGAGCAGGATATGCAGGCCGGTGTAAGTCAGTTCATTACCGTGGAAGACTCGTTCAGCATGGTGCATGCCTCCGAAGGGGTGGGCAAACCCAACAGCCCACAGCAACGTTCGGAAACCGCCATCGTGGCCGGTATTGCCCACGCCACTCTTGGCTCGCAACCGGTAGACTGGCTGGCACTGTCGCAAGATTACAATCTGATCCGCGACCATATTGCCGCCACCTTGCCCGGCTTCGAGCGCTTTAACGAACGGCTGATGCAGCCCGGCGGCTTTTACCTGGGCAACAGCGCCGCCCGTTATCAATGGCAAACCCCTAACGGCAAAGCCAACTTTGGCGCAGCTCCCCTGCCCGAAAGCCTGATCCCGCAAGCCATTACCGCCAAGGCGCAAGGCTTGTTGTCCACCCTGCAAACCCTGCGCTCCCACGATCAGTACAACACCACCATCTACGGCATGGACGATCGCTATCGCGGCGTTTATGGCCAACGCATGGTGTTGTTTATGCACCCGGATGAAATCAAACGCCGGGGCCTGCAAGAAGGCGATTGGGTAGAGCTGAGTACCGTCTGGCTGGATGATGTAGAGCGCAAGGTGGGCGGTTTCAAGGTCGTGGCTTATGACATTCCGCCAGGAGATGTCGCAGCCTATTACCCGGAAACCAACCCGCTGGTGCCGCTGCACAGTGTAGGCGATGGCAGTGATACGCCTACCTCTAAGTCGATTCCGGTGTTGATCCGCAAACAGCAAGCGGCGCGTATTATTTAACCGCTGCAAGGTCGAATATTATGTGGCTTTGCTCTAGGCTGGTATCACTATCGCGTAAAACAGGAGTCAGCATGAAGCATGCTTTATTAACGACCGCCATGTTAGCAACGGCCATCAGCGGCTCTGCCCTGGCTAACGATGCGAAGATTGCAATTCATAAGGTGGATGAGCAAGGTACGACGGTCGAGCTGGGCACCATCAAGGTGACTGAAACCGACTATGGCCTCTTGTTTGGCCCAGAGTTATCTCAATTGGCACCAGGCATTCATGGCTTTCATATTCATCAGCATCCTGACTGCGGCCCTAAAACCGGCGAGGATGGCAAGGTTGTACCTGCAGGTGCCGCGGGTGGGCATTTTGATCCCGACAACACCGGTAAACATTCAGGTCCTTATGATGCCAAGGGGCATCTCGGCGACTTGCCGGTTCTCTATGTGGATGCAGACGGTCATGCCAACTATCCCGTTCTGGCGCCAAAATTGGAAAAACTCACGCAAATTCAGGGGCGCGCCATCATGATCCATGCCGGTGGCGATAACCACAGTGACAACCCCGCACCTTTGGGCGGCGGCGGCGCCCGCATGGCGTGTGGAGTAATTAAATAATATTGTTTTCATTGCCGTGAGAAGAAAAAAAGCCGGCCCGAGAGGGCCGGCAAAGTAGTGCCTGGAGACGAACTTCTATCATGCCAGTCCGTGTAACTCCTTCCAGTTGCCCGGATGAACCACATAACCGAACAGGGCATGGCCGCCATACACCAGTTCGGTACCTTCGGGAATCCACAGCATCTGGCCGGGACGAACCTCGTGTTTCTTGCCGTTGGCGGTCAGTTCGAAGCAGCCTTCGATCACGAATACCACTTCGTCATACAGCACGGTCCAGGCCACTTCGGCCCCTTCCCAGCGAGCAAAGCCCACCCCTATGCTCGGGGAGACTTCCGGGCTCAGCGCCCGGGCCACATAGGCGGCACCCGGCGGGCCGCCACGAAAGCTGAAATCCAGTTCCTTGCTGTCGATGACTCTTACTTCACTCATAACTCGCTCCGACTGTGCCACTTGGCCAGGGCAATACGACTTCTCACCCCCAGCCCCAGAAAGGGTTCGGGAGGGTTCAGGCTGGGCATGCCGGTCACTTGCTGGATGTCACGCAGCTGAGCGGATTCCGCGCCCACCGCCAGATCGGCCAGCAGGGAGCCGGAAATGGTGCCCCAGGCTGCCCCCACGCCGTTGTCACAGGCACTGGCGTAGACACCATCTTCCAGCTGCCCGAAGAAATTGGTGAAATTACGGGAGATGGCGTAGACCCCGCCCCAGGTATGGGTGAAGGGTACCTCGGCCAGATCCGGATAACGGGCCAGAAACGCCTGCCGATGATCCGCCTGAATACGCTGGCGCATGCCGTCATTGATGCTACCGCCATACCGGGGCACATGCTTGTAGCTGTTGCGGATCAGAATGCGGCGGTCGGCGGTCATGCGCAGCGTGGTACCCGCATGATCCGCCGGGGTCAGACCCCAGTTCAGCTGACCGCCGTAGCGCGCCAGCTCGGCGTCGGTCAGCGGCCGGGTCCAGCTGGCAAAGGTCATCACCGGCAACAGCCGATTTTTAAGGTAGCCGAACTCGCGGGTAAAGATGCTGGTGCCCAGCAGCAGTGTCGGCGCCTGGATCTCGCCTTCGTCGCCCAGCAGACGCCAGTTGCCACCCTCTTGTTGCAGGGAGCGGATCGGCGACTGCTCCAGCAGCTCGACATTGTCCGGCAGGTTTTCCGCCATGCCGCGCACCAGCGCCGCCGGCTGCATCAGATAGCCACCGGGGGTAAAGATGGCACGCCGATAATAGGAGGTGCCCAGCACCGCACTCAGCTCGCCGTGCTCCACCTTGCGGTAAGGCTCGCCCAGGTCTTTCATCAGATGTTCGAAGTGATCGAGAAAGGCCTCACCCCGCTCGCCTACCGCGCCCTGATACTTGCCGACCGCAGACCACTGACAGTCGATGCCATGGCGCTGCACCAGGCCGTCCAGCTGGGCGATGGCGGAGCGGTTCAGCCCCAGCAGTTTCTGCTTGTGGGCCGGATCCGGATGTTCCAGCGCAAACTTGTGCGGCAGGTCGATCACGAAGCCGGAATTACGACCGGAGGCGCCTTCGGCGGCCCGCTGGGCATCCACCAGCAGGATACGCGCCTGTGGATGATGCTCGGCCAGCCGGCGGGCGGCCGCCAGGCCGGCAAAGCCGGCGCCCAGCACCGCATAGTCGGCCTTCTGCACGCCCTTGAGCCGCTTCACCGGCGCGGCCGGTGGCAGGGCCTGATACCAGCCGCAGCTGTAGTCATCTTTGGGTAAGTTAATCATGTTCTGCTCCTCAGGCCGCCTGGCGGTTTGATGTCAGGCGCTCCAGCCACTGGCTGCGCAGTCCCTGTTGTGTGCTGCCCAGCAGGGCAAACCCGGCCAGGGCGCCGGCGGGGTTATAAAAACCCGCCGCCAGTTCCTGGTCACTGCCTTCTACCCGCCATTCGCCTTCGCCGCTGGCCGGCATCACCGACAACGGCAGCGCCGGTGTTTTGACTAGTACCGGTGCCGGCTTGAGCACCGCCGGGGTCAGGGTGCCGAGCAGGCTGTTGACCAGCGCCGGCATGGCCTGGTTGATGGGCGCAATATAGGGCGCCCACTGGCCTTCAACCTCGGCGCAGTCACCCAAGGCAAAAATATGGGGATCCGAGGTTTGATGACAAATATCGACACGGATGCCGCGACCGGTTACCAGCCCGGCCGCCTGAGCCAGACCGGTATTGGGCCGTAGCCCCACGGCGCTCAGCACCAGATCGGTATTCAGCACGCGACCGCTTTGCAGCTGCAGGCGATAGCCTTCGCCCTCGGTGTCGATTCGGGTGATGCTGTCCTGCAGGGCCCAGTCGGTGCCCAGCTCGGTCAGCGCCTGCTGCAACGCCTGTCCCAGCGGTTGCGGGATCAGTCGCTCCATCGGCCACTGGCCCAGGCCCACCACGGTCACCGCCACCCCCTGCGCCGCCAGATCGTTGGCAAACTCGCAGCCGATCAGGCCATCGCCCAAAATGGTGACGTGCCGCTTGCCCGTCAGTTGCTGGCGGAAACGGCGATAATCAGCCAGATCGTTGACGCTGAGCATGGTGCTCTGCTCGCCTTCCACCGGAATTACTATGGGTGAGGCGCCGGTAGCCAGCACCAGACGGCCATAGGGGTAAATGCCGATATTGGTATGCAGCTGCCTGTTGTCACGGTCGATACGCTCGACCCGGGTATGAGGATAAACCCGCACCCCGAGCCGTTGCTCCCACGCCAACGCCGGCTCGCTGACCAGGCTGTCGCCATCCTTGCCCAGCGCCAGGGCGTTGGACAGGGCGGGCTTGCTGTACAGGGCGCCGTCGTCGGCAGTAAACAGGGTAATGGGCAGGTTCGGTGACTGGGCACGCAACGCCGCCGCCAGCTGATAACCGCCGTGACCGGTACCGATAATGACCACCGGCTCGAGTGCCGCGTCGGTCAGCGGGGTGCTGAGTTCGGCCACCACCGCCAGCGGAGCCGGCTCTTCGTCGGTGATCTCGAGCATCTCGAAATCGGCCTTGCCGACCAGGCAGTCGGGGCAAAGCCAGTCATCCGGTACGTCTTCCCAAGCAGTGCCCGGGGCGATGCCGTCACTGGGCCAGCCTTTGGCCTCGTCGTAAATCAATCCGCAGATGATACATAACCACTTTTTCATCTTGTTTCTCCCCACTACCCTGTTTACTGCTAAATAGCGGTTGTTACACCGCACTCGATTGGACAGAGGTCAGGTTGCGATAAGCAAACCCTCCGCGTCAGGGACGACGCGGCGGAGCCCCCATGGATGGGTCTATGGCGTCTGCGTTCGTTGCTGACCTCTGGCGTGCGATGAAGCCCGCTATTTATTACTTAACCCTGACTCAGACGAATGCCGATATTACGGGTCTGAACATAGCTGTAGATGGCTTCCTGTCCCTTCTCGCGACCAAAGCCCGACAGACCTACGCCGCCAAATGGCGTTTCGATGCCACCGGCAAACCATTCGTTGATAAACACCTGACCACCGCGCAAGCGGTTGGCAATGCGCAGAGTCTGGCTCAGGCCTTCACCGAAGATTCCGGCCACCAGGCCAAAGTCGGTGCCGTTTGCCAGGGACACGGCGTCGTCTTCGCTGTCAAAGGGCATGATCACCAGCACGGGACCAAACACCTCTTCCCGGGCTATGGTCATCTCGGGGGTCGCCTCGATCACGGTCGGCGCCACAAAGTAGCCGGACAAGTCCGGTGCCACGCCGCCGGCAAGAATATTGGCGCCTTCGGCACGGGCCTGCTCGATCATGGCCAGCACCCGCTGTTGCTGATCCTGAGACACCACCGGCGTCAGATCCGGGTTGGCTTCGCCCCGCCCTATGGTCAAGCCTTCGGCCAACGCAACTACGGCGGCTTTCACTTCTTCATAACGGTCGCGCTGCACCAGCAATCGCGACATGGCCGAGCACACCTGACCGGCATTGAAGAAAATGCCGACCTTCACGCTGGCCAGCAGGGTATCCAGATTGGCATCCTTAAGCGCGATGGCGGCGGACTTGCCGCCCAACTCCATCACCGATGGCGTAGCTCGATCGGCTGCATCCTTGAGAATTCGCTGGCCGGTGGGCACCGAGCCGGTGAACACTATCTGATTGGTGTGCTGATGCTTGACCAGGTGGCTACCCACTTCTGAGCCCTTGCCGCACAACAGGTTGACCGCCCCTTTGGGGAAGCCGGCTTGCTCGATGGCCTTGATAAGCAGCGTCATGGCCAGCGGAGAAATTTCCGGCGACTTGATCACCACCGCATTGCCGGCCGCCAACGCCGGAGCCAGCGAACGGGCACAAATAGACACCGGAAAGTTCCAGGGCACGATTTGCACCGAGACGCCAAAGGGCACGTACTGGGTGAAATCCATGTAATCCTTGCCCAGCGGCACCGAGATGCCTTCAATCTTGTCGGCCATGCCGGCGTAGTATTCGAAATAACGGGCCGCTTCCAGAAACTCGTCCCGGGCATCGTTCAGGCTCTTGCCGTTTTCGCGACACGCCACCAAGGCGCCTTCGTCGGCGATGGCACGAATGGCATCGGCCGCCTTCAGCATCCAGCGGGTGCGCTGGGCAGGGCGTACGTCACTCAATTCTCCGCTGTCGGCACAGCGGCGGGCAGCGGTCATGGCCAGATCCGCATCCTCTATGCTCGCCTGGGCAATGGTGGAGTAAGGTTCACCAGTGCTCGGATTCATCACAGTGAGCTGGCGGGACGCATCTCGCCACTGGCCATCGATATAGTTGAGATAATGCTGCATTAATTAAGCCTCCAGCGCTGTTTTGGTTTGGGTAGCCAGCCACTTCTGGAAGAAGTGGGTCGGCAGGTCCATTTCTGGGGAGAAGACGCCGCCACCAAAACCGGGAGAGTGACGGCCTTTCTGCATACCTTCCACGGCACCGATATCTTCGCTGAATACCACCCGCCAGGACTCCAGAGTCGCGGTGCGGCAGGCCGCATATTCATCCTTCAGCGCCTCGTCACCCACATAGTAGAGACGCAGGTTTTCTATGGTTTTTTCCGCATGAATGGGGTCGATCATCATGGCGAAAGCATGATCTGCCTGAATACCCAGAAGCACGTTGGGGAACAGGGAAATATATTCCGCATGGCGGAGCTTGTCGCTCGGCCAGCTTGGAAACTTGGGTAAATGCGTACCGGCGGTATCCGACAGGTTGTAGGCGGTGCTACCCTGACCGGAAAAGCGATCTTCGAGCATGATGTTGTAATGGTCTTCCAGCTTGGAATAGGAGTTCAGACTGGGATGTACCCAAGGCAGATGGTAGGCTTCGCAGTAGTTTTCCACGGTCAGCTTCCAGTTGCTCGCCACTTCAATTTCCAGATGGCCGCCCATGTTGACCCGACGTAACAGGCCCAGGCCGTCTTCACCCAGAAAGCCCTTCCAGCGCTTTTCCAGCGGAGCGATATGCTCTTCGAAAGAGGCTGCATCGCCAGACAGGTTGACGAATACCATATCCATCCAGATGGCAGAGCGCAGCGCTTTGAGACCGTGTTTTTCGCACTTGAAGCGGTCGTCCTTATGTTTGGCGATGCCCCCTATATGCGGGGTGCCCTTGAGATTGCCGTTCAAATCATAAGTCCAGGAATGATAGGGACAGCGGATCATGCCCTGCACTTCGCCAGCTTCGTGTACCAGCTGCATGCCACGGTGGCTGCAGACGTTATGAAAAACCTGCACCTCACCTTCTTTGTTACGCATCATCAGCAGCGGTAGATCCATGAAGTTGACCGGCTGAACATAACCGTTCTTGACCAGGTCGGACGCAAAACCGATACAGGCCCAGGTTTTGCCGATCACCTGATCCCGCTCGAAGGCGAAGTATTCCTGGCTGGTATAGCAGGCGTTAGGCATACCACTGGCTTCGACGATTGGGTTTAATACGTTTTCAACCTGCTTAACGGGAATGATGGTCTGATTGACATTGCTCATTAGTGATTCTCCCACTGTGACGCAGTGCTCCCTGCGCTGATGTTAACAAAGGACACTTCAAGTGCCGATGGGGTGGATTCTGATTAACAACACTGCTACAAACAAACGACTTTTTAGCTGGGTATGGATGAGCTTTTGTCATCCATTCAGATACGCCTCATATGTAGCCAATCGCTTATATAAACAATCCTTTGGCTTTGTGCATGAGCTGTGTTCACTCATGAGTGAGAAAAAATCAGTTGAGTGTCTTACCTGCTATCTCTAATCTCTCGCCATTAACAACTCATTAACTATTTAGCGTGTTACGCAGAGGGAGAAGTTATGCGTGCTACATCAGGGATACTGAAAGGGCTGAATCCGACCGTGACCATAGCATCCAAGATACTGGTCATCGGTTTTGTACTGTTTTGCGCCATCATGGCCAATCAGGCGGGTCAGTACTTTGAAACCGTTTCCGGCATCTTGCTGCAGAATATGAAGTGGTTCTATTTGCTGGTGGTCAGCTTGGTTACCGGCCTGCTGCTGTACCTGATGGTCAGCCGTTTCGGCCATATTCGTCTTGGCAAGGACGATGAAAAGCCTGAGTTCAGTTACCTGTCATGGATTTCCATGTTGTTCTCGGGAAGCATGGGCATCGGCCTAGTGTTCTGGTCGGTCGCCGAGCCGATGTGGCACTATGCAGACAATCCTTTTTCCCAGGGGCTAAGTAACGAATCAGCGCGAACCTCCATGTGGCTGACTTTTTTTCACTGGGGTCTGCATCCCTGGTCCATCTTCCTGATTGTGGCTCTGGCCCTGGCCTATTTCTCCTATCGTAAAGGACTGCCGCTGACCCTGCGCTCCATTTTGTATCCGCTGATTGGCAATCGTATCTATGGCCCCATCGGCCATGCAGTGGACATTCTCACCGTGGCAATTACCGCCTTTGGTATCTCCCAGACTCTGGGCATGGGCGTCATTCAGATTAATACCGGCCTGAATCTGGTCTTCGGCACCAGCGTCAGTCTCGGCGTGCAATTGCTGATCATAATGGTGCTGTGTACCTGTGCGGTGGCCTCGGTGTTGTCCGGTGTTGGCAAAGGCATACGCCGACTGTCGGAATGGAACATGCTGTTGTCATTACTGATGGTACTGATCGTGCTCTACATAGGCCCGACCCGCTATATTCTGCATTCCTTTCTGGAGGGCATCGGGGACTACAGCAGTCAAGTCGTCGGCATGAGCTTTTGGAGTGATACCCAGCAGGATTCCGGCTGGCAGAACTGGTGGACCGCCTACTACTGGCCATGGTGGATGACCTGGGCGCCTTTCGTCGGCATGTTTGTGGCTCGTATTTCCAAGGGACGCACCATTCGCGAACTGATTGGCGGCGCGTTAATCGTGCCCACCCTGATCACCTTTTTGTGGATGGCGGTATTCGGCGGTTCGGCCTTGAAGATCGAGCAGGAAGCCCGCGTCGCCTACGAGCAACAGACGGTACAACTGGCCGAAGCAGGTGAACCGGCACAGGCTCCTTTTGCCGGTGGCCCTATTCTGGGAGCCACCAAGCAGGACACCACACTGGCATTGTTTACCCTGTTTGATGAGCTGGATGGAGGTGTTATGGGCAAGCTGCTGAGTGTCTTGGCCTGCCTGTTACTGGGCACTTACTTTATCACCTCGGCCGACTCCGGCACTCTGATCCTCTCCACCTTGGATTCACTGGGTAATCCGGAACCTCCCAGACCGATACGGGTACTGTGGGGCTTCATGATAGCCGCCATTGCCGGGGTACTGCTCTACGCCGGTGGCCTAAAAGCGATGCAAACGGCTTCCATTATCGCCGGCTTCCCCATTTCCATCTTTATTCTGGTGATGGGCATGACATTACTGCACAGCATTCGCCGGGAGCCCAAGCCTTGGGCCATGGTACCGGATAATGTACGACCAGAGCCGTCAAAGCTGGATGGTTCCGTCAGCCCCTTGGTCAAGGTCGAGGAAGGGGTCGAAAAAGTGACCGACGAAGCCTCCGACACCAAGCCGGCAACAGACTGGAATGCAGCTTCTCTTGTCGGCAAGTAGCAAGAGTCGAAGATAAAATTGCACCTGAATGCAAACCGGCATCTAATGATGCCGGTTTTTTATGGATAAAATTAGGATGTTACGGAATAAGTAACGAAACGAGGAGTTATCAAGCGCCTTGTTCGTGTAATCCCTTTTCGCCAACCTGACCCGGCAACTGTTCCAGCAACCATTTACGAAACAGCTTGACGCTACTTGGCACCACACCGCGACTCAAGGGTTCGAGCATGCAAAAACTGGCCGGTGTACGTAATACCATATCCACCGGCCGTACCAGCGCCCCCGTTTCCAGATATTCATCCACAAGAGAACCCCAGGCCAGGGCGACGCCCTGTCCGTTAATAGCCGCCTGCACCAGCATAGGGTAGTTATTGATATTGATGCGGTTGCGGGGCGTCACGGGCGGCAGACCCACTTGATCAAACCACTCCTGCCAGCTGAGCCAGTCTCGCTGAGATTCGTCAAGATACAACAGCGTCTTGCCAAATAGGGCTTCCGGCGAATCCCAGTCTTGACACCGTTCCAGGTAAGCCGGGCTGCAAACCGGAAACACCTCCTCTGGAAACAGGGTGGTCACTTTCATTTCGGCCGGAGGAAAACGACAATAAAAGAGTGCGATATCACAATCGAGCCTGCGATAGTCCGTAACCTGATCGGAGGCGAGAATACGTAGATCTATTTCCTCATGCTGCCGCTGAAATTCCGCCACCTTGGGCAACAGCCAGAGCGCCGCCATCGCATTAGTGGTCGCCACTGTGATCTGCTGCTCTCCCTGCCATTTCTTGATTTCGCCAGTCGCCTGAGCCACATCCAGCAAAGCCCGGTAAATAGTCTGATAATACTGCAGGCCTGTTGGGGTCAAAGAAATGTTGCGATTGGCCCGCACAAACAAATCCTTGCCGAGATACTCCTCCAACTGGCGGATCTGACGACTGATGGCACCCTGGGTGACACTAAGCTCATTGGCTGCTAGCGTGAAGCTGAGATGGCGGGCCGCCGCCTCGAACACAATAAGACTGTTCATCGGCGGCAGTGGCTTGATTTTCATGGTCGCTCCTGACGTTTTCCGGACGCTATGGCCCTGTTCCTTTTGCGGCGCACTCTATCATTATTACCCCGGGCAGCCAGCGTGATAAGAAGGTGAGTAAGCAGTAACATGATCGGGCGCACCTTCGACGAAAATATCGATACAATGCTCCCGCGGACGGCGGGAGCGAAAGGTGCTTCAGTCGGTGCTGGTGCGTTCAGGCAATACTGCCCAGCGCGTCTCAGTCATCCAGTAAAGCCGCTTCAAACGGGTAAGAGGTCAGATTTTCAACCCCGGTTTCGGTAATCAGCACCTGATCTTCCAGCTTCACGCCTTCCCGGCCACCCACCGCCCCCACATAGGCTTCCACGCACAACGTCATACCCGGCTCCAACACACCATCATAACCATGACCTTCGAGATCCTCAGGATAACGGATGCAAGGGTATTCATCACACAACCCAACTCCGTGCATCATGACTCCGTATCGCTGAGCTCGATACTGCTCGGGCAGCAGTAAGCCCGCTTCGGTCACCTCTCTGAAACTCATGCCCGGTTTCAATATGCCCATATTGTGCAGAATGTGATCATAAGCAACTCGATACAGCGTTTTCTGTTCCTCCGAGGGGGTTTGCTCGCCAATCAGCCAGGTACGTGAAATATCGGCACACATGCCATACGGTCCGATCAAATCGCTATCGAAGGCCAGCAGCTCACCTGCCTGCACGATTCTGGGACCACACTCCTGGAACCAGGGATTGGTCCGCGGACCGGAAGACAGAATTCGGCATTCGATCCATTCGCCACCACGGCGAATATTTTCCGCATGCAAGATAGACCAAATGTCGTTTTCGGTCACACCGGGCACCGAGGCCTGCTGCATCAGCTTCATGGCGATTTCGGTGGACGCGATGGAACAGCGCATGGCATTGATTTCATCTTCGTTTTTAACAGCCCGGGCCAGCTCCATGACCTCCTGACCATCGGAGATCTCGATGCCAAGACGTTGCAACTGAGTGAAGCCCGCCATTTCAATCTTGTCGACAGCCAACCTGCTATTACTGCCGGCGTGTTCCTGCAGTACCGATTGTATTTCGGCGGCAAAGTTAGCCGCATGCTCCTCAGTTCTATTGCCGGTCTCGAAATAGAAAAAAGCGGCCCCACCCCGCACTTCTTTTACCAATGGCAAATGTGCCGATAAATGCTCACAGTTATGGAAATCCCACAAAATCACATGCCCGGACGCCGACACAAAGCAGGCCCTGGCATGATTGTGCGTAATCCACAGCTGCATGTTGGTGGTATCGGTCGCGTAGCGAATATTCAGCGGATCGAACAACAGCACCCCGGCCAGATCCCGCTTTTGCAACTCGCCGACGATACGCTGCAACCGATACTCGCGCATGCGAGACAAGGTAGGCGGCGTCAGACCCAACGCGCCCCATTCTTCAAACGCAAGGCCGGTGGGGCCTATCTCGACACGATCGTTATCATTCAGGGAGCCGTCGGCCTTGAAATGTCCCCGGCGACGATCGGGATCTATTTTTCTGTTTGATGAGGCCATCGATAAAACGCGAGCACTGTCCATTGTTTACTCCTGCTTGTGATAACCGATAGCGATACTGGCATGCGGATGCACAGTTCGCCCTTCCTGTAAAAACAGGCATGTTAATAAAATGTCACAAACGGCAAAGAGGAAACAGCGAATAAAAATCAGGCTCGCATGAGCTGCGTGCATAGGAAGTGAGTGAAAACACGGCGCGTCACCTAGTATTCGAACTCCAACCACACCAAAGCCAGCCCTTGCGGCTGGCTAACCAGATAAATTATGAAATTACTGGTACCAATCCCAATCAGAAGGTCAACTCTTCAAACGCAGCAGACCATCGGCACGCTTCACCAGTAACGCCAGTTCCTGCTTCAGCAGCTGACTGAATTCTTCGGTCGCCCGGGAACGCGCCCTGTGGGCCGGATACAACAAGTGATAAGAAAACGACACCCAGGGCTCAAAGGGGCGAAACACCAGGTTGGCAGACGAAAAATGCAGCGCGGTGATCGGATCGATCAGCGCCACCCCGGACCCCGCATCCACAAAGGAACAGGCCACGTGCGACAACTGGGTATCGAACACTAGCTGTCGACTGACCCGTGCCTGTTCAAACACTTCATCCACCTTGTAACGCACGCTCTGCTCCGGCCCAAGAGAAATAAAGGGCTGATCCCGTAAATCCTCCGGCACTATCGTCTTCTTTTCTACCAGCGGATGATTCGCCGGCAGAGCACAGACCAGGGCCGCTTCTCCCAGCACCTCCACCGCCAGCGCCGGATCGGCCACATTGATGGCACCAATACCCACATCGAAATGCTGGGTCGCAATCCAGTCGGCCACCTGCTGGGAGCTACGCACCTGCAGCGTCAGGTTCACCCCCTGATGATGCTGGCTGAACTGCTGCATTACCCGGGGTAAAAAGCCCAGCGCAATGGCCGGCATAGCCGCCACCTTGAGGCTGCCACGCTGAAAATCGCGCAACTCTTCCGCCATAGTCGCCAGCCGGTCAATACCGACGAAAGATCGCTCAACCTCTTCAAACAGCAACAGGGCTTCGGGGGTTGGCGCCAGCCGCTTGTGATGGCGATCGAACAATTTAACTTTTACCGCCACCTCGAAGTCGTTGAGCAACCGGCTCACCGCCGGTTGCGAAATATAGAGCAGACCCGCCGCACCCGTAGTGGTGCCGGCAATCATTACCGCCCGAAAGGCTTCTACCTGTCGATAACTTAACTTGGCCATGAGCTCGCTCCCTGAATACAGTCACGGCAACAAGATAACATTATGTTATACAAAGGCCACTAAAAACGATTTGTTGTTATAATTTTGTAAATGCAAAATGAATATCAGGCAGCAACTGATGAGAAACATCGATTTCTGCAGGTGAACCGCACAAGGACAAGAATATGGAAACGGTATTCAAATACACACTGACATTGCTGATTACCACGGTAGCCGGTTTTCAGGCCGTACAGGTAATTTCGCGCTACGTGTTTGAAACGCCCATGATGGGGCTGGAAGAAATGGCGCTGATCCCCACCATGTGGCTCTACATACTGGGGGCGGTCAATGCCTCCCGCGAAGACACCCAGATCCGCGCCAATGTGCTGGAAGTCTTCCTCAAGACCGACCGAGCCCGGCACTGGCTGGCGGTGATCTCCGAAACCATCAGCCTTGCCATCTCCGGCTGGCTGACCTGGTGGGCCTGGGACTACTTCAAATATGCCAAGCGGGTCTGGAAAGAAAGCCCGACCCTCTACATTCCCACCATCATCTATGAAGCCGCGCTGTTTCTGGGGCTGGTAGTGATGACCCTTTATGGGGGTTGGCACCTGCTCAAACACCTGCGCACGCTGATGGCCGGCGGCGAGGCCCACCGAGTCGATACCATCCCCGAACCGGCCGAGGTGACCGAGTTCAAGCTGCTCACGGAAGAACAGAAAGGAGAGAAGTTCCATGGTTGAAATTGCGATTCTGGCCTTTGCCGTGCTGGTGATTCTGCTCACCATCGGCGTGCCGTTACCCTACTGCTTCGGCGCGGGTCTCATGGTGATGAGCCTGGTGGGAGACGCCACCATGAAAGGCACCATGCTGTGGGGCTTTAATCAGCTGTCCACTCCGGTGCTGCTGGCGGTGCCCCTGTTCGTATTTGCCGGTACCCTGATGAGTGTCAGCGGCATCGCCGGTAGTCTGCTCAAGTTCGTCAACCTCTTCGTCGGTCGCATTCGCGGTGGTCTAGGCGTGGTGGCGTCGGTCAGCTGCGCCATTATCGGCGCCATTTCCGGCAGCGGCCTCACCGGCATCGCCGCCATCGGCCCCCTGCTGATCCCGGAAATGGAACGCCAGGGCTACCCCCGCGCCTACGCCACCGCGCTGATTGCCAACTCGTCCATTCTGGGCCTGCTGATCCCGCCCAGCGTCACCATGATCGTCTACGGCTGGGTCACCGAAACCTCGATTCTGGCCAGCTTCCTCGCCACCCTGGGGCCGGGCCTGCTGATCATGTTCAACTTCGCCCTGGTCAATCTGGTGATGGCACGCAAGTTCCCGCTGGTACTGGATGATCCCAAGCCGTTCAACGAAGCCATTCGTGAAGGTGCCGCCCGCACCGTACACGCTCTGCCGGCGCTGCTGATGCCGGTCATCATACTGGGCGGCATCTACGGCGGCATCATGACCCCAACCGAGGCGGCGGCCATCGCCGTTATCTATGCCATTCCAGTGGGCTTCATGATCTACAAGGGGCTGACCTGGCGCAGCTTTATCGAGTCCGGCAAAGAGTCTGCCACCGCAGTAGGTGCCATCCTGATCATGGTGCTGTTCAGCCTGATGCTCAGCCAGATCTACGTGATGGAAGACATTCCCCAGGCGCTGGTGGATGCCATCTTCGACATCACCACCGACAAGGTGCTGCTGCTGATCATGGTCAACCTGTTCCTGTTCCTGATTGGCATGGTGGTCAACGACGTCACCGCCATCATACTGACGGCGCCTCTGTTGTTGCCGCTAATGTCGGCCCTGGGGGTCACCCCCATCCAGTTTGCCGCCATCATGGGCGTCAACACCGCCATGGGTGGCGTGACTCCGCCCTATGCCAGCATCCTCTACATGGGCGCACGCATCGGCAAGGTGCCGTTCACCCAATTGATCAAACCGGCCATGATACTGCTGCTGTTCGGCTACCTGCCGGTAGTGGTGCTGGTCTCGGTATGGCCGGATCTGTCTGAATATATTCCAGCCATGTTTGGCTACTGACCCTCAAGGAGAACACCATGAAGAAACGGATTGAATATACCACCCTGGCCAAGAGCCTGCTGTTATCGCTGGCCCTGACCGGCACCGCCGTCGAGGCCGCCACCCTCAAGATTTCCCATGTGCGGCCCCAGGGTACTTCCATCGACAAAGACGTGCGCCAGCTGTCCGACGAGTTGAAGGCCGCCACCGACGGTGATCTCAAGCTCAAGGTCTATCCGGCCAACGCCCTCGGCGACTATACGGTGGTACAGGAGCGGGTCAGCCTGGGCGCCATCGACATGGCAGTGCAACCGCCTTCCGCCGGTGCCGACAAACGCTTTCAGGTCATCTACATGCCCTACATGGTGAAGAACTGGACCGATGCCCAGGCCGCCTACACCTCAGGTTCACCACTGCGCAACACCATTGATGACCTGTATCAGGCACAGGACATCAAGGTGCTGGCCGCCTGGCCGGTGTACTTCGGCGGCATCGCCCTCAACCGGGACGTGGATCAGGTCGTCGACCCGAGCCACGACAAGGGCGTGAAACTGCGAGTACCGCCGATGAAGTCGTTCCAGCTGCTGGCCGACAACACCGGCTTTATCGGCTCGCCTCTGCCCTTCTCCGAAGCCTTTACCGCGGTGCAGACCGGGGTAGTAGACGGCGTCATGGGCTCGGGTGCCGAAGGCTACTACGCCTCCTTCCGCGACGTCACCAAGTCCTATGTGCCGCTTAACACCCACTTCGAAGTGTGGTTCCTGCAGATCAATGCCGAACGCTATGCGGATCTGGATGACGCCGAGCGCGCCGCCCTGGATCAGGCCGCCCAGGCCTTTGAACAGCGTCGCTGGGAATCCGCCCAGGCCGATCAGGCCGCCTACGAGCAGCGTCTGGCCGATGCCGGGGCCACCATCGTTGAGGTGACCGACGCCGACATCGACGCATATGCCGATGTGGCCCGTGAGCAAATCTGGCCCGAGATCATGAAAGATATCGGCAACGACTGGGCCGAGCAGGTTCTGGCGCAATTCAAGTAAATCCGCTTCAACTTCTTCAACTGCACTTTCTCGCAGCAAGACAGGAGTCAGGAGCCGATAAGCAGACCCTCTACGCCAGGGATGGCGTAGCGGAGCCCCCAGGGATGGGTTTATGGCGAGTCTGCATTCGGTCCTGACTGCTGTAACCAATTCGGGAAAGGTTATTTACTCCATTTTGCCAAAGGAGAACATGATGTCGGTTCGCAACCATGCCAGCCGCAACGAGACCGATGTGGCCATCATCGGCGGCGGTCTGGTGGGCATGTCCCTGGCCTACGGCCTGTTGCGCCAGGGCAAAAGGGTTACCGTCTTCGACGAAGGCGATCAGGCGCTGCGGGCCTCTCGCGGCAACTTCGGTCTGGTCTGGATACAGGGCAAGGGCGACACCTGCCCCGAGTATGCCCGGCTGTCCCGGCTGTCGGCCAGGCTCTGGCCGGAGCTTGCCGCCAACCTGCAACAGGATACCGGCATAGATATCGAGCTGCAGCAACGCGGCGGCCTCTATGTCTGCCTCGACCAGCAAAGCCTGCAGCAGCGGGCCGACATGCTGGCCAAGATGCAGCAGGACGCCGATGGCGACTACCCGTTCGAGGTGCTGAACGCCGAACAGGCGCGGGCAAAAGAACCGGCGCTGGGGCCCGATATCGCCGGTGCCACCTGGTCACCGATGGACGGCCACCTGAACCCGCTGCTGTTGTTCCGGGCCCTGCATCAGGCCTTTGAACTGCATGGTGGAAACCTGGTCAACGGCCAGCCGGTGCAGCAGATCCAGCCCCGGCAACAGGGCGGTTTCGACATCATACTGGATGGTCACCGCCTGCAGGCCGGCAAGGTAATACTGGCCGCCGGGCTCGGCAACAAGGCGCTGGCGCCGCAACTGGGCCTGTATGCGCCGGTTGAGCCCAACCGGGGGCAGGTGCTGATCACCGAGCGACTCAAGCCCTTTATCAGCTACCCCACCGGCCATGTGCGCCAGACCGGCGAAGGCACTGTGCAGCTGGGAGACTCCAAGGAAGACGTGGGCCTGGATACCGGCACCACCGCCGAGGAGCTCGGCAAGATTGCCGCCCGCGCCATCCGCATGTATCCGGTGCTGGAAAAAGTACGATTGATCCGCTCCTGGGGCGCCCTGCGGGTTATGACCCCGGACGGTTACCCCATCTATCAACAGTCGGCCCAATACCCCGGCGCCTTTGTGGTGACCTGCCACAGCGGCGTCACCCTGGGTGCCGTACATGCCGGCCCTCTGGTCGACTGGCTACTGGGCAAAGACACAAACATTTCCCTGGAGGCGTTCAGTGCAGACCGATTCCCCCTTTAACCGCCTGGCCACCGCCCCCGCCGGAACCGTCACCATAGAGATCGACGGCCAGCCCTTCACCGCCCGCGAGGGCGACTCGGTGGCAGCCGCGCTGCTGGCCGCCGGTGCCGTGCCGTCGCGCACCACGCCGGTGTCTGCCAGCCCTCGCGCCCCCTACTGCATGATGGGGGTCTGTTTCGAATGCCTGGTGGAAGTCGATGGCCAGGCCAACGTGCAGGGTTGCATGGTGCAGGTAACCGACGGCATGAAAATTCGCCGCCAGTCGGGTGCTCGAGAGCTGACAGAGGGAGATTTCCATGAAGCAATATGACCTGGTGATCGTCGGTGCCGGACCGGCGGGCATGGCGGCGGCCACCGCCGCCGCCGAGCAGGGCCTGACCATCGCCGTGCTGGACGAACAGGCCGCTCCCGGTGGCCAGATATACCGCGCCATCTCGGCGCCCGCGCCACAGGATGAAAAGATACTGGGGCCGGACTATTACCATGGCCGCCAACTGCTGGCGCCGTTCAACCAGGCCGGGGTGGACTACATACCGTCCGCCACCGTGTGGGAGATTACCCGCGAACGGGAGGTCCGGCTGTCGGCCCAGGGCCAGGCCCGCACCCTGCAGGCGGGTAAAATACTGCTGGCCACCGGCGCCCAGGAGCGCCCTGTGCCTTTTCCCGGCTGGCAGTTGCCCGGCGTGATGAGCTGTGGTGCCGCCCAGATCATGCTCAAGACCAGTGGTCTGATGCCACCGGCACCGCTGGTGCTGGCCGGCAGCGGCCCGCTGTTGCTGTTGATAGCGCTGCAACTGCACCGGGCCGGGGTAGAGATTGCCGCCGTGCTCGACACCACTCCCAAAGACAACTACCTCAAGGCCGGCCGTCATGTTGGTGGTGCCCTGCGCGGCTGGAGAATGCTGCTCAAGGGGCTCGACTACCTGGCCCGACTCAAAAGCTCAGGCGTCCCCTGCCTGAGCCGGGTGAGCGAACTGAAGGCCGAAGCCGGTGACCATGGCAAGCTGGCCCGGGTGCGCTTTACCCACAAGGGCAAAAAGCAGACGCTGAACGCCACCAGCCTGCTGGTGCACCAGGGCGTGGTGCCCAATGTGCAACTGAGCCGGGCCATCGGTATCGACCACCAGTGGGACGAACAACAGCTATGCTGGCGTCCGCACACCGATTCATGGGGTGAGACCAACATTCCGGGCATCTTTGTCGCAGGTGACGGTGCCGGCATCGGGGGTGCCGTGGCCGCCGAACAGGCCGGTCGGCTGGCCGTCTGGCAAATTTCTCATCAACTGGGCAGACAGAGCCCGAGTGATCGGGATCGGCTGGCTGCGCCGGTACGCCGGGCCCTGCACCCGATACTGGCGATCCGCCCCTTCCTCGATGTGCTCTACCAGCCCGCCGGAGAGTTTCTCACGCCGGCCGACGAAACGCTGGTGTGCCGCTGCGAAGAAGTCACCGCCGGTGACATTCGCCGCTTTGCCCGGCAGGGCTGCACCGGCCCCAACCAGACCAAGGCTTTCAGCCGAGTCGGCATGGGCCCCTGCCAGGGCCGCATGTGCGGCCTGACGGTGGCGCAGATTATCGCCGATACCCGCCAGACCACCCCGGCCGAAGTGGGCTATTACCGTATTCGCTCGCCCATCAAGCCGCTGACCCTGCAAGAGCTGGCCAGCCTGGGCGATAACGACTCGAAATAGGCGCAACTGAAGACTACCCAACACAACAACGGCCGTCGTATCCGATGCGACGGCTGCAACCTTTCAGGAGACAGCATGACCCTAGTACGCCATCACACCAGCGAGCGAATGAGCCGCACCGTCATTCACAACAACACCGTCTACCTCTGCGGCCAGGTGGCCGAAGATCGCAGCCAGGGCATCGCCGAGCAGACCCGTACCATGCTCGCCAAGGTCGACGCCCTGCTGGCCGAGGTCGGAAGCAGCAACCAGCACCTGCTGAGCGCCACCATCTATGTGAAAGACATGAGCCTGTTCGCAGAAATGAATCAGATATGGGATTCTTGGGTGCCCGCGGGTCACGCTCCGGCCCGCGCCTGTGTGGAAGCCGCCATGGCCAGCCCTGAACTGTTGGTGGAAATATCAGTGATCGCGGCCATTCCCCAAGCCTGACCCCAGTTTCTAGAAACACCAAAGCCAGCCCTTGCGGCTGGCTTTTTATGCTCTGCATTGGGCTTGTGGCCTTTGCTCCCAGCCTGACATTTGCTTCAAATGCGGCCTTTGTGGTGCTTACCGATGGGTAAACCGGTTTGCAACAGGTACCGAGGGTATCGGTCTGTTTGTCTCCAGAAGATGAAACTATAGTAACGCTTTGTTTGGGGTGAGTGGTTGCGAATCAAAGGCTAAATTTCTCTACTTAAGCAATCACTCACCCTTTATAGTGTAAATATAGAATAATCATTTCACAGGGAAGACACCTTGAGCAATCTACTGCAACTGGATAGAACCGACCGGCGTATTCTGGAGCTGATGCAACGCCATGGCCGCATCAGTAACCTGGAGCTGGCCGAGCGTATCGGCCTGTCACCCTCTCCCTGCTCACGTCGGGTCAAGGCATTGGAAGATGCCGGCCTGATTGCCGATCACGTGACCCTGCTCAACGCCAGCAAGCTCGGTTTAAGTCTGCAGGCCTATATTCATATCTCGCTCGACCGGCATACGCCCGAGCGATTCGAGTCATTCGATACCGCCATTCATGGCTTCTCTGAAGTATTGGAATGCGACTTGGTGACCGGCACCGAAGCCGATTATCAGCTAAAAGTAATAGTACGCGACATGGAGCACTACCAGCAGTTTCTGCTGGGCAAGCTGACCCGGCTGGACGGCGTGACTGGGGTACGTTCCAGCTTTGTGCTGCGCCGTATCAAACACGAAACCGCCCTGCCGCTGGATCACCTGGGGTGACGTTCCGGGAATAGGGAATAGGGAATAGGGAAACTGAAACATGATGAGCTGTGAGCAGCACGACTATATAGAGATAGCCTGCTTGTACCAATATGCCGTGACATTGACGCTAACCGCGGGTAAGACACTCAGCGGCATCGCCCTCGACACCGCGCGCAACGAGCAGCGACAAGAGTGCATCAAGATGTTGGCAGATGATGTGGAGCAGCTGATCCCCCTGGCAGCCATCAGCCGCATGACCGCGAATACCGGCAACCCGCATTTTCGGGTCGTTGAGTTTGACTGAATCAACCGGATAATCAGGGCCGCAGCCCTGATTATGTCACCAGGTGGCCACAATGACGCTTGATGGCTACACCATGTTTCTGGCAGAGCCCTGAGTACAAAAGCGACTGCTGTCGTAATACATCAAGCCATGTTGGCGTGCCACGGGCGCCAGACGCCGGGCAATCTGCTTACCCATGCGCTGACCATTACGGCTGGTGTAGCTGGCATCAAACTGCATGGCTGGCGGCGCCGACAACTCGGCAGGCAAGGCCTCGGCCAACGACGGAGATACCACCTTGCAAACCAGCTCGCTCAACACTCGGTTCACCACAGATCCCACGCCATAACCCTGCCACTCCGGCAATAAATACAAACTGTTCAGGGTCATTTCCAGCGCCGGCGCCGGCCGTTCTTGAGGAATGTCGGCGGCAAAGTTCAACACCCAGTTACCGATAATGTTGGCCTGTTCGCCGCTGTGATCAATCAGCGCCAGATTACAGCGGTACGCCAGACCATAGTCGTGAATACGCGGCGCGGCATCGACCGGAACGGGCCGGTTTTCGCCCCAGTACAAGGGTCTGGGGGCATAAGGGTCTTGATGGATATGCAAGGCCTGGTGGCGAAAACGCTCGAACAAGGGCTTATGCTCGGGGTGTTGCCAGTCCATCAGATTCAAAGAGAGTTGGTCCAGCCATTCGGGCTGCAACCAGAGATAATCGGAAAATTCGTCTTGCAGCTGGGTGTAATCCAGCAGGTGATTGAGGGTCCAGTGACCACGCTTCAGGTGGCAGACCTCGCGAATGAAAGTATGTTTGAGCTGTTTGAACAAGGGATAGATTTGGCCGGCTACCCGCCGACGTTCGGCATGAGCTGGCATCAGGTGAACCATCCTTTTTCGCTGTATTCACCGGTGCTGACGCACAATAACGGCCACGCCGCCAAACTTATTCTGCCCACTCGGGCGCAATGAACCCACTGCATACGCTTTGCTTCCTTTTTTCACACAAAGCGCCGCATTGTAAGGCGGCGGTTGGAGAAGTAAAGCCAGAAACTTGGGCAATAAAAAGCCGCACTCTCAGGTGCGGCTGATATCACAAATTTATTGTTGCGATAAATAAGGAGAGCGAGGACCATGCAAAATGCCATTAGGCATACCAGCGGTCAGCAGGCGTGCACTGGTGATACCAGAAATCTCATGACCCTTGTCGGTGATCGTATTGGCTATTTGCTCAATTGCAGCCTGCACCAGCATGGCAATCAGACCACCAGAGTTGGAGTTCTGTTCGGTACTGGAAGCGGTAGCTCTGCCTGACCAGAGTTTTGCCCCGGTTCTTATATCAACGAGTTCAGCATTCGCCGTCACTCGGGTATCGCTGCTGATCACTCTGTAGCTTGTGCCATATTCTTCAACGTCAATATAAAGAACAGCATCAGCACCAAAGATCCTATGAAATTTATCCAGAGGAACATTATGGATTTCCTCCGGGTTTGCTAAACCATTCTGGCGGAACGTCTCGTCCACAACGGCCACAGGCAACACATAATAACCAGACTCAGCCAGTGGATAGGTTATCTGAGACAACATACTATAACTGGCTTTCACATCCGGAGACTGGTTGGTCGGAGGCAAAACCAGAATGGATCTGGGCTTAGCCTCCCTAAAAGCTGTGTAATCATAAGGTTCGGGAGTCACACACCCGGTCAACACACCAACAAGAATTAACAGTAATGGATAAAAAATTCGCTTCATTTTATTTCTTCCCTGTTGTTCTGCTTAAGCAGGAAACTCATAAAGGTCTCCGACTCAGGAAACAACCGCTTTTCCATTTCAAACTGCTCCATCGCCTGCTGCTCTCTTCCACTATTGGCATAAAGAAGCCCCAGATGGGCATGCAAACCCGGTGCTACGATGCGATCACCGGCACGGGCTTTTTCAATACTCTCTTCAAGCACTGCTACCTGTTCACTCAAGCTACTATCATCCGTCTGATAATGCTGATAAACGGAGGACTGGTAACCGTCCCACTGATAGAGAGTTTTAGGGCCAGCACAGCCCGACAATACTGCTGTCATCACCGCCAATAATAAGACGCGCATATTCATTCCAAACTCCTTCCTTGAGTAAAATTACAGTGTTGGATCCCACTGCCCCCGATCAATACCTGCCACCAAGTTATTTACTGCCTCACGTACGGCGAGATCGAGAACTTTTCCGTTCAGAGTCGAGTCATAACCGGCGGTACCGCCAAACCCTATAACTTCACGGTTGGACAAGCTGTACTCTCCGGCTCCTTGAGAAGAGAAAACCACTTCTGAAGTCTGCACATTTACAATATTGAGATTCACCTTTGCGTAGGCAACCTGTGATTTGCCACGACCCAGAATCCCAAATAATTGATGGTCGCCAACGGTCTTCCGTCCAAACTCGGTGACATCACCGGTAACTACGTAATCAGCACCCTTCAGTTTCTGTGCTTGGCCCTTGATACCGGCTTCAGCTTGTATCTCTTTCATATTGGTGCGGTCCAGCACGCTAAAGCGGTTGCTTTGCTGTAAGTGGGTAATCAGTATGGTTGTTGCCTGATTACCCAAACGATCAACACCATCAGAAAAAATACCTCGCTGAAATGTCGAACGGTTCTCAAACTTACCAACAGAAATTGGTGCACGCACCCCGTTGTAATGGCTTTGATAAGTATCAACTTTCTCTACCGTAAGAGAGCGGGATGACTCAGTAGCACAGCCACTAATTAAAGAGGCCGAAAGTACAGCCATACCCAAAATCATTATTTTTTTCATGACAATATATACCTTAGGAAAAGACAGGAATTGTCGCGACATCATAACACCATAAAGCAACTCATATGAATACATACCAATATTCGATCTATTTAATTCCATGCCACATTTCAGTATTATCTTACGAATATAAAATTAAGAATTCATGCCATAGCCTGAATCTCATTCCCCAAAATCCAGTGACAAAAACAATCGTCGGTAACCGGTGGGCACCGGCGGTGAACGATGCCAGAGTCCCTGGCCGTCGTTATCTTGCCAGCCATCGCCTTTCATCAGCGCCACTTCACCGGGCACCAGCCGCTGCCACCGAGCCGGCTCTTCACCAGCAGAATGGAGCAATTGATTACGCTGCGCTCCATCCAGCCAGTGAGTACCGGGGCCGCTATAGGTGGTGACCAGTCGGCAAGGAACCCGGTCTACATGAAAGCGCGGGCACATGGCCGTTTGCAGGCTGGCCAATCGCAGGCCGATGCGATTCAAATCAAACAGACAGGCGAACATGTCGGCCAGTTGCTGCACATCCGCCGCCAACTCGTCTCGGCCAGGCAAGTTGGGTAACCGAGTCGACAACACCGCCGATACCTCTGCAGGAGCCAGCAGTTCGCGCATATTGATGACATGCTCGTGTTGGCTTAACGCGGCAGCGTAGTCCGCAGCGGCCACGGATAACGATCGCTGCCAGATGGCCAGCTGACAATCAGGCTCATAAATGCGAGGGAATACGCTGGGTGAATTATCCTGACGGCTGATCTCGGCCAGAGAAGGTTCGGTGATGATCATGAGCGGTGTGAATTCCTTGAGGTTGTGCTTTCTTGAAAATACATTGTTATGTTATAACAACAAATAATACTATGAATCAAGTTATCACACGGACCCTTTCATGCCACATCATGCTGCTTCTCCCCGCCTGCCGGTTACCGTGCTCTCCGGTTTTCTGGGTGCCGGAAAAACCACTGTGCTCAACCACATTCTCAACAATCGCCTGGGGTTGCGGGTGGCCGTCATCGTCAACGACATGAGCGAAGTAAATATCGACGCCGCCACCCTTGGGCAGCAGGTCGCCCTGCGCCGGGGCGAAGAAAAGCTGGTAGAGATGAGCAATGGCTGTATTTGCTGCACCCTGCGCGAAGACCTGTTGCTTGAAGTGCGACGCCTGGCCGATGCCGGCCGTTTCGATTATCTGTTGATTGAATCCACCGGTATCTCGGAGCCGCTACCGGTGGCCGAGACCTTCACCTTTGCCGATGAAGACGGCACCAGCCTGAGCGACCTGGCCCGGCTGGATACCATGGTGACGGTGGTGGATGCGGTGAATTTTCTGGCCGACTTCAATGCGGCTCGCGACCTGCAGGACACCGGCGAAAGCCTGGGGGAAGACGATGGTCGTAGCGTGACCGATCTGCTGATAGAACAGGTGGAATTCTGCGACCTGCTGCTGATCAGCAAAACCGATTTGGTCACTGCCGAACAACTGGCCGAACTGACCGCCATTCTGGCGCAGTTGAATCCAGAAGCCGATATCATCCCCATCAGCCAGGGTCGGGTGGATATAGAGCGCGTACTGGGTACCCACCGCTTCTGCTTTGAACGCGCCGCTCGCGCCCCGGGCTGGATGCACACCCTGCGCGGTGAACAGATTCCCGAAACGGCAGAGTATGGCATCAGCAGCTTTGTGTACCGGGCACGCACGCCCTTTCATCCCCAACGCTTTTACCACTGGCTGCAGCAACCCGAGCAGGCAGGCAAGTTATTGCGCTCCAAGGGTTTTTTCTGGCTGGCCAGCCGCCCGGATTTTGCCGGGCAGTGGAATCAGGCCGGCGGCATCGCCTATCACGGCGGAGCCGGCCTGTTCTGGCACGCCATTCCCGCAGCAGACTGGCCGGACGACGAAGAGAGCCGCGCCCATATCCTGGCCAGCTGGCAGGAGCCCTACGGCGACAAGCGCCAGGAACTGGTGTTTATCGGCCAGGGCCTGAATCAGGCCGAATTATGCCGCCAGCTGGATACCTGCTTGCTTAGCGAGCAGGAAATGGCCCAGGGTGAACATCACTGGCAGCAACTGCCCGATCCCTTCCCCGCCTGGGAATAGCATTATCGAATCCTGGTCAGGCTTTCTTCTTCGAACAGGCTAAGCCACAATGGTCAGCATGTGTGTGGCCATTGCATAGATTGACATTGATGAAAACCAACCTGATCACCCGAGCTGGCTGGCATATGCTGGACCAGGAGCTCAAACAGCTGTGGAAAGTGGAGCGCCCCGCCGTCACCCAGTCGGTGTCGGAAGCGGCGGCGCTGGGCGACCGCAGCGAAAACGCCGAATACATCTACGGCAAGAAGCGACTGCGTGAAATAGACCGCCGGGTGCGCTTTTTGATGAAGCGGCTGGAAGACCTGAAAATCGTCGATTACGATCCCCGCCAGGATGGCAAGGTATTCTTCGGTGCCTGGGTCGAGCTGGAAAACGACGACGGCGACATAGTGCGTTATCGGATCGTGGGCAGTGATGAAATGGATCCCAAAAACAATTACATCACCATCAATTCGCCCATGGCCCGCGCCCTGATCGGCAAGCAGGTCGACGACGAAGTGCAGGTACAAACGCCGTCCGGTATCAAAGAGTGGTATATCAACAAGATCCAGTACCAGCCCTTCGGGTAGCTGTAAGCCGTCAGCTATCAGCGGTCAGCAAAACCTTCCTGCTCCGCAGGACCGGCAGCTAAAGCGCCGGGCTACAAAGTTAGGTGTTTTGCCGTCTTCCTGAACTCGTTTCAGGATCTCGATTTTGTTCTATTTTTAGCTGACAGCTTTCTTTTAATCTATCCATCTATACAAGGTACGGCGGGTGATGCCCAGAATATCGGCGGCGCGGCGTTTGTTACCGCCGGTGGCGGCCAGCACCCGCTGAATATGCTGGCGCTGCACCGTTTCCAGGCTGGGCAGGCTCTCTGCATCATCAACGATACTCTCACCAGAAGTCCTGGCGGCATGATCTGCCAAGGGCGCTGCGTTAATCGGCAATGGCTGCTGACAAATGCGCTGGGGCAGATGGTGTACTTCAATCAGTGGGCTGTCACAAAAAGTGGCCGCTCGCTCTACCGCATTTTGCAGCTCCCGCACATTGCCCGGAAATGCATACCGCTGCAGCACGGCCAGGGCCTCGTCGCTAAAGCCCTTTACATTACGCTGCTGTCGGGCATTGAACCGGGTAAGGAAAAATCCGATCAGGCGCTGTATATCGTCGCCTCTTGCGCGCAGGGGCGGCACCTGCAAGGCAAAGGTTTCCAGCCGATAAAACAGGTCTTCGCGAAAACTGCCGTCACTCACGGCGTCGGTCAGGTTGCGATTGGTGGCGCCAATAACACGCACATCGAGTTGAATTTCATGATCGCTGCCCACGGGTCGCACCTTGCCATCTTGCAATACCCGCAACAGCTTGGCTTGCAGTGTCAGCGGCATTTCTCCCAGCTCGTCCAGCAACAGCGTACCGCCATCGGCTTGCTGAAACAGGCCGGCACGCTGGCTACGCGCTCCGGTAAAGGCGCCAGCTGCATGACCAAAAAATTCGCTTTCCATCAGCTCGCTGGGTATACCACCGCAGTTCACTACCATATAAGGGCCGTCTTTGCGGTTGCTTTGATCATGCAGGGCGCGAGCTACCAGCTCTTTACCTGTGCCACTTTCGCCTTGCACCAAAACAGGGCCATCGGCCGAGGCAATCTGGCGAATTTGATGAAACAACTGCTGCATGGCCGGGCTGTGGCCAATAATACCGTTGAACTGATCGATGGCCAGCAAGCTGCGATAATGCTGCACTTCACTGCGCAAACGACGATTTTCCAGCAAACGCCCCACCGTGAGCAGAAAATGATCCATTTCCAAGGGCTTGGTTAAAAAGTCGTCGGCACCGGCCTGTAACGCTTTTACCGCCTGCTGCACCGAGCCAAAGGCGGTGATAATTAACACCGCCGGCGGCATCTCGCTGGCGCCCAATGCCGGTAACAGGCTAAGGCCATCGGCACCGG
Source organism: Oceanisphaera marina (assembly GCF_014643915.1). Taxonomy (GTDB): domain Bacteria; phylum Pseudomonadota; class Gammaproteobacteria; order Enterobacterales; family Aeromonadaceae; genus Oceanimonas; species Oceanimonas marina. Next base: position 74,776 of record NZ_BMKE01000007.1, read on the forward strand.
GCAGCCGTAAATCGCTGATCAACAAATCCGGGGTGCCGGTTTGCAGCAACTGCAAGCCCTGCTCGGCATCGCCACAGGCCGTTACGCGATACCCTTCGGCTTCCAGCTCTTCTTGCAGCAGTTCGCGCAAACCGCTGTCATCTTCTACCAGCAAAATATGATCGTGGTGCGCCATGCCTATGCATCCTCACTTGCTATCGTCTTATGGGGGACTAATGACAGGGCCAGACAGGCTTCACAACCACCGCCTCGGTTACTTAAGGTGAAGAAACCACCCTGCTCTTCGGCAACGGCCTGCACTATGGCCAATCCCAGTCCGGTACCTTCTCCCGGTGACTTGGTGGTAAAAAAAGGTTCGGTCAGCGTGGCCAGCGAACAGCCTGCCGGCAAGCCCGGCCCGTCGTCGGTAATACGAATCACCAGCCAACGACTGTTGGCTGCCACCCAAACGCCAATGCCGCTCTCGGCCGCCTGCAAGGCATTGCGCAGCAGGTTCAGCAGCGCCAGTTCCAACCGCCCCGCGTCGGCTATGAAGGCAGGCAAGCCTGGCGGCAACTGCAATTCCAGCTGGCACCCCCTGGTTTCAAGTTCAGGGCTTATGGCGTCAATCACATCTTGTATCAATACGCTGGCAGTCAGCATTCTGGCCTGCGTCGCCGCCGGTCGGCAATAGTCGAGCAGTTGGCGCACGGTACGGGTAAGCCGACTTACCTGAGTACGAACCCCTTCCAGGTTACGCTGCTGTTGTTCATTCAGGGTGCCGGAACGCTCCAGGCGTCTGGCGCGGCCATCGATGACGCTGAGCGGTGCTCCCAGTTCGTGGGCTATGCCTCGCGCCATGCTGCCGATGGCCACCATTTTTTCGTTATCCTTGAGTTTTGCCACCAGCCGGGTTTCAGCCGCTCGGTGTGCATCCAACTCACGATGCGCCTGCTCTATGCTGTCCAGCATGTGATTCAGACCGCGCGCCAGGCTGGCCACTTCTTGCGGTCCGTTCAATGCCGCCCTGTGGTCCCAATCGCCACTGGCCACCCGATTCATGTGCGCCAGCAACTTGTCGACGTATCGCCCCACACCGCCATAATGGCCCAGCAGCACGCTGGCGAGGATCACCAAACTGAACAAACCCCACAGCAGCCAGGCAATCACGGTCAATTGTTGCAAGGCACGGCCAAAGTCACTGGCGCGGCGGGTAATCTGTACCAATCCCTGAATATGGCCAGCGGTATCGAACAGTGGCTGAAAATGGGAAAACAGATTGCGCCCCGCCACTCGGCTAAAGGCTTCCTGCCCCTCGCCTGTGGTACGAATGCGTTGCGGAATAACGGATCGGGTCAGATCGGTTTCGGTTACCCCGGCCGACGCTATGCGATTTCCATCTACGTCGAATACCGAGGCACCATAAACTTCGCCCAGCACGAACACCGACTCCAGCGCCAGCTCCACTGCCGCTATATCGCCGTTATTCAATGCGGTGCCCACCGGAATGCTGATCGCTCGCCCCACCAGCTCAAGGTCGTTTTTCAGCCGTTGTTCCTGAAACTGATTGGCTTGCTCCAAGCCAAAACGAATGCCCAGCGCCGTTAGCAACACCAGAGGTAGCACCACAAACAGCAACAGGGTGCGCTGCAAACCGCTGATACCGAGCCCACGCCGCCTCTTGGGTTGCTGCTCAACAGCAGATGTGTTGTTTTTGACCGAGTATTTTTTTCTCATGTGTAATATATACACACAATTATCGGCGAAAAAAATAGTCATTCAGCGTGAGTTATCGGCAATAAAAAATAAAAACTTTAAATATCAATATCTTGAGATACAAATAAAAACTGGCACGGTTCCTGTATTGATATAATCACTTTCAACAGAAGGAGTTTCATCTATGAATAAGCTCAAGACATTGACCGCCGCCATTACCTTTGCCACTTTCGGTATGGCAGCCAATGCCGCCATGGCACAAGCCCCCGCGGCCGCACCGGCACAACAGGGTGGTGCGCCTGCCCAGCAATTTGAGCAAGGTCAGCAAGCTGGACCTATTACAGATGGTGACCTTAAAAAGTTTGTGAAAGCCAATGAAGAAGTCGCCAAGGTTCGCGACGAGTTTACCCAGAAGCTGAATGAAGAAAATGATCAGCAGAAAGCCCAGCAGCTACAAATGCAAGCACAAGAGAAAATGCTGGAGGCGGTAAAAGACAACAATATGGATGCACTCACCTATAACGCCATTGCGGCGCGCATTCAAACCGACACCGAGCTGCAAGAGCGCCTGTCAGCGCTACAGTAACGCCCTCTATCCTGAATTAAGCCGGTTTAACCAAAGGGACCCTCGGGTCCCTTTTTGTCGTATGGACGCACCCTGCGGGCAGCGACCCTGAGGGCGCCCTTCTTTGCGGCTCACTTCTGTTTCATAATAGGCTCATATCGGCTCACATTTTCGCCTTAGCACATGCCTTTTCGTTATTGGCAGGGCGTAGATCGCCCTTCTGCCTGGAGCTTTATTGATGACTACTATTAACCATGCCCTGGCCACCGAACTGGCCGTTTCCCAACATCAGGTTGATGCCGCCGTACGGCTGCTGGATGAAGGCGCCACCGTGCCCTTTATTGCCCGCTATCGAAAAGAGGCCACTGGCGGCCTTGATGATACCCAGTTACGTAACCTCGACAGCCGACTGGGGTATTTGCGGGAGCTGGAAGACAGACGCGGCGTTATCCTCAACTCCATTACCGAACAGGGCAAACTGACCGACGCGCTGAAGAAAGAGCTGCTGGCGGCCGACACCAAAACCCGACTGGAAGATTTGTATTTGCCCTACAAACCCAAGCGGCGTACCAAGGGGCAAATTGCCATTGAGGCCGGCTTGCAACCACTGGCCGACACCCTGTTTGACAATCCTGAGCAGGATCCCCAGCAAACGGCGGCCCGCTTCATTAACGTCGAGGCCGGTGTAGCCGATGAAAAAGCCGCGCTCGATGGCGCCAAATATATTTTAATGGAGCGCTTCGCCGAGCAAGCCGATCTGCTGGAAGCGGTGCGCCAATACCTGCAACAGCAGGGTCAATTACAGGCGCGGGTAGTGGCAGGCCAGGAGCAAAGCGGCGCCAAGTTCAAAGACTATTTCGAACATCAGGAGCCGATAAGCCGCGTCCCCTCACACCGGCTGCTGGCCATGCTCCGCGGGCGCAACGAAGGGGTGCTGAGCTTGTCGCTCGCCGTGGACACGCAAGCCAGTGCCCACCCCTGCGAAGCCATTATCGCCCGCTTTGTTGGCTGGAAAGCGCAAGGTCGTGCCGCCGATACCTGGCTGGCCAGTGTGATCAGCTGGACCTGGCGCGTAAAATTGTCGCTGCAGATGGAAACCGAGCTGCTGGGCCAGGCACGGGAGCAAGCTGAAGTGGAAGCCATCAAGGTGTTTGCACTGAATATGCAAGACCTGCTGATGGCGGCGCCGGCCGGAGCCCGCGTTACCATGGGCCTGGATCCGGGTATTCGTACCGGCGTTAAGGTGGTGGTGGTAGATGGCACCGGCAAGCTGCTGGCCCAGGATACCGTTTACCCGTTTGAACCCTTCAAGAAGGTCGAACAGAGCCTGCGTACCCTGGATGACTTGTGCCGCCGCCATAAGGTGAGCCTGGTGAGCATAGGTAACGGTACCGCCTCGCGTGAAACCGAACGTCTGGTAGAGCAACTGATCAAGCAAAGCCCGGAACTGAAGCTGCAAAAAGTAGTGGTCAGCGAAGCCGGCGCCTCGGTTTATTCGGCCTCCGAATTGGCGGCCAACGAATTTCCGGATCTGGATGTATCGTTGCGTGGCGCCGTTTCCATTGCCCGTCGTCTGCAAGACCCGCTGGCCGAACTGGTGAAAATCGACCCCAAGAGCATAGGGGTGGGCCAATATCAGCACGATGTGTCACAAACCCAGCTGGCCCGTAATCTGGATGCGGTAGTGGAAGACTGTGTAAACGCCGTGGGCGTAGACGTCAACATGGCCTCGGCACCGCTGCTGACCCGAGTATCCGGCCTTACGCCGACTCTGGCGCAAAATATCGTCGCCTATCGTGACGAACTGGGGGTATTTACCGATCGTAAGCAACTGCTCAAGGTGCCGCGCCTGGGCCCCAAGGCGTTTGAGCAATGTGCCGGCTTTCTGCGTATTCGCGACGGCAAGAACCCGCTCGATGCCTCTTCGGTGCATCCGGAGGCCTATCCGGTGGTCAATCGCATTGCCGCAGATTTAAAGCAGCCGGTACAAGCCATTATCGGTAATAGCGAGCTGCTGCATAAACTGCAGCCACAACACTATACGGATGCGGATTTTGGCTTGCCGACGGTGCAAGACATCTTGAAGGAGCTGGACAAGCCGGGCCGGGATCCGCGACCCGAATTCAAGGCCGCCCGCTTTATGGAAGGGGTAGAAAAGCCCTCGGATCTGATCCCCGACATGGTGCTGGAAGGTGTGGTCACCAACGTCACCAATTTCGGTGCCTTCGTGGATATAGGCGTGCATCAGGACGGTCTGGTGCATATCTCGGCGCTCACCGATCGTTTCATCAAGGATCCGCGCGAAGTGGTGAAAGCCGGCGATATCGTCAAGGTCAAGGTGATGGAAGTGGACCTGCAGCGCAAGCGCATCGCCCTCACCATGAGACTGGAGCAAAGCGCCGCCGAGCATGGCAGTGGTCATCAGGCCGGTCAGCGACGGGAAGAACGCAAGCCAGCAGAACATAGCCATGCGGCCGGTAACGGCGGTAAGAGCCAGAACACCCCTCGCCCTGCCCGCAAGGAACAAAACGCCCCGCAAGGTGCCATGGGCGCGGCCCTGGCCGCCGCCTTGCAGAAGAAAAAGTAAGCTAGGCGTAATTGGCAGGCCCGGAGTATTGCGGGCCTGTCTGCATCAAGTGCTGTAACCAGGCCGGAGTTAACTCGGCCAAAGGGATCTCAGTTACATATACGATCTATTCAAAATAAAATATCAAAGATATAAAAATCACATAGGCATCAACGCAAAGCTTCAAAATTCGCCGCCGCTGCTTCCAGCACATTACGTGCCGATTTAGCGTCCTCAAATCCCAAGCCTTCCATGCCGCCATCCGGCCCTTTGTAATGCGCAAACCACAGGTCAATGATCTGGCTGACGGCGGGGAATTCTTCATCCAGCTGCGCCATGCTGTCGACATGCGCAAACGGGGAGTCTTTGGTCAGCACGGCAATCAGTTTGTCATCCTGCTCACCATCATCCAGCATCTTCAGCACGCCGATAACGCGTACATCAACCACTTCACCCCGTGGAACCGCCTGGCCCAACACAATCACATCGAGCGGATCCCCGTCTCCGCCCAACTCTTTCGGCAAGGCAGTACCCGGAATGGCACCGTAGTTACCCGGGTAGCCAAGGTAATTGACGACTCGTGGCTTGCCCTTCTTGTATTCCCAGTAGACCGCTTTCGGATCCTCCTTGCTGACTTCCCACTTGGCTGAGGTTCCGGTCGGTATTTCGACAATCGCCCGTACGGTGCCATCCTTGTTGAATGCCTTCAGGCTCATAAGATCTTCCGCCCCCACAACAGTAAAATTGTCCTTGGGTGTCATGGCGACGGTATGAGGTGTCGTTTCTGCGAAGGCCAGGCCGCCCAGAGCATCGGCAGAGGCCGTGTTCGACAAAATAGCCAGGCAGCTGGCTGCGGTCAGCGTGAGAATTTTTTGCATGACTTTTCACTTCCTTGAATGATGAGTGAACCAGTATGCGAATGAACAATGACGGCCGGATGACAGGCGGCGAGCACTCGATAGCAGCCATCTCATCCTTGATAAAAAATTACGCATTCACACGAGCATTCCAATGCGCCTTTTTAAAAGCTGTCCAACGCTGCAAACCTGATTCTTGGCAAGTGTCTGTGACGCGACTACATTCTGTGTAAAATGCAGTTTTCCCTCTTACTCAAGGATCCCGCATGACCGTCAACATAGTCCCCTTCACACCCGAATATCAGCCGTTTATTCGCGCCATTCGCGAGTCGGTATTCATACAGGAGCAAGCCGTGCCCGTTGAGCTGGAGTTTGACGGGCTGGATGAGAACGCCATGCAGGTGTTGGTGGCAGTAGACGGCCAATACGTGGGCACCGGTCGTATGCTGGATGATGGTCATATTGGACGCATCGCGATTTTAAAGGAGTTTAGAGGCTTGGGGCTGGGCGCCAAGGTGGTGCAGGCCTTGGTCGATGAGGCGGCACGCCTGGGTTATCCGCGGGTGTATCTGGGCGCACAGACCCATGCCGTCGACTTCTACGCCAAGCTGGGCTTTACGCCTTACGGCGAGGAGTTCATGGACGCGGGAATCCCGCATCTGGCCATGGAATGCAAAGTGAAGGGTGATGCGTAAAGAGGCAACTTGCAAAGAGAGCCGTCACACTCAAACCCATTCCTCTCCAGACCAAACAGACATCGCAAAAAAGTATTAATTTTGTGCATCAGATCCGGCGGTGCCGGATTTAGCAGCTAAAGCAGCTACTACATTCGTGCTGTATGCTGCTGTTCGTAGGTTTCGTTAGGTTTTGGCCTTAAATTATTAAAGATCAAAAGTAATATTGCATGCCTACGCCATACAGATTGTCGGTGCCGTCCATATCATTGAGTAACCATTCTGCATAGATCTTGGCTTGCGGCATCAGATAATATTCACCGGCTACAATATATTCGCTCACCCATTTTTCATGCCATGGCTCACCCACGCTCAAACGATTATAACCAATGCCCAGCGCCAATTTTTTCATCGAGTAAGACAGTACCGACTCCCAGTAGTTTAGCTGACGTATATTCCAGGCCTGCTGATAGCGGGTTTGTCCACGCGTAACACCAAAATAGATTCCATAAGGACTGGTGTAGTTAATGCCTGCCGCCATAGATCGAATATCGCTGTTCACATCTGCTTCCAGCTTGTTTTCATAAGCGAGCACCACACCTATGCCATTATTGGCGGTGTATCCGGCAGAGATAGCATATTGCGCTTTGGTATCGCGGTTATCATCTTGCTTGTTATTATCATTAACGGCGTAAGCCATTCTGATATCGATATTATTCTCGTAATAACCGATCTTGAGCTGATCATCCAGGGTGATGTCCTGGTACATATAACCGTGGCCACCAAAAATATTAAACACATCTGTGATGTCGGTTATCTGGGTAAAAGGACTGTCGCTGCGCCCTACCGTGACATCCAGTACTTCATTAATACGCACTCCCAGCCAGGCCTGATCCGCATAGAGCTGATCGCCCCGAACCGAGTCGGACAGTATATCCCAGCCCATTTCACCAATGAGTGTAACGGTGTCGTTTAATCGATGGGCTCCGGCCAGGCTTAAAGAAAACTGATCCGTGCCCCCGACTGCCTGAGCCTTGCCAGGCTCCTGCCACTGGTAGCCCAGGGCGCCCAGCTGATATTTAAACTTGCCATGTACGGCCAGCACGCTTTGCTGATCGGCCGAGCTAAAGGTTAAAGCCATTGCCGGAGCCGTAAACAGCAGCGAGAGTAAAATGACGATTTTCATAAGTAACTTCTTATACGTTCATACAAAAAAGGGCGCTGGTTACAGCGCCCTTTCAACTCATCATCAATTATCTATTAACAGATATTAACGATTGAAGTTTTTGGTATAAGAATGCTGGTGACCGTTGATGTTCTTGTCAACAGTTACGCTGCCATTCTGGCCACGTTGCACTTGCTTGTTAATGGTGTAGGTTTCGCCATTGGCTTTAGTGATGGTTTTGGTGAAAGACACGCCACCGTCAGGGCCGGCGGTAACATCTTTGCTTACTTCAACATTGGCATAGCCGTTGTTGTAGCTGTGATTATAAGAGTGGTTACCACCAAAACCTGCGTTAGCAGAAGCGGCAAGAACCAGAGCGGCTGCAGAAATAACCCATTTTGATTTATTCATCATTATTTTCCTTTTTAGTTTTTTATCGGTGCTCTTCTGATATTAAAAATATTCGTTATCAGCTAGAGGTTCGAGTCTTAACGGCAAAAGCCAGCTTGCCCGAACGAGATGAAGCTTACTCCTCGAAATAATTGGATACAATCACCATTAATATTGTGTACAAAGTGTAATTTTAACCAGAACCTGCGACACGGCAGCCTTTAACTAGTCATCAATAGAGCTTTATTTGAATCTTGCAGCACAAGAAACCTGACCAAACAGACAAGAAAAGATGATTATCCTGAGACGGAAACTGTCATTCAGATAAAATTTATAATGAATTTAACTTTTTTAACCATAAAAAAACCTGGTAACAGACTAAAAATAATACCAAAACCAGCTGTACTTGGCCGTATAGATAAAAATACCAGTATTTATAACTACCCCATCAACAAGATCCACGTGAAGACACCATCAGCGTTTTATACTGCTATCTTTTTAACTGCATAATTTCATGTCGAATTGTCTCGTCATTTACCTTACCAAACGCCAGCCAAATCACTGGCTTCATACCGGCTGCTGCTCGGACCTCGACTGTGCGATAATGTCGCTTTGATTTAGAGAACTCACCATGCGCCTTGATAAATACCTGTGTAACAGCACCGATCTCTGCCAGCGTCGGGCCAGAGCGGCGATTGCTGCAGGTGAAGTACGGGTAAGTGGAACGATTATTACCGATTCTGCAACACAGGTGCATGAGCACAATGGCATCAGCTGGTTAGATAGGCCGCTGCGGCTCCGCCCGTCACGCTACATCATGCTGCACAAGCCAAAGGGCAGTTTATGTTCCCATCAAGATGGGGCTTATCCCTCGTTATTTAACTGGCTTGAAATAGACAAGGCTGAAAACCTGCACCTGGTGGGCCGTTTAGATGCCGATACTTCGGGTTTGGTGCTATTTACCGATGATGGTCGCTGGTCCTATCAGATCACTCGGCCAGAACACCATTGCAGAAAGATCTACCGTGTGGGATTAAGAAATGAATTGGCCAGTGACGTTGCCCGGCAATTCGCTAACGGCATTATGTTGCAAGGCGAAGCCTCTCCTACCCAGCCGGCCGATGTGGTGCAGATCGATACCAAAGAAGTACTGTTAACGCTGACCGAAGGGCGGTTTCATCAAGTAAAGCGTATGTTTGCCGCGGTAGGTAATAAAGTGGTTAGCCTGCATCGCGAACACATTGGCCACCTCAGCCTGGATGTCGGCCCGGGCCAGTGGCGACATTTAACCACGGATGAAGTCACCGGCTTCTATTTCAACCCTGCGGCAACGGATTAATACGTCGCCCTGAGCAAAAGAGTCTTCTATGCTGTTCCCCGTTATTATGGCCGGCGGTCATGGCTCCCGTTTATGGCCACTGTCACGCCAACATCATCCCAAGCAGTTTTTGCCGCTGCTCACACCGCATCTTTCCATGCTGCAAGCCACGCTCACTCGGTTGGAAGGCTTAACGGCGCAACCCCCGCTGTTAATCTGCAATGAACAGCATCGATTTCTCGCCGCCGAGCAGGTACGCCAGTTAGCGGGGCAACAGGTGCAGATCATGCTGGAGCCGGTGGCACGCAATACGGCTCCCGCCCTCGCGTTGGCCGCCTTGTATGCCTGCGAACAGGTTGCGGCCTCGCAGCGCGAAGAGGTTATCTTGCTGGCCTTGCCTGCCGACCATGCCATATCGGAGGTCGCGGCATTTCAGAGCGCGGTCACTGCCGCCTTGCCATTGGCAGACGCAGGCCACCTGGTTACCTTTGGCATACCACCGACGAGTGCCGAAACCGGCTATGGATATTTGCGCCGTGGCCCAGCCATCTCGGGCAGTAAGGGGTTCAAGGTAGAGCAGTTTGTAGAAAAGCCCGATCAGCAAAACGCCAATGCCTACCTTGCAGCCGGCAATTATGACTGGAACAGCGGCATATTCATGTTCAAGGCACAGCGTTATCTGGCCGAGTTGGCGCGCTTTCAGCCTCAGGTATTGGCAGCCTGCCAAACGGCATTGGCGCACAGCGAGCGCGATCTGGATTTTATCCGCGTGAATAACGACGCCTTTGCGCAAAGCCCCGATATTTCAGTTGATTATGGCGTGATGGAACACACCGCCCACGCGGCCATGGTGCCATTGGCAGCAGGCTGGAGCGATGTGGGCTCCTGGTCGGCACTGGCACAGCAACTTACCCGAGATACGCAGGGCAACACGCTGCGCGGTGATGTATTAACAGAACAGGTGAATAACAGCCTGATTATGGCCGAGCACCGCCTGGTGGCGGCATTAGGCGTAAAAGACATGGTCATTATAGAAACCAAGGATGCGGTCTTGGTGGCGCATAAAGATCATGAACAGGACGTAAAGCAGCTGGTCGCACAGTTGCATGAGGCAGACCGGCAAGAGCATATCAGCCATCGCGAATGCTACCGCCCCTGGGGCAAGTTTGATGCCATTGATAGCGGAAAACGCTATCAGGTCAAGCGTATTACCGTTAACCCCGGCGGGCGCTTGTCACTGCAAATGCATCACCACAGAGCCGAACACTGGGTAGTGGTCAGTGGTACGGCCCGCGTCACTCAGGGTGATCAGGTGCGCCTGCTGACGGAAAACCAGTCGGTTTATATTCCCGTTGGCCAGGTGCATGCGCTGGAAAACCCCGGCAAGCTGCCGTTGGAGTTGATAGAAGTGCAGTCTGGCGCCTATTTGGGTGAAGACGACATAGTCCGCTTTGAAGACCACTACGGCCGAACAGAACGCGGGACGCTTTAAGCTGTCCGCCATACGCCAAGAACAAATAGCGTCGGGCTTTGACTTATCGCTTACGGCTTAAGAGATAACACCCAAACCCACGCATTGCCCGAGGTAGAATGTGCACCAGATCCGGCGATGACGGATTGCAGGGCTCAAAAAAATCCCTACATCCGTGCAATATGTGAACCGGCGCCGCTGATTAGCTTTTACCATTAAGATCCCTTTCAGATCTGATCACTATTTCTCCGTGGATTCCGTGTTCTTCCGTGGCAAAAATAGGTTTTTTATCTTTTAAATTCGGCTAAATAAAGAAGGCAAACAATGAAAAAAGTACTGGTGATTGGCTATGTCTGGCCCGAGCCCAATTCGTCTGCCGCCGGCAGTCATATGTTGTCGATTTTGCGCCTGTACAAGCAACAAGGCTGGCAGGTGGAGTTCGCCACGCCCGCCCAGCCCACCGAGCATATGGTTGATCTGGCCGCCGAGGGTATCTCCAGCCAGAGCATCATGCTTAATTGCGACAGCTTCGATGCCTATGTCGCCGAATACGGGCCGGATATCGTCATGTTCGATCGTTTCATGATGGAAGAACAGTTTGGCTGGCGAGTCGAGAAGAACTGCCCCAATGCGCTGAGAGTGCTGGATACCGAAGATCTGCAGTGCCTGCGACATGCTCGCCATCAGGCCCATAAAGCCAACCGCGAGATGACCACGGCCGATTTGTTCAGCGATATTGCCAAGCGGGAAATCGCCGCTGTTTTACGCTGTGATCTGTCGCTGATTATCTCCGACTTTGAAATGCAGTTGCTGCAGGATACCTTCAAGGTGGATGCGCGCTTGCTGCATCATTTGCCATTCATGGTCAATCTGGCTGCCCTGCCCGGCAAAACGGCCGACTATGACAAGCGCCAGCACTTTATGACGATCGGTAACTTTCGCCATGCTCCCAACTGGGATGCGGTGCTGTATCTGCAGCAAATCTGGCCACTGATCCGCAAACAGCTGCCCGGGGCCGAGCTGCATATTTACGGCTCTTACCCGCCCCCCAAGGCCACCGCCTTGCATAATCCCAAAACCGGCTTCCTGATCAAGGGCTGGGCAGATGATGCCTTTGCCGTAATGGAGCAGGCACGGGTTTGCCTGGCTCCCTTGCGTTTTGGCGCCGGCATCAAGGGTAAACTGCTGGATGCCATGATGATGCAAACCCCCAGTGTGACTACCGCCATTGGCAGCGAAGGCATGCACGGCTCTCTCCCCTGGCCCGGCACCATAGCAGCAGATGCCGAACAGTTTGCCGCCGCTGCCGTGGCCTTGTATCAGGACGAACCTCGTTGGTTAACGGCCCAGCAGCAAGCGACCCAATTGCTGCACACACGCTACGACGCGGCAACACTGGGCCCACAACTGATTACCCGGCTTGCCGCGCTTGGCGAACATCTGGATGAACATCGATTACACAACTTTACCGGCAGTATGCTGCGTCATCACAGCATGATGAGCACCAAATACATGTCGCAATGGATCGCCGCCAAAAATGCACGCGAGTAAGATGCCCTGGCATGCGACAGCGGTTATTCGGCGGCGGTCAGTCGGCTATCAGGCATGATACCGACCCTTGTTCTTTGGCCACGCCTCTGGTGACCAGCAACTGTTCAAACTCTGCCAGCGGCATGGGCCGACCAAATAGATAGCCCTGAAAGTGCTCACATCCCAGCTGCAACAGCGTGGCGTGCTGTTGTTCTGTTTCCACGCCTTCGGCAATCACTTCCAGCTGCAGGCTGCCCGCCAGTGCGCAAATGGCCCTGATAATGGCCGCGCTACCGTCATTTTCTGGCAGCTCGCGAACAAAGGATTGATCGATTTTCAGCTGATCCAGCGGCAGTTTCTGCAAGTAGGCCAGTGACGAATAACCGGTACCAAAATCATCAATCGAAAAGCGAATTCCCTGCTCTCTTAGCTCACGCATGCACGCGATGGCGGCCGACATATCATCGAGCAGCATGGTTTCGGTCAACTCCAGTTTCAGAAAACGCGGGTCGGCACCCGACTCCGACAAAAACTGCAGCAATGTCTCTATAAAATCCGGCTGATACAGCAACCGGGCACTAAGATTAACCGCCAGGCAGAGCGAAGCCGTAGCCGGCGCACCTTGCCACACAGCCAGTTGCGCACTGGCCTGGCGTAACATTTGCAAATCAATCTGCTCAATCAGCTCCGCTTGTTCGGCCACTTCAATAAAGTACCCTGGCGCAAGCAAACCTCGCTCTGGGTGCTGCCAGCGAGCCAGCACTTCTGCTCCCGTCAACTGGCCAGCAGCGTTCAGTTGCGGCTGTAAATACGGGATAAACTCCACACCCTGCAGGCCGCGTCGAATATCTTCTTCCAGCTGCAACCGGGTGCTCACCGCCTCCTGCATGGTGGGATCAAAGAAGCGTATGCTCTGCCTGCCCGACGCCTTGGCCTGATGCATGGCAATCTCTGCATGCTGTATCTGTTCATCGGCTGGGGAAGCCGTATTTTTAAACAAGCTAATGCCAATGCTGGCGCCACAATACAGCTCAAGCTCTGCTATCTGGTAGGGTTTGGCCAATAGCTCCTTCATTCGCATGGCATATTGCTCGGCCCGGGCGGCGGCATTCTGGTGAGTCATGCTGAGGTTTTCAATCAAAATCACAAATTCGTCGGCGCCCAAACGCGCCATGGTATTGCTGGAGTACAAGGCGTCACCCAGGCGAGTCGCAACCTGGCACAGCACCTGATCACCCGTCTGATGACCATGCAGATCGTTGATGCTTTTAAAACTGTCCAAATCAAGAAATAGCAAGGCGGCATAACGTCCGCTACGGGCAGACAAATCCATGGCGTGTTGCAGCCTGTCAAGCAACAAACTGCGGTTGGGCAGGCCGGTTAATGCATCAAAAAAAGCCAGGTCACGAATGCGTGCCTCGGCAGCCTTGCGCTCGGTAATATCTTCCATGGATGAAACATAGTGGGTGATATGACCCTTGGGATTACGCACCACGCTGATCGATAACCACTCGGGGTAGATTTCGCCATTTTTGCGCCGGTTCCAGATTTCTCCCTGCCAGCGACCCTGCGCCAGCAGCTGTTGCTGTATCTCGTCATAGAAAGCATCAGCATGGCGCCCGGATCTGAGCAAACGAGTGTGTTCACCCACGACTTCGTCGGCATCGTAACCGGTGATGGCGCTGAAAGTTTGGTTAACTCTTAAAATACAGCTGTTTTCATCAGCAACCAGCAGCCCCTGGCGGACTTCAAAGGCGGTGGCGGCGATGCGCAACTCCCGCTCGTCACGGCTGCGCCGTTTAATATCCTCAAGCATCCAGCCAAGGCAAACGGTGGTCAGCGGCATCACCAACAGCATGGGCACGCCAGCTTGCAAGGCTATTGCAGTACTGCTGGCTGTTGGCAGCAGCATAAAATGCACTAATAATGCCGCATGTACTAACACACCGAAACAAAACAGTGCCAGCAAGCCGTTACCCACCTTGCCGCGCTGATAAAAATAGCGGTAACTCAGCCCAAATAACACAGACAGAACAATCACCACCAGTCCCCCGCCCATGCCGGCGCCCCCCAGCCAGATGCGATAACCACCGCCAAGCACTGCCGCAATGGCAGCCACCAAGGGGCCGCCAACAAACGCGGCTATGCTCAGTACTACACTGCGGGCATCAAACACCCAGCCATTTTCGAGTTCGATGGCGATCATCATGCCAATGATGCAAGTCATACCGAATAAAGAACCGGTAATCAGCTTGCCGGTATGGTCATTGCGATTCCAGCAACGGACATTCAGTGTCATCAGCCAGCATAGCGCCAATAACAAGGCGGAGTGTTCCACAAAATGGATAATCAAAAGCAAGCGTCCCCGAGTCCTGAACAATACGGTATACAACAATAGGTAACAAAACAGATAATGGCCGAGCATGAAAACATACTTGTCGCTGGTTTGGCTTGCTCTGGGTCAAGTTCAATTTAACATTTTCTTGTCACTCGATTATTCGCCTGACCGGCATGGGTAGCCGCACGAAAAAAGACCTTAATGAATCTGCAAATATCCTGTAGCACAGTATTAAATTTTGCGGCTGCCTTTATGGCAGTCGTGACTCCCGCCCTCGGCCTGGCCAATGCGGTTGCCGCCCCCGCATTTGTAACATAAAAAATTGATTACTCAGCAATTAACCTGCCATAAAAGTGCATTACCATCTGTCACTGCATACCGAAAGCTACAGCAGATTGCTGACCAAAACAAAACGAAACCCGGCTGATAATGGAATTGCTTTATTACATTTATTAGCGGTTCATCATGTTATCGACACTCTGTTTACTTACCAAAGCAAATAGCCTTGAAGGTAACTTAAATTTCACTACACTAACATTTCGCCAACACGTTTGGCCCTGTGGTTGATGCAAACCTATTGGTAACAAATATAAGGAAATATGCTATGTCTCTTTGGTTGAAACGGGCCTTGCTTGCCGCCTCCTTCGCTGTCGCGCTACCTGTAACTGCCGCGAATTACACGATTGGCACCGGTAGCCAAAGCGGCACCTATTACCCACTGGGGGGCATGCTGGCCCAGACCTGGAGCCAAAACATCGACAACTTTAATATGCGCGCCGAAGTCACCGCCGCCTCGGTAGAAAACATTATCAAGGTAGCCTCGGGTCAGCAGTTGGTCGGTATCGCCATGGGTGACTCTGTACTGGCCGCCGCCAAAGGCGAAGCCCCTTTCAAACAGCCCATGGATATCTCGGTATTGTTCGCGCTCTACCCCAACGTAGTACAGTTTATGGTGCCCGCCGATTCCGACATACAGTCGGTCAGTGATTTGAAAGGTAAAAAAGTATCCGTTGGTGCGCCCGGCTCCGGCACCCGGGTGGGGTCGACCAATATCATGAAAGCGCTGGGCATCAACGAAGGAGACTTCAAGGCACAGAGCCTGAACTACACCGCCACCACGGAAGCCTTGTCGAACGGGCAAATTGACGCGGGTGTCATTATCGGCAGTGCCGGCGTGGGTGCCATTACCGAACTGGCTCTCACTCGCAATATTCGCATCCTCTCGTTCAGTGAAGATGAACTAAACAAAATCAATGCCGCCCTGCCAGCCTACTCCGGCATGGACATTCCCGCCGACACCTATAACAAGGTGCCCGCCTTTACCGCGCCTGTGGTGTGGAACGTACTGGTGGTCAAGAAAGATCTGGATCCCGCCCTGGCGAGCCAGATGATTGATACGGCGTTTGCCGACATGCCCAAGATTCAAAAGGTGATCTCCGATGCCAAAAACACCACGGTAGAAAACATGGATCGCTTGCAAGGCGTGCCACTGCACGAAAGTGCCCAGACTTATCTGGATAAGAACGCAGGCAACTAAGCACGATGCAACAGCCTTCCCTCAACCACGAACCCGCCCGTTTGGGCGGGTTCGACTATCTTATCGGCGCCATTGCGCTGGCCCTGACGCTTTTCCAGATCTGGCATGGCCTGGCGGCCGAACTCTCGGCGCCGGTTTTTCTGCCAACGCACCTGAGTTGGGTGCTGGTGCTGGTCTTTCTGGTCAATCCCACCTTTTCTCGTACCGCGCCCTCCTCTTTGTATCAGGCTGGACGGCTGCTGGACTTTGCCTTTGCCGCTATCAGTGCCTGGATTGGCTACCGGCTCGCTCATTTTGATTACGACGATTTAAGCTTCCTGTTTGATGGGCTGGGCACAGTCGATCTTTATGCCGGTGTGGCACTGATAGTGCTACTGCTGGAAGCGACCCGTCGTACCGTCGGTTGGGTGATGAGTGGCATTGCCATTCTGTTTTTAGCCTATGCCATGCTGGGCAATGCTTTGCCCGATGACTTCGCCAGCAAAGGATTTGATTTACAGGAAATTATTAGATTCCATATTTTTTCTACCAATGGCGTGTTTGGTGCGCCACTGGCGATCTCTGCCGGGGTGGTGTTTGTGTTCGTGTTGTTTGGCGCCTTGCTGCAAGTAACGGGCGCCGGCCAGTTTTTTATCGACTGCGCCTTTGCCATTGCCGGCCGCTATCGCGGTGGCCCCGCGAAAGCCTCGGTACTGGCCTCGGCGGCACTGGGATCCATTTCTGGCTCTGCCATTGCCAATACGGTGACCACGGGGGCGCTCACCATTCCCATGATGAAAAAGCTGGGCTACAAGCCAGAGCAAGCCGCCGGTATTGAAGCGGCGGCCTCTACCGGTGGGCAGATTATGCCTCCCGTGATGGGCGCCGGTGCCTTCGTCATGGCTCAGTTTACCGGCCTGCCCTATGCCGAAATACTGCTGGTCTCTATCGCGCCCGCCATTCTCTACTTCTTCTGTACCCTGCTCTATGTGCATTTAATGGCCTGCAAACTGGGCCTGAAAGGCATGGATAATGTGCAAAAAGTCGCTGTGGTGGTCAAACAAGGCTGGCACTACCTGTTGCCGCTGGTGATGATCACCGTACTGCTGCTGATGAGCTACTCGCCGGTGCTGGTTGGCCTGGCGGGCTGTTTGGCGATTGTAGTGGCCGCCTTTAGCCGCCGCAAAACCTGGGTGCCGTTTTCAGCCATACTGGCCGGGTTGCGTGACGGCGCGCTGATGATACTGCCGATCAGTGCCGCCTGTGCCACCGCCGGTATTGTAGTGGGTGTGGTGGGGCAAACCGGTATTGGTCTGCAGTTTACCCAGGCGCTGCTAGCGCTATCCGGTGGCTACCTGTGGGGGGCGTTCATTCTGATTGCTCTGGCCGCCGTGGTGCTCGGCATGGGCCTGCCGGTGACGGCCGCCTATATAGTGCTGTCGGTGATGGCCGTGCCCGCGCTCAACGAATTCGGTTTGCCGGTGCTCACCGCACACCTGATCGTGTTCTGGCTGTCGCAAACCTCGAACGTGACTCCCCCTATCGCCCTGGCCGCCTTTGCCGGAGCGGGCATTGCCGGTGCTTCCCCCATGAAGTCGGCGGTGCAGGCATTCAAGCTCGCTTTCGGCTTTTTCATTATTCCGCTGATGATGGCGTATTCCGGACTGTTGTGGCAGGAAGACGACACTGCGTTTCGGTTTGTGGTGGCGATACTGGCCACGCTGGGGCTGATCATCGCCTTTGCCTGCGGTGTGGAGGGCCGATTATTCAACCGCCTGGCCCTGCTGCCTCGAGGACTGCTGCTGATCATCGCCGCCCTGATGCTGGTCGAAGACCCTGTGGTCAGGCTCAGTGCCTTGGGCGCTCTGGGTTTGATCGCCCTGTGGGACGGGAAAAAAGACAACTCGCTGGTAAACAGCCAGAGCTGAATAAGCAACACCTCAAGCATACCGGGCTCAGTGCCCGGTATTTTTTTGCCTGCGGTATGATGCAATCAGCAGCGCACTGCTGGATTAACGGGAAAATTGCGCATAAATCGGGTTGTGATCCGACACTGTAGGAGTGTTGATGGCGATGGCCGAGCGCAGCGTTAAATCCCGGTAGAAGATAAAGTCCAGGGGCTGACGGCGATAGGTTTTGATGTATTTTGCGTCTTCCATCACGGCTTTTTTCAGACCCATGGCACGGCAAAATTGCGCCAGATACAGGCGGCGAGAACGGCTCCACACATTAAAGTCCCCCGCCACAATCAAGGGCCCCCGATGCTGAAGCAACACCTGGCGCAATATCGCAATCTCCTGGTTAAACTGGCCGTGACGCACAAAGTTGATGGCGTGAATATTGGCCACCAACAAGGTGTCACCGCCCTGTAGCGGATGATGGGTAATCACCTGACTTTTGTGGGTGGCAAACCTCAGCTCCCGTCCCTGACTCAATACGGTGGTGATATCATCGAAGGCACACTGGCCGGCGGTGAGTACACCAAATAAATGGGAGGGGGTTTGAATATTGGGCGATACCGCATAGGACCAGCCGTCCAGCTGCAATCGCTGGCTGAGCGCAAGCTTGGCTTCTTGCAGCAACAACAGCCGGGTGGGAAATTGCGCCAGCAGCTGAGTCAGACACAGCTGAAATTCCGGGCTCAGCGTCAACTTCTGGGTGTTCCAGCACATGATGCCCAGCTCGTCGTCATCCAGGTGCTGATGCTGATGGACCAACTGATGAGGCGCCACTCGAGGACGAAGCATAAAGTATCCTGCCAGACAATGAAGTTGAGATTATCTTAGCAGAAGCACCCACAAACTTTCTTACTGCTTTTGGCTATAAAAACACCCTTTACTGCCGCTTTTTCATTCTATTTTAATTGTTAGTGCTCTTTGTGTATAATTGGTGCGTTCATACATTGAACAAAGTGAATTGATGAAATCTTCTGACCCCCGAACGACCGACAAGCGTCTCGTGGCCAGCCTCAGTGGCGGCTTCCTCCTCCTCTTCGTACTACTCGCCCTGTTCGACCTTCAACAAATGACCCAATGGATCAACCTCAGTTTTGCCTGGGTGCTCGATATATTTGGTCCTTTGTGGCAGGTTTGGATGCTGGCGAACCTGGTGATCGCTCTGGTACTGGGCTTTACCCGCTACGGTGATATCCGCCTGGGGGGACATGTCAGCCCCGAGAGTTCCACCTTTCGCTGGCTGGCCGTCATTATGTGTACCCTGCTGGCCGGGGGTGGCGTTTTTTGGTCCGCCGCCGAACCCATGTACCACTATTTGAGTACGCCTCCGGTATTTGAAGAAGCGCCTGCGGGTATCTCTGCCATTTCTGCCGGCCTGGCGCAAAGCTTCATGCACTGGGGCTTTATGGCCTGGGCTGCATTGGGAACCTTATCGGCCTTGGTGGTAGTGCACGCGCACTACGACAGAGGCATGGCCATGCGCCCACGTACCCTGCTGTATCCTATTTTAGGTAAAAAAATAGAAAACCATTGGTTGGGTACCGTGGCCGACGCAGTGTCGATTATTGCCGTTGCGGCCGGCACCATAGGCCCGATTGGCTTCTTGGCCACCCAGCTGGGCTTCAGCTTTGAAGCGCTGCTGGGCTGGGAAAACAACTACATGCTGCAGTTAGCCATTCTGGGCGGCCTGGTATTGATATACACAGTCTCGGCGTCTACCGGCATTAACAAAGGCATTCAGTGGTTATCCAGCGCTAACGTGGTATTGGCTCTGGTCTTGCTGGTTATTATATTGCTGTTCGGCCCGGGCGGATTCATTATTGACTCTTTCCTCAATGCCATGGGCCTTTACCTGCAAGACTTCATGCCCATGGCGCTCACTCGTCACAATGACGAATGGATGGGTTGGTGGACCTTGTTCTTCTGGGGCTGGTTTATTGGCTATGGCCCCATGATGGCGCTGTTTATTGCCCGTATTTCTCGTGGACGTACGCTGCGTGAGCTGGTGGTTGCGGTAGCCATTATGGCTCCCCTGGTTACCAACTTCTGGTTTGCCGCCCTGGGCGGCGCCGGCATCTTCTATGAAGAAAGCATGGCGGGGGTGATCTCCGAGCCGCTGGCCGCCGGTGGTTTGCCAGCCGCCCTGTTGGGTGTGACACAGCAACTGCCGTTTGCCGAGTTTATGGTACCGGCCTTTCTGGTGCTGACCGTGGTCTTTGTGGCCACCACGGGTGACTCCATGGCCTACGCCATTGCCATGGCCATTAGTGGTGACCGTACCCCGCGTACCCGCGACCGTATTTTCTGGGCCCTGACCATGGGCCTGGTGGCTGCCGTCTTGCTGCGCATGGGAGAAGGCGGTATCAGCGCCCTGCAATCCTTTATCGTGATCACGGCCGCACCTGTATCTTTGCTGTTGTTGCCCGTGTTGTGGACTGGCCCCAAAGTCGCTCACATCATGGCCTATGAGCAAGGGATTGTGCCGCACAAAGAACGTCATGAAGAGCGAGAAGATCCCGCGAGTGACGCCAAGCTACCATAAGCAGTGCAAGCGACTGCTTAACACGGCTATCTAGCACATAACATTAACGCCGAGGCCTAATCGCTTCGGCGTTTTTTTATCGGTTAGCCTCTCGAATCGGCCGTATTCATCGCCATGATCAGCAGGCAGAGGCAAACCGGGGTGGCTTTCACAACCCACTCTGTTTTATCTTGTCTGCTGCTATGACTTATTTACCTTCTTTTCAATACAACCGGAGTACACGCATGTCTTGGACTTTAGTACAGCTGCATGAATTACTTTCTCATTGTGAAGGCTGGCAGTGCACCCTGGAAAATGACTCTTTACTGCTGACCAATCCCGATGGACTGGAAGCCTACCTGGCCGTGGCCGGCGAGCAGATTATTGTGGAGACCCTGTTGTTTCCCGCTACCCAGGTCGCCGATACCGCGGGCTTGAACGACACCATATTGCGTACCCATCAGTTGTTTCCGCTGACCACGGTCGGCATCAGCCATATTGACGACACCGATTACTACATCGCCTTTGGCTCTTTGGCGTCGGGCTCTAAAAAGGAAAGCGTGATCATCGAAATAGACACCCTGTTCCGCAACACCGAAGCCTTTCTCGATTTATATCAGGATTACCTGCAAGGAGTAGAAGTATGAGTGTATGGAAAAAGCTGGTCACCGCCATCAAGGGTGGCGCCAATGAAGCCGCCGAATCCGTTGCCGACAGCCAGGCGCTGCGTATTCTGGAACAGGAAATTCGCGAAGCGAAGCAGGAGCTGCGTCGTTCCGATGACGCCCTGACCAGCATTATGGCCAAACGTAAACTGGCCCAGCAAAAGGTGACCGCCATCGCCGACAGCGTGGCCGAATACGAGGCCCACGCCCGTGCCGCCATGAGCAAAGACAACAAGGATCTGGCGCTGGAATGCGCCCAGCGCGTGGCCGAGCTGAAAAACGAGCAAGACGGCGAGCAAAGCTATGTTGACCAGTTCACCGGCTCGGAACAAAGCCTGAAAAACAACATCAGTGCCGCCAAGAGCCGTTTGCGCCAGCTGGAGCAACAACTGGATGTGGTCAAGGCCACCGACAGCGTGCAAAAAGCGCAAGCCGCCGTGTCCTCTCGCCACAGCGGCGCCAACACCAAGATGAAAACCGCGGTCGAATCGCTGGATCGCATCAAGCAGAAACAAACCCAGCGTCAGGCCGAACTGGACGTGGCCGCAGAGCGTGCCGCCAGCGAAAGCGGCGATGCCCTGGAGCAGAAGCTGAAATCTGCCGGCATTACCGGCAGCCAGTCTGCGGGTGCCGAAGATGAACTGGCCCGTATATTGGGTAAATAACATGTTCGACTGGCTGAAGAAGAAAATACAGCCGCCATCGGTGCAACCCGAGCCCGCTCCGGAAATACTGGGGCTGCGCCTGGGCGGCGGCTTTGAGCTGGATACGCTCAAACTGTCGCTGCTCGAGGGTCAGGTCACCTTTGAAGGCGCGGCCAGCACCCAGCTCATTCAGGCAGTGGGCCGCATCATACTGGATGAAAGCCACCAGTTGCTGCGCTTCTACACCGACGATGACGGCTTTGTGCAGGTGCTGCTGGACGGCGGCACCACAGACGACTGCGTGGCCGAGGTCAAACTCTGGTATTTTTACCAGACGCGCCCCATAGACGGCGACGCCGCCTGGAAAGCCCTGCTTGACCATGAGCTGGTGCAGCCCGAGTGGGATCTGGACGGACAAGATTTTACCAAGGTATGGGACAATACCCGTCCGGTGGCCATGACCGAAACCACCTGGCTTAAAGACGGCAGCCGCAGCGACACCGATCAGTTTGTGATGATTTACGAACGACCACTCGCAGACCATCAAGACGAAGTGGAAGTACTGATGGTGGCGGCAGAAGAAAAAATACTGCACCAACGCGCCGAACACAGCCTGGTACTCGCTACCGGTATCGATTTGGGTCCGACCGATTTCAGATTCGTGAGCTGAGGCTTATCGGACAAGAGATACTCGAGCGAGCTCTGTCGACAGAGTTCAGGCAATGCCGATGCAACCTGAAGCAGCAATAGGGATTGCCGTATTCGACCGTCAAATGCCAGAGAAGGCATTTGCCGAGCACCCCACGGATGGGCTTGAAGCGTGTCGAAGGAGGCAACCCTGTTGATGCTTTACCTGGCAGGCTCTGCCAACATTGACGACGGTTCATTTTCAGAACGAAATAAAAGGATATTCATGGAAGCCTTAATCACCTCTCTCTCGGGCCTTGGGCCCTTTCTACTCTATTTCTCACTGTCCATTCTGATGCTGCTGCTGTTCAAGTGGGTCTATGTATTGGTCACCCCCTACGACGAATGGAAGCTGATCAAAGAGGAACAGAATCTGGCGGCGGCCATCGCCCTGGTGGGTGCCTTTGTCGGCTTTTCGCTGGCGGTAGCCAGTGCCGCGGCCAACTCGGTTTCGCTGCTGGATTTTGCGGTGTGGGGGTTGATCGCCCTGATAGCACAGCTGCTGGCTTTCGTACTGGTACGACTGGTATTTTTGCCAAAAATTACCGCTCGCATCAACGACGGCCAGGTATCGGCCGGTGCCGTGGTGGGTGGATTATCCGTTGCCGTGGGGCTGCTCAACGCCGCCTGCATGACCTACTAGGGAGGCACAATGAAACGCTCAAAACGTCAGTTGCTGTCCAGCATGAGCAGCCGCATTGGCAAACCGGTCAGCGCAGCCATTGCCGGCTCTGTGTTGCTCAGTGCCTGTGGCCAGAACGACACCGAAGTGCAGGTTTACCAGTCTCCGGATGACTGCAGCAACAGCAACCCCGAGCTGGCCGAGCAATGCCGAGCCGCCTACCAGCAGGCACTGGCCGAGTCGGCAGAGACGGCGCCCAAATACGATAGCCGCAATGACTGCGAAGCCGACTTTGGCGGTGGCAGCTGCACCCCCTACCAGTATCAGGGCAACAGCTGGTTTATGCCGGCCATGGCCGGCTTCATGTTTGGCCGCATGCTCAACGGTAATCGCTACGCGCATACCCCGGTGTACAGCTCCCGCAATCCCTATTCGCCCTACTACGGCCAATGGACGACCGCCAATGGCCAGCGGCTGGGCAAGGCCAGCTATGGCAAACGCATGTCGGTGGGCAAAGATGCACTGGCGCCCAAACCCAAGGTGACCCGTACCATTTCGCGCGGCGGCTTTGGCTCTGCGGCTCAGGCCAAGAGCAGCTGGAGAAGCAACAAGAGCAGCAGTCGTTCCCGCTCCCGCGGCTGGGGTGGCTAATGCTGAGGGTGAGCCATAAAGAGCGCCCGCACTGGCGTACTCAGGCCGAACAATTGGGGTTCGGCTTTCATACCATGTATGGCGAACCCTACTGGGATGAAACGGCTTACTATCAGTTTACCCTGGCGCAGATTGAACAGGATATAGAAGCACCCACCGCCGAGCTGCACCAGATGTGCCTCGACATAGTGGACAGGGTGGTGCGCGACGAGCAGCTGCTTGAACGCTGTGCCATTCCCCCCGCACAATGGCAGGGCATTGCCGATACCTGGCAGCGGCGAGATCCGAGTCTTTATTCCCGGCTCGATCTGGCCTACAACGGCCAGGGACCGGCCAAGTTGTATGAAAACAACGCCGACACCCCCACCAGCCTGTTTGAAACCGCCTTCTGGCAATGGTTGTGGCTGGAGGACAACGTGGATCATGGCTGGCTGCGCCGCGATGCGGATCAGTTCAACCTGCTGCAAGAACGGCTGGTGGCCCGCTTTGCCGAGCTGGCGGCGCGTAATCCCGGCCAGCGACTGCATTTTTCCTGCTGCAAAGACACCGAAGAAGACAGAGGCACGGTGCAGTATCTGGAAGACTGTGCCCGCGAAGCCGGGCTCAGCACAGCGTTCGTACATATCGAAGACATAGGTCTGGGTGAAGGCGGTTGGCTGACCGATAACCATAACCGCACCATCGACTGGATGTTCAAGCTCTATCCCTGGGAGTTCATGTTTCAGGAAGCCTATGGCGAGCATATATCCAGCAGCCAGGTTAACTGGCTGGAGCCACAGTGGAAGTCGGTGCTGTCCAACAAGGCGCTATTGCCCTTGCTGTGGCAGCGCTTTCCCAATCACCCCAATTTGTTGCCCGCCTATTTTGGCAACGATCCCAAACGCAGCCTACTGCAGGACTATGTAAAAAAACCGCTGTTCTCCCGCGAAGGTGCCAATATCAGCGTGATGCGCCAGGGCAAGCTGCTGGCGGAGATCGATGGCCCTTACGGTGAAGAAGGCTTTATTGTGCAGGCCTATCATCCCCTGCCTAAATTTGGTGAAAACCATACTCTGATTGGCAGCTGGCTGGTAGACGATCAACCCGCCGGTATTGCCGTGCGCGAAGACACCAGCCTGATCACTCAGGATTTATCCCGCTATTTGCCCCACATCATACTGGATTAGCCCCTTTGCTTATTGCTCCTCAGCTGTCCGTTATCGCCCGACTATAGTTAACAGTGGGTGTATGACAGCCAAGGAGCAATCCCATGAAGACGAATCCCGTAGTCTGGTTTGAAATTTATGTCGCCGACATGGCACGGGCGCGTAAATTCTACGAAACGGTGCTGGACGTAAAGCTGGAACCTGCAGAAAAAATGGAAGGAGATTGGCCGGAAATGTGGATGTTTCCGGGGGAAGATAATGCCAGTGGTGCCTGCGGAGCACTGGTGCAGATGAATGGCATGTCACCCGGCAGTGGCGGTACTCTGGTGTATTTTCGGTGTAACGACTGCGCCGAACAGGCCCATCGGGTGGTCGCCAGTGGCGGACAGCTGGTTCGCGACAAGTTCGCCATCGGCCCCTATGGATTTATCGCCCTGGCCGAGGATAGCGAAGGTAATATGATCGGCCTGCACTCCATGAGCTAACTGGCGGGCAGCACACAAAAAAGGCCAAAGCAGCTGGATGAACTACTTTGGCAAAAGGGAGAAACATGAAAAGTGACAGGGCCTGTTGACCCTAGTGATTCAGTACCAGCAGGGCGTCGGGTACCGCTTTGAAGTCCAGCGCCATGGTCACGCTGATGGCGGTAATGGTAATAATGGACAGCACAAACACCCGGCGTGCCCAGCCTTGCTCTTCTGCGCCACGGCGATAGCCGTTAAAGGCCATCACCAGCCACCACAAACTGGTGGCGCACGACACCGCCATAAAGGTCAGGCCGGTATAACCACTCAAAGGCAACAAGGTGGTCACCAGGCAAAATACCGCGATATAAAGCACGATCTGGCGCTTGGCCTTGGCAATACTCTCGGCCACCGGCAACACCGGAATGTTGGCCGCCGCATAATCGTCGTAACGAAAAATTGCGATAGCATAAGAGTGAGGCATCTGCCACAGGCTGAACATCACCAGCAAAATGGCGGCGCCTATATCAAACTGGCCGGTCACGGCACAGTAACCCACTACCGGCGGCACGGCGCCCGACAAGCTGCCAATCAAGGTGCCGTACACGGATTTGCGCTTCATCCACAGGCTGTACAGCCCCACATAAACCGCATAACCGAATGCGGCGAAGCCGACGGCCACCTCATTGGTACGCACCACCAGCAGGGCAAAGCCCAGTACGCCCAGCACCAAACCATAAATCAAGGCGGCACGGCCGGATAACTCACCGGTCACGGTCACCCGATTGCGGGTACGGCGCATATGCACGTCTATATCGCGGTCGATACAGTTATTGATGGCGCAGCCAGAGGCTACTACCAGCGACAATCCCAGCACGGTGGCCCACATCAGCGACCAGTCGATATCGCCACGGGCAGCCATAAAAAAGCCCCCCGCCACCGAGATTAGGTTACCCATGATGATGCCCGGCTTGGTTACCTTGAGATAAGGCCGAATCATAAAAAGCCCCTTGGGATTTAACTATCCCGTTGTATTGTTCACTCGCTGTTATCAATTCAAGTAAAAGCGTGTTCTATTTTAACGCTGTGTATTAGAGGAAACAGAACCACCTCCCACGACACGCCATAAACCCATCCCTGGGAGCTCGGAAATGACATCCCTGTCATTTCACGGTCGTGGGAGGCGACCTCTGTTACCTCTTTGTCAGCATCGAGTCGCCTGTAAGCCGCAACTCGATAGCCTGGAGCCGGATAAAGGGATCTTCGCCACCGACCATCACATGACAAGGATGTCATGTGCCGAGCGCCACATGGATGTGCTTGCAGCGTGTCGGTGGAGTAGACCCTTTGTGCGGCTTTATACTGATAAAATTAGAACAGTGGCTTTCTCAGGTTGGCTCTAGCGTATCCAACGGATAACCAGAGATCAGCAAATGTCTGTTCAATAAGTAGAGGCCGCCAGGCGGCCTCTGTTGGTTTTACATCATCATCTCGTTGGCGCTGATGATGATCCACACCGACAAGCCCACCACCATGATGATAATCAAGGCGGAGAACAAAAATGCCACCGTGTTGGCACGGCTGTTGGGCTTGAAGCTCAAGTGCAGAAAGTACTTGAGGTGCACAACAATCTGCACTATTGCCAACCCCACGACCGTGGCCAGGGTTTGTCCCTGAGTCAGCTGGCCGGTCATCACCGCCCAGAATGGGATGGCGGTTAACAAAACCGACAGCACAAACCCCTTCAGGTAAGACGATACACTGCCGTGATCGGCGCTTGCTTCATGATGACTGCTCATGCCATTGCTCCCATCAAATAGACCACGGTGAATACGCAGATCCACACCACATCCAGAAAGTGCCAGAACATGCTCAGGCAACCCAGGCGGTTCAAGGTACGTGGCGTAGTGCCTTTCGCGATCAACTCGATCATCAGCACCAGCATCCACACCAGACCCGCCGTCACGTGCAAGCCGTGCATGCCGACCAGGGTAAAGAAGGCACTTAAAAAGGCGCTGCGACTTGGGCCCGCGTCTTCGGCGATCAGATGCTGAAAT
This sequence comes from Oceanisphaera marina, assembly GCF_014643915.1. GTDB lineage: Bacteria > Pseudomonadota > Gammaproteobacteria > Enterobacterales > Aeromonadaceae > Oceanimonas > Oceanimonas marina. Next base: position 102,272 of record NZ_BMKE01000007.1, read on the forward strand.
TCATACACCTCCATACCGATAAAGGTGGCGCCCAGGGCGAAGGTCACCAGCAACCACAACAGCGTGAAGCCGCGTTTATGGTGATGACCGGCCAGCATGGCAAAACCGTAGGTAATACTACTCACCAGCAACACGCCGGTTTCGACCAGCACAAAGTTCAGATCAAACAACTCTTTGCCAGACGGGCCACCATTGGTGTTCATGTACAACACCGCATAAGTGGCAAATACCGAGGCAAACAACAAACAGTCGGTCATCAGGTAGAGCCAGAAACCAAACAGCGTATTACCGCCGGTATCGTGATGCTCTTCCTCATGCCCATGCTGTTGCGCTGGATTCATCTTGATAGATACGGCTTCCATCAGGCCCCCTTTATCTGGTTACGCAAATGAGCCAGCTCGATACGCTTAACTTCGTCGGGCTGTACGTAATAGTCGGTGTCGTTGTCATAGGCTCGGCACAGGAAGACCACGAAGCTGGCTACCAGCCCGGCGATCACCATCCACCAGATATGCCAGATGGCACCAAAACCGGCAGCCGTGACTGCGGCGGCAATCAATACCCCGGTGCAGGTATTTTTCGGCATGTGAATCGGCTGATACTGATCCTGTGCCTTGTTGGCGGTGCCTTTTTCTTTCATGTCGGTAAAGGCGTCTATGTCTTCCACCACCGGCAGCTGGGCAAAGTTATAAAACTGCGGTGGCGAAGAAGTCGCCCATTCCAGGGTATGACCATTCCAGGGATCTCCGGTCAGATCGCGGTTTTGCTCGCGGAATGCTTTGTACAGCTGATAGAACTGCACCACTATGCCCACCAGAATAAACACCGCACCCACGGCGGCCAGATACAGCCAGAAGTTCCAGGCGGGATTGTCGGTATGGTTCAAACGACGGGTCATGCCCAAAAAGCCCAACACGTACAGCGGCATAAAGGCCACGTAGAAACCAATCTGCCAGCACCAGAAGGAAATTTTGCCCAGCTTTTCATCCAGGTGGAAACCCATGGCTTTCGGGAACCAGAAGGCAAAACCGGCCAGATAACCGAACACGGCACCACCAATAATGGTGTTATGGAAGTGGGCAATCAAAAACAGACTGTTGTGCAGCACAAAGTCGGCACCGGGCAAGGCCAGCAAGACGCCGGTCATACCACCTATGGTAAAGGTGGTCATAAAGCCCAGCGTCCACAGTACCGGTACCGTCATGCGCAGGCGGCCACGATAGATGGTGAACAACCAGTTGAACAGCTTAACCCCGGTCGGCACCGCGATAATCATGGTCATCACGCCAAAAAAGGCGTTCACGTTGGCGCTGGAACCCATGGTAAAGAAGTGGTGCAGCCAGACGATGAAGCCCAGAATCGAGATGGCACCGCTGGCATACACCATGGAGGTATAACCAAACAACCGCTTGGAGGTAAAGGTAGAGATCACTTCCGAGAAAATACCGAACGCCGGCAGCACCAGAATGTACACCTCGGGATGGCCCCAGGCCCAGAACAGGTTGATATACATCATGGCATTACCACCACCTTCATTGGTGAAGAAGTGGAAATCCAGATAACGATCCAGGGTCAGCATGCCCAGTACGGCGGTCAGAATGGGGAATGATGCTACAATCAGAATGTTGGCCCAGGTACAGGTCCAGGTGAAAATCGGCATTTGCATCAGCTTCATGCCGGGGGTGCGCATCTTGAACACGGTGACCAGGAAGTTAACCCCGGTGAGCAGGGTACCGATACCGGAAATCTGCAAGGCCCAGAGGTAATAGTCCACCCCCACGCCCGGACTGAAGTCCATTTCGGACAGCGGCGGATACGCCACCCAGCCGGTCTTGGCGAACTCGCCCAGGCCCAGTGAAATGTTCACCAGTACCGCGCCCGACACCGCCAGCCAGAAGCTGAGGTTGTTCAGAAACGGAAAGGCCACATCACGGGCACCAATCTGCAACGGCACCACTATGTTCATCAAGCCGATCATGAATGGCATCGCCATAAAGATGATCATGATGACCCCGTGGGCGGTAAAGATCTGGTCGTAGTGCTCGGGCGGCAGGTAACCGTCGGCACCATTGGTCGACAGCGCCAACTGGGTTCGCATCATAATGGCGTCGGCAAAGCCGCGCACCAGCATCACGAATGCCAGCACAATGTACATAATACCCAAACGCTTATGGTCCACCGAGGTGATCCAGTCGCGCCACAATACGGTCCACTTCTTGTAACGGGTGATTAAAAAGGCAATCACCATGGCGGCCACGGCCACCACGCCCAGGGTTATCATGATAATGGGTTCATGATACGGCACGGCGTCTAGTGTGAGTTTTCCTAGCAAGGACATTATTTTTCAGTCTCCATGGTCATCTTGTCGCTCATGGCATGCAGGTCGTGCGCATCATGTGCAGCTTGTTCGCTGCCCTGATGGCCGTGCATGAATTGATTCAAGATGTGGTGGAACATGTCTGAACTAACCTGGCCAAAATACTGCACCGGATTATTTTCACTCTGTTTGGCCAACTGCTGGTAGGTAGCCGGGCTCAGGGTGTCAGGGGCTTGCTTGAGCTTGTTTACCCAGGCATCAAAACCGGCCTCATCGGGCGTGGCAATGGCATTAAACTCCATGCCGGTAAAGCCTTCACCGCTGTAGTTGGCAGAAAAGCCCTTGTAGCTGCCCGGCTCGTTGGCAATCAGGTGCAGCTGGGTTTCCATACCGGCCATTGAATAAATCTGGCCGCCCAGTTGCGGAATGAAAAACGAGTTCATGGTGGTGTCTGAAGTGATCTTGAATTCCACCGGTACATCGGTCGGGAATGCCAGCTCGTTGACCGAGGCCACACCCTGTTCCGGATAGATAAACAACCACTTCCAGTTCAGCGACACCACTTCAATGGTGATGTGGTCTTTCTCGTGCACCAGCGGCTTGTACGGATCCAGCTCATGGGTGGAACGCCAGGTGATAACACCCAGAATCACTATGATAATGATGGGAATAATCCACACCACCAGCTCTATTTTGGTGGAATGCGACCACTTGGGGGCATAGATTTCATGAGTGCGGCCTTCGCGATATTTCCACGCGAAAAACAGCGTCATCACGATCACAGGTATCACCACAATCAACATCAGCAAGGTGGCAACGATAATCAGGTATTTTTCATCGGCGCCTACTTGTCCCTTGGGATCAAGAATGCCGCCCTGGCAACCGGCCAGCATCAAGGATGCCAGCCCCGCCACAAGCCCTTTTTTCAGGCTGCGAGTAAACAGGTTTCGTATAAACAAGGAACCCTTCCCCTATTCCTTAAGGAATTACCTTGCCGCCAGGCGGCAAGACCATGAGGAGTATCTGGCGTTGCTGTCAGATGACAGAAATATGCAAAAGAGAATGCCTGACAACACAGATACCAAACAATGGGAGCCAACCGCGCGCAGAATATTAAGTGACAGCGCCTAATGACGTGTCAGCGATACCATCCTTGATATGCGTGGTTTAGATCCCGGAAAGGGCAACGGGGGGAGCGCGGCAACCGTGGGCGGTGCGCAGTACACAGTAGTTCTGTGCGGGAGTGGAAAAAACCGGTTTTTTCTGGAGCAAACGCGGCCAATGCAGGGTTTGCAGCAGCAAGTGCAACAGCAGTAACAACCACCGCAGCAACAAGGGCACAAACACAAGCAAGCTGGTAAAGATAAGGGATTTTATTATTTCTACTGGTTGCAAATCGGACAGTTGCGCCTGGTATTCCAGCACGTCACCGGACAATCCCGTCCAGGACAACAGCCATTCGCTCACCAGTTCCAGCATCATCACCACACCCAGCACGCCAACGCCGTCCACACTGGCCCGTGACAACGACGCCAGGTCGTGCCATCTATCAGCAAGCGTAAAATATGACATTGGGTTCAACAGCTTGGGTCCTGTCGGATAACATGATGATGAGAAATAAACCGGCCCTGAATTGGACCCGATTATTTTAGTTATTGTTCACAAATCGTATTAATTGCGGCCAATAGGCTACCAAACTTTGATCTGGCACACAACCTAGAGCGCCATTCTGGGTTAGCAGTCAATAAGAAAAATCGTCTACAGCACCACCTTGAGCGCCAGCGCCAGCAGCACCACGCCACTGAGCCTGTCGAGCCAGGCAGACTTGGCCTTAAGCCACGCCAATACGGGCCCGCGCGACAACAGCAGTGCCACCAACACATACCAGATCGCATCAATCCCTCCGGCGGTCAGCATCATGATGCCACTTTGCTGCCAGTCGGTATTGGCATGCACAAACTGGCTGAACAGGGCGACAAAAAAAATGGCCAGCTGCGGATTTAAAAACGCCACCATAAAACCTTCAAAGGCGCCCTGGCGGCCAGCCACACCCTGATGTTCAACCGACGCTGGCTGCAGGTCTGGCTTTGCCAGCAAGGCTTTCACACCCAGCCAGGCGAGAAAAGCCGCGCCGCCATAGCGAATAACATCGAACAATAACGGGTTATTGGCGATAATCAGCGCCAGGCCCAAGGCCGTCAGCAAGGCATACAGGCCCACACCCACACCATGGCCCAGCGCCGTCAGCACACCATGATATTGCCCTCCCCTCATGGTGTTACGCATCACCACCGCCAGGCTGGGGCCCGGGCTAATGGCGCCCACCACACAAATAGTGACCAGCGCCAGCCAGCTGGAAAATTCCATATTAAACCTCGTTGTTTAACTCATTGCCGCGCGAGCACCTGGATGGCACTTACTTTAAGACAAAACCTTCCTGATCCCAAGACAGCACAACACACTTTTAACTCGTGATTGGTGGTTGCGTTTACGCGGGAATCCCCCCTAAACTAGCTATTTTTGCACTAATAATACCTAAAAACACCGCAACAAAGCCGGAGCAATACCACTATGCGCTACTCATGGATCCTGTTCGACGCCGACGAAACCTTGTTCCACTTCGATGCTTTTGCCGGATTAACGCGCATGTTCGCCACCTTTGGCGTGGAATTTACTGCCACTGATTATCAACAGTATCAAGCTCTGAGTGCACCACTGTGGGTGGACTACCAGAACGGCGTGATTAACGCCGCGCAATTACAGCATCAGCGTTTCCAGCATTGGGCCGAGCGGCTGGCGGTTTCTACTCAACGGTTAAACAGTGACTTTCTCGCCGCCATGGCAGAGGTTTGCCCGCCCCTGCCCGGTGCACTGGAGTTGATCGCCGCACTCACGGGCAAAGCCAAACTTGGCATTATTACCAACGGCTTTACGGCCATGCAGCACACCCGACTGGCGCGTGCCGGTTGGCAGCAATCCTTTGATACCCTGATCATTTCCGAACAGGTCGGCGTAGCCAAACCGGACGCCGCCATTTTTGAACATGCCTTCGAACAAATGGGCCACCCACCCAAAGAGCACATTCTGATGGTGGGCGATAACCCGCATTCCGATATTCTCGGCGGCCTGAACGCCGGTATTGATACCTGCTGGTTAAACAGCGCCGGTCGTGCTGCGCCCGCGGGCATCAGTCCCCACTTTGAGGTCAGCTCCCTCGGCCAACTGCAGCGGCTGTTGCTAGAGCCAGTTGAACTTTCGCGATGATTTTTACCGTCTCAGCAGATTGCTGGCATCATGCAGACGTATACCGTGCAGGTACTCGATATGAACGAGGTTGATGCGCCTTATTCGTTTAATGCGGCATGCAGCATGTCAATGAAGGCACGGGTTTTAGCGGGCATTAAACGTCGTCCGGGAAACACCGCCCAGGCAATGTGCTCGGGCGCACTCCAGGCCGATAGCACTGGGCGCAAGTGGCCCGCCTGCACGCTGGTGAGTGCAAATTGATGCGGAATTTCAACGATACCTGCCCCTGTGCAGGCCAGGCGCATTAACAGCTCTGGCGAATTGGCAGTTACACGCCCCAATGGCACGCCTTGCCATTGCTTGGCGCCGTTACGTAAATGCCACGTGGCAGGCTCGCCGGTGCGAGTGAGCAAACGCACGGCCTGGTGTTGCTGCAAGTCATCCGGCTGCTGCGGCTCGCCCTGTCGTAATAAATACTCGGGCGCGGCATACAAACCACTGGAAAATACCGTGAGGCGGCGAGCAGTCAGCAGGACATCATCGGGTAAATCGCCCATGCGTACGGCCAAATCGAAACCTTCGCCCAGCAAGTCTACCCGCCGGGCAGAAAGATCCAGCTCTAAAGATACCTCGGGATGCAGAGCAATAAACGCCGCCAGCATATCGACTAAAAACAAGTTGGCGAAGTCACTGGGAATAGACACCCGCAACCGCCCGCTCGGCTGTACTTTACGCTGTTCACTCAGCGCCCAGGCCGCCTGCACTTCCACCGTCACTTGCTGGGCATGATCCAGTAATTGCTCGCCAAACTCGGTTAACGTCATACGCCGGGTCGTTCGCACAAACAGCCGCTCACCCAGTTGTTCTTCTAATACGGTTATACGCCTGGATACCGTCGACTTGGGACGGCCCAGCCGATTGGCTGCTTGAGTAAAGCTGTGCAACTGCGCCACTTGCGCGAAGATCAGCAAGTCATCCGCCGATAATTGTTCTGGTGATGGAACAATGTTACTCATTTACCCCACCTAATCATTGATTGGTCGATGATATAGAGTAATCACATCTTATCCAGGAGGCCATTCAAAATGAAAATATTACAAGTTAATGCCAGTGCTCGCGCCACAGACGCCAACTCGACTCGCGTTGCCAATCGCATTGTAGAGCGGTTGCTGGAAAACAATCCCGATGCCACAGTGCAGGTGCTTGATTTGGCGACTAATCCTGCACCAGCACTGGATAATGATGCCATTACCGCCTTGTTTACTCCTTCCGAGCAGCGTACCGAACAGCAAGCTGCCCGGGCCGCGCAAAGCACGACGCTGGTGCAGGCATTACAAGACGCTGATGTCCTGGTGCTGGGTGTGCCCATGTATAACTTTGGTATCTCTGCCCAGCTGAAAAACTGGATTGATAATGTCGTGCTGAACGGCGTGACGTTTCGCTATACCGACCAAGGGCCACAAGGTTTGCTGAAAGACAAGCAAGCGTATATTGGTTTTGCACGTGGCGGCATTTATCGCGGCACCGAGGCTGACAGCCAAACGCCTTATTTAAAAACGCTGTTAAAATTTATTGGTATTACCGACCAATACTTTATTTATGCCGAAGGGTTAAACATGGGGGAGCAAGCCGCGCAAACCGGTTTTACCCAGGCCGAACACGACCTGGCGCAGGCCTTAAACGCATAAACTTCAGGAGCCTTATCATGTCAACTCTGCAGCCATCGGACGTTATTTCGCACTCACGCTCCATTGAGCAAATCATTGCCGGACGCGCCACCTCTGATGGCGCAGGGGTGACATTAACTCGCTACCTGGAAGCCTCATTGCAGCAACGCCTCGACCCTTTTTTAATGCTGGATGCCTTTGGCAGCGATGATCCCGACCACTACAGTGCGGGGTTTCCGGATCATCCGCATCGCGGCTTTGAAACCATTACCTACATGTTACAGGGGAGAATGCTGCACCGTGATAACGCTGGCAATGAAGGCCTGCTGGAATCCGGCGGTGTGCAATGGATGAACGCCGGTCGTGGCGTGATTCATTCGGAAATGCCGCAACAGGTTGCTGGTCGCATGGCCGGATTTCAACTGTGGTTGAACCTGCCGCGTCATGAAAAAATGAGCGCGCCCTGGTATCGGGATCTTGCCGCCGCCACCCTGCCATGCGTCACCACCGACACTGGCGCGCACATTAGTGTGATTGCCGGTAGCAGCCATGGCGTGCAAGGTGCGGTGCAACGCCCGATTACCGAGCCTGTGTATCTGGATGTGCAATTGCCGGCAGGCAGCCGTTTGGTACAACAAATACCTGCGGCACATAATGCCTTCATCCAGTTGTATCAGGGTGACATTAGGGTCGCAAAGCAAACGATGTCGGCGCCTGGCATGGCGATATTAACCACAGAAAACGACTGCGATGGAGTCGATATCCAGGCGGTGCAAGACAGCCGATTGTTGTTGATTGCCGGTCGGCCACTGCATGAGCCGATTGAGCAATATGGCCCCTTTGTGATGAACACGAAAGAAGAGATCTACCAGGCGGTACAGGATTTTCGCCATGGCCGACTGGTTTGACAACCGAGCACTCCATCCTGCTCGGCTCATAAAAAAGGGCAGCCCGTGGGCTGCCTTTTTATCATCACTTACTGCAGCTTAAGTGCTGCTGCTTACTTACGGTTACCGCGGTAAGCTGGTGAAGAGTTCAACACCATGTGACGGTTAACGTCTTTGTACAGCAAGTAACGGAAGCGAGTTGGGCCTGCGGCGTAGCAGGATTGTGGGCAGAAGGCGCGCAACCACATGTAATCGCCGGCTTCAACTTCAACCCAGTCCTGGTTCAGGTGATAAACTGCTTTACCTTCCAGTACATACAGGCCGTGTTCCATTACGTGAGTTTCGTCGAACGGAATCACGCCGCCAGACTGGAAAGTCACAATGTTCACGTGCATGTCGTGACGCAGATCGGTCGGGTCGGTAAAACGAGTGGTTGCCCATACGTCACCGGTGTCCGGCATGGAAGTCGGGGCGATGTCGTTTTCGTTAGTAACGAAAGCTTCTGGTACGTCGATACCATCTACAAATTCGTACGCCTTGCGCAACCAATGGAAGCGTACTGGGGCATCGCTGTTGTTGCGCAGGCTCCAGTTAGCACCGGCTGGCAGGTAAGCGTAGCCACCCAGGTCCATCTGGTGCTCTTTGCCTTCCAGAGTCAGAGTCATTTCACCTTCAACGATGAACAGCACGCCTTCGGCGCCCTTGTCCAGCTCAGGCTTGTCACTACCACCGTTAGGAGACACTTCCATGATGTAATGAGAAAACGTCTCGGAGAAACCGCTCATTGGACGGGCGATAACCCACAGACGAGTCTCGTCCCAGAATGGCAGGAAGCTGGTAACGATGTCGCTCATTACACCCTTGGGGATAACGGCGTATGCTTCGGTAAACACAGCGCGATCGTGGATCAGCTGAGTCTGAGGCGGCAAACCGCCCTTGGGAGCATAATAGGTATTACGGGCCATGATTTCTGTCCTTTAATACGAGAGGGCCGGGCACTTGCCGGCAAAAGCCACGCTCTTGAGCATGACTGTATAAATGATGAACACTCGCTATTGTAGAGCAATTGTGTTTGATTTATAAATTAAATAATTTAATGGCGACCAGTGGGTTTTCCACTAGTTGAATGAGGCGTGAATTGTGAAGAGGACGATATAAGGGCCAAACACTCAGATCGCAGATAACATCACCTCTGCAGAAGTGATGTGCTCTCGTCCTCTTTACCTTTTACACTTTACCCTTAGCAGCACTTCGAGGCCTTCATGAATTTAAACGTTACGCTGGACCCGGTATTGCTGCGCAGCTTTATTGCGGTGGCCGATACCGGCAGCTTCACTCGCGCCGCCGACAGCACGCACCTTACCCAGTCGACCGTTAGCCAGCAAGTGCGCAAACTGGAAGCCCAATTTGGCTGTGAGCTATTACATCGTAAAGGTCGCTACATAACGCCGACCCTTGAGGGCGAACGCGTGCTTAGCTATGCGCGGCGCATCTTGCAGATGATGAACGAAGCCGTGGCGCAGACCAGCGTCAGTGCCGAGCAGCAAAAAATTCGCTTAGGGGTGCCGGAAGACTTTGCCACCCACGCCATCATGCCCACCCTGTCTGCCTTTTCCAACGAGTATCCGGGTATTCGGCTGGAAGTCAAAAGCGGCCTGTGCAGCGATATCTGGCGAGAGTTTCAACGGGGCGACATGGACCTGGCGCTGGTCAAGCAACGCCAGGGCAGCGTATCCGGATTAGCCAGCTGGCCCGAACCCCTGTGCTGGATTGACAGCCTGCACAGTGATAATTTGCAGAGCCATCCGGTACCGCTGGTCACCTTTCCAATCGGCGGCCTGTATCGCAGCGAAATGGCGCACACCTTCGATCGACTGGGCCGCAGCTGGCGACTGGCCTATGTCAGCACCAGCTTGTCGGGCGTGTGCTGTGCGGTAGAAGCCGGCTTTGGCATCTCCTTGCTGCCACGGCGTCTGGTCACTGCCGAGCACCGCATCTTAACCGAACAAGACGGCCTGCCCCCGGTACCGGATTTAGAGCTGACCCTGCACGCCCAAGACAAATTATCGGCGCACAGCAAAATGCTCGCCGAACAGCTGATCAGCGCCTGCAATAAGATTTGCCGACAGTAAAAAGTCGAGCTTGAGATACAGCACACCCATGATCACGCAAACCGCTTAATCACTGCTCTGGCTGCCGAGGCTACCGGGCTAAGCAGTGGTATTGAAAACTGAGGCTGCAAGCGCAGGGCGGCGGACGATAACGGGCCGCCCCCCATGATCACCGCCTGAGCGCCATCGGCAATGGATTTTCGAATGGCGACAGCCAGTGCGCGATCAAGCTGCTCTATATGGGTTAGCAGTGCTTGCGCATCGCCTTGGGTCACGCGAGTACCACAGAACAACTCGCCATAACCCAAATGTTGCGCCCTTTCTACAAACGAAGCCAACAGCCGAGTATCTGGCGTGATGGTGACGATGCCAAAACGGCGCCCAGCATTAAGCTCACAGCCTGCAGCTTCAACGAACACCGACTCGCCGATGCCCACTACCGGAATCGACACCCGCTTGCGTAATTCAGCCAACCCCGGATCACTGAAGGCCGCCACCATAATGGCGTCTGCCTGTGCTTGCTTCGCTTGTCGCCCCAGGGCCAATACACCCTGCTCTGCCAACTGCATATCCGCCGCTGTGGCCAGCAAAGGTGGCGCCTGGGTATTGGTGTAACCAAGCACACGCACGCCAGCCCCCAGCACCTGTTGCGCCTGCTCCACCATGAGTGCGGTGGCATCAATATTGCCGTTAGGGTTGATCAAGACCAGCTGTTTAATAATGCGTTCCTCCGCATGCGCTTTAAAAGAGCAAAGATTTTCTCGCCACGGAAGAGACCAAAAGCGACAAGAGTTAACAGCGCTAAGCGCCCAGCACCGAGCTCAAATCTAAAGAGCCACTGACCAAGGCGACTGACAAGAACTATTTCTGCAACGGAACCCACAGAAAAGGTTACAAGCGAAAACTAATAAAAGACGTTAATGGTAAGAGCTCGCTTTGGGAGGGTTTAGTGCCAGGCTCGTCCACTTCACCCTTTACGCTTTACCCTTAACCTGTTTCATTCAGATCTAATCTCTATTTTTCCGTGGGTTCCGTGTTCTTCCGTGGCAAATAAGCTTTAAAGCTGATCGCTTATAGCTGCCCTTAACCCTTCATCTGCTCGTTGCTACCCTGGCCGTGCTTGCCTTTATACAGCTCGAACACCCGGGTTTTATCATCAAGCGGCAGGTGGGTGGTCGCTATGCCCTGGTGGCCAAAGTCACGCTGCATGCGCTGATACAAATACTCGGTCGACCAGCCATAGTCCTCGCCTACATCATCATCGGCACAGTATACCAGCCGAGACACACCGGCCTGGATCATGGCCGCCATGCACATGGCGCACGGCTTGCCGCTGGCATACATGGTACTGCCGGCAAAAGAAGTGGTGTTATGCTGCTTGCCCGCATTGCGAATCGCCTGAATTTCCGCATGGGCGGTGCAATCGTGATCGATATAGCTTTCGTTGACGCCCTCGGCCAGCACCACCCCATCACGCACCAGAAGCGCGCCAAACGGCTGGCCGCCGCGGGCCACATTATCGCGCGCCAACTCGATGCTAGTCTTGAGATAATCCAGATCCGACATGGTTTATTCACTCCATTAGATAAGCAGGTTCAGGCGATGGACAGCATCACCAAACTGAATGTAATTTCATTAAAAATCAGTGCATTAGCATGATAAGCAAGCTGATTTTATAGTCAACTGATAAAGGGGTCGCGATAGCCATGCCTCATAAAAAACCCTCCTTGCGGAGGGTTCATATTAACTGTAAAGGTGGCCTGTTAACCTGGTATCACACATCGGCAAAAATGTGTTTAAGATCTGCCGCTTTATCCGTAATCGGCTCCAGCTGTAACTGGGCTTCAATCTCGTTAAGATGATCAATCATTAACTGTACTGCTTGTTCCACTTGATGATTGGCAATTGAATCCAACAGAGCATTATGCTCACTGCAGGATAAACCGCCATGACCGTTTTGGCCCTGCCCCGCTCCTTGGTAAAGCGCCACTATGAGTGAGGAGCGCGGGATAATCTCATGCAGAAATGACGTCAGCACCGGTTTGTTCGCCAGCTTGCCAATCAACAGATGAAACTCCCCCGATAAGCGAATGCGTAAACTCTGCTCGCCCCGCTCCATCGCCTGGTGTTCCTGCTCCAGGTGCTCCTGTAACAGCTTTTTTTCGCGCATCGTACATATGCTTGCCAACTCACGCACCAGCTCGGCTTCAATCAAGCGCCGGGCCTGAAAAATATCCCGCGCTTCTTCGGGAGAGGGTTCGGCAACAAAGGCACCACTGTTGGGAATTAAATTAACCAGTTTATGATAAGACAATTGCAACAACAGCTTACGCACAAATCCACGGCTCAGGCCAAACGCTTCGCTCAACTCTTCTTCTTTCAAGCGGGTGCCAGGCAATAGCTTGTGGGCCACTATGGCTTCCCAAATACGTTGATAAACTCTATCCAGCTCTGTGTTTTTATTATGCATGGCGCTACCTTGATATGAATAGCAAATGTCTGGCCAACGGTCCTGTCAGGTTTGCCGACAGGTGACACGACCAGAATTGCACGCTTGTTAAAGAAATAACAAGAACAGGTTATCACAGGGTAAAATTGTGAACAATAAGAGGGGGGTTCGTTAAAAAGAAAGGGCCGCAGCCCTTTCTGTTGTGCTGGTGTCCGGGGTGATTTTACCGTGCGTTATCTTGAGCCTGTGCTCCGCTCATCTTGACCAGGATACTGTAAAAAATACCCCCCAGAGCCGCACCAATCAACCAGCCATAACCGTTAAGGTCGGCCAGAGCAGGTACCAGTACGGTAGCAAGGGAGAACACCGCCGCCATGCCAAAGGACAGCAGCGCCTTTATATTCCAGCCGCCCTGGTAATAATAAGCACCGCCAGGCGCAGACGAAAAGAGCTGCTCCATATCCAGCTGCTGACGTTTTACCAGATAGTAGTCCACCACTATGATGCCGTAGAAAGGTGCCACTATGGCCCCCAGAGCATTCACAAAACCGGGAATACCAATCTGACTGATCAAAGAGACCCACAGCGCACCGACAAAAAACGCAATCACGGCGGTAATCAGGCCGCCAATCCGAAAGGTAATCACTTTTGGAAACAGGTTGGCCAGATCATAGGCGGGCGGTATAAAGTTGGCCACCAGGTTGATGCCCACGGTTGCGGCAAAGAAGGTCAGCGCCGCGACTATGGTCAGTGGTAGCGAGTCGACACGCTCGATAATATCGGCTGGATTAGTCAGTGCCTCCCCGAACAATACCAGAGTACCGGCGGTAATCATCAGGGCAATAAAAGAGAAAAAAGCAACGTTAAGCGGCAGGCCGACCAGGTTACCTATCTTCATCTCCCGTTCGCTGCGCACGAAGCGGGTAAAGTCGCCGAAGTTGATCACCACAGCTGCAAAGTAAGCCACCATGGTGCCGACAATGGCGCTGAATGCCGCCAGGCTGCTGCCTTCATAACTCCCATCACTGCTGAATATGGTACTGACTGCTGGCAGCAGCTGATCGCCCGCCTGAATCCACACTATCACCATCAGTACGACCATCACCAGATAGACCAAGGGACCGGCCAGATTGAGGAATACCTTTATCTTGTCGATACCCTGCCAGAACAGCAAAATCTGAAACAGCCAGACAATCACAAACGACAACCAGGCCGTGGCCGACATGCCGAGGAAGCCGGCACCATCACTCTCACCCCACAGCGCGGTCAGCAACAGGGTAACCGCCGTCGAGGCAAAATAGGTTTGTACGCCGTACCAGAAAATACCCACTATGGCGCGCAACAGCGCCGGAAAGTTTGCCCCCCTGACGCCCATGCTGGAACGTATGAGCACGGGAAAAGGAATACCGTATTTAACGCTGGGCTTACCGGTCAGGTTCACCAGTATCATCACAATAAAACCGGCCAGAATAATGGCCGCCATCACCGCCCAGCCATTCAGGCCGTAGGTTAAAAACAAAGATGCAGCCAGGCTGTAACCGAACAAGCTCTGAATATCGTTGGACCAGACGTTGAAAATTTCGAACCAGCCCCAGCTGCGATTTTTATGCTTTATCGGCGCCAGATCTTCGTTATAAAGCCGAGGATCCCGGCTTTTAACTTCAAGTAAGCGATCATCCATATCGGTACTCCTTATCTGGAATAAAGAGGCCCGTTAACGGGCCTAAAGTAGATTAATGGCGGAAGCGTTGGCAGGGCTGCCAATACTGCATCAGTAAATAATAGACAATACCGGCGGGCAGCAGACTAGCGTACCAGGACACGGAAGAGAAAGTCAGAGCCACGGCGGCACCGGCCAGGGCCGCAATCACGGCACCGTAGTTCACGCCTTTATAAGGACCCTGCTCGTCATAGAGTTTGTCCAGGTCCAGCTTGCGACGACGCAGAATGAAGTAATCCACGACCATAACGGCGAAGATAGGACCGAGAAACGCCGAGTAAGTCTGCACGAATATCTGCAGGCCAGCAGAAGACTCTTCCTTCACCAGTTCCCAGGGGAAGGTACAGAAGGCCAGCAGACCCACCAGAATGGTGGAGGTGCGGAACTTGAGTTTGAATACGTCCATCAGAATATAAGTCGGCGGTACCACGTTGTTGAGTACGTTGGTCGTCACCTGGGCGAAGGCAATAAACAGCAGGGTGATGACCAGCAGCGGCGTATTGTCGACGGCGCTGGAGAATACCTGAATCGGGTCGGACACACCGGTCGCGCCGGACACCATAAGACCAATCAGGCCCATGAACAGGGTGCAAGGCAGAATGGACATGGCGTAAATCACCGTCAGCAGGCCCGGTTTGGTGCCTTCTTTAAGCTCGCGGGAATAATCGCTGACGTTCAGCATCATGGTGCTGTAAATACCGAGAAACAACATGGTTGCCCCCCAGAACGGGACGCCCCAGGTACCTTCGACGTTCACCAGATTGGTGGTTATTTCGTCACCAAAACGGTCAATCACACTGTAAAACATGTACACCAGCGCCAGCAGAATAAAGCCGCTGCCTATGTTCTCCAGCCACTTGATGCCCTGAAAGCCGAAAATCGACAAGCCAATCTGCAAAAACTGAAACAGTACGAAAAACAGCACCAGATTGTCGTAATCGAACAGGGTGGCGGACACCGCATTGATGGCGCCGGCACCAATCCAGCTTTGAAACCCGTACCAGACAATAGCCGGTACCGCCCTCACCAGCCCCGGAAAGCGGGTACCGGAAAAACCGAAAGCGGCCCGCGCCTGCACCATGAAGGGGATGCCGTATTTGTAACCGGCCGCGCCATTCAGTGCCAGGGCGATGCCGATAACAAAGCAGCCAATGGCAATCGCGATACAGGTTTGCAGCAGATTCAGCGTGCCGACCAGGCTGGAGCCCATGGTAAAGGTACCAATGGAAACACAACCACCAAACCAGGCCAGCAGATACGAAAACCGCCCCATGATCCGATGTTTTTGCGGTGCCAGTGACTCTTCCCCCGCCTTCTTGTCATTACCGCCGGCGGCCTTGGCCGGTTCCGCCTTGCCGGTTTGCATGGGAATGGCGGCGCTGCTGCTTATATTCTGAGTAGCCATAGTTTAATCCTCGGTATTCCGTCACTCGGGGCGCTAAGTACCCCGTCCTCTGCCAACTACCATGAGTCGTGCAGTACTCCTGCTATTACTTCAGGCGATATTGAGTTGTCGTCCCTGGGGAGCCATGTCTGGCCGGGGCCAACTGAAGGTCAGTACCTTGCTGGTACCCAGTTTCATGTCCACCATGGCCTCGCACAGCTTGACCGCGGCCACTGTGCCATCGATCACCGGAATGCCGATTTGCTGCTCGATATACTCCCGATACTGGGACATACCGGCACAACCCAGCACGATGGCTTCGGCATGATCTTCTGTCTTGGCTCGCTCGCATTCGGCAATCACCTTGGCGATGGCGGCGTCTGGCGAGGTCGCCAGATCCAGCACCCGCATCGGCGTGGTACGAATGTTCTTGCACTGCTCGCCAAAGCCGTAGCGGCTAACCAGATGCTCGGTCATAAAGCGCACTCGGGGCGCAGTGGTCACCACGCTGAAACAGGCACCGCTCATCACCGCCATGTGAAAGGCCGCCTCGGCAATGCCCAGCACCGGCTTGTCGGTCAACTCGCGGGCGGCATACAACCCGGGGTCGCCAAAGCAGGCCAGCACATAAGCGTCGATATGTTCTTCACTGTCGCCCTTGGCGATTTCTTCCAGTACGCCGGGCACCGACAAGGCCTCATCGTAAAAACTTTCGATGGATGCCGGACCACTGGCCGGGCTGACCGCCAAAATTTCGGTATCGGGACGAGCTACCGTATCGGCCAACTTCTGCAATGCATCGGTAAACGACTGCGTGGTATTGGGGTTGATAATCTTGATTCTCATTGCGCTCTCCTTGTTTACGAAGCTGCATGTTTATCGTTAACAATCGAACAATAGACCAATCGTTAACAATCTGTAAACACAAATTTGACGAGCGCGTTGGGCTAAATATTGAGATCAAGGCCATGTTAAGTATCTGAACGTGGAGCCAGAAATCACACTAAGACTTTGATTAAAAAGTTAATTAAAGATCGATAAATATAAATATCGTCGTCTGCAAAAAGAGAAAGAGAGTCATACGAACACAAAATGCTCATCATATGTTTTTATTTTGTTACCAATAATGTGATCTGACGCAGGTGTTTCAGGTATAAAAAAACCCTCCGGCGGAGGGTTTTTTCACGTTGTGATTGTGCGTCGAACCTAGTATTCGGCGTTGTGGTACACGTTTTGTACGTCGTCCACGTCGTCCAGCATGTCGAGAAAACGTTCCAGTTGGGCTACATCGTCACCGGTCACTTCAACGGTGTTTTGCGGCACAAACTGAATGGTGTCCACGTCAAAGTCGATATCGCCAAAGGCTTCGGTTAACGCCTGTTTGGTCTTGAAGTATTCGGTGTGCGGCGCAAATACGGTAATTTTTCCGTCTTCCAGCTCCACATCGGTCACATCCACGTCGGCCATCATCAATGCTTCCAGCACGGCGTCTTCATCGTCTCCGGCAAAGGCGAGAATCGCACAGTGATCAAACATGTGGCTAACGGTGCCCGTGGTGCCAATTTTGGCTTTTACCTTGTTGAAGCACTGGCGCACATCACCTATGGTGCGGTTGGGGTTGTCGGTCAGACAATCCACAATCACCAGGCAGTTACCCGGGCCAAAGCCTTCGTAACGGGCGGGAGAAAAATCTTCACCGGCACCGCTGGTGGCTTTTTGCAGCGCTTTTTCAACCACATGGGCAGGCACCTGGTCTTTCTTGGCGCGATCAATCAAACCGCGCAGTGCCAGGTTGCCGTCCGGGTCGGCACCACCGGATTTGGCGACCACGTAAATTTCGCGACCGTATTTACTGTATACCTTGCTCTTGGCATTTGCCGTTTTAGCGATGGATTCTTTGCGGTTTTGATAGGCTCTGCCCATGGGATGGTCTCGTTGTTCATCGGAAGAGAAAGAATTTTACACTCAGCACAGCGCCAGATCTATTTTCCCCGCACGCAAACCGTGTTTTTCTGCACAATGGTGTCAATAACCGGCAAATTCTTCGGTGCGCACCTGGTCTTCGCTGACGCCTGCCTGACTGAGCATTTTCTTCATCGCCGCCACCAGCTCCGGTGGGCCGTCCAGATAATACACAGGTGCACTCAGGTCATCGAGATAGCGCTCCAGCATGGCCTGATCAACATAACCTTGCTCGCCCTGCCAGGATAAAGACGACTGCTGCGCCTTGGACATAGTGGCAACCAGGGTACAATGGGCGCTGTTGGCACAGGCTTGAGTCAGTTCATCGAGAAAGGCGGCATCTTCAGGCCGACGATTGGCATAAAACAACGTCATGGGCTGTTCGTAATGCTCGGCCATGGCCTGCAACAGCATGCTTCTAACGGGGGTAATCCCAATGCCACCGGTAATAAACACCACACTTTTCGGGGGCTGTTCGGGCAGCGTAAAGTCACCATAAGGCCCTTTTAACGTCACTTTGGCACCGGGCTCCAGGCTGCTTAATACCTGTTTGAAGGCGCTGTTTCTAATACGGGTCGCCACCATGAGTTCCAGCTCGTCCGGCGTAGAAGCCAAGGAGAGATAACGGCCGTTACCCTCGCCATCGGTTTGCGGCGGATCGATCAATATCAGGCGAGCACACTGGCCCGCCTTGAAGCTGAAGTCATGGGGTTTTTCAAAATAAAACGCCAGAGTATCTTCGGCAACTGTGTGTTTGCGGGTCAGTGTTAGCTGATAACTGGGCATCTCGTTCCTCTCCTTTGGCGACCTCAGGCTTCAACATCTAGCTCCAGGTTGGCAGCCTCTTCCGCGCTTTGATAGCGCTTGCTAATCACATTGAGTCGGCGACTCATGGTGGCATTGGCACCAATCCAGCATATTTGCCCCTTGTGCAAGCCCAACCAGGCTTCAAAGGCGGCCTGACGACGATCCCGCTCCCGGTCTTGATGACGAGGCCGAATAGCCACATAAGGCTGCACCGCCGTAATCACGGGAATGCTAGGCCGACGCGCCTTGTCGGCCGCCGCCGCCTCGGTAGAGGGTGCCGCCGCATTAGGTGCAATTGTGGGTAATATCACCGGTATTGCCATCGCCCAACCTCCCTGTGTTGTTTGTACATTGAACCATCAAGCCATACATATTCTGGCCAAGTCACTCCATTAACTATAAGCCACGCCCCGGCAATTAACAGCTCGATACAATCGTAACGTGGCAGGTTAGGTCTGGGCTTGCTGCAAAAAGTTTTTAATACGTTCGGCGGTGGTGTCGGGATGCGAAATAAAGGCGGCATGAGAGGCTTTGGCCTCAACATGGCTGTGACTGTGTGCCAGGTTTTCCGGCAACAGAGCCGCCACCAGCGGAATCACCTTTTTGGGCACCAAACCATCGAGTCGGCCGTACAGGCGCAACACCGGCAGTTGTAATTCACCTAGCCGGGCACGCAGATCCACCTCGCCCAGCAGAGCCAGTCCGGCGGCCAACGCCACCGGATCCGGGCTGGGCTTGGCGGCGAGGCTGGCTTTCAATTGTCGAATATCTTCCCGCGCATGTTCGCTGCCCATGGCTTGCAGCGCCAAAAAGCGATTGATCACCGTGTGATGGTCTTCAACCAGCTGTTGCTCGAAGGTGGCCAACACCTCGGGCTTGATGCCCGGCCAGGCCGACTCGGCCACAAAACAAGGTGTGCTGGCCAGAGTAACCAAATGGCTGACACGACTCGGGGCCAGCAAGGCGGCCTGCGTTGCCAGTAAACCGCCCAGTGACCAGCCCAGCCAGGCCGCCTGACTCGGCACCACTTCCAGCACGGCATTTACCCAGTCATTCAGCCTGGCCGAGCGGGGTAACGCGGGGCTGTGACCGAACCCCGGCAAGTCGACCAGATGCAGGCGAAAATCACTCTCCAGCCGCGAAGCCAACCCCTGCCAGACGGCACCATTCATGCCCCAGCCATGTAACAACACCAGACTGGGCCCCTGACCCCGGCTTTCTACATATACACTCATAACAGATACCTTACCTTTAGATGCTGCCATGATAAGACGCTTGGTCACCCGCTTACAATCAGGCCCGCTGTGGTGGGGACAATGTCTGCTGTGCCGGCAAGACTGCCGGCAGCAGCCGCTGATTTGCCTGCAATGCCAGGACGAGCTGCCACAACTGAGCCATCCCTGCCCGTTGTGTGCCTTTCCGCTGGCAGTGGATGATGCGCACTGTGGGCAGTGCCAACGTCGCCCTGCCCCTTGGCAACGAATGCGGGTGCTGGCGGACTTTGAACCGCCCTTTGCGCGACTGATTCACGATTTGAAGTATCACCAACGGGCCTTGAACGGCCGCCTGCTTGGCCAACTAATGGCACGCCAGCTGGTACCGCCATACCCGGAGGTCATTTTGCCGGTGCCCTTGCACTGGTGGCGACAGATGCGCCGTGGCTATAATCAGGCCTCCGAAATTGCCCGCGGCCTGCAGGATATATTGCCTATTGCGGTGGATTCCAGCAGTTTGACGCGCCGGCGCCATACCGCATCGCAAACTCACCTCAGTCGCCGCCAGCGCCAGCAGAATCTGCGTCACGCCTTCGATTGCCGTCCCCTGAACTATCGCCATGTGGCGCTGCTGGACGATGTGATCACCACCGGCAGCACCATGACGGAGTTAACCAGGCTATTGCAGGATCAGGGCGTTATGCAGGTTGAAGTTTGGGCCGTTTGCCGCACTCTTGCGCGCTGACCGCTATTCAAGCGCAGGCAACAAGAGTATGATAAAAGTTGAGTTGTTTAGTCAGGTTTACGAGGATAGCAATGATTACGATTTCCGAAACCGCACAAGAACACTTCCGCAAATTGCTGTCGCAACAGCCGGAAGGCACCAATATTCGGGTGTTTGTGGTTAACCCCGGCACCCCCAATGCTGAATGCGGCGTGTCTTATTGCCCGCCGGATGCCGTTGATACCGACGACATGCATCTGCCATTCGACGGGTTCGAGGCGGTCGTCGATCAGCAAAGCGTGTCTTTTCTGGACGCCGCCGAAATCGATTTTGTCAGCGATCAAATGGGGTCTCAGCTAACCCTGAAAGCCCCTAACGCCAAAATGGCAAAGGTGCCGGATAATGCGCCACTGGCAGACAGAGTCGAGTATCTGCTGCAGTCACAGATCAACCCGGGTCTTGCCAGCCACGGCGGCCAGGTAGTGTTAACCGAGATAACCCCAGATGGTTTGGCCATTCTGCAGTTTGGCGGTGGTTGTAACGGTTGTTCCATGATTGACGTTACGCTGAAAGATGGCATCGAAAAGCAGCTGCTCGAGCAGTTTGCCGGCGAGATTACCGGTGTACGCGATGCCACCGAGCACGAGCGCGGCGATCACTCCTACTATTGAGTTCATTGTTTTTATAATGGGTTGAATAGTAAAAAGGGAGCCATATTGGCTCCCTTTTTTATCGCTTTTTTCGAACAGCGGAACGCGTATCGCAAATAGCTTTGTTATTCCGTTTTACGGTCTCGGCTCAGCAGGGACATCGCGGCTTCTTTGGCGTCTTTGCCCTGATACAGTACCTGATAAACCTGATCGCAAATGGGCATTTCTACCCCATGACGACGGGCCAGCTGCTGCACCTCGGCGGCATTGCGATAACCTTCCACCACCTGACCGATGTCGGCCATGGCGGTTTGCACATCTTTGCCCTGCCCCAGGGCCAGACCAAAACGGCGGTTACGCGACTGGTTATCGGTGCAGGTCAGCACCAAATCACCCAGGCCGGCCATGCCCATGAAGGTTTCCTGCTCGGCCCCGAGTGCGACCCCCAAACGCTGCAACTCGGCCAGGCCACGGGTAATGAGCGCGGTGCGTGCATTGGCACCAAAACCCAAACCGTCGGCCAGACCAGCACCAATGGCAATCACGTTTTTAATGGCGCCCCCCAGCTGCAGGCCCACCATGTCGTCATTCAAATACACCCGAAACGAACGGCCACAGTGCAGCAGGTCGGCCATATCCTTGCCAAAATGGGCATCCGTGGCGGCCAGTGAAATGGCCGTGGGCAGGCCCATGGCCAGCTCTTTGGCAAAGGTCGGACCCGATAAGACGGCCAGCGGGATCTGCTCACCCAGAATATCCCGGGCCACGTCCTGCAGCAGCTTGCCGGTATTGGGATCCAGGCCCTTGGTCGCCCAGGCCACTCGGCTGTCTTTGCGCAAAAAGGGTTTAACCTGTGTCAGCACGTCGGCAAACACATGGCTGGGCACCACAATCAGCAAATTGCGGCTGGCTTGTACCACCTGCTGTAAATCGGCAGCAGGTGTCAGGCTGTCGGGAAAGGCAGCATCAGGCAGAAACACCTTGTTGCAACGGTCGGCGGCCAGAGTCGCCACTTGCTCGGCCCTGTGGCTCCACAACAGGGTGTTATGGCCATTGCGCGCGATGGCAATGGCCAGGGCGGTACCATACGAGCCGGCACCCAGAACCGAGATGGCGGCATCGTTATGCATCAGGCATCCGCCTGCTGTTGCTGCTCTTGAGCACGCTGTACATGAGCGGCAAACAAGGCATCGAAGTTGACCGGCGCCAGATTCAGCTGCGGGAAAGAACCACGGCCCACCAGGCTACTCACGGTTTCACGGGCATAAGGGAACAGAATGTTGGGGCAGAAAGCACCCAGGCAATGGGCCAGTTGTGGCTCGGCCATGTTACCTATGGTGAATACACCCGCCTGCTGAATTTCGCACAGGTAAGCCGTTTCGTTTTCACCCAGCTGGCAGGTTACGGTCAGCGTTAATATCACTTCAAAGATGTTGTCACCCAGGCGCGCACTCTTGGTGTCTAAATCCAGCTTCACCTCTGGCTTCCATTCTTTTTGGAATACCACAGGCGTGGTCGGCGCTTCAAAAGATACATCTTTCAGATAAATGCGCTGGATTTGAAATTCAACTTGCGATTGTGCTTCAGTATTGACACCGTTTTCTGCTTCAGCCATGAGGATATCCTTATAATGTTCGTTGAAAAATTAACGTTTGGTTACGGGAAGATTCTGGGTACGCCAGTCAGCCATACCACCACGCAAGGCGTGAACCTGCTCGAAGTCCGCCTTGGTTAACAACCGGCCTATGCCGTTGGTTGTAACGCCGGTTTCACATACCAGCACTATCGGCTTTTTCTGATACTTTTGAATCAGATTCAAATTGTTCGCCTTGAGCTGAGCCGCGGGCACGTTGATGGCACCGGCGATGTGGCCCTTGCGAAAATCTTCGGCGCTGCGCACGTCTATCACTACCGCATCTTGCTTGTTGATCAGGGCAACCGCTTCCTGGGTAACCACTATCCGCACTTTGCTTAGTTTAGACAACAGAGTCATGGCAATAATGGCAATGACCAAGCCACACCAAACCAGTACCAGCATGGTGTTATCAGTAAAAAATTCGAGATACTCTTGCATGAGATTACTTCTTTAGGGTCAAAATACACAAAAAAACGAGTATACATGGGGTATCGGTAAATAACAGCAGCCTGCTTTCAATCTCATTTGGCAATTGCCACTCACATCACACCAAGTGATGGCCGTTTGGCTAGAGACCAAAACGGCAATTGTAGTACCATAGCGTTAGTTCCCTTCTCGACCTGCACTTTCAAATAACAACATAGGGTTACACTATGAACTCGACCAAAAAGCCCCTGGTCCTCATTATTATGGATGGCTGGGGATATAGTGAAAAAACCGAACACAACGCAATTCATACTGCTCATACGCCGGTGCTCGATGGTTTGATGAAAAACAGCCCCTCCATGCTGATTTCCACCTCGGGTCATGATGTGGGCTTGCCCGAAGGCCAGATGGGTAATTCGGAAGTGGGCCATGTTAATATTGGTGCCGGGCGTATTGTGTATCAGGATTTGACCCGTATCGACAAAGCCATTGAAAACGGTGACTTTTTTACCAATCCGACCCTGACTGCCGCCATAGATGGCGCGGTTGGCAAGGGCAAGGCTGTGCATATCATGGGCTTGCTGTCGGCGGGTGGTGTACACAGCCACGAAGATCAGATAGCCACCATGATCCAAATGGCCGCCGACCGCGGCGCCGAGCATATTTATCTGCACGGCTTTCTCGATGGTCGAGATGTGGCTCCCCGTTCGGCTCTTGGCTCCATCGAGCGCGTTGAAGCCCTGTTCACCAAGCTGGGCAAAGGCCGGCTGGCCTCCATGATTGGCCGTTACTTTGCTATGGATCGCGACAACCGCTGGGAACGGGTGCAAGTAGCCTATGATCTACTGACGCAGGGCGAGGCCGGCTACCATGCCGCCAACGGCGTCACCGCCTTGCAGGCCGCCTACGATCGCGGTGAAAACGATGAGTTTTTGACGGCTACCACCCTGGGCGAGCCGGTCAGCATTCAGGACGGCGATGCGGTTATCTTCATGAACTATCGCGCCGACCGGGCTCGCGAGCTCACCCGCGCCTTTGTACAGGATGACTTTAACAACTTTACCCGCAGCACTCGTCCTGCATTAAGCAACTTCGTGATGCTCACGGAATATGCCGCCGATATTCAGACATCTTGTGCCTATCCTCCAGAATCATTGCCCAACACTCTGGGCGAATGGTTGGCTGCACACGGTAAAACTCAGCTGCGCATTTCTGAAACCGAAAAGTACGCTCATGTCACCTTCTTCTTTAATGGCGGCCGAGAAGCCTGTTTTGCGGGTGAGCAACGCGAACTGATCCCCAGCCCTCAGGTAGCCACCTACGACTTGCAGCCAGAAATGAACTCCGCACTGTTGACCGACAAACTGGTCGCCGCCATCAAGAGCCAGGCCTTCGACGTGATTATCTGTAATTACCCGAATGGCGACATGGTGGGTCACACCGGCGTATTCGAGGCGGCAGTCAAAGCCTGCGAAGCGGTAGACACGGCGATTGGTCGCGTAGTGGCGGCACTCAAGGAAGTGGGCGGCGAGGCCTTGATTACCGCCGATCACGGTAATGCCGAGCAGATGGTCAATCCGGTGACCGGCCAGGTCCAAACCGCCCATACCAATTTACCTGTGCCGCTGATTTATGTAGGCCGCGACGCCACGCCGGCAACCAAAGGCCGGCTGTCGGATATCGCCCCCACCATGCTGAACCTGATGGGGATGGATACACCGACGCAAATGACTGGTAAGCCTCTGATGGTTCTGAAATAATCAGGCCCATGGGCATAAAAAAACTGATTGTTTCATTGTTGTTGTTAAGTGCCGGCCTGATGGCCGGTACTTTCGCATGGGCGGACGACAGCAAAGAGCTCAAAAACGTGCAGGGCCAGATTGCCAGTCAGCAGCAAGACTTGCAGCAACACCAAAAGCAGCTGAAGCAGCTCCAGCAGCAACTGGCCAAAGATGAAAAGGCCATTTCGGCCATGGCACGAGAGTTGAACCAGACTCAGCAAAA
Organism: Oceanisphaera marina; assembly: GCF_014643915.1. GTDB lineage: Bacteria > Pseudomonadota > Gammaproteobacteria > Enterobacterales > Aeromonadaceae > Oceanimonas > Oceanimonas marina. Next base: position 127,476 of record NZ_BMKE01000007.1, read on the forward strand.
ACTAAAAGAAAACGAAAGCTCCCTCGCTCAGCTCGATAAAGAACATCACCAGTTAAATCAGCAGGCAGAGCAACAGCAAACCCTGCTGGCAGAACAACTACGGGCGGCCTATCAAAATGGGCGTCACGACTATCTTAAGCTGTTGCTTAACGGTCAGGACAGCACCGAAGTAGACAGATTGCTGCACTATTACGCCCATTTGAACCAGGCTCGAGCCGATGCCTTGCAGCAGCTGGCCCGTACTCGTGAGCAGTTGGCCGACAACCGTCGTCAGGCAGAGCAAAGTCGCCAGCAACTCAATCAGTTATTAGCTCGCCAGCAAAACGAGCAGGAAAAGCTGGAAACCCAGCAGCACAAACGCAGCAGCACCGCCAAACAACTCAATGCAGTACTCAGTAAAGGCAACCAACGCCTCACCAGTCTGCAACAGGCGGCAGGTAATCTGGAGCGCCAGATCAAACTCGCTCAGGAAAAGGCTGCCCGCGAGCAAGCGGCTCGTGAAAAAGCCGAACGTGAACGCATAGCACGGGAAAAGGCCGAGCAAGAACGAATAGCCCGAGAACGAGCCGAACGAGATAGGCCCGAGCAGACCACACGCCGCCCCGGCGGATCGGGCAGAACCCCCGTGGTCGCCAAGCTGAGTGGCAACTTCGCCGGCTTGTCCAAAGGTACCTTGCCCTGGCCACTCAAGGGGTCCTTGATTCATCGCTTTGGTACCGCCCGCACCAGCCAGTTGAACTGGAAAGGTTTGCTGATCAGTGCTCCGGTAGGCAAGGAAGTCAGCGCCATTGCCAACGGTCAGGTGGTGTATGCCGACTGGCTCAGCGGCTTTGGCATGGTGATGGTCATCGACCACGGGAAAGGCTACATGAGCCTCTATGGCCATAACCAGTCGCTGCTGCGTAACCCCGGCGACAAGGTCACTGCCGGCCAGCCTATTGCCTTGAGCGGCGAAAGTGGCGGCCAGGACAAGTCAGGCCTGTATTTCGAAATCCGCTATCAAGGCTCTGCTGTCGATCCCCTGCCCTGGCTTAAAAAGAGCTAACTCACACTCTGTAAAAAGGGTGAGCTGAAAGGCAATCAGCGATAAGCTGCTGGCGGTCAGAAAAATACCAGACCCGTATACTCTTTACCTTCCACGCTTCAAGTGCGCTCCCTATCATGCCCAGCACATGGCTGTCGGATGGCACTTCCCGAGCCGCTTTGTTCATAAAATAGTCACCCTCAGCCCCGGGCCAATCTATGGTATGGAAAATGAACTAAACAGGCGCGGATACAGTGGCGCTTACCTTGAATATCGTTATTATAGCGGTTCGATGACACTCGTTTCAGTAAGGCCGCACTGCGTGGATACTGGGCTATTAAAAGAGTATATATTGGTGCCGGATGCACCGTTGAAGGAAGATGACCGCTCTATTTTTCGGGGTAATGGCGCTCATATGTTGGCTTGTGCAAGACATGTTGCGCTCAAGAAGATACAAGCTGACATCTAAAAGGAAGCAAGTATCCATTTCAAAAAAAGCTGCCAAGTATGAGTACCGCTTATCTGGATAAAATCCTGGTTGCTGGATTAATTCGCCAGGGAAAAGTGAATAAAAGCGCTCTTACACATGAGAGGCTGACTTTTATTTAGAAGAGGCTTGTTGTGATGCAACAATATGTTCACGCTCTCGCCTGAAGTTAGGCTGAAATCCACGTAATATTTATATCAAACTGGAGAAGTATCGATATGAGTGGCAATATCATAAAACTTTCAAGAAATGCAGAAAGTGCACCACATAGTTCTGTATCTACGCAAACTGTCGCTTTTTCTCATTACAATAATATTTCAGCTCAATTACCTGTAGACCCTAAAACGGGTGCCCTTGTAACGGGTGATATAAAAGAGCAGACTAAGCAGTGCTTAGCAAATATTAAAGCAATTGTAGAAAGTATCGACCATGTCATGGACGACGTTGTTAAAGTTAATATATTCCTGAAAGACATATCAGATATTGACGCTGTCGACGCTGTGTATTCAACCTTTTTCCAAGATTACCTTCCTACACGAACAACAGTTGCGGTAGCAGCTTTGCCTGTGGATGGTGCTCTTAAGCAGTACGGCATAACCCATGTGGATCTATAATTTCTACATATAGCTACATTCGGGAGCCTGCCATGAAACGGAACTTGTTAGGTCAGTCACTCACGGCC
>NZ_BMKE01000008.1 GCF_014643915.1 Oceanisphaera marina
TTAGTCCCGTACTATCAAGCTTTGCGGAGTGGTAGTTCAGTTGGTTAGAATACCGGCCTGTCACGCCGGGGGTCGCGGGTTCGAGTCCCGTCCACTCCGCCATTATTCAAAAGCCCTGCTCTAACGAGCAGGGCTTTTTTCATTCTGGCTCCGTGAACAGTCTGGAGGGAGTCGCTGCGCTCCAACCTTCAAATGCTACGCATTTGCCACTCCGCCATTAATCTTAAAAACCCCAGCAGAAATGCTGGGGTTTTTTGTGCTTTACGAAGTGAGCGCTTGAACGATTTGCTGCCATTCTTCCTTAGTGCTGCAGTTGGGGCGCTTTTTCTTGGCTCGGCCATACCAATAATCGGCATTCCAGAGTACGCCTTCAACATGATGCAAGTAAGCATGTACCCAGGCAGATGGCTGATCGCTATTGTCGCGGATGACTTCGTGAGCTGCTTCCCATTGTTCATTGGCATCCAACCACAAGGCGGTAAGCGCATCAGATAGGCCGGCTGGAGGCTTGGGTTGGTTAAGTGAAGCGTGAAATTCTTTAAAATTCATAATGATTTATCGTCCCTGCAACAATAGAAGAAAAAGTAAGCGCGCTATTTTAACATAGGCAGGTTCTTGGCGAGAGTGCTTAGCGTATGTTGACACTATGTCTGCGGAGTTTATGGGCTAGAGAAGTAAAATTTCGTACAATACCCCACTTATAACAAGATTTATAAAACAGGAACGCTATGTCGATGCAATTTAATAAATGGCTGTTTTGGAATGTACTGGCGATCTCTGTATTCGCTAGTTGGTATCTTTTACCCAATCATGGCCTTTGGATGGATATCGACAAGAGCATTTTTTATTATTTTAATAACAAAATTGGCAGCAGTGAAGCCTGGGTAAATGCGGTGGCCATTGCTAACAATCGAGCTTTCGACGGCGTGGCATTACTTGCTATGGGCGTGGTTTATTACAGCTTTTATCGAGGGGCAAGTGAAGAGCGTAAACGCCAATTGTTGATTGTTGGCTTTATTATGCTGCTAACCGCGGTAGGACTTAACCAGCTTGGCCGTGCACTCCCCGTTGAAAGGCCGAGTCCGACGCTGACGTTTGATAATGTTTATCGTCTTACCGAACTTGCGGGTTTTAAAACCAAAGACGCTTCTGGTGATAGTTTTCCGGGAGATCATGGCTTGATGCTGATGATTTTTACGGCTTTTGTGTGGCGTTTCCTGTCCTGGAAAGCTGGGCTCTGGGGATGTTTGTTTGTGGTGCTTTTTTCTGCCCCTAGAGTGATGGCGGGTGCTCATTGGTGGAGTGACATCTATGTGGGCGGGCTCGCGGTGGCTTGTTTTGGTATGGCGTGGTTGATGCACACCGGCTTTTATGATGTATTGATTGAAAAGTGTGATCGTTATTTACCGCGCTTTCATCGCCAGAAAAGCTGATAAGCTTTTTTAAAACCAGCCTAATCCTTTTAACAAGGTCGCCCCCAGGCTGGTACTTACCAAAGACCCCAAGGTGGTTACGGCAATAATATTGGCAGCCAATACCGCATTGCCACCCATGGCACGCACCATAACGTAACTGGCGGCGGCCGTGGGTGAGGCGTTAATCAAAAATAGAATGGTTAATTCCATATCACGAAAACCAGCCAGATAACCCCCGAGTGTTATCAAGGCGGGGATCACCAGTAACCGTAATACGCCAACTATGGGCAAGAGGCCCGTATCTTCTTTACCGCCTTTTAAACTGAGGCTGGCTCCTGTGCACAGCAATGCCAAAGGCAGTGTCATTTGGGCGAGATATTGCCCTGTTTGCATCAGCATGCCTGGAAAAGTCCAGCTACTGGCAGCAAAGGGTAAAGCCGCAACAATACCGATAATAAGCGGGTTTTTGACAATGCCTTTAACGAGCGGAACAATGCGTAAGCCATCTTCTTGATTAAGGCTGCGACTCAGTGTGATCACCGCCAGTATATTGAATAGAATAGTGAGAAAGGCAACATACATGGCCGCAGCGGCAACGCCTTGATGACCATAGGCATTGTTGACGTAGGCGAGCCCCACAATCGCCATATTGGCACGAAAAGCCCCTTGCACCATGACACCACGCAAGCGCTTGTTATCGGTGAGGTGACTGGCTAGCCATTCCAGCAGTATGAATGCTACCAAGGTGGCGGTAATGCCATATAGGATAAGCTTGAAACTCACCATTTGGCTAAAGTCGGTCTGCGCTATGCTGGTAAACAACAACATGGGCAGCGCAATATTGAATACCAGTTTACTGGCACCATCAATAAAGCCTTCGTTCATCATTTGGCTTTTACGTAAACCAAGACCTAGTAACAACAGCAGGCAAATGGGGCCGGTAATAGACAGTGAGAATAACAGGCTGTTAATGAATAAGCTCAAATCAGCTCCATGGGCAAGACGGTGTTTTCGGGGTAGCATTTTTCAGGCAATCATAAATAGAAAAAGGCGCAAATTTGCGCCTTTTTCTATTTATGATTGATAATCGCCAGCACGTTCGGGCTGGTAATCGACAGCAGAAATACTCACCTGCAGCGTCTTGCCATTGGGGGCGGGCCACTCGATGGTTTGCCCGACACTCAGGCCCAGCAGCGCCGCACCGATAGGCGCCAGTACTGAAATTTTATTATTGCTGTTATCCATGTCTCGTGGATAGCACAGCGTCTTGGTAAAGGTCTCTTTGCCGTCGGCCATAGTAAAGGTGATCGTAGAGTTCATCGTTACAATGTCCTCCGGCACTTCGGTTGGAGCAACCACATTGGCGCGATCAAGCTCGTTTTCCAGCCGGGTAACGGCATCGGACTCGGGCTGTTTTTCAAGCAAGGCCTCAAGTCGAGCCAGATCCAGGGTAGATACAGTAATAGGTGGCAACTGGGCCATATAAACCTCCATAAAAAAGCAGGCAACGCTAAAAGCGCTGCCTGAACCCGATAGTTAAGATATACCCTAAGCCGTGTGTTTTAGCCAGTAGTGGCGAGGGCTATTTTTTTGTTGAACCATAAAAATTGGAGAATGGGTAAGTGTTTGTCCCTGACTTGAGTTAAATCAAAAAAGCCATGGTTCATATGAGGCAGACTGAACGCAATTACCCAGATAGCTCCAATATATATTAAGGATAAAGCATGAAAAAAGTTTCTCTGCTGGTTGCCGCCGCATTATTGGCCCCTTCTGCCTTTGCTCATCAAGCCGGTGATTTCCTGGTACGCGGTGGAGCCATCACGGTAAGCCCTACAGGTAGCGGTGGTGATATATCAGGTGTTGGTCATTTAGATGTTCAGAATGATACTCAGCTTGGTTTGACCTTTTCTTACATGCTGACCGACAACTGGGGTGTTGAGTTACTAGCCGCCACACCTTTCTCTCATGGCGTAAATCTAGATGGTAACGAAGTGGCCAAGGTTAAGCACCTGCCACCCAGCCTGATGGCTCAGTATTACTTTGGCAACGCCCAGAGCAAGGTGCGCCCCTATGTGGGTGCCGGTATTAATTATACCTTCTTCTTCGATGAGGAAGGTCGTAACGGCCTTAAAGATACCAAAGTGAATGCCGATGACTCCTGGGGCTTGGCGGCGCAGGCCGGCATAGATATGGCGGTAACCGACAATTTATTCGTGAACGGCTCTGTCTGGTATATGGATATCGATACTGATGTAACAGTAGATACTGGTACAGATGTGCTAAAAGCTAAAACCAGCATCGACCCTATCGGCCTGATGGTGGGTCTGGGTTACCGCTTCTAACGAGTATGTAATGTGGGTTGAGAGGCGCTATGCCTCGGCAGTGTTTGGGCAGACCGGTGGGTCTGCCCTTTTTTATTGCTCAACATTCATACCTGGCCACTGTTTCTGCGGCATCAACATCGTGATCCACCTGAGCGTTCTCTGCTCAGCGGCTTCTGTAACCATTCTGCCTGTTACTTTACTTAATATTCCTTCCTGGGCTTGAAAACAGTATTTATCTATTTTTAAAGAACGCCTTGCCTCCGAAAGTTTATGTGTGCAAATATAGAGCCATGTAGACGTCTAGGTGCCCTTGCGGAGCACGAAGTTAATATCAGGGTCTATTGACAGGCTCTGTGACCATCTTGTCCTGGCTGTTCTCTCGGGAAGACGAAACAGACGTGAATTCGGCCTACCAGATTGCGCTGGCTTTGCGATACGGAGTTGCCGACCTGGAAGCCGCCGGTGTGGGTATTATCCAGATAGATGAGCCGGCCTTCCGTGAGCTGATGCCACTGCGCAAGGCGCCGCCGGCCGCTTGTTTAAACTGGGCAGAAAAAGCCTTCCGTTTAAGTGCTTCTGTGGTAACGGACAGTACTCAGATCCACACTCACATGTGTTATTCTGAGTTTAACGAGATTATCGAGTCAATTGCACGCCTGGATGCCGACGTGATAACCATAGAAACATCACGCTCCGACATGCAGTTGTTGAATGTGTTCTGTGACTTCGCCTACCCCAACGAGATTGGACCTGGCGTGTACGACATTCACTCACCGCGGACGCCAACCGTGGCTGAAATGGTCAAATTGATCGAAAAAGCCGTTGAGTGTGTGCCAAAAGAACGTATTTGGGTTAATCCCGACTGTGGTTTGAAGACTCGTAACTGGGAAGAAACCCGTGCAGCCTTGGTAAACATGGTGGCAGCAACGACCGAGTTGCGTAACGCCTATGCCCAAGCCGAGGCATAAAGGAATCGTTTTAATTTAAGTTGTCAGGAGATAAACATGGGTTTTTATAGCGCGCGTCATGTAGAAGCGCTTAATCAGACAATGGCTGAGCTGAGTGGCGATATTAATGTCTCATTCGAGTTTTTTCCGCCGAACAGTGAAAAGATGGAGCAAACCTTATGGAACTCCATCGACCGGCTTAGCACCCTGGCTCCCAAGTTTGTCTCCGTCACTTACGGCGCAAACTCAGGCACCCGAGATAGAACCCACAAGGTGATTAAAGACATTCAGGAGAAAACCGGCCTGATTGCTGCACCACACCTGACCTGTATCGATGCCAGCCGCGAAGAATTGCGCGGCATAGCAAAAGATTACTGGAACAGCGGGATCCGCCAGATTGTTGCACTGCGCGGTGACTTACCGGAAGGTCTGGAAAAGCCTGACATGTACGCAGAAGACTTGGTACGGCTGCTTAAAGAAGAAGCCGACTTTGATATTTCGGTGGCGGCTTACCCAGAAGTGCACCCGGAAGCAAAAAGTGCCCAGGCCGATTTGCTCAGCCTGAAGCGTAAAATCGATGCGGGGGCCAACCGGGCCATTACCCAGTTCTTCTTTGATGTGGAGTCTTACCTGCGGTTTCGGGATCGTTGCGTGACCATCGGCATTGATACCGAGATAGTGCCGGGCATATTGCCGGTCTCCAATTATCAAACCTTGCTCAAGTTTGCCGGTTTTTCCAACGTGCGTATTCCCAACTGGATGCACCAGCGTTTTCAGGGGCTGGAAAACGATCAGAATACCCGCAACCTGGTGGGCGCCAGTATCGCCATGGATCAGGTACGAGTGCTGAGCCAGGAAGGCGTTAAGGATTTCCACTTCTACACGCTTAACCGCTCCGAGCTGACGTACGCTATCTGCCACAGCCTGGGCGTACGGCCACCGGTTGCCGTGACCGTTTAAATTGATGACTGACATAAGAAGCCCCCCGCAGCCCAGGTTGCGGGGGGCTTTTATGAATTGATGGAGCGGCTTAACCGTTGCTGGTCATCATGGGATCAGTAACTCCAATTAGATAGATGGCGGCCATGCCCAGAACACCAATCACTAGTAGGTAATAAAGTGTAGGCAGTGCTGTCTTGCGCAGAGTGGCTCCTTCACGGCCTAACAGGCCGACTGTTGCGGATGCCGCTACCACGTTGTGGATGGCAATCATGTTACCGGCGGCGGCGCCGACTGCTTGCAGTGCGACAATTAAAGCAGTAGAAATACCCAGAGATTGCGCTGTTTCATACTGAAACTGGGCCAGCATCATATTAGATACAGTGTTAGAGCCGGCGATAAAGGCACCCAAGGCACCTACCACACCGCTGATGGCAGGGAACATACCACCCACCATCTCGGTAGCGAAGTTGGCCGTCATGACTGGCATGCTTACCATATCCGCAGTATTGACTCCTGAGTTAATGAAAATTCGTACCATGGGCACGGTAAACAGCAATACAAAACCTGCACCCAGCAAGGTCTTGCTGGACTCGCTTAGCGCCTTGCCGAGTGGTTTGAGCGATTTGGCCTGTAGCAGTACCGCTATAACCGACACCAGTATCAGCAAACCACCGGGCAGGTACAGCGGCTGTATGTTTGCGCTGATCCCTACCTCGCCGAGGATATTGGTGAAATTCAGGCTTAAGTTGGTAAGCCAGGCTTTGACCGTGTCGTTGGTACGACTCAGTATCAGTAGTATCGGTAGCAGAATATAGGGAAACCAAGCCATCAACAGACCCACGGGACGTTCGGATATGTCTGCACGGCTGAGTTTGATGGAACCTAGCCATTCTGCCGGCCAGTCTTTGTCTTCCGGAAAATCCCAATGGTTGGCGGGAATAAGGAACCCCTTGCGGGTGGCAGTCACTACAATGGCCAGACCAATCAGGCCACCCAGTAGTGACGGGAATTCCGGGCCCAGGAGCAGAGCCGTGATTGCATAGGGCAGAGTAAAGGCCAGGCCAGCAAACAAAGCAAAGGGCGCTATATTCAATCCTTCTTTCCAGCTTTTATTCTTGCCAAAGAAACGGGTCAGCATCACCGTCATTAACACCGGCATCAGTGTGCCGGTGATTGCATGCAGAATTGCGACGTTATTGGTCACCAGTTGCAGGTAGCTGGCCCAGTCCGAACCGGCACTGGCCAGGCTGGGGGCCATGGCTTGTGTATCCAGGCCGGTAGTGACTCCGACGATAATAGGAGTACCCACGGCGCCGAAAGATACAGGAGTACTCTGGATCATCATGCCCATCAGAACGGCAGCCAAGGCCGGGAAGCCCAGTGCGACCATCAGTGGGGCAGCTACAGCGGCCGGAGTGCCAAAACCTGAAGCGCCTTCGATGAAAGACCCAAAGCACCAGGCCACGATAATGGCTTGCACTCGCCTGTCTGGAGATATGGCGGTAAAGCCGTTGCGGATGGTCGTGATGGCACCGGTATGTTTCAGGGTATTCAGCAGGAGAATGGCCCCGAAAATGATCCATAACAGGGACAAGGACATTACAGCCCCTTGTAGGCTGGAGGCGAGAACTCGGGTGCCGGTCATATCCCAAACGAAGAGAGCAATGACAACCGTCAGAGCAAAGGCGAAGGGCATGGCTTTTTTCGCCGGCCACTGTAATGCCAGTAGCAGGACTGCGGCCAGTAGTATCGGCGAAAACGCGATAAGCGCTAGCAGTGTATTGGACATCATTCTTCAATTCCTTTTTCAGAAAAACATGTTGTTTACGACCGGTGCAGATAACTTTGCCATGGGCCGTCATCGATTTTTGTCATTTTTGGGGTTACTGAATAAGCGAGCCTCCAGCTATCTGGTGGAACAGTCATACCGGCTGACGTACGGCAGAGGTGGACCGAGCCGGGGGCTCGGAGCTGGACGTTATTATTATGTTGTGTTTTTGTGACTGGCTATTGTTTTGCTTGTTGGTCCAACCAGTATTTTTTGCTGGCAGCTGTACTGGTGTGGTGAAAGTTTATATTTAACAACGAGTTGGGATGATTCTGTGCTTTTATTTCTGGTTGTCACAAAAGTGGTTCAACCAGCTGGGTGGTTGAGCTCTAGTTGCTAGGGTAATCGAAGTGCGGAGTTGATGTTTGGTATTTACGGCGGCTTATGCCGCCGGCCGAGAGGTATTCAGTTGTCTGGTTTTTCACCATGGGTACCAGCCAGGGTGCGCTCCCAGCCACCAGAACGATCCAGGCGCTGCCCTTCATGTTCCAGTTCCAGCAGCCGTTCGCGAATGTTCTTGATATGAGCAGTGGCGGCCTTGCGCGCCCACTCCGGACGGCGGCCGATAACGGCGTTATAAATCTGCCGATGATGGCGATCTATCTGCTCTTTATAGGGCGCAAGATGATAGAGATTCTTGACCGAAGCCAGCACCGTATTGAGCATCAATTGCATCAGGCTTTGCAGTGTATGAACCAGCACCGGGTTGTGTGAAGCCTCGCAGATGGACTGATGAAAGGCATGATCCAGTCGGGCGGCCTCTTGAGCCTCTGTGTTACTGGCCTGAGCCTGCTCGATGTCATTGAAGGCGCGGGTAATGCGCCGGAAGTCATCTTCGGTACCGCGGTTGGCTGCCATATAGGCAGCCTGGCCTTCCAGCAGTTCTCGGACCTCCAGCAAGTCGTATAAGGTGCGCGGGTGATCTTGAAACAGGTAGACCAACGGGTTTTCCGGCTCCAGGCGCGGTACCAGACCCGTTACCATAGTGCCTTGACCGTGGCGGGTTTCTATCAAGCCCCTTCCCCGTAGCTCCTTGAGTGCCTCGCGTAATATGGAACGAGAGACGCCCAGGCGTTCGGACAGCTGACGTTCAGAGGGAATCTTTTTGCCCGGCTTCAAGGTGCCATCCAGAATCAACTGCTCCAGCCGCCTGGCAATGGAACTGGACATGGATTCTTTTCCTGGGCCGAGAGTGCTGGTGGTGATTGGTAGTACCACTTTTAAATTCCTCGCAGTGTGCAGATGTAATCTTCTTTTAATCTATTGATAATATTGTTTATTTATATAATTGACCAATCATTTTAAAATTAAAAACTGGTGTAACCACTACAGATATAGATGGACTCCTCACTCTTGGCAAGCCATGATTTTTTTACTTTTCGGGTGAATGCCCGCCTTGCTATTCACAACAGGAATGACGGTTATGAGCAACAGAGTGAGCAAAGGTGGCTTGCAAGTCGCAGCCAGTCTCTATCAATTGATTCAGGATGAGGTGCTGCCGGGCACTGGGGTGGACGAAGACCACTTCTGGTCCGGCTTCGATACTTTGGTTCATGAACTAAGCCCAATCAACAAGGCCTTGCTACAGCAGCGGGACGACATCCAGGCCCAACTCGATGACTGGTATCGTCAGCAGGGGCAGCAGTCTTGGGATATGGCGGCCTACCAGACATTTCTGCGAAAAATTGGATATCTGGTACCGGTCGGTGAGGAGTTCGACATCACTACCACTGGCGTCGATGCGGAGATAGCCCAGGTCGCGGGTCCTCAGCTGGTGGTTCCGGTCAACAATGCTCGTTTTGCCATCAACGCCGCCAATGCCCGCTGGGGCAGCCTGTACGATGCACTTTATGGTACCGATGCCATCGCAGACACGGGCGGATGTGAGCGCGGCTCTGCATTCAATCCGCAGCGTGCCACCCGGGTGATTGAATGGACGGTGCGTTTTCTCGATCAGGCATTACCGCTGGCTTTCGGCAGCCATGCCGAGGTCAAGGCCTATCAAATCCATGACGCGGAAGCCGGCAAACAGCTACAGATATTGCGGCTCGACGGTGAGGTGACCAGCCTCGCCTCTCCCGAGCAGTTTGTTGGGGTTGGCGATGATAACCAGGGCGAGGTCATACTGCTCGTCAACAATGGGCTGCATATCGAGCTACATATCGATCGGGACGATCCCATCGGCCAGCTCAGCCCTGCGGGGGTGAAGGATTTGGTGCTCGAGTCAGCCCTGTCCACCATTCAGGACTGTGAGGATTCGGTTGCCGCCGTTGACGCCGACGACAAGGCCGGGGTGTACCGCAACTGGCTGGGACTGATGAAAGGGGATCTGACCGAGACGTTCAGCAAGGGGGGGCAAACCGTCACCCGTACCCTTAATGGTCCTCGTCGCTACAGGGCAGCGGACGGCTCAGTCTTCGAGTTGTCGGGACGCAGCTTGCTGCTGGTGCGTAACGTGGGTCACCTGATGACCACGGATGCCATTCTCGATAGCCAGGGCAATGAAATCCCCGAAGGCATCATGGATGCGGTGCTTACCAGCCTGTGCGCCCTGCACGATTTACGTGGGCCTCGTCACAACAGCCGGACCGGCAGCGTGTATATCGTCAAGCCCAAGATGCACGGACCGGAAGAAGTCGCCTTTACCAACCGGTTGTTTGACCAGGTGGAAGATCTGCTTGGTCTGGACCGGCATACCCTCAAGGTAGGGGTAATGGATGAGGAGCGGCGTACTAGCGTCAACCTTAAGGAGTGTATCCGGGCGGTGAAGGAGCGACTGGTGTTCATCAATACCGGTTTTCTGGATCGTACCGGTGATGAAATTCATACCAGCATGGAGGCGGGTCCTGTATTTCCTAAAGACAGGATTAAGGATCAACCCTGGATTAATGCCTATGAAGACTGGAACCTGGATACAGGGCTGGCCTGTGGTCTGCAGGGCAAAGCGCAGATAGGCAAGGGCATGTGGGCCAAGCCCGATGAAATGGCGCAGATGCTGGCCAGCAAGCAGGCACACCCCGAGGCTGGTGCCAATTGTGCCTGGGTACCTTCGCCGACCGCGGCTACCCTCCATGCTACTCACTATCATCAGTTGCTGGTTGCGGATCGTCAGCGGCAGCTGAAGCAGCGAGCCTTTGCCAGCCTGGACGACCTGCTTACCCCGCCACTATCAATGGGTGAAACCCTGTCGCCCGAACAGATTCAGGCCGAGCTGGACAGCAACGTGCAAAGCCTGCTGGGTTATGTGGTGCGCTGGATTGATCAGGGTGTTGGCTGCTCCAAGGTACCGGATATCAATAATGTGGGACTGATGGAAGACCGGGCAACCCTGAGAATTTCAAGTCAGCTGCTGGCGAACTGGCTGCGTCACGGCGTGTGCAGCAAAGAGCAGCTGATGAGTACGTTGCAGCGTATGGCCGTCGTGGTCGACCAGCAGAACAGTCAGGATAGCCAATACCAGCCGATGGCGCCGGGCTTCAACGGCATCGCCTTTAACGCCGCCTGTGATCTGGTCTTCAAAGGGGCCGAGCAGCCGAATGGCTACACGGAACCCCTGTTGCATGCACGGCGCCGAGAGCGTAAAGCGGTAGGTTAAGCACCGTATGACCGCTAATGCAGCAAGGGGTTGTTGCCAGCGGTCATATTTATGCCATGTATAAATGGTTGCTTGCGGTCTATTCGAAGACCTTTGAATGGAATTAAGGATCAAGAATGCTCACTATTAATCGTTTAAGTCATACGGAAGCACAGACTCTGATTGAAGGGGCGCGTCTCAAGGCGTTGGAAATCGAAGTACCTATGTGTATCGCCATTGTAGATGAGTCCGGCAACCTGATCGCCTTTGAGCGGATGAATGGCGCCAAGATAACCAGTATTACCATCGCCCAGGACAAGGCATTTACCGCGGCCGCCGCCCGTAAGGCCACGCATGAATATAATGCAGCCTGTGTGCCGGGCAATCTGGTGTTCGGCATCCATACCGCCCTGGGGGGGCGTCTGTGTGTGGTAGGAGGAGGCTTGCCTGTTGTTGTTGACGGAGAGGTAGTAGGGGGGATCGGTTTGAGCTCGGGCTCTCCGCAGCAGGATATGGCGTGTGCCGAGGCGGGTCTCGCTTACCTGGAACGGCAGCTTGGCAACGTTCGTTAATCACTCATCGGCTAAGGAGCAACAGGATGGAGCAGAGCGAAAGACCGGATAAAGCCACGCTGGTACAGATGTTTCGGGCGTTTATCGAACCGGAATATGTGATCAGTGACGAAGAAACCCAGCGCCCCTACGAGTGCGATGGCTTATCCATGTATTGCGAAATGCCGTTGATTGTCGTGCTACCCAGCACTGTGGAGCAGGTGCAGGAAGTGATGCGCATTTGCCACCGCCATCAGATTCCGGTGGTCGCCCGCGGTGCCGGCACCGGCCTTTGTGCCGGGGCAATGCCTAGTTCTGATGGCGTGCTGCTTTCGTTGGCGCGTTTCAAACATATTATTGAGATCGATCCACTGGCGCGCAGCGCTCGCTTGCAGCCAGGAGTACGTAACCTGGCCATTAGTGAAGCGGCTGTAGCCTACGGTTTGTATTATGGGCCGGATCCCTCCTCGCAGATCGCTTGTACTATCGGCGGTAATGTGGCGGAAAACTCTGGTGGAGTGCATTGCCTTAAATATGGCCTGACAGTACATAACTTGTTGAAAGTAGAGATGGTGACTGTTGAGGGAGAGCTGATCAGCATAGGTAGTGAAGGGCTGGACAGTAACGGCATCGATTTACTGGCCCTGATCACCGGCTCCGAAGGGCTGCTGGGCGTGATTACCGAAGTGACGGTCCGGCTGCTACCCAGCCCGGAAAAGGCACAGGTGGTCATGGCGGCTTTTGATAACGTGCAAACGGCGGGTGATGCCGTGGGTGGCGTGATAGCCAAGGGGATTATTCCGGCCGGATTGGAAATGATGGACAGCCACGCCATTGTGGCGGCTGAGGCGTTTGCTCAGGCTGGTTACCCTGTAGATGCCAAGGCGCTGTTGTTATGCGAACTCGATGGCATGGCGGCCGAGGTGCAGGAGCAGATTACTGAGGTTGCAAAGCTGTTTACTGAACTGGGTGCAACCTCTACTCGTGTATCTCAAAGCGAGGCGGAACGCGCCTTGTTGTGGAAGGGCCGTAAGTCTGCTTTTCCGGCAGTAGGCCGGATCTCACCAGATTACTATTGCATGGACGGAACCATTCCTCGCAGCCAGCTTGCCCATGTACTCACTGAAATGCAGCGGCTCTCGGAACACTATGGCCTTCGGGTTGCGAACGTATTTCATGCGGGAGATGGCAATCTGCATCCGTTAATTTTATTTGATGCCAATGTACCTGGCGAGTTTGAAAAAACGGAAGAGTTTGGCGGTCGTATTCTAGAGCTGTGTGTCGAGGTGGGGGGCTGCATTACCGGTGAGCACGGAGTGGGCATCGAAAAAATCAGGCAAATGACAGTGCAATTTAATGATCAGGAGCTACGTCAGTTCTGGGCTATTAAACACGCCTTTGACCCCATAGGCACCCTTAATCCCGGTAAAGGGATCCCTGTGTTAAAGCATTGTCAGGAATACCGTGCGCTCGACACGCCGAGGGAGGAGTCAACGCACCAGCAGGGAGATCAAGTATGAAAGATATCAGTCACGAGCTGATCGACCGGGTCAAGCTGGCCCGCACCGACGGGACGAAATTGCGGATAGTTGGCGGTGGCAGCAAGGATTTTATGGGGCGGGAGCTGGAAGGGGAGCCGCTCAGTATGGCCGAGCACAGTGGTATTCTCAGCTATCAGCCGATTGAACTGGTGTTAACGGCTCGAGCCGGCACGCCACTGGTCGACATTGAGGCCACTCTCGCCGAGCAGGGCCAGATGCTGGCATTTGAGCCACCATTGTTCGATGGGCGGGCGACCATAGGCGGCACTTTAGCTTGTCACTTGTCCGGGCCTGGCCGGCCGTGGAGCGGCTCGGTACGGGATCATGTGCTTGGCGTTCGCCTGATCAACGGTCGGGGAGAATCGCTGCGCTTCGGCGGTCAGGTGATGAAGAATGTGGCGGGTTACGATGTATCAAGAATGCAGGCCGGGGCAATGGGCACCTTGGGTATCATCAGCGAAGTGAGCCTCAAGGTGATGCCACGGCCTGCGGCAACAGTGACGCTGAAACGGGAGATGGGTGCCACACAGGCCATTGAAGAAATGAATCGCCTGGCCGGTCAGCCCAGACCTTTGACCGGCGCCTGCTGGTTTGATAATCATCTTTACGTGCGTCTTGCGGGAGCACGCAGTGCGGTCGACAGTACCGTTAGTCAGTGGTCAGGTACGGTACTGGAGGGCGGAGATGCCCTGTGGCAAAAACTGGGTGAGCAGCAACTGGATTATTTTGCTGGCGAAGCACCCCTGTGGCGTTTCTCGCTTAATAGCAGTGCCCGACACCTGCTGCCGGAGGAAGCCTGGCTACTTGACTGGGGCGGAAGCCAGCGTTGGTTACGTGGTCATTTCGCTCGTGAAGAGCTGGAGGGTCTGGCCGAAAGCGCAGGGGGTCAGGTAAGCCTCTATCGTGGTGGCGACCGCCGACAGGAAGTTTTTCATCACCAGCCTGAAGCCTTGCGGCTACTTCACCAGCGGCTTAAAAGTGCTTTCGATCCGGACCGGATTTTCAATCCCGGCCGCCTCTATAGCTGGATGTAACAGGATGACATCATGCGTACACAAATTAATGTTAAATATCTAGACCATCCCGATATACAGGAAGCGGACTCCATTCTGCGCAGCTGCGTACATTGTGGCTTCTGTACCGCTACCTGCCCTACTTATCAGGAGTTGGGGGATGAGCGAGATGGTCCCCGCGGGCGTATCTATCTTATTAAGCAACTGCTGGAAACCGGTGATATCAGTGAAAAGTCACAAACTCACCTGGATCGTTGTTTGACTTGCCGCAGCTGCGAAACCACTTGTCCTTCTGGCGTAAAATATGGCCGTTTGGCCGAAATCGGCCGGGGCATTATGGAAGAACAGCTAGAGCGGCCCTTTAAGCAGAAGCTGGTACGTTGGCTATTGCGCAAGGTACTGCCCTATCCCCGTCGCTTTGGCCCCCTGTTGCGGCTGGGGCAGCTGGGGCGACCCATGCTACCTGCGGCGCTGAAGGCTAAAGTGCCGGTCAAACAGTTGTCACTTGCCTGGCCTCAGTCACGCCATGCGCGGCGCATGCTGGTGCTGGGGGGGTGTGCTCAGTCGTCGGCGACACCTAATACCAACGTGATCGCGGCTCGAGTACTTGATAAGTTGGGAATAAGCTTGCTTACCGCGCCTGAAGCCGGGTGCTGTGGAGCGGTGAGTTATCACCTTTCCGCTCATGAGGAAGGGTTGGCGTTTATGCGCCGTAACATCGATGCCTGGTGGCCCGAAATCGAGGCTGGAGCGGAAGCCATCGTCATTAGTGCATCTGGCTGTGGCGCCATGGTCAAGGAGTATGGCGAAAAGCTCAGTAAAGATCCTGAGTATGCCGCTAAGGCGAAGCGGGTGAGCAAACTGGCCAAGGACCTCGGTGAGATCCTGGTTAGGGAAGATCTTGCGCAGCTGCAACTACAAGGCCAGGGGCGCAAAACGGCGGTACATTGTCCCTGTTCGTTACAGCATGCGCAGCAACTTGGCGGATTGGTTGAACAAATTCTGCAGCAGGCCGGCATTGAGCTGACTCGCACCAAGGATGGACACCTATGCTGTGGTTCTGCGGGAACCTATTCGATACAGCAGCCAGAGCTGAGCCAGAAATTACTGTCCAATAAGCTGGAGGCGTTAACGATTGAAAATCCAGAACAGATAGTAACCGCTAACGTTGGTTGCCAACTTCATCTGGGCAGTAAATCAAAGGTGCCGGTAAAACACTGGATTGAATTGTTGGATCCGAAGTAATTTTGATCGTAAAAGTGTACCGCCAGGTAGCAAGCGAGAGCGGCGGTGCACTACACCAAGGGTATGAGGTATCTTAACAGCCATCAACCGGCTAATCATCCAGAAGACTCGGTGGTTCGCTTTCAGTTGACTTTGTCATTGGCTTTATTTCACTATTGCCTACTTGAGGTTTACCTGTAGGTGAGTGAGCCTGATCCCACATAATAAAAGGACTTCTTATGCGTATCACACCGCTGGCGTTTGCCCTGACCGCTGCTCTCGGTATGACCTTAACCGTTCCCGCTTTTGCCCAGGAAACCCGAGAGTTTTCGGTATCGACCGTGCTGTCTGACGCCTTTCCCTGGGGACAGGCGGCAGAAAAATGGGCCGAGTTGGTGAATGACCGCTCCGATGGGCGCCTCACTCTCAAGGTGTATCCCAATGCACAGCTGGTGTCTGGCGATCAAACCCGTGAATTCTCCGCCATGCGCAGTGGTCTTATCGATATGGCCGTTGCTTCTACTATCAACTGGTCGCCACAGGTGCCTGAGCTGAATCTGTTCTCGTTGCCTTTTTTGATGCCGGATGAAGCTGCCATTGATGCTATTACTCAGGGTAGCACCGGTGAGAAAATTTTTGCTGCTATCGATAAAAAAGGTGTAAAGCCCCTGGCCTGGGGTGAAAACGGTTTTCGTGAGTTGTCCAATTCCAAGCACCCGATCGATAGCCCGGAAGATGTGCAAGGCCTCAAGGTACGTGTAGTAGGTTCGCCACTGTTTCTGGATACCTTCAGCACACTAGGTGCCAATCCGACCCAAATGAGTTGGGCCGATGCCAAGCCGGCACTGACCACCGGCGCCATCGACGGCCAAGAAAACCCGTTGTCGGTATTTGATGTGGCTCGGGTAGAGCAGGTAGGGCAGAGCTATCTGACGCTGTGGCATTACATGGCCGATCCGCTGATTTTTGGTGTGAATAAAAAGGTATGGAAATCGCTGTCAGAGGCCGACCGTGACTTGCTGCAACAAGCAGCCATTGATGCAGGTGCCTGGGAAATTGCAAAGTCTCGTAATGAGCTAAGTCAGACCCTGGATGACATCAAGGAACGGGGCGTTGATGTGACCGAGCTAACGACCGAGCAGCATCAGGCGTTTGTGGATGCCACCGCTGAGGTGTACACCAAGTGGACGCCGCGCATTGGTGCCGAACTGGTTGCCGAAGCCCAGGCGGCCATCTCCACCCGTTAAGGTTCTGTGTATTCGGCCCGGCGGTTACGCTGGGCCACGTTATTTAAGTTAAACCTCCTGCCGAGATCTGTACCCATGTCTAAATCTGCCCCCGATGCCCGCCCCGAGCGCTGGCTGGCGGCCCTTGCCCTGCTGATCATTTGTATTATCAGCCTGGGGAATGTGGTGGTGCGTTACACTACCGATGCGTCCTTTGCTTTTACCGAAGAGTTTTCCGTGTTTCTGCTGGTGATACTCACCTTTGCCGGCGCCGCCGTGGCGGCTCGCCGTCATGTGCATATTCGTATTGAGCTGGTGGAAGAGCTGTTGCCAGTTCGTCTGCGTCCACTGTTGTATCTGCTGCAATGGGCGGCCAGTGTGCTGTTGTTGGCTCTGGTGGTCTGGTACGGCGCTTTGCTGGCCTGGGAAGAATACACTTGGGAGTCGTTATCGCCAGGCTTGGGCTATCCCACCTGGATTTATCTGATTTGGCTACCGGTACTGTGTCTGGCCATTATCTGGCGTTTGACCCAGAGTTTGATAGAGCGTTGCCAAGCTTGCCGTATAAGCGGAGGTGCTCATGAGTCCTGATCTCCTGATGTTACTGGTATTTGGCGGCGCCATGTTGCTGGGTGTGCCGGTTGCCTTCGCTCTGGGGCTGGGCGGGGCCGCGGGCATAGTGCTGGGGTTGTCACCGGATATGCTGGCCACACTGGGCACCAATACCTATAACAGCATCGCCAAATATCCGTTGATTGCCATACCGCTGTTTATTCTTACCGGGCTTATCTTTGAGCGCGCCGGAGTAGCCGCTAGCCTGGTGCGTTTTGCCCAGGCGCTGATTGGTCCACGTCACGGGGGGCTGGGGCTGGTGGTGGTATTGGTGTGTCTGATCATGGGCGGCATGAGCGGATCAGGACCGGCAGATGCCGCCGCCGTGGCCATGGTGATGCTGCCCAGCATGACCAAAGCCGGGTATCCCAAGCCCTTTTCGGCGGCCTTGATCGCTTCGGCCTCGTCTACCGCCATTTTGATCCCGCCGTCGATTGCCCTGATCCTCTATTCGATTGTGGTGCCAGGGGTGGATCTGCGAGCGTTGTTTGCCGCCGGTTTGTTCCCCGGCTTGCTGGCGGGGATGTCGCTGCTGCTACCGGTGTGGTGGTTGGCCAAACGTAATGGCTGGGAAGATCCGAGTCAGAGTGAGCGGCCCGATTTGAAAGAGAGCTTTATCAAGGCCTTGCCGGCGCTGTTTGCTCCGGTGCTGATTCTTGGCGGTCTGCGATCAGGCCTGTTTACGCCGACCGAAGCGGCAGTAGTGGCCGTAACCTATGGTTTGATAGTGGGCATTTTCGTTTATCGTCAGCTTAGCCTGAAGGACGTCTGGGGTTTGCTGGGCGAAGCGGGTATGGTTTCCGGCGTGGTGATGATCATTATCTCGCTGGCGGGGATTTTTGCCTGGGCCGGTACCACTCTGGGTACCTTCACGCATTTAGCCGAATCTCTGCTGTCGTTATCGGGTCAGGGCTGGGTGCTGATGATCCTGATTATGCTACTGGTATTGTTGGCGGGCATGCTGCTGGATGCCATCTCCATTTACCTGATTATCACGCCGATTCTTATACCCCTGATGCAGCATTTTGGCTGGAATCCAGTGTGGTTTGGCATTTTGTTGGCGATGAATATCGCCATTGGTCAGTTTACCCCACCGGTGGCCATCAACCTGATGGTGACGACCCAGATTGCCGGTATCCGGCTCGAAAAAACCTTTGGCTGGGCACTGTTCTTCATGTTGACCATGCTATCGGCACTGATACTGGTGATGGTGTTCCCCGGTATTGCATTGTGGCTACCAGAACGGCTGGGCTATGTAGTCGGCCCCTGGTAAATCATAAGCGATATCTGAGCCAAAAAAGCCCCCGCAACGTCGTTGCGGGGGCTTTTTATTATGCGCCGCGTAATAATAAACCGCTTATGTCTTACTGCCGTTAAATCTCAGTAGTCTCAGGGCATTGAGGGTTACCAGTGCCGTGGCGCCGGTGTCGGCGAGTATCGCCAGCCACAGACCGGTAATGCCGAGAATACTGGTGACCAGAAAAATCGCCTTTAGCCCCAGCGCCAGGCTGATATTCTGGCGAATATTGCGATTGGCCGCACGAGACAGACGCACCGCATCCGCCAGCCCGGTCAATCTGCTGTGAGTCAGGGCGGCGTCGGCACTGTCCAGTGCGACGTCCGTACCCTGACCCATGGCGATACCCACACTGGCCTGCTTGAGCGCCGGGGCATCGTTAATGCCATCTCCCACCATGGCCAATGGGCCCGCGCGTTCGAGTTGCAGCAGCTGGGTCAGTTTGTCCTGTGGTGATAGCTGGGCCTGATAATCAATGTCGAGTTCGGCTGCGATACGAGCAGCAGCGGCGGGGTGATCTCCGGTGAGCATCAGGCAACGAATGTTCAATGCCTGCAAGGCGGCAATACCGGCTTTGGCATCGGTGCGCAGCGGATCACTCAAGGCAAACAGCCCAGCCAGCTGCTGATTCATCACCAGCGCGGCCAAGGTGTAGCCATCTGCTTTTAGCTGATCGATCGTCGTGTGTTGCTCGGCAGTCAACTGCTCGGGTGCCAGATGCGCAGGCGTACAAATCACCAGGGGGTTGCCTTGCCATTCGCTCTCTATGCCGGCGCCGGGCAGGGTACGCCTGAAAGGCAGGGATTGCGGCGTGATGCCTTGTGCATCTGCTGCGGCCACCAGGGTCTTGGCAAGCGGGTGATGAGATCCAGCCTCCAGTGCCGCCGCCAGGCCCAGCACCTGACCCTGGTTAAACGGCGGATAGCAGATTAACTGGTGCAGCTCTGGCTTGCCCTGAGTCAGAGTACCGGTTTTATCAAACGCCATTGTGTTCACCTGGCCCAACTGCTCCAGTGCCGCACCGCCTTTAATGAGTATCCCCATGCGGCTGGCGCTGGCCAGGGCGGACGTTACGGCTGCGGGGGTGGAAATAACCAGGGCGCAGGGGCAGCCAATGAGCAGCAACACCAGGCCGCGATAAATCCAGGTCTCCCACTCGGCGGCCATCAACAGTGGTGGCAGCAAGGCCACCAGGGTCGCCGCCAAGATCATGGCGGGGGTATACCAGCGACTGAAACGTTCAATAAAGCGGGCGATCGGGGCTTTGTTGGCTTCAGCGGTTTCAATCAGGTGCAAAATTTTGTCGATGGTGTTGTGCCCTTGCTCGGAGGTCACGCGCACTCGTACCGCAACGTCGACCAATAAACTGCCGGCGGCCAGGGAGTCGCCTTGTTGCTTGTCGACGGGCACCGACTCGCCGGTGACCGCGCTTTCATCGAATGACGCAAGCTCGGTCAGCAGAATACCGTCGACCGGCAGACGACCACCGGGATGCACTTCTATTTCATCATCGGGTTGCAGCTGATGGGCATGTACCGTTTCCAGGCCGTTGGGGGTCACCTTTAATGCCTGATTGGGTACCAGTGCCATTAATGCGGAGACTCCAGAGCGGGCTTTATTGGCGGCCAGACTTTCTAATTGCTCACCGACCATAAACAACAGCAGCACCATGGCGGCTTCGGCGGTTTCACCCAGTAACAGGGCGCCGCAGGCGGCAACTGTCATCAAGGTTTCAATAGAGAAAGGCGAGCCATTTCGTCCCAGTTGCCAAGCCTTGCGGCCAATCGGCCACAAGCCCCACAAAGTGGCGAGTGCGAACCATAGTGGAGCAGCACCGGGCAGCAGCAGCTGACTGAGCCCGGCCATCAGCAGTAACAGCAGCAATATCAATAGGGATTGATATTCTCGCCACCAGGCCAGCCTGGTTCTGGCGTATTCTGGGCCAGACGATGGTTCATTTTGTATGGAAAAACCAATGGCACTCATCGCTTTTGCTACGTGTTCGGGGCGGGTGCCGGGCGCCAAACGTACCTGTAGCCGTTCGGTGGCAAAGCGTACCTCGGCACTGAGTACGCCAGGCATGCGGCGCAGCGCGGTTTCTATTTTTCCGGCACAGCTGGGGCAGTCCATGCCGGTAATGTGCCAGGAGTGAGCCAGACTATCGTGATCAAGAGTCGCCTTATCATCCATCACGCTTTGGCTTGCTGCGAGATGGCGATGACCACCGGATTCGGGCTGTTTGCTATTAGCCTGACTGCACTGTGCCATGTACTGCTCCTTATTTGTGAAAGCCGACCAATGTTGAATCTGACTCGAGTCTAAACCATGGTGGTATCTCCAAGGTCAAGGGCGGGTAGCGTTTGCCGGGCATAGTCGATTAGGCGATAGGACAAGTCTTTGTGAATGCCCCGTTCCAGTAACCACCGATGCCAGTACAGGGGCTCGGTGAGTCTGCCTGGTGGATAAAGCTCGATGAGTTGCCCCGTCTGTAAATCGTGTTCGATCATCAGCCTGGGGATCAGGCAATAGGCGGCACCCGAGCGGGCAATCGCCACGAAGGCTTCTGCCGAGCGTACCGCATGGCAAGGATAGTCTCCGGGCGGCAAGCCAAAATGTTGCTCTATGTAGCGAGCATGCATGTCATCCCGCTGGTCAAAGGCCACCGCTGGCGCCAACTGTAAAGCCGCCATGTTCAAGCCGCCGGCAAAATAACGTTGCTGAAATTCGGGGGTGGCCACCAATAAATAATCCATCTTGCCAAGCGCATCGCAGCGACAGCCGGGCAGCGGCTCGGCCTGTACACTGATGGCACCGAAGGCCTCACCGCGTTTTAGCCGTTCCAGGCTACGCGATTCATCCTCGATCAGTAAATTGAGTTCTATGGGGTGGCTATGCAGCAGCGGCGTGAGTGCCGGAATAAGCCAGGTGGCCAGGCTGTCGGCATTGGTGACTATGGTCACGGTGAGCGGCTTTTGCGGGGCGTCCGGTAACAGGTCTGCCATGACGGCGTTTTCCAGCTGGCTTACCTGGCGGTAATGGGCCAACAGACGGTGGCCGGCTTCGGTCGGGTACGGCGGCTGACCGCGGACCAGCAAGGGTTGGGCAAGTCGCAATTCCAGTTGTTTGATGCGCTGAGAGATGGCCGATTGCGTGAGGTGCAGCTGTTGCGCCGCCCGCTCGAAGCTTTGCTCGCTGACCACCTTGTCGAGGGCGGCCAGTAGCTTGTAGTCCAGTTCGCTCATTGTGTTGCCTTGTTATTAATTATTCTTATGATGCTGAAGTTTTATTAGTTTTACTTAACTGTAACCGCTCTTTAGGCTGGTCGCTATTCGAGTTGGCAAGGTAAGTATAAAAATGATCTACTGGTTACCCTGGGTGCAGGGATTTACGCTGGGTGCGGGGCTGATTATTCCCATTGGGGCGCAGAATGCCTTCGTGCTCAATCAGGGAATGCGTCGCCAATACCACCTGTTGGTGGCCGCTATCTGCAGCCTGTTTGATGTATTACTGATCAGCTTGGGCGTATTCGGCGGTGGCGCCGTGCTGCAGTCGCACGGTGTGCTGTATTGGGGCATCAGTCTGGCGGGCATGATCTTTTTACTGATATATGGCGCTCATTGCTGGCGCCGGGTGTTTCAGCAACAGCAGACGGTGGCGCTGGATGGCCGTCAGCGGGGGCTAAAAGCGGTGATCATCGGCGTGTTGGCGGTGACCTTGCTCAATCCGCAGGTGTATATCGAAACCGTGATGATACTGGGCTCGGTGGGCGGCGGCTTTGCCGAGCAGGACAAATGGGCGTTTGCCATCGGCTGCTTTAGCGCGTCTTTGTTGTGGTTTTTCACCCTGGCGCTGGCGGCGGCACGCATGAGTAGCTGGCTGAATCGACCTGTTATACAGAAGGTAATGGACGGAACCATAGGCTTATTGATGTGGTTGCTGGCGGCCAAGCTGGCGCTGGGGTTGTATGAGTATGTGTAAAGGGTGAGGCGTGCGACCGCCTCACCTGCATATTATGCGTTAAGGGCTTGTTCCAGATCGGCAATAATATCGTCGATATGCTCAATGCCAATCGACAGGCGAATCATCTCGGGCTTTACGCCCGCCTGTGCCTGCTCGGCTTCGCTCATCTGGCGATGGGTGGTAGACGCTGGGTGGCAAGCCAACGAACGGGTGTCACCAATGTTCACCAGTCGCTTGATAAGCTTGAGTGCATCGTAGAAACGCACTCCGGCTTCATAACCGTCTTTCAAGCCAAACGACATAATGGCCGAGGGCTTGCCTTTCATGTAACGCTGGGCACGTTCATGGTCGGGGTGATCTTGCAGGCCCGCATAGTTCACCCAGTCAACGGCGGCATGGTTCTGTAAATACTCGGCCACTTTAAAGGTGTTTTCGACATGACGCTCCATGCGCAGTGGCAGGGTTTCCAGCCCTTGCAGCAACAAGAAGGTGTTCATGGGCGACAAGGTGCTGCCGGTATTACGCAGCGGCACAGTACGGGCGCGGGCAATAAAGGCCGCCGGGCCGAAGGCTTCTGTGTATACCACGCCATGATAAGCCGGTTCGGGGTTATTAAACTGCGGAAAACGGGCTTTATGTTTGGCCCAGTCAAACTTGCCACCGTCAACAATCATGCCGCCCAGTGAGTTACCGTGGCCGCCTATGTACTTGGTCAGCGAGTGCACGACTATGTCGGCGCCAAATTCGATGGGCTTGCACAACACAGGCGTGGCGACTGTGTTGTCGACCACCAGTGGCACGCCCTGGGCATGAGCCGCATCGGCCAGCCCCTGCAAATCGGTGACGTTGCCGGCCGGGTTGCCGATACTCTCACAAAATACCGCCTTGGTATTGGCATCAATCAGTTTGGCGATGGCCGCCGGGCTGGCGTCTTCGGCGAAGCGTACTTCAATGCCCATGCTGGGCAGCATGTGGGCAAACAGCGTGTAGGTGCCGCCGTAGAGTTGCGGCGTGGTCACTATGTTATCGCCGTTTTGCGCCAGGGTAATCAAGGCATAGTGAATGGCGGCACTGCCTGCCGATACCGCCAGGCCGGCTATGCCACCTTCCAGTGCGGATACGCGCTGCTCGATCACATCGTTGGTGGGGTTCATGATGCGGGTATAGATGTTGCCCGGCACTTCCAGATTAAACAAATCGGCGCCGTGTTGGGCGCTGTCAAACTCATAGGCCACGGTTTGATAAATGGGTACGGCCACGGATTTGGTGGTGGGATCCGTGGTATAGCCGTGGTGAACAGCCAGCGTTTCGTCTTTCATGAGGCACTTTCCTTGTAGGGTGAGGTGGTTCAATGTAGAAACTTTCGCTCAAGCTGTAAAGTCGACCTTAGCGGGGCAAGCCTATTCGCACCAGCAGACCACCCTGTGGATGATTACCCAGTGTGAGTGTGCCGCCGTGCTGGTGGATCAGGGTGCGGGCAATGGCCAGGCCCAGCCCTATACTGCCGTCCTCCAGATTTCTGGCGGAGTCGAGGCGGGTAAAGGGCTTGAATACTTCTTCTTGCTGGGCTTCGGGAATGCCCGGGCCAAAGTCGCGGATCTGTATCTGCACCTGATCCGCTGTGGTGGCGAGTTGTACTTCTACCTTGCCGCCGTATTTTACACCATTGTCGAGCAGGTTTTGCAGGGCGCGGCGCAGGGCGCTGGGGCGACCTCGATAAATCACCGTTTGCGGTTCAACCAGGGTCACATCGTGGCCATTGTCTTGCAAATCATCGCACAGACTTTGCAGCAGGCTGGGTAAGTCCAGATTTCGTATCGGCTCGGATAACCCATCTTCGCGGGCAAATTGCAGGGTGGCATTGAGCATGTGTTCCATGTGCTTGAGGCCTTGCTGTATTTTTTGCTTGTCTTCCCCGTCGGGTAAAAATTCGCAGCGTAATTGCAAGGTGGTAATAGGGGTGCGCAAGTCGTGCGAAATGGCTGCCAACATACGGGTACGATCCGAGACAAAGCGATCCAGTCGGTCTTGCATGCGGTTAAAGGCGGTGAGGGTATCGCGAATTTCTCGCGGGCCGCTTTCGGTGAGCGGCTCGGCTTTGTCGCCACGCCCCAGCCGTTCTGCCTGCTGCGCCAGCTCTTTCAAGGGACGAGTGGTGCGCTGCAACAGCCAGATCATCAAACCGGCCAGCAGGGCGGCGAGCAGGATAAAAGACAGCACGGCTTTTACCGACCAACCGGGAATTTCCCGGTCACTCAGGGAGGTAAAATTCAGCCAGCGGCCATCCATCAGCTCAATGCCTCCCTGCAGACGAATATCGGGCCTGACGGGCGGGTGTCGGTGACGTGGATGCTCCCGAGGCGGCTTGCTGTCTTGATGGGGTTTATGCTCGGCACTGATGTGAATGGCAAGCTGCTCGGGATAATCCAGTTTGCTGCGCACCATGTGTTCAAAGCGCGCACTACGTTCGTCTGGTAGTGGCTCAGTGTTATTCAGGCTTAACTGCAGGGTTTCGCTGCGACTGGCACGCAGTATTTCGTGATGCAGGGCTGGGGGCGCCTGATTAAGCAGGCGGGTAACCGATATCAATCGTTGCAGGGTAAAGCGGCTGTTGACCAGGCCGAGCGTTTCTTCCCGCTCCATACGATAAATTTGTATGCCGACCAGCTGGATCAGTACCAGCGCAAACAGCGCCACCATGATCACTTGTCCGGTGAGGCTGCCCAGCCAATAACGCAGTCGCTTAATCCCCATGGCGCACGTCGGCCACCAGCATATAGCCGCCGCCCCAGATGGTTTTGATCAAGCTCGGTTGCCTGGAGTCCTGCTCCAGCTTGCGTCGCAGGCGGCTGACCAGGGTGTCTATGGCGCGATCGAAAGCTTGTGCCTCACGGCCGCGGGCCAGATCCAGCAGTTGGTCTCGGCTAAGCACGCGATGCGGGTGCTGGGTAAACACCCGCAACAGGTCGAATTCGGCGGTACTCAGGCTCACGGTCACGCCTTGCTCGTCACGCAGCTCTCGGCGTGCCAGATCCAGGCACCAGCGATCGAAGTACAGTTGCTGAACGTCTTCTGCTGCGGTTATCGCGGTACCGGCAGTCGATTGGCGTCTTAATACCGCCTTGATGCGCGCCAGCAGTTCTCGGGGATTAAAGGGCTTGGGCAGATAATCGTCGGCGCCCATTTCCAGGCCTATGATGCGATCGGTCTCTTCACCCACGGCGGTCAGCATGATGATGGGTACCTGATTACCCTGGCCGCGCAGCTCACGGCACAGGGTCAGGCCGTCGTCGCCGGGCAGCATCAGGTCCAGAATAATCAGGTCGGGCTGCTGCTGGGCTAGATGCTGGCGCATGGCCTGACCGTCTCTTACTGCCTGCACGCTATAACCGTGTTGTTCTAAAAAGCGCTTCAACAGATCACGAATTTCTCCATGATCATCGACTACCAGTAACTGCCTGCCCGTATTCATCTGTCGTCCTCTTGTTGCTACCGAGCCAGTATAAGCGTCTTGTCACCAGAAATGATGTCAAAGTATGGCAAGCATCAGAGGCGTCACACTTTGTGACAAAAAAGTCTGTGCCTGACACAGTTTGCTGACAAGGGGCTGCTTTACTAGATAGTGAATCCACTCCTTGTTGAGGTCATTATGATGAAAATGAAATATAGCGCTTTGTTACTCGCCACCAGCTTGCTGGCCGCTCCTGCTTTAGTGAATGCCGCCGATCATCATGCAGAGCAGATGACAGGGCATCACGAGCAAAACATGAACATGAAAGAGGGTTGCGAGGGAGAGCACAAAGGCATGCACAAGCAACGCCATCATGGTCAGCGCCATCACCAAATGATGGGCGCCAAGATGATGGACCCCGCCCGTTTTGAGCAGCACATCGCCAAGCGGATGGAAAAACTGGAAACCCCGGAGCTGAAGTCGCAGTTTATTGCCAGCTATCAGGCACGACTGGCCTCGGCTGAGCAAGGCCGATTACTGCGCAAGCTGATGGCCGAACACAAGGCCGAGCAAATTACCGATAACGCGCTGAAAGCGGCGACCCTGGAAAAAATTACCGCCGATCACAAGCTCAAGCAACTGCGCATCAAGCTGATGCAAGACAAGCTGACTGAGGCCAGCAAAGGGTAAAATAGCAAAGTGTGAAGCGTAAAGAGAACATTAAATACCGAAGCTCACCGCTTCGGTATTTTTTGGTTGCGCAGTAAAATATGAAGAGTGATCCCTTCACTCTTCACGGTTGAGCCTAA
Source organism: Oceanisphaera marina (assembly GCF_014643915.1). GTDB lineage: Bacteria > Pseudomonadota > Gammaproteobacteria > Enterobacterales > Aeromonadaceae > Oceanimonas > Oceanimonas marina. Next base: position 26,715 of record NZ_BMKE01000008.1, read on the forward strand.
GGCGTCACGTCTTTGTCTATGGGTTGCTGTAACGAAATCAGGGTTTCGGTGGACTGAATTTCATCTATGGGTTGCAACCTGTGTACCAGTACTTGTTGCAGCTCATCGATAGAGCGGGTCATTACCTTGATGAAGATATTGTAGTGGCCTGTGGTGTAATAGGCTTCCACTACTTCTTCCAGCTGCTCCAGCTTGGCCAGTGCCGACGGATAATCCCGGGCGCTTTTCAGAATAATACCGATAAAGCAGCACACATCGTAACCCAGCTTTTTAGGGTTCACCTGTACCCTGGTGCCTTCGATGATGCCCGCCTGTTTCATTTTCTCGACCCGTACATGAATGGTTCCCGGGCTAACGGCGAAGCGCTTGGCCAGTTCCGCATAGGGGGCGCGGGCATTGTCCATCAGCGCGATAAGAATGGATTTGTCCAGATTGTCGATTCGGTAATCAAGGGCGCTCTTTTCTGTCATATTTTATTTATCCCGCAAAAAATTAGTCTTATTTTGATTAATTTAATCTAAAGATGGAGTTTTTACTATTTAATGTTGAATTCAAAGTGCTTTTGCCTGATTATTCGTTAAAACCAATTAGCAACCCAGGTGAATGAAATGAAGCAATCCTATATTGAACGCCAACGCCAGATCCGTTTTGTGAAGGAGTATTTCTCCGGTCAACTGGCGCAGCAGCTCAATTTGCTGGAAGTGCAGGCCCCTATTCTCAGCCGCCTGGGTGATGGTATGCAAGATAACCTGTCTGGCTCCGAAAAAGCAGTGCAGGTAAAAGTAAAAGCGATTCCCGGCTCCACCTTCGAAGTCGTGCACTCACTGGCAAAATGGAAGCGTCATACCTTGGCTCGCTTTGGCTTTGAAGCGGGTGAAGGTATTTATACGCACATGAAGGCGCTGCGCCCGGACGAAGATCGGTTAAGCCCCATTCACTCTGTGTATGTCGACCAGTGGGACTGGGAGCAGGTGATGTCGACCCAGGATCGTGACGCCGACTTCCTGGTGCGTACCGTGCAGCAGATTTATCACGGCATCAAACAAACCGAAATGGCCGCCGCCGCCGAATTTGGTCTGACGCCATTTTTACCCGAACACATCCAGATTCTGCACGCCGAAGAGCTGCTGACCCGCTATCCCGATTTGGATGCCAAAGGCCGTGAGCGCGCCATTGCCAAAGAATTTGGCGCAGTCTTTTTAATTGGCATTGGCTGCCAGTTGAGTCATGGTGACATTCATGATGTGCGAGCTCCTGATTATGACGACTGGTCCAGCACAGGTAAAGATGGTCTGGCGGGATTGAACGGCGATATTCTGGTATGGAATCCGGTACTGGAAGATGCCTTCGAGCTATCTTCCATGGGGATTCGGGTGGATCAGGAAGCCTTGCAGCGCCAGCTGGCAATGACTGGGCAAGAAGATCGCGCTACTCAGGAGTGGCATCAGGCATTGCTGGCCGGTGAATTGCCACAGACTATTGGTGGCGGCATTGGTCAATCTCGTCTTGCCATGTTGTTGCTGCAGCTCTCGCATATTGGTCAGGTGCAATGCGGGGTTTGGCCTGCGGAGTTGCACGATTCGGTAGACGCCTTGTTGTAAGTGATGCTGTAAGCCAGTTTAAGCATTGGCTCAAGCATTTAAAACGGGAACCTCAGGGTTCCCGTTTTTACTTCGATAACGCAGGTTAATAACTGATTGAGCAGTTTTGCAGTTGTTCATTCAGCACTTGCATGACCTGATGCCGAGTGACAATGCCGATCACTTTATCGTCTTCTACTACCGGGTACAGCTTGGGCTTGGCACCGCCCATCATGCGCGCCAGTTCAAATACATCGGTATCGGGTGAAACGGTTAACGGCTCTTTATACATCAGGTCGTTGACCGTGACGCGGTTGTCGCAGTGATAGCTGGCTTTAACCAAATTGGGGATACAGTCTTGCTCGGAAAGAAAGCCGATGATTTTGCGTTGCGTATCCACTACCGGCAGGCCGCTTAGTTCGGAAGACAGTAATTTGTCTAGCGCCTCTGTGATGGACATGTTTGCCGTCAGCAAGGGGATGCTCCGCCGCATAATTTCGCTTACCGTTGCCATTGCCATAATGATTCTCCTTCAACATGGGCCTGAACCGAGTGTGCCACTATATTGCCCAGTAAGCCAACCGGAGCCGAGTGAAGAGGTCGTTAACAGCCTCACTGCAGTTGCACCACCTTAACAGTATAGTGCACCGGCAAGCCGGTAAAGTGGCAAGTGCCGCATTATTGTAAGCGTAAGCGTAAGCGTAAGTGTTGTGCGAAGTGCTTTATCGGGTGGTTAATGAGCTCACCCCCGACAGTCGCTTACTGTCGGGGGTGAGTATGTATCGCGAGTGATACGGCTTAGGGTGATTAAAAGCGATAGGGGAAGCGTACACCCACCACATAGTCGGGGGCGTCTTGTGTTAAACCGGCTGCCCAGTTGACGACCATCGACAGATTATCGTCTATGGCCCAGGTAACGCCCATGCCCATGGTGGCCGAGTTACCGTTGGTGTCCGGGACTTTAACCAGGCTATCGCCATCCAGAGCCTGCTTTGCTTCTCGGTTAAAGCTCTGGTTAAAGTTCAGTGACAAGCTCAGGCGTTCGCTCAGGGCGAAGGCCATGCCCAGGCCATAACCAAAAGAATCACCCAGCTGTATTTCACCTGGCTGATCACCACCGGCTGCCGACACATCGTCGAAGCTGCCTTTCAGGTAATGGGTATAGTCGACGCTGGCAAATAAAATGGCCGGATCCACGGTTTTAACGGCAGAGAAGCCCGTCGACAGTCCCCACAAGCCACTACCCGTGGCCAACTCGGACGGTACATCCTGTAGGTTTGTATTAGCATTACTAGGGCTGTTGGGAATACCATAAGGGTCGCGGCCGGTGGGGGCTGTGACCCTGAAGTTCCACACCAGATCGGGTCGGCTGCTGGTTTCGGTGAGCAGTCGATAATAAACAGCGGCGCTGATATCGCCGATGTTGCTGTCACTGAGACTGTCTGTAATTGTGCCGTTATTACCGTCTTTGGCTGTGTATTCCATATAACGATAAACGTAGGGTATTTTCAGCTCGGCCTGCCAGCGGTCGTTAAAGGTGTAACGGCCGGTGATGTCCGCGGTCCACTGGTGGGAGCGAATACGATCGGTCTCGATACGGCCAAGGAAAATGGCATCGGCAAAGCTCAAGCCCCGTAACAGCAGCTGCTTGCGATCGTAATAGGCGTAGCTCATGCCAAAGTCGAGACTGAATTTGCGATCGAATACGTTATGTTGTTCTATCAACAGATCTTCGGTCGCTCGGCTGGGAGCGGGCTCGCGCCGCTCGCCGCTTACCCGGGTAGCTGCACCTTGCGCGCCGGACTGTTGTTGGCTGGTCGCCAGGCGATTTTGCAACTGATGTAGCTGCTGGTTTTGCTGAATAAGTTGCTGGCGTAAATTATCAAGTTGCTGCTGCAATAATGCCTCTTCGGAAGCCGAAGAGGCATTTTGGGCCATCGCCATGGTAGAAGAGCAACTTAATATCGCCAATACAATGGTTGTTTTTTTCATGCGCATTCCCTGCGAGTAAGTGATCGCGATTATCTAATCCCCATAGGCAACTGCTGCTGCAGGGTCTTGGCTAAATCGGTATAGGCACCTATTTTATCGCCCATGTAGAACTTAGCCTGATTAGACAATAGCTTATTATTATCGGCAATACTAAATTGTTGTACAAAACCCTGGTTGCCGTTGTTGTTACGCACCATTTGCGCCGCCGTTATTTTGTTGTCATCCGAGGTATATGCCATGCCGATACCTTTGCTGTTAAACTCGTAACGCACCATGCCTTGAGGCATCTTGAGTTGATAGTGTCCTCCCGAGTTGATTGTTGAGCCTTGAGTCGGCATATAGCCGGGTATAAAACTCAAATCATTAATGCCTGTGTTGTTATTACCGGCAATTTGCGCTAACTGAACCAGACCGCTGCCGTTAGGGGTATTGTTCGCCGTGGCATCCGTTGATAAAGGCGTATCGTTACCGTATACGTTAACTGTTACCTTGGGTTGATTACGATTGAAGTTCACGTTTAACTGCATACCGCTGCTTAATATGCTGCCGTTAGGGCCCGCGATCGAGGTTATAAATTCAATGCCAAAATAATGATTTTGGGGGCCAGATACATACTTACCACGCTGTGCGCCCAGTACGTCATCGCTTAGCAGTACGCCCACCTCAGAGTTATTGAACAAGGTGGGAAGTTCTGCGGCTTGTGCCATTCCGATGGTTGATGCCAACGCCAGCAATCCTGCTATCCGTTTCATAATAACCTCACAACAAGTCTTTATAGTTGAAGCCAAATTCCATCAGGGCTGCATCAGACACAGGAACAAAGCGTCCGTCTCGGCCTCGCGCGGTCAGGGGGAGGGCGGGATTGGCCAAAATAGAGTGCTTGTCGTAGCCTTCACCAATAATGGCTAACACTATATTGTTCCAGCCAGCCAGAAACTCATCCATTTCAACAATTTGATTGCCAAGAGCCGGGTCTGCCAAATAAACCCGACCTTCGCTATCAATTTTTTTAAGCACCACAAAGTGATGAAAACCTTTAATGTTCAGCAGCACAACAGAAGGAATGGTAAGTTGGTCAATATTTTCTGATTTTACTTTAAATCCTTTCGCCTGCATGCCCAGCATTTCTACATAATTTTTCATGTCCAGCATGGAAAATCCGTATTGAGATACTAACTCCGGATCTGCCATGGCCAGCATACCGTCCATTACCCATTTTTCTTTGGTTGGTATGTTATAGGAATACTTTAATATGGTCGCTACCGAAGCCGCACCACAACTGAAGTCGGTTTGTTGCTGTTCTACGCCGATAAAACGACGTTCGGCCAGGCTGGTTACTTTTTTACTGGCACCACCTACGCCGGATACTACGCCTGTCATATTAATATTGGCAGCCATAGTGGAATAAGAAAGGGAGAGTAATACGCTAATCAGAAGTAGCTTCATTGCCGTTCCCTCAGCAAAGAATAAAAGGCTCCGGATTGCTCCGGAGCCAGAGGAGCGTTAGAAGTTACCTACGCTAAGTGCCATGTTGTTGCTTTGCAGGTTGTTGGTACCCGCCGCCACGTTAACGCCTACGTTACCAGCAGCACCGTTCAATGAACCGCCACTCAGTACCGCGTTATTCACGTTGGTACGACCCTGGATGGTATTGTAAGTTTTCACGCCACCGACCATGACGATTCCCAACTTGATATCACCTTCTTCAGCAAATTCGAAGTGACCATCATTGTCGGAGCTGGGCGAATCGCCACCAGCGCCCGGTGCACCATCAAAGTCCATATGACCCCAGTACTGACCACCAGTATGGCCGTCAGAAGCGGAACCACCTTGCCAGATCTCAGGGTAAACGTCGTTACTCTGAACGCTGGTACCTTCATAGGAACCGTAAGCCTTACCAACCAATGCCACCCCAACGGTCTCGCCTTCACGTCTGGTTGTTAGGGTCTTGTTAGTAGTGTTGTTGTTGGTAGTGAACTGTTTGTTATCTACGGTAGATACCGCCAGGCTGGCATTCTGGCCGTAAGACAGGGCAAAGTTATTGGCCTGTACGTTACCGTTACCAGCGGCGACGTTTACGCCCAGGTTACCGGCAGAACGGTTCAGCGAGCCGCCGTCAATTCGGGCATTGTTATGGTTACCCTGGTTGTCGACATCGTTATACGCAGAAACCTGACTAGAACCAATTTCGGCATCAACAGAAGCTCCACCATTCTTATCCCAGTGGGTATTACCTGGGCGGCCTCGACGTTCATTATTATCACCGCCTTCACCTTCATCTGGAGCGGCATCATCACCCAATACGGTCATGGCTGTATTGTTGGCCTGTACGTTGTTATCACCAGCGGCGACGTTCACACCGCCATTACCGGCCATGTTGTTACCCGAGCCACCAGAAATATTGGCATTGTTGGTGTTACGGGTATTGCCAACCCAGTTGTTGGTGGTATTTTGATAACTATCAATTACCGCCATGCCCAGTTTGTTAACACCGATAGAGCCATGAATTTTAGCGTGGCCGCTATAATCAATATGGTTTGTAATATGAACATGCTTGTAAATATCAACACCGGTATCAGAAGCATTGGCATAACCACTTAAACCAAGCATAACAACGGCTGCTACTGGGGCTATAATAAGTTTTTTCATTGTCTCTCTCCTTGAAAGCAATTTTTACTCTTTAACACACTGCAATTACGACTTGTTTCTGGTGGCACCCACCAGAAAGGCTGCCGTTTATTGGATGGGCATGGACACCCGGTTTACTGCTATATTGCCATTTCCGGCAATCTGGTTAAGTTGAATGGTGCCGGTGGCTCCTTTCAACGAATTGTTATCTAAATAGACGGTTTTATTATTGATGTCGTCATTATCATTTGAGTTGTTCGTTGCCGGCGGACGAATACTGAGTGATATATCCGAGAGCATTTGAATGTTGTCGCCAAACGCCAGGGCAATATCGTTTAGCTGAGCATTGCCCGAACCGGCAACCTGGTTTACAGAAATCAGACCGCGAGCGTTAGTTAAGGTGTTGGCACCCATACTGACATTGGCGGAGCCGGTATCAGCGGAAGTCGTGGTTTGCATGAATGAACGATTCAGCGTTTGCGCATTTTTACCCAAGGCGATGCTGGTATTATTAGCCTGAATATTGTTGTCGCCGGCAGCGACGTTGATACCGACAAAACCACTGGCTTCGTTTAGCGTGTTGGGCTCAATGCGATTAACATTTTGCGGTAAGCCAGCAGCAGATACATGAAGGGATGCAAACAGCATGGTGGCTACTGTATAGTTCACGGTAACGCTGGCTACTTTTATAACGCTGTCCCTATACATATCATGCTCCCTGCATGTCGCGAATCTGGTATTTGGTGACTCTGTGCATAGATAAGCTGCAAAAGCGGGGCCAACTTTTAAGTTGTTGATATTTATACTTTTGTTTTTTTGGAGGGAGTTCGTTTGTCTCAACAAAGAGACTAGCTCGCTTTTTTAAAAAAATAACCTAATATTAATCAATGGTTTATCTTTGTTTCTCGTAAATATCGATTTTTATCAAAGATGAGACATTATTACCTTTTGTTAATATAAATTTTATTTTATGGCTGAAGCGCATATAAGATTTTTGTACCTGACCGTTATCGGCTAGCCTTAAGAACATACCGGCATCATCAAAGCAGGGAATAGCGAATGAATCACCGGCAGCAAGATCACCCGATATTGTTTTTGTGTCATGGCAATAGTGAAATTGTGAGTGAAATTAGCAGGATGGAGTGGGATGTGAGGCATGTGAATAACCTCGTCAGCCCTCCATCTGCTTCTGTTATGGAGGGAGTGCAGGTTGGTGTCATTGAAATAAGTGAAGCAACAAACATAGACTCTATTGAATCATTTATCAGAGTTCATGCCCGTGTTTTTTGGATAGCCATGATCAGTAAGTCTCATTTGAATAATGATGCGGTGCGCTATGTACTGAAAAACTATTTTTATGATTTTCATACCAGCCCACCCGACTTTACGCGGCTGCAATTCATGCTGGGGCATGCGCTGGGCATGGCTCGATTGTGTGACACAGGTCGGGCGGCCGTGACGTCTTTTGATTCAAACGAAATGATTTTGGGTCAAAGTCAGAGCATGCATTTTCTAAAACAGCAGATGCAAAAACTGTCACGCTGCCAGCTTCCGGTATTGATCACGGGTGAAAGCGGCACAGGCAAAGAGCTGGTTGCACGCAAGCTGCATGAGGCATCCGAGTGTGCCGAGGGACCTTTCATTCCCGTTAACTGTGGTGCCTTGCCGGCTCAACTGGTGCAATCGGAATTGTTTGGTCATGAAAAGGGGGCTTTTACCGGGGCGACTCAGCGAAAAATCGGTAAACTTGAAGCGGCTCATAATGGTTCCTTGTTTCTGGATGAAATTGGCGATTTGCCATTGGAGGAGCAGGTCAATCTATTGCGTTTTCTGCAAGAGAAAACCATAGAAAGAGTAGGATCACATGAGTCCATTCATCTTAATGTACGCATTATTGCCGCGACCCATGTGGACTTGGAAGCGGCGGTGAAAGAGGGGCGCTTTCGCGAAGATCTCTACTTTCGGCTTAATGTCATTCGCTTGAAAATACCGCCGCTGCGTCAACGTGGAGATGACATTCTGTTGTTGGCAAGAAAATTCTTGCAGCAGCAGGAAGGCAGTAACCGGTTGGATTTCTCTGAACAGGCCGATGTTGCCATGCTGCAGTATCGCTGGCCGGGCAATGTGCGCGAGCTGCTTAATCGCGTTCAGCGCGCCAGTGTCATGACCACTGGGCGTTACATCCAACCTATTGATCTGGAAATTGACTCGGGCCCGCCGCCTACCGAGGGAGAATGTCTTAAAGTGATTCGTGAAGTCGCGGAGCGAGAGGCGCTGGCTCGTGCACTTAATGAGTCTCATGGCAAGATCAGCTCGGTGGCCAAGCAATTAAACGTATCGCGAGCCACCCTGTATCGATTACTGGACAAATACAGCCTGTTGTAACCTTGTTTATGGAACCCTATGAAACGGTAAACGGTCACTCTTCAGTGACCGTTTTTTGTTTATGTGGTCTGCGTTTGCGCTCATTTTTGCTATCCTGCGCCATCGTCAAGTGATGGGGTGTGTGGATAATGTCTAATGCGGCTGGAGGGTTTGCCCCTCGTTCTCTGCTACGGCTGGTATTGATTGCCTTTACGTTGGTGCTGTTGCCGCTCATCTTGCTGGTTATTCAGAACGGCCGTAGCCTGGAGCGGGTTATTCTGCTGGCACAAGATGGTATTGAAAGCGCCGTGGTGGATACTCGCAGAGCGTCGGACATGAATGATCTGGCGCTTGAAATGGAACGAGCCATCCGCCGCTATGTGGTGCTGGAAAACCCGGAGCTGCGGCACTCTTATCTGCGCCTGCTCGAACGCTATCGGCTGGAACTGGATCAACTGTTACTGGGAATTGATGGCGGCACCCTGGGTGCTTCGCTACAACATCAACTGGTTTATCTGGTCGATCTGGCCCAGGCCAGCAGTCAGCAAATCCGAGAGCGGGCCGTTATTTTCAATGCGTTCAGCAGTGCGACTCTGGCCCTGGATCGGCTAACCCGGGCCCAGATTGATGAGCGCATTCAACAAGAACGGGATCATGTTATTGTGGTGCGCCGGCAATTGTGGATGTTGAGTGCGGCCCTGGGCGGCGCCAGTTTACTGTTGGCACTGCTGTTTACTTACCTGATCATTCGTCCGGTACGGCAGCTGGAAAAAAGAATTTTAACCTTGGGGGCCGGTGTTGCTCCGGAAGAAAAGCCGATCCGCGGCCCGTTGGAGTTAGTGGCTCTGGGGGATAAGCTGCAATGGTTGCATCTGCGGTTGCGGGAGCTGGAAGCACAAAAGTTGCAGTTCTTGCGCCACTTGTCTCATGAGCTGAAAACCCCTCTGGCCAGCCTGCGCGAAGGTGCCGATTTATTGATGGAGCGGGTGACGGGCCCCCTGACGGCGGAACAGGAAGAAATTTGTGGCTTGCTGGTGCACAACAGCCTGCGTTTACAGGAGCTGATTGAGCAACTGCTGGATTACAATCGCATTCAGCAAGTGCAGGTTTATGAAGAGCCGGTATCGGTATTGCCGCTACTGGAACAAAGCCTGGAAGCTCATCGGCTGACCATTGAAAATAAATTGCTGCAGGTCAGCGTATCACTGATTGATGAATGTCCACTCGCCGATGGGCACCGTTTGAAATTGGTGCTGGATAACCTTGTTTCCAATGCGGTGAATTACGCCGATGTGGGCGGCGTGTTGCAAATAGCCGCCCACCTGGCAGGCCCGGATTATGTACTGACCGTTGCCAATACGGGGCAGCCGATACCCGAGCATGATAGAGAGCGCATTTTCGAGCCCTTTGTACAGGGGAGTCAGGTACGAAAAGGGGTGCTCAAAGGCTCGGGTATTGGCCTGAGTATTGCGCGTGAGGCCGCCGAGAGTATGGGCGGACGCCTGGTATTGAATACAACAATGACAGAGCTGGTTTGTTTTGAACTGAGCCTGCCTAACAATAACGATATAAAGGAATAAAACATGAATAGAGCATGGTGTTGCGGTGTATTGGCGCTCATGTTGTCGGGGTGTACCTTGCCTTTTCCGTTATCTCATCAGCATGAGGTGGAGCCCGAGTTACCGGTAGTGACAGAAAGCCAGCAGCTAAATAACTGGTTGCAACTATCGGCCACCGTCATGCACAGCAGTGAAGCCGAACGTCAGCAAGCGTTGCGGCATTTACAGCAAACAAGTGGCAACGAGTTAAAGCAGGCTCTCTGGTTGAGCCATCCTCGAGCCACCAACAGCCAGCGCCAGCAGGCTCAGCAGCTGCTTCAACACCACCTGTCTCAGGCAAACACCCAAGAGCAACAATTTTTTGGGGTGTATCAGGCCTATAATCAGGAAATACTGCAACAGCAACGCCAGCTGGCCGAACGCCAACAGCAAGTCGCCAACCTAACGCGCAAGCTGAAAGAGCTGGCCAATATTGATCAGCAGATCAACGAACGTAAATTTCGAGAGTAAATGCCATGAAACGTAAAGCCAGAATACTGCTGGTGGACGATGATGTCAGCTTGCTGAAATTACTGGGCTTGCGCTTGAAAAGTGAAGGCTTTGAGGTGTACACCGCGGCCAGCGGGGCCGAGGCGCTGGAATGGCTGGAGCAGGAACGGCCCGATATGGTGCTGAGCGATCTGCGTATGGATGGCATGGATGGTCTGGCCTTGTTTGATCGCATCCAGCGCCAGCATGTGGGCTTACCGGTGGTGATTATGACAGCCCATGGCTCCATTACCGACGCAGTCAGCGCCACGCGCTCGGGTGTATTCGGGTTTTTAACCAAGCCGATCGACAAGGAAGAATTACGCAAAACCATTAATGGCGCCCTTGCGGTTTCATTACCGGCGGTGGCCGATGATTGGCAGCAGCGCATCATGACCCGCAGCCCGGTAATGGTGGCTTTGCTGGAGCAGGCTCGCCGCATGGCACCACTGGATATCAGCGTTATGCTCACCGGCCCTGCGGGGTCGGGCAAGGCGTTGATGGCTCAGGCTCTGCACGATGCCAGCCCGCGTCAGGAGCACCCCTTTATCGCTCTTAATTGCGGCACCATCACCGAGCAATTACTGGAGTCTGAATTGTTTGGGCATGTTAAAGGGGCATTTGCGGGGGCCATATCGGATCATCCCGGGGTGTTTCTGGCGGCCGAAGGCGGCACCTTGTTGCTGGAAGAGGTGGGAGATCTCCCACCGGCATTGCAAGGCAAGTTGCTGCAGGCTCTGGCCCAGCAGCAGGTGCGGCCCCTGGGCGCTACCCGCAGCATTAAAACCGATGTGCGAGTCCTGTCCTCCACCAACAAAGACCTGGTCACGGCCATGGAGCAGGGTGATTTTCGAGAAGATTTGTTTTATCGGCTCAATGTGGTGAACTTGAATTTACCCGCCCTGCAACAACGCCCGGAAGACATTCCCCTGCTTGCCCGCCATGCCCTGGAGCAACTTAAGTTACGCCAGCAAACCCAGGTAACGGGCTTTGCTCCGGAAGCCTTGTCCATGCTCGCCGCGGCGAACTGGCCGGGTAATGTTCGACAGTTACTGAATGTCGTCGAACAGGCGGTTGCCATGGCCTCGGCGCCGGTCATAGGCACCCAACTGCTGGAAGGCATTCTGGCGGACAGCGGAGAGCAGTTTCCGACCTTTAATGAGGCCCGTTCCGAGTTTGAACGCTTATACCTGCACAAGATATTACGCATGACCGAAGGCAATGTCAGTCAGGCTGCGGGTCTGGCCGGTCGTAACAGAACCGATTTTTACAAGTTACTCAATCGGCATGGCATTGAAGCCGGTACCTATAAGGAAAAGCGCAAACAGTGAAATTTTTTTGCCGTGATGACGCTCCTTGTATGCAATCAGTCATTAGATGAAGTCATGGAACTCATATGCGGATCCACCACAAGAAAAAATCACAACTAAGCGAAAATGCAGTGACCCCCGAGTCGGTTTATCGCCAGCGCCGGCAAATTGTGCAGGGGCTGGGATTGGGGCTGGGAGTGGCTGCTTTCAGTAACACCGCCAGCGCCGGATTGTTTGACTCCTTGATTGGCGGCAAGGCAGAGAAAAAGCCTGCCACAACGGCCATGGCCAACACTCAGGCTCTGTCCTTTACGCAGCCCAAAGCCTATCAGCTAGCCATTCCCCCCACCGCAGAACGGGTGGCCACCAGCTATAACAACTTTTACGAGTTTGGTGCCGACAAGTCCGACCCCGTTCGTTACGCCCAGCAATTCAAAACCCGGCCCTGGACGATCACCATCTCTGGCGAAGTCGAGAATCCGCACACCATAGACGTGTGGGCATGGCTGGAAAAACAGCAATTGGAAGAGCGTATTTATCGCCACCGCTGTGTAGAGGCCTGGTCCATGGTGATTCCCTGGCTCGGCGTGCCGTTGGCCAACATCATAAAAGCGGCCAATCCGACCTCAAAGGCCAAATATGTGGCCTTTGAAACCCTGTATGATCCCGAGCAAATGCGGGGTCAGGCCTCGCGGTTTATCGGCGGTGGCATTGATTACCCCTACGTGGAAGGGCTGCGGATGGATGAAGCCATGAACCCGTTGGCCATGTTGGCGGTGGGCATGTATGGCAAGACGCTACCGCCACAAAACGGTGCGCCGGTGCGTTTGGTCCTGCCCTGGAAGTACGGCTTCAAGGGGATCAAGTCGATTGTGCGCATTCATCTTACCGATAAACAGCCGCCGACCACCTGGAACAGGCTGGCCGCCCATGAATATGGATTTTATGCCAACGTAAATCCAGAGGTGGATCATCCGCGCTGGAGCCAGGCGAGTGAACGGGTGATTGCCGAAGGCGGACTATTTGGCAGCGAACGCCAGCCAACCCTGATGTTCAATGGTTACGAGGAAGAAGTGGCCAGCTTGTATCGGGGTATGGATTTGCGGAAGTTCTATTAATGAAGATAAGCCCCAAACAAGTCACGCTCTTGAAAGTGTTACTTCACTTGGCCGCTTGCCTGCCCCTGGTATGGCTGCCGTGGGCGTTTTCGGTCGGGCGCTTTAGCGCCGATCCCATTCCTGAATTGATTCAGTATCTGGGTGACTGGGCATTGCGGATTTTGCTGCTCAGTCTGTGTATTTCTCCGTTGGCCAAAATGCTGAAGGCGGGGGCGCTGATCAAGGTACGCCGCTTGATTGGCCTCTGGTGTTTTGCCTACGCCAGTTTGCACTTGCTGGCCTGGTTATGGCTGGACCTGCAGTTGGCCTGGGGGCTGATTGGCAGTGAAATCATCAAGCGGGGTTTTATCACCCTGGGCATGGCGTCCTGGCTGGTGCTGATGTTGCTGGCCATCACCTCTACCCAGGGCTGGCAGCGTCGGCTGGGCAGTCGCTGGCAGCGATTGCATAACTGGGTGTATCTGGCGGCCTTGTTGATCCCGATTCATTACTGGTGGGCGGTTAAATCCGGCTGGATCCAGCCGGTCATTTATCTGCTGTTGAGCCTGAGCTTGCTATGGTGGCGCCGCGACAAGCTCAAGCGTTGGTGGCGGAGTAAAATGAAAGCCCACAGCAAGAAAAAAGTGCTGCACAGCAAGGGGTAAAGCAAGCCAGACACTGAAAGCGGGGCTAGCATAGTGTTTTGCTGCCAGCTTTGTTTCTGCTCTCATATTGGACGGCATTCAGCTAAACTAGCCCCTTAACGAGCAACAAGTTTTCAAGTAGCGGCGGGGTAGTCAATGGATAATAAAGCGTGGGCATTGTGTTTTCTCGATGAAGGGGTTGCCTTGTCGGTGATCAGCCGAAAGGAAACCCGTTGCCAGTGGCTGCAGGATGAAGAACACGCTCATGAGCATTTGCTGAATGATTACCTCAGTTATGTTGCCGAGCTGGGCGAGCTGGACTCGGAACAAACCGCGATAGCCAAAGAGCGCTTTGCCTTCTTGATAGAGCAGTACCCCGACCCGGAAACCCTGGTGGAGTACCTCAACGATTTGACCGTTGGGCTGACCCGTATTCTGTGGTTTGGGCCACTGTCGGCGCTGGCCGAAGACTATGGGGATTTCCCGCTGGCGCTGCGTGCTCATTATTGGCAGGAGTACGGCGAAGGCGACGAAGATCCGGTGACGCCGGTAGTGGAAGATGACTGGATTTATCTGGTTGAGTCCATGGATGACTTCTTGCTGCAAGACGATTATTGAACTGAGCCTCTTCCAGCTGCTAACCTGTATCCATATACAGTTATGTTAAGCGCACATCATGATCCTCTATATTGCCGAAAAACCCAGCCTGGGCCGTGCCCTGGCTGATGTCTTGCCCAAACCTCAGCAAAAGGGCGACGGTTTTATTCGCCTGGGCAATGGTGATGTAGTGACCTGGTGCATTGGCCATCTGTTGGAGCAGGCGCAGCCCGACGCCTACGATCCTGCCTATAAACAGTGGCGACTCGAGCATCTGCCGATCATTCCCCATGAATGGAAGCTGGAAGCCAAACCGAAAACCCGCAGTCAGTTAACGGCGGTTAAAAAGCTGCTCAAACAAGCGACCGATATCATTCATGTTGGCGACCCGGATCGAGAAGGTCAGTTGCTGGTGGATGAAGTGATCAGCTTTTGCGCTGTGCCTGCCGCCAAGCGGGCCCGGGTGCAGCGTTGTTTAATCAGTGATCTTAACCCCGGCGCGGTAAAAAAGGCGCTGGCCAGCCTGAAGCCCAATACCGAGTTCGTCCCCTTGTCGGTATCGGCGCTGGCGCGCTCTCGAGCCGACTGGCTGTATGGCATTAACATGAGCCGGCTCTGTACCCTGCAAGGCCAGAAAATGGGCTATCAGGGGGTGTTATCTGTGGGGCGGGTGCAAACTCCGGTACTGGGGCTGGTGGTGCGACGGGATCAGGAGATTGCCGACTTTGTTGCCAAGCCGTATTACGAGGTGCTGGCCCTGCTGCAAACTGACTGTCAGGCGCAATTCAAAGCCAAATGGCAGCCCAGCGAGGCCTGTGCGCCCTGGCAGGATGAAGAAGGGCGCGTGTTGTCGCGGGCGCTGGCAGAGAATGTCATCAAGCGCATCACGGGCCAACCGGGGCGCGTGAGCAAGGCCGAGCGCAAGGTGCGCAATCAGGCGCCGCCGCTGCCTTACAACCTGTCTGCACTGCAAATTGATGCGGCGCGGCGCTTTGGCTTCAGCGCCAAACAGGTGCTGGATATCTGTCAGGTGCTGTACGAACGGCACAAGCTGCTGACCTACCCCCGTTCCGATAATCGTTATCTGCCCGCCGAGCACTTTCATCAGGCCGGTGCCGTGACGGCGGCGGTGGCAAAAACCAGTGTTGAGTTGGCGCCTGCGGTGGCCGAGGCGGATCTCTCCTTGCGCAGTAAAGCCTGGAACGATAAAAAAGTGGCAGCACACCACGCCATTATTCCTACCGCCAAAGCCATGGATGGCAGCAAGCTGTCGAGTGCCGAGCAGCACATTTATCGTTTGGTGGCTCGGCAATACCTGGCCCAGTTTTATCCGCCCTGGAGTTATGAAGACAAGCGCCTGGAGGTCGACATAGCGGGAGGCTGTTTTGTGGCCACCGCCAGGCAGACCATCAAGCCGGGCTGGAAAACACTGTTCGCCCTGCAGGATAAGCAAGCAGATGATGAAGAGGAAGAAGTGCCCACCTCACTGCCCGATCTCAAAGTGGGGGATAGCCTGCTGTGTTTGCAGGGGGAACTGCTGGATAAGCTGACGCAGCCGCCGCGTTACTTTACCGATGCCACCTTGCTGGCCGCCATGACCAATATCGCCCGCTATGTGACCGACGGTGAGCTGAAGAAGATACTGCGCGATACCGATGGTCTGGGTACAGAGGCAACCCGGGCCGGTATTATCGAGTTACTGTTCAGCCGGCAGTTTTTACGCCGCGAAGGCAAGCAAATTCGTGCCAACGAAGCGGGTAGTAAACTGATTGCCAGTTTGCCTGCATCGGCCACCACGCCGGACATGACGGCGCGCTGGGAGTCGGTACTGGACGCCATTAGTCGCAAGCAGGCTGGCTATCAGGCTTTTATGGCCGAGCTGGAAGCCTCTTTGCCACAGCTGATTGACCAGGTGGATGCCAATGCTTTTAAAGGCCTGCAAGGCGGCACCAGGCCCAAGGCCTTTCGCAAGCGAAAGCCCCGAGCCAAAACGGTGAAGCGCAAAGCATGAGCTGAAAAACTCCACATTTGCAGGCTGGAGTTGTTACGGCTTACTCCTCAGCTCCTGCGACTTAAGGTACACTGGCGCGGTATTTATTCAGGAATCATCATCATGCAGTTCACCTCGGCATCTCTCGCCCCTTATAACACCTTTGGCCTGACTCAAACCGCCGAGCAGCTGGTGCTGTTGACCGAGCGCGAGCAACTCACCCATCTATGGCAGGCCCGACAATCTGTCCAGTTACTGGTGATGGGCGAAGGCTCCAATGTGCTGTTTACCGCCCCTTTTACCGGACTGGTACTGGTTAACCGGCTGAAGGGCATCAAGGTTAGCGAAACCGAAGACGCCTGGCTGCTGCAGGTGGAAGGCGGAGAAAACTGGCATCAGCTGGTGTGCTGGAGCCTGGAACAAGGGATGCCAGGGCTGGAAAATCTGGCCTTGATCCCGGGTACGGTAGGGGCGTCTCCGATACAGAACATCGGTGCCTATGGCGTAGAGCTGGCGCAATTTTGCCAGCAAGTAGAAAGCTTCGACTGGCAAAGTGGTGAAACCCATTATTGGTCGGCGGCAGACTGTGCCTTTGGTTACCGTGACAGCGTGTTCAAACAAGGTGCGCGCCATCACCTGATCTTGAGCGTGACGCTGCGCTTGCCCAAGGCCTGGCAGCCGGTGCTGGGCTACGGCCCTTTGGCCGAACTGGGCGAGACCGCCACTGCGCAGCAAATATGCGATCGAGTCTGCGCGACCCGCCAGGCAAAACTACCGGATCCTGCGGTATTGGGAAACGCGGGCAGCTTCTTCAAAAATCCCAAGGTGGTCACGGCACAGGCCGAGGCGCTGAAGCTGGCCTGGCCGGCATTGCCGGTATTTGCCGCCGAACCGGGCTGGAGCAAGCTGGCCGCGGGCTGGATGATAGACAAGGCCGGCCTTAAAGGCACACGAGTAGGCGGAGCCGGCGTGCACACCGAGCAGGCACTGGTGCTGGTCAACCATGGTGGCGCCACCGCAGCTGACGTGCTGCGACTGGCCGCACAGGTACGCGAACGGGTAGAGCAGCTGTTTGGTGTGCGCCTGGAGCCAGAAGTGCGCATGATGGGCAGCGAGGGCGAAACCTGTCTGGACGAGGCGCTGGCATGTCTGAACTGACTCCACTGCGCCAGAAGCTGTTGACGCTGCTTGCCGATGGACTGTTTCATTCCGGTGAGCAGTTGGGCGAGCAATTGGCGGTCAGCAGAGCTGCGATAAGCAAGCATATTCAGGCGGTGAAGGCGCTGGGGCTGGAAGTTTACAGCGTCAGCGGCAGGGGCTATAAACTGGCGGTACCACTGCAGTTGCTGGATCAGGTTCGTTTAAGTCGCGAGCTGGCACCCAGTCGGGTCGATCTGATCCCTGTGATTGGCTCTACCAACCAGCATTGGATGGCCTCGCTGGCCGAGCTGAATAACGGCGATATTTGTGTGGCCGAATGTCAGACGGCGGGCCGTGGACGTCGTGGACGCCCCTGGATTTCCCCTTTCGGTGGCCAGCTGATCATGAGCATGTACTGGCGGCTGGAGCAGGGCATGGCGGCGGCCATGGGCTTGAGTCTGGTGGTTGGCATCGCCGCCGTTGAAGCACTGGAAACTCAGGGCTTTACGGGCGTAGAGCTAAAGTGGCCCAACGATCTGTATCTTAACGGCCGTAAACTGGCGGGCATTCTGGTTGAAATGTCCGGCACCGCCGGTGGCCCCTGCCAGCTGGTGATTGGCATGGGGCTGAATCTGTTACTCCCCCAGAGCGAGCAAGAGCGCATTACTCAACCCTGGGCCGAGCTGAGCGAGCTGGAGGCGGTGACTGACCGCAATGGCTTGGTGATTGCATTGAGTCAGCAGCTGCAACGCAGCCTCGAGTTATTCGAGCAGGAGGGCATAGCGGCTTTTCGCGAGCAATGGAATCGGCTGGACTACTTTAATGGCAAGCCGGTTCGGGTGCTGATGGGCGATCAGGAAATTCACGGCATTGCCCGTGGCATAGATTCTCAAGGCGCACTCTTGCTGGAATTGGAGAGCGGCAAAATCAAACGCTATTTAGGCGGCGAGATTTCATTGCGCAGTAACACCGGGGATTGGTGACTCGGGATTGGGGGTTGGTGTGTGTCCCTAATCCCTAATCCCCAATCCCGGAGTTACTTTTTCAACCACACTTGTTCGATGCCGTGCTCCATGCCCTTGGTCAGCACCAATTCTGCACGGTCCTTGGTTGGCAAAATGTTCTGCTTGAGATTCTTGTAGTTGATTTCCTGCCAGATGCGGCTGGCGGTAGCCACTGCTTCTTCTTCGGTCAGCTGGGCATAGTGGTGAAAATAAGAGTCGGGATCGGTAAAGGCGCCGGATCGTAATTTAAGGAACCGCTCCACATACCAGGTTTTCAGCAGCCGTTCGTCGGCGTCAACAAAAATGGAAAAATCCACGAAGTCCGAAACAAATACGCGATGGGGCTCGTGAGGATAATCCATACCACTTTGCAACACATTCAAGCCTTCGATGATCACGATATCCGGTTGCTCGACTACCTCTTCCTGGTTTGGTACCACATCGTAACTCAGGTGAGAGTACACAGGCGCCGTGACTCTGGGCTTGCCGGATTTAATGTCGGAGACAAACTGCACCAGCCGTCGAATATCATAAGACTGGGGAAAGCCCTTGCGTCGCATCAGGCCACGCTCTTCCAACACGGCGTTGGGGTAGAGAAAACCGTCGGTCGTGACCAAAGCCACCTTGGGATGTTGCGGCCAGCGTGCCAGCAGGGCCTCCAGAATACGGGCCGTGGTACTTTTACCCACCGCCACCGATCCGGCAATGCTGATGATATAGGGCACATGACGTGCCTCTTTGCGCAGAAACTGATCCAGTACCTTGCTGCGGCGTTGCTTGGCTTTAATGTACAGGTTGAGCAGACGAGACAGGGGCAGGTAGATGTCTCTGACTTCGGCCAGTGACACCTTATCGTTTATACCGCGCAGGCGAGTAAGCTCTGCTTCGCTCAGCGGCTGATGTACTGTATCGCGCAATTCTGACCAGGCTTCGCGAGAAAAGGCCAGATAAGGGGAGTCGTTATCTATCGTCATGGGCGTGTCCTGAGGGTCGCTTGGCGACGATACACCAAGGTGCAAAGATGAACAAGACAGCAGCCGGCCTCCTGTGACTCGGCAAAGGGAGAGGTGGCTGGTGAATGTTTGTTCAGGGATGCATAACAATAGACCTTTTTGTGTGTTTATTGTGCACTTGAGCGCGTCAATGAAAAAACTTGGGGCAAAGGTATTGCATAGAGTCGCGGCCTTGGCCTAGAATTCGCCTCGTTCTAGTGCCGGCATAGCTCAGTTGGTAGAGCAACTGACTTGTAATCAGTAGGTCCCGAGTTCGACTCTTGGTGCCGGCACCATAACATTCGGAGGAACGGCTCAGCCTTCACTGGTTCGAATCCAGTCTCCTCCACCATTTTATAAGTAACGTTGACTTGACGGTACTTAGTTTAGTACTTTGGCCTAGAGCTATAAGTATTAAGCACAACGTTTAGCGGGCATCGTATAATGGCTATTACCTCAGCCTTCCAAGCTGATGATGCGGGTTCGATTCCCGCTGCCCGCTCCAATTTGCTGATATAGCTCAGTTGGTAGAGCGCACCCTTGGTAAGGGTGAGGTCCCCAGTTCGAATCCGGGTATCAGCACCAGTTTTTCTCCTTCCTGTAAGTTCTCCAGACCTATCTAAGTATTGCCAAACGTTAAAACCCTTTCTTCGTTCATATAAACACCCATCAGACTGTTTTTAGCTGTATTTCGTCTTTTCTCTGCCTTTTTGCTTTTGATATATACTTTTCAAGTATGCGTGTGATCGCGACCACTCAACTTGTGAGAGGAATCAGCATGTCTAAGGAAAAATTCGAACGTAACAAGCCGCACGTTAATGTGGGCACCATTGGCCATGTTGACCACGGTAAAACCACGCTGACGGCAGCCATTACAACGGTGTTGGCCAAAAAAATGGGCGGCAGTGCTCGTGGCTATGATCAGATTGACAATGCTCCGGAAGAAAAAGCCCGGGGCATTACCATTTCCGCATCTCATGTCGAGTACGACACCGAAGCGCGCCACTATGCCCATGTTGATTGCCCGGGGCACGCCGACTACGTAAAAAACATGATCACCGGTGCCGCGCAGATGGATGGTGCCATTCTGGTGGTGGCCGCCACCGATGGCCCCATGCCGCAAACCCGCGAACATATCCTGTTGGCGCGCCAGGTGGGCGTGCCCTATATAGTGGTGTTCATGAACAAGTGCGACATGGTAGATGATGACGAGCTGCTTGAGCTGGTCGAAATGGAGATCCGCGAATTACTCACCGAGTACGACTTTCCCGGTGACGACACTCCGGTCATTATGGGCTCGGCCCTGAAAGGGCTGGAGGGTGACCCCAAATGGGAAGCCAAAATTCTGGAGCTGGCCGATGCGCTCGATTCTTATATTCCCGAACCCGAGCGAGCCGTTGACGGTGCTTTCTTGCTGCCGATCGAAGATGTGTTTTCCATTCAGGGTCGAGGCACGGTAGTGACCGGTCGGGTTGAGCGGGGCATCATCAAAGTAGGCGAAGAAGTTGAAATTGTCGGTATCAAGGCCACCACCAAAAGCATTTGTACCGGCGTGGAAATGTTTCGCAAATTGCTGGATGAAGGCCGTGCCGGTGAAAACGTCGGTGTCTTGCTGCGGGGTACCAAGCGTGAAGATGTAGAGCGCGGCCAGGTACTCGCCAAACCCGGTTCCATCAATCCTCATACCAGCTTCGAATCTGAAGTCTATATACTGTCGAAAGAAGAAGGCGGCCGTCATACTCCATTTTTCAGAGGCTATCGCCCCCAGTTTTATTTTCGTACCACAGATGTGACCGGCACCATAGAGTTGGCTGACGGGGTGGAAATGGTGATGCCGGGCGACAATATCCACATGGTGGTCAATCTAATAGCACCTATCGCCATGGAAGAAGGGTTGCGCTTTGCTATCCGTGAAGGGGGGCGGACCGTGGGCGCCGGCGTGGTCGCTAAAATCATCGAGTAATTACGCTTACAATCGTGCAAGAAAGCCCTTATAATGCTGGCCTTCTTGTATAGGGGCGTAGTTCCAATTGGTAGAACGGCGGTCTCCAAAACCGACGGTTGGGGGTTCGAATCCCTCCGCCCCTGCCATTTACCTCGCCTACAGCGGGGTTTTCGCGTCTGTGACAGACTCAAGCTTTTTAAACGGGTAGCTTTTATGAGTGCAAACATTGAGAGCCAGAGCGGGGCCAAAGATACCCTGTTGTGGGGGGTGGTGTTCATTATTTTGATAGCGTCCGTCGTCGCTAACTCTTTTTATAGTGAGCTGCCGGTGGCAATACGTGCTGCTGGTGTGGTCGTGGCGCTGGGCGTAGCTGCGCTGCTGGCCTATCAGACTCGCAAAGGCAAAAGCAGTGTTGCCTTTGCCAAAGAATCCCGTCTGGAAATGCGTAAAGTCGTATGGCCTAACCGCCAGGAAGCGATTCAGACAACTCTAATTGTATTGGCCGTCACCGCCTTGGTGGGCCTGTTTCTGTTTTTGCTGGATGGCTTGCTGGTATGGCTGGTCAATCTGGTTACCGGAGTATAAGGATTCACCATGTCAGAACCAGAACAAAGAATGCGTTGGTATGTGGTCCAGGCGTTTTCCGGATATGAAGGCCGCGTGTCCAAATCGTTGGTTGAACATATCAAGATGCACGGCATGGAAGATCAGTTTGGCGAAGTATTGGTGCCTACCGAAGAAGTGGTAGAAATGCGCGCTGGCCAAAAGCGTAAAAGCGAGCGCAAGTTCTTCCCGGGCTATGTGCTGGTGCAGATGCAGATGAATGATGCCACCTGGCACCTGGTGCGCAGCATTCCTCGCGTGATGGGCTTTATCGGTGGAACACCCGAGCGTCCGGCGCCGATTTCCGATAAAGAAGCCGATGCGATTCTCAATCGTCTGCAAGACGCGATTGACAAGCCAAAACCAAAAACCCTGTTCGAACCGGGCGAAGTGGTTCGTGTATCCGACGGTCCTTTCGTCGACTTCAACGGTGTGGTGGAATCGGTGGATTACGAGAAGAGCCGAGTCAAGGTGTCTGTACTCATCTTCGGTCGCTCTACTCCGGTAGAACTGGAGTTTGGTCAGGTAGAAAAATCCTGAGTAAAATTCAGTCATAAAACTTGCGAGGGGCGGCAAATAACTCTACAATTTGCCGCCCTTTTAATTCAGGGGAGCCGGTCAAGAGCTCGACTCTGCGGCGCTATCACCCAATAACGAGGTAATCTCAATGGCTAAGAAAGTCCAAGCCTACATCAAGCTGCAGGTTGCAGCCGGTGCAGCAAACCCAAGTCCTCCGGTTGGTCCAGCTCTGGGTCAGCACGGCGTTAACATCATGGAATTCTGTAAGGCGTTCAACGCTCGTACAGAAAGCCTGGAAAAAGGCTCGCCTACTCCGGTTATCATCACCGTATACAGCGACCGCTCTTTCACCTTCGAAACCAAGACGCCGCCTGCGGCATTCTTGTTGCTTAAAGCAGCTGGCGTTAAGTCTGGCTCCGGCAAGCCTAACTCCGAGAAAGTGGGTAACGTTACTCGCGCTCAGTTAGAAGAAATTGCTGAAATCAAGCAAAAAGACATGACCGGTGCCGATGTTGATGCCCGCGTTCGTTCAATCGAAGGTACTGCCCGGTCCATGGGCCTGGTAGTGGAGGGTTAAGACGATGGCTAAACTGACTAAGCGTATGCGTACTATCCGCGAGCGTGTAAACGCTGGCCAAGAGTACCAAATCAACGAAGCTGTTGCCCTGCTGCAAGAGCTGGCGACTGCCAAATTCGTAGAAAGCATTGATGTTGCCGTTAACCTGGGCATCGATGCTCGTAAATCCGATCAGAACGTACGTGGCGCCACTGTGCTGCCAAACGGTACCGGTCGTGATGTACGCGTTGCCGTATTCACTCAGGGTGCCAATGCCGAAGCCGCTAAAGAAGCTGGCGCCGAATTGGTAGGCATGGAAGATCTGGCCGAACAGATCAAGAAAGGCGAAATGAACTTCGACGTGGTTATTGCTTCTCCGGATGCAATGCGCGTTGTAGGTCAGCTGGGTCAAATCCTGGGCCCACGTGGCCTGATGCCTAACCCTAAAGTAGGTACCGTGACCCCTAACGTAGCCGAAGCAGTTAAAAATGCTAAAGCCGGTCAGATCCGCTACCGCAACGACAAAAACGGCATCATCCATACCACCATTGGTAAGGTTGATTTCAATGCCGAGAATTTGAAAGGCAACCTGGAAGCCCTGCTGGTCGCGCTGAAGCGTGCCAAGCCTGCGTCTTCCAAGGGTGTGTTCATCAAGAAAGTAACTCTGTCCACCACCATGGGTGCCGGCGTTACTGTTGAACAGGCAAGCCTGGACATTTAATAAGCGTTTACAAGGCGTGAAAACTCGCGTAGCATTTTGCGCCTTGTATTTGGTTGGGGGCTTCGACTCCCGTCCAAGACCGCTGGAGACGTTAACGTCTTAATGTTCCAGCGTAGATGGTGCCGGGACCCAGTTAGAAAATATTTTTTTCTTCTGGAATCTGTCATCTAGGTGTCTCTGATTTAACAGAGACGTGTGTTTAATCTGGGTTTTATCCCAGGTGGATCCAGGAGTTTAGCCAATGGCATTAAGACTCGAAGACAAAAAGGCAATTGTTGCTGAAGTCAACGAAGCTGCCAAGGGCGCCCTGTCTGCGGTAGTTGCCGATTCTCGTGGCGTTACCGTGGCTGCCATGACCACACTGCGTAAGCAAGCTCGTGAAAACGGTATCTACCTTAAGGTAGTGCGTAACACTTTAGCTCGCATCGCAGTGAAAGAGACCAATTATGAATGCCTGAACGAGGTATTTATTGGTCCTACCCTGATTGCGTTTTCCAACGAACACCCGGGCGCTGCTGCTCGTCTGTTCAAGGATTTTGCCAAAGAGCAAAACGCTTTCGAGGTTAAAGGTCTGGCATACGAGGGCGAATTTATCCCCGCAGCCGATATTGACCGTCTCGCAAAACTGCCGACTTACGACGAAGCAATTGCAAAGCTGATGGCAACTATGAAAGAAGCCTCTGCTGGCAAGCTGGTGCGTACCATCGCTGCCTTGCGCGACCAAAAAGAAGCCGAAGCAGCATAAGCTGTGGTTGGCTGCTTGATAATCAAACACTTCAGAACATTAGGAATTTGAGTCATGTCTATCACTAAAGACCAAATCATTGAAGCCGTTGCAGAAATGTCTGTAATGCAAGTTGTTGAACTGATCGAAGCTATGGAAGAGAAGTTCGGCGTTTCTGCTGCTGCTGCTGTTGCCGTTGCTGGCGAAGCTGCTGCTGTTGAAGAGCAGACTGAATTTGACGTTATGCTGACTGCTGCAGGCGCCAACAAGGTTTCTGTAATCAAAGCCGTACGTTCTGCTACCGGTCTTGGCCTGAAAGAAGCCAAAGGTCTGGTTGAAGCCGCTCCTTGTGCCGTTAAAGAAGCACTGAGCAAAGGCGAAGCCGAAGCGCTGAAGAAAGAACTTGAAGAAGCCGGTGCTTCTGTTGAGCT
Source organism: Oceanisphaera marina (assembly GCF_014643915.1). GTDB lineage: Bacteria > Pseudomonadota > Gammaproteobacteria > Enterobacterales > Aeromonadaceae > Oceanimonas > Oceanimonas marina. The sequence goes on from NZ_BMKE01000008.1 coordinate 51,639, forward strand.
CAAATAAGCTATTCTATAGCTTAGCGGCCTGAGAAATCAGGCTAGGGCTGGTGAATCTTTATTCACCAGCCCTTTTGCGCTGTGGGATGAGAGGAATTTTCACATCGTTTGTGCCTTTCGTTGTACCAGCCATCGGATGTTGTCGAGACGTCCGATTGACAAGAAACGATGTTATTTAGAGCTGTCCCATTTGGACAGAGTGGGTCACTTATCAGCGAGCTGAGGAACCCTATGGTTTACTCTTACACAGAGAAAAAGCGCATTCGTAAGGACTTCGGTAAACGTGACCAGGTCTTGGACACGCCTTACCTGCTATCAATCCAGCTTGATTCCTTCAAACAGTTTATTGAAGCAGATCCGCAAGGCGAATACGGTTTGGAAGCGGCTTTTCGTAGCGTCTTCCCCATCGCCAGCTATTCTGGCAATGCTGAATTGCAATATGTCAGTTTCCGTTTGGGCGAGCCCGTATTTGACGTTCAGGAATGTCAAATCCGTGGTGTAACTTATTCGGCGCCCTTGCGCGTTAAATTGCGCATGGTGCTGTACGACAGAGAAGCCGCACCTGGCACTGTCAAAGACATTAAAGAGCAAGAAGTCTACATGGGCGAAATCCCGCTCATGACTGTAAACGGCACCTTTGTTATTAACGGTACCGAGCGGGTAATAGTCTCCCAGCTACATCGTAGCCCGGGTGTGTTTTTCGATCACGACCGCGGCAAGACCCACTCTTCGGGTAAGGTCTTGTACAACGCACGTGTGATCCCCTACCGTGGTTCCTGGCTCGATTTTGAGTTTGATGCGAAAGACAACCTGTTTGTTCGTATCGACCGTCGTCGCAAGCTACCCGCGTCCATTATTCTGCGTGCGCTGGAATTCAGCACCGAAGAAATTCTGGCCATGTTCTTCGAAACCACCACCTTCGAAGTGACTGATGGCAAGTTGATGATGGAGCTCAAACCTGAGCGTCTGCGTGGCGAAACTGCCTCGTTCGACATTCTGGTTGATGGTGCCGTGCTGGTTGAAACCGGCCGTCGCATCACTGCCCGCCATATCCGTCAACTGGAAAAGGCCGGCATTGATAACATTGAAGTACCGGTGGAATATGCCGTCGGTAAAGTGGTTGCCAAAGACTATGTTAACGCCGACACCGGCGAGCTGGTCATTGCAGCCAACAGCGAGCTGAGCCTGGAAATTCTGGCCAACCTGTCTGTGTCCGGCATCAAGCAGTTCGAGACCCTGTTCACCAACGAACTGGATCACGGCGCTTACATGTCTGACACGCTGCGCATCGATTCTTCTACCAACCGCCTCGAAGCGCTGGTAGAAATCTATCGCATGATGCGCCCGGGCGAGCCACCTACCCGCGAAGCCGCCGATACCCTGTTCGAGAACTTGTTCTTCTCGGAAGACCGCTACGATCTTTCTACTGTGGGCCGGATGAAGTTCAACCGTCGCCTGTTCCGTGATGAGATCCATGGTGCTGGTACCCTGACCAAGTCAGATATCGTTGACGTGATGAAGCGTTTGATCGACATCCGTAACGGTAATGACGAAGTGGACGATATCGACCACTTGGGTAACCGTCGTATTCGCTCCGTGGGCGAAATGGCGGAAAACCAGTTCCGTGTTGGTCTGGTTCGCGTCGAGCGCGCAGTAAGAGAGCGTCTGTCATTGGGCGATCTGGACACCCTGATGCCTCAGGATTTGATCAACGCCAAGCCGATTTCGGCGGCGGTGAAAGAGTTCTTTGGTTCCAGCCAGCTGTCCCAGTTTATGGATCAGAACAACCCGCTGTCGGAAGTGACCCACAAGCGTCGTATCTCGGCTCTGGGCCCGGGCGGTCTGACCCGTGAACGTGCCGGCTTTGAGGTTCGAGATGTACACCCGACCCACTACGGTCGTCTGTGTCCTATCGAAACGCCGGAAGGTCCGAACATCGGTCTGATCAACTCCCTGGCGTGCTACTCGCGCACCAACGAATACGGTTTCCTCGAGACGCCGTATCGTAAAGTGGTCGACAGTGTCATTACCGATGAAGTGGATTATTTGTCCGCCATCGAAGAAGGTCACTTCGTGATCGCCCAGGCGAATGCTGCCACCGATGAAGACGGCCGTTTGCTGGATGAACTGGTACCGTCTCGTCATAAAGGTGAAGCCACCTATATGAACGCCGATCAGGTGCAGTACATGGACGTGAGTCCACAGCAGGTTATCTCTGTTGCTGCTTCCCTGATTCCGTTCCTCGAACACGATGATGCTAACCGAGCCCTGATGGGTTCGAACATGCAACGTCAGGCCGTTCCTACCCTGCGTGCCGACAAGCCGCTGGTAGGTACCGGTATTGAGCGCGCGGTTGCGGTTGACTCCGGTGTAACCGTGGTTGCCAAGCGTGGCGGTATCGTCGACTACGCCGATGCCTCGCGCATCGTGGTCAAGGTTAACGAAGAAGAGATGACGCCTGGCGAAGCCGGTATCGACATCTACAACCTGACCAAGTACACCCGTTCCAACCAGAACACCTGTATCAACCAGCGTCCTTGTGTGATGCCGGGCGAGCGGGTACTGGGCGGTGACGTACTGGCCGATGGTCCTTCGACCGACCTGGGTGAATTGGCTCTGGGTCAAAACCTGCGCGTGGCCTTCATGCCATGGAACGGTTACAACTTCGAAGATTCCATCTTGTTGAATGAGCGTCTGGTAGAGCAAGATCGCCTGACCACCATTCACATTCAGGAGCTGACCTGTATCTCTCGTGATACCAAGCTGGGCCCTGAAGAAATCACTGCCGATATCCCCAACGTGGGTGAAGCGGCACTGAGCAAACTGGATGAATCCGGTATCGTCTATGTGGGTGCCGAAATGGAACCCGGCGATATCCTGGTCGGCAAGGTAACCCCCAAGGGTGAAAGCCAGCTGACTCCCGAGGAGAAGCTGCTGCGAGCCATCTTCGGTGAAAAAGCGTCAGACGTGAAAGATTCGTCACTGCGGGTGCCAAACTCCGTATACGGTACCGTTATCGACGTTCAGGTCTTTACCCGCGATGGCGTGGAAAAAGACAAACGTGCTCAGGACATCGAGCACATGCAGCTCAAGCAGGCCAAGAAAGACTTGACCGAAGAGTTCAGCATTCTCGAAGACGGCGTATACGCCCGTGCTCGCAATGTGCTGATCGCCTCCGGTATGAGTGCCGAGCAAGTTGCCAAGATTGCCCGTAACCAGTTGCTGGAACAGGCGATTGACGACGAAGCCAAGCAAATCGAGCTGGAGCAGTTAGCCGAGCAGCAGGCCGAGCTGAAAGCCGACTTCGACAAGAAGTTCGAGAACAAGCGTCGCAAGATCACCCAGGGTGATGACCTGGCACCGGGCGTACTGAAAATCGTCAAGGTGTATCTGGCGGTGAAGCGTCGCATTCAGCCTGGTGACAAGATGGCCGGCCGTCACGGTAACAAGGGTGTTATCTCTACCATAGTACCGGTAGAAGACATGCCACATGACGAGCATGGTGTACCGGTAGACATGGTATTGAACCCACTGGGTGTACCGTCGCGGATGAACATCGGTCAGATCCTCGAAACGCACCTGGGGCTTGCGGCCAAGGGGCTGGGCGAGAAACTTGATCGCATGATCAAAGAGCAGCAAGAACTGGCTCGCATACGTGGCTTCATTCAGGAAGTGTATGACCTGGGTGACGGCATTCGTCAGAAAGTAGACTTGTCTACCTTCAGCGATGACGAAGTACGCGTACTGGCCAACAACCTGCGGCAGGGTATGCCAATTGCCACGCCGGCGTTTGATGGTGCCGATGAGCACGAAATCAAGCGTTTGCTGAAATTGGCTGATCTGCCGGAATCCGGCCAGATCACCCTGTTCGACGGCCGTACCGGTAACTCGTTTGAGCGTCCGGTAACCGTGGGCTATATGTACATGCTGAAGTTGAACCACTTGGTGGACGACAAGATGCATGCCCGTTCTACTGGCTCCTACAGTCTGGTTACCCAGCAGCCGCTGGGTGGTAAAGCCCAGTTCGGTGGCCAGCGTTTCGGTGAGATGGAAGTGTGGGCACTGGAAGCATACGGTGCCGCCTATACCTTGCAGGAAATGCTGACCGTCAAGTCGGATGATGTTAACGGTCGTACCAAGATGTATAAAAACATCGTCGATGGCGACCACCGTATGGAGCCGGGCATGCCCGAGTCTTTCAACGTACTGTTGAAAGAAATTCGCTCCCTCGGTATCAACATCGAGCTGGACGAAAGTTAAGGCACAGACTGCCTGAGAAATAACGGCGCCCCCTTTCCCTTGAAATGGGGCGCCTAGGTAGAACTCCTCACAGGAGACTAACGTGAAAGACTTACTTAAGTTTTTGAAAGCGCAGAATAAGACAGAAGAGTTTGATGGGATCAAAATCGGTCTGGCCTCCCCAGACATGATCCGCTCTTGGTCCTATGGCGAAGTCAAGAAGCCTGAGACCATCAACTACCGTACCTTCAAGCCGGAGCGTGACGGTCTTTTCTGTGCCCGGATTTTTGGTCCGGTCAAGGACTATGAGTGTCTGTGTGGTAAGTACAAACGCCTTAAGCACCGTGGTGTAATCTGCGAGAAGTGCGGCGTTGAAGTTACCCAGACCAAGGTGCGCCGCGAGCGCATGGGACACATTGAACTGGCCAGCCCAGTTGCCCATATTTGGTTTTTGAAGTCTCTGCCTAGCCGCATTGGTTTGTTGCTGGACATGACACTGCGCGATATCGAGCGCGTGCTGTACTTCGAATCCTTCGTGGTTATCGAGGCCGGCATGACCAGCCTGGAGCGCGGTCAGATGCTGTCTGAAGAACAGTATCTGGATGCGCTGGAAGAATGGGGCGATGAATTTGACGCCAAGATGGGTGCCGAAGCGGTACTGTCTTTGCTGCGCGCCATCGACCTGGAAAGCGAAATTGAAGTGATGCGCGAAGAGCTGGGCCAAACCAACTCCGAAACCAAGCGCAAGAAAATCACCAAACGTTTCAAGCTGATGGAAGCCTTCTTCGGCTCAGGCAACAAGCCCGAGTGGATGGTGTTGACCGTATTGCCTGTGCTGCCACCGGACCTGCGTCCTCTGGTACCGCTGGACGGCGGCCGTTTCGCGACTTCTGATCTGAACGATTTGTATCGTCGCGTTATCAACCGTAACAACCGTCTGAAGCGTCTGCTGGATCTGGCCGCGCCCGATATTATCGTGCGTAACGAAAAGCGTATGCTGCAGGAATCTGTGGATGCGCTGCTGGATAACGGCCGTCGTGGCCGAGCCATTACCGGATCCAACAAGCGCCCGCTGAAATCCCTGGCCGACATGATCAAGGGTAAGCAGGGTCGTTTCCGTCAGAACTTGCTCGGTAAGCGCGTGGACTACTCCGGTCGTTCCGTTATTACCGTAGGCCCGACGCTGCGTCTGCATCAGTGCGGCCTGCCGAAGAAGATGGCACTCGAGCTGTTCAAGCCGTTCATCTATGGCAAGCTGGAAGCACGTGGCCTGGCCACTACCATCAAAGCCGCCAAGAAAATGGTTGAGCGCGAAGAAGCGGTTGTTTGGGATATCCTGGACGACGTGATCCGCGAGCACCCGGTACTGCTTAACCGTGCACCTACCCTGCACCGTCTGGGTATCCAGGCGTTCGAGCCGGTACTGATTGAAGGTAAAGCGATTCAGTTGCACCCCTTGGTGTGTGCGGCCTATAACGCCGACTTCGATGGTGACCAGATGGCGGTACACGTACCGCTGACCATAGAAGCACAGCTTGAAGCTCGTGCGCTTATGATGTCGACCAACAACATACTGTCACCGGCCAACGGCGAACCTATCATAGTTCCTTCACAGGACGTGGTACTGGGTCTGTATTACATGACCCGCGACAAGATCAACGCCAAAGGCGAAGGCATGTTGCTGACCAGCGCCAAAGAGGCGGAAAAGGTCTATCGTGCCGGCCATGCCGAATTGCATGCCAAGGTTAAAGTTCGGATCACCGACTTTGAACGCATGGAAGACGGCAGCGAAGTGGAAACCACGGCTATCCGTGATACCACTATCGGTCGCGCCATTCTGAGCCTGGTTGTGCCAAAAGGTCTGCCGTTCAGCATGATCGATCAGGCCATGGGCAAGAAGCAGATCTCCAAGTTGCTGAACGGCTGTTATCGCCGTCTGGGCTTGAAAGATTCGGTTATCTTTGCTGACCAACTGATGTATACCGGTTTCCAGTACGCCACTCTGTCTGGTGTTTCTGTCGGTATCAACGACATGGTTATTCCGGATGCCAAGAAGCACATCATCGAAGAAGCGGAAGCCGAAGTTTCTGAAATCCAGGAGCAATTCCAGTCTGGTCTGGTGACTGCCGGTGAGCGTTACAACAAGGTTATCGATATCTGGGCCAGCGCCAACGAGCGTGTATCCAAGGCGATGATGGAAAACCTGTCGAAAGACAAGGTGATTGACGCCGAAGGTAATGAAGTGCTGCAGGATTCGTTCAACAGCATCTTTATGATGGCCGATTCCGGCGCTCGTGGTAGTGCCGCCCAGATCCGTCAGTTGGCGGGTATGCGTGGTCTGATGGCCAAGCCGGATGGCTCCATCATCGAAACGCCGATTATTGCGAACTTCCGTGAAGGCTTGAACGTACTCCAGTACTTCAACTCCACTCACGGTGCTCGTAAAGGTCTGGCGGATACCGCACTGAAAACCGCAAACTCCGGTTATCTGACCCGTCGTCTGGTTGACGTGGCACAGGATCTGGTGATTACGGCCGACGACTGCGGCACCTTTGATGGCTTGTGGATCACTTCCCTGATTGAAGGCGGCGACGTTGTTGAGCCATTGCGCGAGCGCGTACTGGGTCGTGTGGTTGCCGAAGACGTGATTCGCCCAGGCACCGACAACGAAATTCTGGTTGCCCGTAACACCCTGCTCGACGAGAAGTGGTGTGACGAGCTGGAAGAGAGCTCGGTTGACCGCATCAAGGTGCGCTCCGTTATCTCTTGTGATAACGACCACGGTGTATGTGCCCATTGTTATGGCCGTGATCTGGCCCGTGGCCACCTGGTAAACCAGGGCGAAGCAGTCGGTGTTATCGCTGCCCAGTCTATCGGTGAGCCGGGTACCCAGCTGACCATGCGTACCTTCCACATCGGTGGTGCGGCATCACGAGCGGCAGCAGAAAACAGCATCCAGGTGAAAAACGCCGGTGCCCTGAAACTGCAAAACGCCAAGTTCGTTACCAATGCCGATGGCAAGACCGTTATCGTATCGCGTTCTTCCGAGCTGACCATTATCGATGAGATGGGTCAAACTCGTGAAAACCACAAGCTGCCTTACGGTGCCTTGCTGGACAAAGCGGACGGTGAGCAGGTTCAAGTTGGCCAAATCGTGGCAACCTGGGACCCGCACACTCACCCGATCGTCACCGAAGTGGCGGGACACGTTAAGTTTATCGACATGATTGATGGCGTGACCATCAGCCGTCAAACCGACGAACTGACTGGCCTGTCCAGCATAGTGGTGATGGACGTGAACGAGCGTCCGGCTTCTGGTAAAGATTTGCGTCCTACCGTCAAGTTGATCGACGACCACGGTAACGATGTATTCATCCCGGGTACCGACCTGTCTGCCCTGTACTTCTTGCCTGGCCGCGCGATTGTGAGCCTGGAAGATGGTGCCGTGGTAAACGTGGGTGACGCGGTTGCGCGTATTCCACAGGAATCCAGTGGTACCAAGGATATTACCGGTGGTCTGCCACGGGTTGCCGACTTGTTTGAAGCTCGTCAGCCGAAAGAGCCGGCCATTCTGGCGGAAATTTCGGGCACCATTTCCTTCGGTAAAGAGACCAAGGGCAAGCGCCGTTTGGTGATCACGCCGTTGGATGGTAACAATGCCTACGAAGAGATGATCCACAAGTGGCGTCATCTGAACGTGTTCGAAGGTGAGAAGGTCGAAAAAGGCGAAGTTCTGGCCGACGGTCCCGAGTCACCACACGATATTCTGCGTTTGCGTGGCATCAGCCCCGTAGCCAACTATATCGTGAACGAAGTGCAAGAGGTTTACCGCTTGCAGGGCGTTAAGATCAACGACAAGCACATTGAAACCATCGTACGTCAGATGCTGCGTCGTGCCGAAATTATGGATTCGGGTGATTCCGATTTCATTACCGGCGAGCAAGCGGAAGTGGTACGTATCCGCCAGGCCAACCGCGCGTTGGAAGCGGCCGGCAAGCAGCCTGTTGCTTACCGTCATGTGCTGATGGGTATTACCAAGGCCTCGTTGAGCACCGAATCTTTCATCTCGGCGGCGTCCTTCCAGGAAACCACTCGAGTACTGACCGAAGCAGCCGTCTCCGGCAAGGTAGACGATTTGCGCGGTCTGAAAGAAAACGTAATTGTCGGCCGTCTGGTTCCGGCAGGTACGGGTTTTGCTTACCATCAGGCACGCAATGCCAAGCGTAACCCAGAGCAGCAAGTGACTGTATCGGCAGATGAAGCCGAGCAGAACCTGGCTAATCTGTTGAACGCAGCTGGTAGTAACGAATAACGATTATCTCGACTCGCTGATAAGACAAGGGCTCCCGCAAGGGGGCCTTTTTTTTGGCTGCGCGGTAAAGTGCGAAGCGTAAAGAGTGAAGGGGACGAAATAGCAAGCAGCCGAAAACCTGGGGTACGCTTTACGCCGTCCGTTAAAGAAAAACATGTCTTTTGTAGCCGCCGCGACCGCTGCGAAATACTGCGCAGCAGGATAGCTGTTGTTAATGATAGTGGATCGCGTAAAGCGTATGACGTACAGCTTTTCTTGCTGCCTTATTCATTAAAGGCATAAATAATCCTTTCTTATTCTTTCTTGTTGCACTCAACCTCGCTTAAGCTATATGCATCTGGAAAAGTGGAAGTGAATGTCATGCTGTTAAAAGAACTCGCGGCGTCTGCCAGCCCGCTGAACGAACAACAAGTCCATAAGCTTACTCAGGTGGCAGCCGAGTTAAGTGCGACTCAGCTGGCCTGGGTGAGCGGTTATTTTTACGGCATCAGCCAGCAGGCCGGTGGCATTGCTGCCCCCGCTTTGGCGGCGAATGCTCAGCCCGCGGGTAAGCTGACCATTATTTATGCTTCGCAAACCGGTAATGCCAAAGGGGTTGCCGAGGCATTGCAGGCCAAAGCCAGCGCCAATGGTGTGGCGGTGGCGCTGTACAATGCCGCTGACTACAAGGTCAAGCAGCTTAAAAAAGAAACCCATGTATTGCTGGTTGCCAGTACCAATGGCGAGGGCGAAGCCCCCGACGATGCCATCGAGTTTCATAAACAGCTGAAAGCCGGTAAGGCCGGCAAGCTCGAGGGTCTCAATTATGGCGTGATTGGCCTGGGTGACTCTTCTTATGAATTCTATTGCCAGACCGGCAAAGACTTCGATGAATACTTGAGCAAGGCCGGTGCCAAGCCACTGTTGGGCCGCCTGGACGCCGACGTTGACTACGACGCGGTATGCGAAAACTGGAGTGAAGAAGCCGTCGCGCTGGTGAAAGAGGCCCTAAAATCCGATGCTGCCAATGAAGTGGCGCCTGTGGTCCCCCTGACGCACGGCGCGACCAGCCTCTATAACAAGAAGCATCCGTTTACCGCCGAGCTGCTGACCAACCAGGCGATCACCGGTCGAGATTCCGACCGCGACGTACGCCACTTCGAAATTTCACTGGAAGGCTCGGATCTGACGTATCAGCCGGGTGATGCCCTGGGTGTCTGGTTCAGCAATGACGAACAACTGGTGGATGCCCTGTTGGCCCAGACCGGCGTGGATGCCAGCAGCGAAGTGATCGTTGATGAGCAGAGTCTGACGATTCGTGAAGCCTTGATTCATCATTATGAACTGACCCAGGGTTACGCCAGCTTTGTGCAGGCCTATTCGGAACTGACCGATGCCGCCAAACTGCGCGCTCTGGTCGACGACAAGGCGGCATTGCGTGAATACTGTGCCAATCACCAAATCCTGGATATTGCGCGCGAACAGCAAGGGCAGCTGACTGCCGAGCAGCTGCAAGCCAGCCTGCGCCGCCTGACGCCGCGTTTGTATTCCATTGCCTCGGCCCAGTCGGAAGTGGAAGAAGAAGTGCATCTGACCGTGGGTGTGGTGCGTTTCGACCAGGATGGCGAAGCCCGTAACGGCGGCGCCTCTTCCTATCTGGCCGACCGGCTGGAAGAAGGCGGCAAGGTACGGGTGTTTGTAGAGCATAACGACAACTTCCGCCTGCCAGCCAATGACGATACGCCGGTGATCATGGTGGGTCCTGGCACCGGCATAGCGCCGTTCCGCGCCTTCTTGCAAGAGCGGGATGCCCGCGATGCCAGCGGCAAAAACTGGTTGTTCTTCGGTAACCCGCATTTCACTCAGGATTTCCTGTATCAGCTGGAGTGGCAGCGCTATGTGAAATCCGGCTTGCTGAACAAGATTTCGCTGGCCTTCAGCCGTGACCAGCAAGAAAAGGTCTATGTGCAGCACAAGTTGCGCGAACAGGGTGGCGAGGTGTACGCCTGGCTGGAGCAGGGTGCCCATTTCTATGTGTGTGGCGATGCCAACAAGATGGCCAAAGACGTACACCAGGCACTGATTGAGCTGGTGGCCGAGCACGGCAACAAGAGCCGCGAACAGGCTGAAGACTATGTAGATGCGCTGCGCGCAGCCAAGCGTTACCAGAGGGATGTATACTAATGAGCGAGCAAAAGCTGTCCGATAACGAACGCATGAAGGGCGAAAGTAACTTTCTGCGCGGCACCATAGAGCAAGACTTGCAGGATGAACTGACCGGTGGTTTTACCGGCGACAACTTTCAGCTGATCCGCGTACATGGCATGTATCAGCAAGATGACCGCGATATTCGCAACGAACGTACCGCCCAAAAGCTGGAGCCGCTGCATAACGTGATGCTGCGTGCCCGCTTGCCCGGCGGTATCATCAAGCCCGAACAGTGGCTGGTAATCGACAAGTTTGCCGAAGAAAGCAGCATCTATGGCAGCATCCGCCTGACCACCCGTCAGACCTTCCAGTTTCACGGTGTGCTCAAGCGCGACATCAAGCACATGCACCAGACCCTGAACAGCACCGGCATCGACTCTATCGCCACCGCCGGTGACGTGAATCGTAATGTGCTGTGTACCAGTAACCCGGTTGAGTCTGAGTTGCATCAGGAAGCCTACGAATGGGCGAAGAAAATATCCGAGCACCTGCTGCCCAAGACCCGAGCCTATCTGGAAATCTGGCTCGATGGTGAACGTCTGGACACTCCGGACGAAGAGCCGATTCTGGGGGCCACTTACCTGCCGCGTAAATTCAAGACCACGGTAGTAGTGCCCCCCCATAACGATGTGGATGTGCACGCCAACGATTTGAACTTTATTGCCATTGCCGAAGCCGGCAAGTTAATCGGCTTTAACGTGCTGGTAGGCGGTGGCCTGGCCATGACCCATGGTGATACCGCCACTTATCCGCGCAAAGCCACGGATTTTGGCTTTATTCCGCTGTCGCATACCATTGCCATCGCCGAGGCGGTGGTGACCACCCAGCGTGATATGGGTAACCGGGTCGAGCGTAAGAACGCCAAAACCAAATACACCCTGGAGCGGGTGGGCGTAGAGGTCTTCAAGGCCGAAGTAGAAAAACGTGCCGGTATCGCCTTTGCCGAGACTCGTCCTTATGAATTCACCAGCCGTGGCGATCGTTTTGGTTGGGTTGAGGGCATAGACGGTAAACAGCATCTGACCCTGTTCATCGAAAACGGTCGTATTCTGGACTATCCCGGCAAGCCTCTGAAAACCGGCATGCGTGAAATTGCCAAGATCCATCAGGGTGATTTCCGTTTAACGGCCAACCAGAACCTGATTATTGCCGGTGTCTCTGCCAGCGACAAGGCGCAGATAGAGCAGCTGGCGCGTCAACACGGTTTGTTGGAAGACTCGACATCCGAGCAGCGTAAAAGCTCCATGGCCTGTGTGGCACTGCCAACCTGCCCGCTGGCGATGGCGGAGTCGGAGCGGGTGTTACCTGAGTATGTAACCCAGTTGGAAGGGTATCTGGCCAAGCACAACATCAGCGATGACAACATCATCTTCCGGGTCACCGGCTGCCCCAACGGCTGTGGTCGCGCCATGCTGGCGGAAATAGGTTTGGTCGGCAAGGCGCCGGGTCGCTATAACCTGCACCTGGGCGGTAACCGCGAAGGCACGCGTATTCCGCGCATGTACAAAGAAAACATTACCGACACACAAATCATGCAGGAACTCGACGAGCTGATTGGTCGTTGGTCCGCCGAGCGCAATAGTGGTGAAGGCTTTGGTGATTTTGTGATCCGTGCCGGTATTATCGCCCCCGTTATTGATTCAGCGAGGGATTTTTATGCAGTCTAGCTTGCTACCCAGTCTGCAAGAGCTGCACTCGCTGTCGCGCGAAGATCAAGCGGAGGCTCTGGCCCCGCTTAATCAAGAACTGATCGCCATGAGCGCACCCGAGAGGGTGCGTTGGGCAATGGAGAATTTGCCAGGCGAGCCTGTGCTGTCATCCAGTTTTGGTATTCAGGCGGCGGTCATGCTGCACCTGGTGACCCAGGAAAAAGCCGACATTCCGGTGATTTTGACCGACACCGGCTATCTGTTTCCCGAAACCTATCGCTTTATCGATGAATTGACCGAGCGACTGGGGCTTAACCTCAAGGTGTATCAAGCCAGCCGCTCAGCCGCCTGGCAAGAAGCACGCTATGGCAAGTTGTGGGAGCAGGGCGTCGAGGGCATCAGTCGCTATAACCAGATTAACAAGGTTGAGCCAATGCAGCGGGCGCTGCGTGATTTGCAGGCCAGTACCTGGTTTTCGGGGTTGCGTCGCAGCCAGTCTGAAACCCGGGACAAACTGGATGTGCTTGGCCTGCAAGGCGGCCGCTTCAAGTTCCTGCCGATCATCGACTGGAGCAACAAAGACGTGCACTATTATCTCAAGCAGTTCGATTTGCCGTATCATCCCCTGTGGGAGCTGGGTTATGTCTCGGTTGGTGACGTGCAAACGACGGCCAAGTGGGAACCCGGCATGTCTGAGGCCGACACCCGTTTCTTTGGTATGAAGCGCGAGTGTGGCCTTCATGAATCGCAGGAAGCCGACGGCAGTGGTATTTAATCGCTACGGCTCCTGATAAGGATAGCGCATGCGAGTACAGGAGATAATGACACGGCGTATTGCCACCATTCATCAGGACGATCGGTTGCAGTTGGTGCATGATATTTTTGCTCAGGCGCCGTTTCGTCATTTGTTGGTACTGAATGGTCAGGAGCAGCTGTGTGGCATCATCAGCCATGCGGACATGACGGCGGCACTCAGTCCTTATTTAGGAACCGATGCCGAGGTGGAGCGCGACCGAGAGACGTTGCAACGACGTGCCCATCAAGTGATGAGCCGTAATCTGGTCACCATTACCGGTGCCGCCACACTGGAAAGTGCCGCTCGCATCATGCTGGAGCACAACATAGGTTGTTTGCCTGTGGTCGAGCAGGGCAGGCTGGAAGGCCTGGTGTCGTGGAAGGATCTGTTGCGCCAGTTTATTGCTAAAATACCGCAGTAAGTCTTTCAGTAACAGAAAACGGCTTTTGTATCGCTTCAACATACCGGCTTTTCTCCGGTATGTTTCATGACTCTGGCTGGCGGTCGGCTGGCCATTGATTCTCAGCCAGGCGCTTAGCGTCACCCTTACCCATTCTTGTCCTTTATTCCTAAAGTGAATAAAAAATCATCTTTCATTCTTTTGAGATCTACATTGGCTCCCTTATAGTAGTGTTACTTTACTGTATGAGTGGACTCGCCCATGGAACACCTGCCCCTGTTTATTAAAATCAAACACCGCCCTTGCCTGGTTGTGGGGGGCGGTGTGGTTGCGGCGCGCAAGGTGCGCGTATTGCTGGCGCGTGGCGCACGGCTGACCCTGGTGTCGCCTGAGTTATGCCCAGAACTGCACGCACTGCAGTCGCAGTTTGTCTGGCAGAATGATGTATTCGACGAGCACTATCTGGACGATCAATTTTTAGTGGTGGCGGCCACCGACAACACCGAGGTGAATGCGCGGGTTTATCAAGCGGCCAACCTACGTGGCTTGTTGGTGAACAAGACCGATGACAGCAAGCGTTCGGCGGTGATCTTTCCCTCTATTGTGGAACGCTTTCCCTTGCAGGTGGCTTTTAGCACCGGCGGTGATGCCCCCTGGCTGGCGCGGCTGCTGCGTGCCCGACTGGATGCCCTGTTACCCAAGCACTGGGGTCAGCTAAGCAAGGTGGCGGGCAAGCTGCGGCAAAAGGTGAAACGCTCGTTGAGCAGCAGCGAAGCCCGGCGTCGATTCTGGGCCAGAACCCAGGACGACACTACCCTGAATGCTTTTTTGAAGCAGGGTAACCTTGCCGCCGCCGAGTTATGGCTGCAGCAGGAGCTACAGGCGCCTCAGACCGGCGAAGTGATTCTGGTGGGCGCCGGTCCGGGTGACCCCGACTTGCTAACCATCAAGGCGCTTAATGAATTGCAGAAAGCCGATGTGGTGTTGTTCGATCAATTGGTGTCTGCAGAAATACTGTCGCTGATCCGCCCCGAGGCCGAGCGAATTTCGGTGGGCAAGAAGGCGGGTCATCACAGTGTGCCTCAAGATCAAATCAATGAGTTGCTGGTTAAGCAGGCACAAGATGGGAAACGAGTGGTGCGACTGAAGGGCGGAGATCCTTTCATGTTTGGCCGTGGTGCCGAAGAGTTGCAAACCCTGAAGGCTGCCGGTATTCGTTATCAGGTGGTGCCGGGCATTACCGCCGCCGCCGGCGCAACCGCCTATGCCGGTATTCCGCTGACCCATCGCGACCACGCCCAGAGTGCGGTATTCATTACCGGCCACAGCAAGCAGGATGGCAAAGAGCCGGACTGGTCGTCACTGGCACAAAGTCGTCAGACCCTGGTGATTTACATGGGCCTGATGCGCTCGGCGCACATCCAGCAGCGCTTGATCGAGCACGGCCTGCCGGCCAGCACGCCGGTGGCACTCATCGAGCGGGGCACCACGCCTTTGCAGCGGGTAGTGAGAGGTACGCTGAATGAACTTGGCACGCTGGCCGAGCAGGTCGTCAGCCCTTCGTTGATCGTCATAGGTGGCGTGGCCGCACTGGCGGACTCGCTTGCCTGGTTCAATCCCCAGCCGGTGGCTCAGGACTCGGCCCAAGAGCAATACGCGTAAGGGAAAGCTGGAAGGGAAAGCTGGAAGGGAAAGCTGGAAGGGTAGCTTTGCGCTGTCAGAAACAGCCAAGATCAAACCTGAGTAAACATCTTGCCTTATACGATCGTCATACCGGACTTGCTCCGGTATCTTGCTTGGCTTGGCGTGGTGTCGTCAGTCGCTGATCGCTTACGGCTTAAAGCTGTGTATTTAAGCTATGTCTTCTGACTTAATTGCCCAAGGGGCGCCAGTAGATCCTGCAGGTCGCGTCTGTAGTCGGCGGGTGTGCTCTCGGTAATCAATGCGGCAAGTTCGTTGCCTATGGTGGTAAAGCGATAATACAACAAGCGAACGCCTTTTCTCTGAGGTTGCAGTGTCATTGGCTGCGAGCTGAGCACCACCGTCAAGGGGGCTGTCAACGACAGCTCACCGGACTCCAATTCTGCCAGGTGCAACAACCCCAATTCAGAAAGCTGTAACAAGCCCGCATAGGGCAGGCGATAACGCCCCAGATTCAACCGCTGCTGGCGCTGGCCCTGCAGCAGGGTCTTATACTGATAGCCACACAACAAGCGCAGATTGTCGTCGCCAAAATGGCAACCCAGGGCACTGGCTTTTTGCAGCAGCAGCGCATCTTTCTGAGTCATGTGGCGCAGACAGCTCAAGGCCTGAATAGAGCAGTGGCCCGGACTCAGTACTTCTTGCGAGAGAATGTTGGCCCAAAACTGCTGCATGGCGGGATGGCGAATATTTTCCGCCAGTTTCAGATAATGGCTCAGCCAGTCGGGATCCGGATCGTTACCTACCTCATCGCCATCTTGTTGGCTGGCGAGTTCGATAATGGTTTCCAGGTTTTTTTGCCGTGCTGCCTGATCGAGCTGATGGCGGATCATGAAGCGTTCCCCAAAGCTGATCTTGGTATCGCCATGCAGCAAACCGGCGATGCCCCGCTGTTCGGCCAACTGCAGCAAGAGCGCCTTGCGATTCTTGATTTTATTATCGAGTGTTGCGGTTTTTGGCTTCATCAGTTGCTATTGTTAACCATGTTGTTTTCATGTTAAAATTCGATTCTGAATTTTAAATGGAGCGGCGCATGTACATACAACAAAATCTTAAAGCTAAAACCAGCATGGCCAGAGTGTTGCTGCTGGTGGGCTATCTTTCCAGCCTGGGTATTTTAGCTACTATTATCGCCATCATAGAATAAGCGCCAGTAAAACATAAGGGCCTGATAAGCCTTGTCTGCTTTAAGTTTACAGCGTCTCTTTTATCAGCATCATGACACTGTTTATCTGCTCACTGTTTAGTGCTCCCTCCTTGGCGAAAAGTACTGCCCCTTCTTTATCCAACAGAACAATGGCCGAGTTCTTCGCGGTTAATTCCCAGCCTTGTGCTACCACACCGTTATTGTCGACCACGATAGATGACCAGGGAAATTCCCGCTTACTTTCTTCGGCACTGCTGCGCACAAAACCCGAAGTGCCAAACAGGGCGTCATCCACATTGATGATGGTCACGGTTTGATAGCGGTCGCGAGGCAGTTTGGCGGCTTTAATGGCTTCTATAAGCGGAGCATTCAGTTCCTTGGCACTGCTACGCCCGGCAATGTGCTGCACCAGTCGTACCTTGCCCACACTGCTACTCAGCTGCCAGTTACTGGCGCTCAGCTGATCCTGGGTAAGGAGCAGTTCGCCTGCGTTGGTCACTGTGACTGCCGGTGGGGCCTGATGCAGCGTCAGATTATGGGCAGCAGCCATGAAAGGCAGGCAGGCCAGCAGCATTCCCGTTTTCATCGACATAGAATCACTCCTTGATCTGCTCGTTGACCCAATCAGCCTAAGTGATGTTAATGAATTGTCAAAATATTTCTGTTAAGCAAGGTAGTGCGCCATACGTCATACCTCAAGAGCAAGCAGGCAAACTTCTGTATGCAAGATCAGTGAACGGTGCTGTTTCCCTGTCACAGCAATAAAAAAGCCCCCGATTTATCGGGGGCTTTTTACATACAGATTAAGCTTAAATGCTTAGCCTTTGTTATAACGCTCGGCTGAGCTCAGGATCTCGGCTTCGGCGGCGGCTTTGTCGCCCCAACCGGCCAACTTGACCCATTTGCCTGCTTCCAGATCTTTGTAGTGCTCGAAGAAGTGCTGGATTTGCGCCTTCAGCATGTCAGATACATCATTGATGTCCTGAATATGCTCGTATTCTTTGCTCAGCTTGCTGTGTGGTACCGCAATAATTTTGGCATCTTCGCCAGATTCATCGGTCATGTTCAGCACGCCAACAGGGCGGCAGCGGATCACGGAGCCGGCTTCCAGCGGGTAAGGGGTGTGCACCAGCACATCTACCGGGTCACCATCCAGCGACAGTGTGTTGTTCACATAGCCGTAGTTGCAAGGGTAGAACATGGGCGTAGACATGAAACGGTCGACAAACAGCGCGCCTGTGTCTTTATCTACTTCGTATTTAATGGGATCGGCGTTTTGTGGAATTTCGATCACCACATAAATATCTTCGGGCAGGCTCTTGCCGGCTGGTACCTGTTTCAGGCTCATGAGAGTTCCTTTAATGTTGACGGTAACGAAATGGATAACCGAGTTTATCACGCTTGCGGGGCGATATCGGTTATACAAAGGGATAACGGTTTATAGGCCGATATTATAACTACTGTCGTACAGATCGCCATACAAGTGCCCAAAGTGGTGGCGGATTGTTAGAATGCGGGTAATACAGCAGCCAGAGAGATTTCATGCATATTCATATTCTAGGTATTTGCGGCACTTTTATGGGTGGGCTGGCCGTGTTGGCCAAGCAGCTGGGCTATACGGTGACCGGTAGTGACGCCAATGTGTATCCGCCGATGAGCACCCAGCTGGAGCAGCAGGGCATAGGGTTGATAGAAGGTTATAATCCCGCTCAGCTTGAGCCAAGACCCGATCTGGTGGTGATCGGCAACGCCATGAGTCGTGGCAACCCCTGTGTAGAGGCGGTGCTCAACCAACGGATTCCTTATACTTCCGGGCCACAGTGGCTGCTGGAGCATGTGTTGCAGGATCGCTGGGTACTGGCAGTGGCGGGTACGCACGGCAAGACCACCACGGCGGGCATGCTGGCCTGGATTCTGGAAGACTGCGGCCTGACACCGGGGTTCTTGATTGGCGGTGTGCCCGGTAACTTCGAGGTATCGGCGCGGCTGGGCGAGGCGCCATTTTTCGTGATTGAAGCCGATGAATACGACAGCGCCTTTTTCGACAAGCGATCCAAGTTCGTTCATTACCGGCCCAGCACGCTGATTTTGAATAATCTTGAGTTTGATCACGCCGACATCTTCGACGATTTGGCGGCTATTCAACGGCAATTTCATCATCTGCTGCGTATGGTACCCGGGCACGGCCGCATTCTGGTCCCTACCCACACCCCGGCACTGGACGAAGTGCTGGCCATGGGCTGCTGGAGCGAGGTGGAACATTTGGGCGAAGACGGTTTGTGGCAGGCGCAGCCTTTACAGGACGATGGCAGCCATTTTGCCGTATTGGTCGATGGCAAACCGGTGGGCGAGGTTCGCTGGGGCTGTATTGGCCTGCACAACGTACACAACGGCCTGATGGCATTGGCTGCGGCACGCCATGCAGGGGTGCCGGTAGCGGAGGCCATCAAATCCTTGTGTCTGTTTGTTTCACCCAAACGCCGCATGGAGCTGAAAGGCGAGGTGGCCAATATTCGGGTGTGGGACGATTTTGCTCATCATCCTACCGCCATTGCCACGACACTGGCGGGGTTGAAGGCCCAGATAAACGCCGGCGGAACCGGGCGGGTGCTGGCCGTGCTGGAGCCCCGTTCCAATACCATGAAAATGGGTGTGCATCAGCAGCCGTTGGCAGACTCGTTACAGCTGGCCGATGAAACCTATCTGTTTCGGCCCTCCGACTTAAGCTGGGACCTGGCGGCCGTGGCCAATGCCTGCCCTCATGGCCGCATTTTCAGTGAATTGGACCTCCTGATTGCCGACCTGGTGAGCTCGGCACGAGCGGGCGACCACATTCTGGTGATGAGTAACGGCGGGTTCGGCGGTATTCATCAACGCTTACTGCAGGCGCTGGAGCAACATCATGAGTACAACTGATTATCCTCGCCATGCCCAGATCACCCTGGCGTTGTCCGGTGCGTCCGGCGCGCCTTATGCGTTGTTGTTGCTGGAGCGGTTACTGGCTGCCGGCCTGCAGGTGCATTTACTGGTATCCAGTGCGGCGCGAGTCGTGATGGCGGCCGAGCAGGATGAACAATGGCCTGCAAAGCCCGAGGCACTGGCCGCCTTGCTGGGCGAGCGTTATCAGACCAGGCCCGAGCAACTCAAGGTCTATGGCAAGGAAGAGTGGTTTTCACCGGTAGCCTCGGGCTCGGGTGCGCCAAGGCGCATGGTGATTTGCCCTTGCTCGATGGGCACCATCGCCTCGATTGCCATGGGCATCTCGGATAACTTGATTGAGCGCGCCGCCGATGTGGTGATCAAGGAAAAGGGCCAGCTGATTGTCGTACCGCGCGAGTCACCCTATTCGGCGCTGCACCTGGAGAATATGCTTAAGCTGGCCAACCTGGGCGTGACCATAATGCCGGCCTCGCCGGGCTTTTATCATCAGCCTAAAACCATTGCCGATCTGGTCGATTTTATGGTGGCGCGCATTCTGGACCATCTGGATCTGGATCAAAGCCTGGTGCCGCGCTGGGGGTATCGAAAACCCGACAATAAAACCGAAAGCGATCAAGGTTAAGTCGTTAGCGCCGCACCCCGTTGGCAGTGTGGCTTGGCGTTGGACCGGCCGCCTTGTCTGGTGCCTGATATGCACATGAGCCAGAATTCCGCTAGAATACGGCTTTAATCACAGTCGGGTGTTATTACCCCGAACGGAGCGAAAAATGAAACACAGAGTGGATGTCCTGATCAGCACTGAAGAGGTCAATGCCAGGATCCAGGCCATAGGCGAGCAAATCACCGCGCATTACCAGGGGGTTGATGAATTGGTAATGGTTGGATTACTGCGTGGCTCCTGTGTCTTTATGGCCGACCTCTGTCGTCAGATCCCCCTGCCGGTGCGGCTCGATTTCATGACGGCTTCCAGCTATGGCAGCAGCATGGAAAGCAACCGTGATGTGCGGATCCTCAAAGATCTGGATGATGAAATTCATGGCAAGCATGTATTGATTGTCGAAGACATCATAGATACCGGCTACACCCTGAGCAAGGTGAAAGAGATTTTGTCGCTGCGCCAACCTGCTTCATTAACCATTTGCTCGCTGCTCGATAAACCTGAGCGACGGGAAGTCGAGGTGCCGGTAGACTGGATAGGTTTTACCATTCCCGACGAGTTTGTGGTGGGTTACGGCATCGATTATGCTCAGCATTATCGTAATCTGCCTTATATCGGTAAGGTGATACCGCTCGACTAACGCTTTCTTCTGATAAGTACTGTTAGCCTAGGGATTGGCGACGAGGTGATACTCGTTGACCGACCCTGGGCTTTTTATTCTATGGAGCTATTAATGACCAAAGCACTGGAAATTGAAGGCTTGCGTAAAACCTATGCCGGTGGCGTAGAGGCCTTGAAGGGCATCGACCTGAGCGTTGAAAAAGGCGATTTTTATGCCTTGCTGGGTCCTAACGGCGCAGGCAAGTCGACCACTATCGGTATTATTTCTTCGCTGGTCAATAAAACCGCCGGCAAGGTCAAGGTGTTTGGCTACGATCTGGATAGCGAGCTGGAGCTGGCCAAAACCCAGATCGGGCTGGTGCCGCAAGAATTCAACTTCAACCAGTTTGAAAAAGTCGAACAAATTGTGGTGAATCAGGCCGGCTTATACGGCGTTGAACGCAAAGAAGCGAAAGTGCGCGCCGAACGTTACCTGAAGCAACTGGATTTGTGGGACAAGCGTGATGTTCCTTCCCGTACGTTGTCCGGCGGCATGAAGCGTCGCCTCATGATAGCGCGCGCCTTGATGCACGAGCCCAAGCTGCTGATTCTGGATGAGCCGACCGCCGGAGTGGATATCGAAATTCGCCGCGCCATGTGGGACTTTCTAAAACACATTAACGAGCAGGGCATCACCATCATACTGACCACCCACTATCTGGAAGAAGCCGAGTTGCTGTGCCGCCATATCGGCATTATCGATAAGGGGCGGCTGGTAGAAAATACCACCATGAAAGGTCTGCTTGGCAAACTGAATGTAGAAACCTTCATTCTGGATCTGGCTGCCGACGGCCGCGAGCCCTTTTTATCGGGCGTTAACTGGCAGTTGCTGGACGATCACACCCTGGAAGTGGAAGTGAAAAAAGAGCAGGGACTCAACGGCATATTTGCACAACTCAACGAGCAGGGAGTGCGGGTGCTGAGCATGCGCAACAAGGCCAATAGATTGGAGGAGCTGTTTGTGAGTCTGGTAGAACAGGGGAGAGAAACTGCATGAGCCGTAAAAACTACTACGTCGCTTTCAAAAGCATACTGCATCGAGAAGTGGTCCGGTTTGGTCGCATCTGGGTACAAACCCTGGTGCCGCCTGCCATTACCATGACGCTGTACTTTGTGATTTTTGGCAACCTGATCGGTAGTCGAATTGGCGAAATGGACGGCTTTTCCTACATGGCCTTTATTGTACCCGGCCTGATCATGATGTCGGTGATCACCAATTCCTATTCCAACGTGGCGTCGTCGTTTTTCAGCAGCAAGTTTCAGCATAACGTGGAAGAGCTGCTGGTGGCGCCGGTCCCCACCTATGTGATTATCGCCGGTTACGTGGGCGGCGGTGTGATACGAGGCCTGTTGGTGGGTCTGATTGTGAGCCTGGTTTCGCTGTTTTTTGTCGACTTGCATATCGAACATCTGTTCAGCGTTGTGGTTACCGTCTTTCTGACCGCGGTGCTGTTTTCGCTGGCGGGATTGCTGAACGCCATCTTTGCGCGCAGCTTCGATGACGTGAGTATTATTCCTACTTTTATACTCACACCGCTGACCTATCTGGGCGGGGTATTTTATTCCATCAGCCTGCTGCCGGACTTCTGGCAGGGTGTCTCGCACATCAACCCGGTGTTGTATATGGTGAATGCGTTCCGCTATGGTTTTCTGGGCATCAGTGATGTGCCGCTGACCGTTGCCTATGGCATCATCATCGGCTTTATCGCGCTGTTTTATACTGCTGCCTGGTATCTGATCCACACCGGGCGCGGCTTGCGCTCTTAACAACACGGAACAAGGTGTTTGTGAAATGGCAGCCAACTGGCTGCCATTTTTATGGATACCAGCCAGTAATATCAGACCAAAAAAACACCGAGCATATGCTCGGTGTTTTTGTTTAACTGACGGCGTAAAGCTAATAGCTTACGGCTTTGTTTATGCCAGTTGCAGCGGGATATTCTTGCTGGTGCGCACTATGTTGTTGTCCGCATCCAGATATACCAGGTTGGGATCATAGCTTTCAATCTGCTGCTCGCTCATGGGCGCATAGGCACAGATAATGATGCGATCACCCACGGCGGCTTTACGGGCAGCGGCGCCGTTCAGCGAGATCATCTTGGAGCCACGCTCGCCGGAAATGGCGTAGGTATGAAAACGCTCGCCATTGTCGATGTTATAAATGTCGATTTGCTCATATTCGCGAATGTTGACCGCGTCCAGCAGATCTTGGTCGATGGCGCAGGAGCCTTCGTAATTCAGTTCGGCGTGGGTTACCCGAGCCTGATGTAACTTGCCTCTGAGCATGATGCGTTGCATATCCATCTTTATCTTGTCTCCATTATTACTGCCTTCGGGGCATAGGGCCGGGTGGGCTGTGCTGCCAGCAGGGCTTATAAAAGTACGACTCGGTTATCTATCAATCTGGCCTTGCCAAGAAAGGCCGCCATTAAAATGACGGCGGCTCGGCTCTCGCCGGTTAATGGCAGCAGGCTGTCTGCATCCACAATGTCGATGCCATCCGTGGTAAAACCACGGCTGTTCAGGCGTGCGCTGCCTTCACTGGCAAGGAGTGTCATGTCTCGCTCACCGCCGGCGATGCGCTCGGCCAGCCAGCCCATGGTCGCAGCCAGCTCGGGCGCTTGTTCGCGTTCTGCTGTGCTCAGGTAGCCATTGCGCGAGCTCAGTGCCAGACCGTCCTCGGCTCGCACCGTGGGTACGCCGAGAATTTCAACCGGCATATTCAAATCTGCCACCATTTTACGGATCAGGGCCAGCTGCTGGTAGTCTTTTTCACCAAAACAGGCCAGATCCGGCTGCACCAGATTGAATAATTTACAGACAACCGTGCTGACCCCGTCGAAATGACCGGGCCGCAGGGCGCCTTCCAGTACCTCGGCAATACCGGGTACGGTAACGCGAGTCTGTTGCTGCTGGCCGTTGGGATACATCAACTCGGGAGTGGGGGTAAAAACGGCATCGGCCAGCTCATGCAAATGAGCGCAGTCTTGTTCCAGGGTACGCGGATAGGCGTTCAAATCCGAAGCACGATCAAACTGCATGGGGTTGACAAAAATACTCACCACCACGCGATCGCAACGGCGACGCGCTTCCTGCACCAGTGTGACATGCCCCTGGTGCAGGTTACCCATGGTGGGCACAAAGCCGATGCGCTCGCCTTGCTGGCGCCAGCGGCTAATGGTGGCTCTTAACGCTTCGGTGTTATCAATCAGCTGCATGTTCTGGTCTCAGTTAAAGCTGTGTTCCGAGCCGGGGAAACGGCCTTCGGCAACATCGGTGACATAGGCGGCAATGGCGGCCTGAACCTCACCGTGCTCGGCCAAAAAGTTCTTGGTGAACTTGGGCACATAGCCGGTGGTTAACCCCAGGGCATCCTGCATCACCAGTACCTGGCCGTCGGTATCGGGGCCAGCACCAATGCCGATAACCGGAATGGTCAGCATCTGGCTGATTTCCCGGGCCAACGAACTGGGTACGCATTCCAGCACCAATAACTGGGCTCCGGCTGCTTCCAGAGCCTGGGCATCGCGTTTGATTTGTTCGGCCTGCTCCACGGCGCGGCCCTGCAGCTTGAAGCCGCCGAATACATGCACCGATTGGGGCGTCAGCCCCAGATGACCACATACTGGAATACCCTGACGGGTTAATTGGGTGACGGTATCGGCCAGCCAGTCGCCGCCTTCCAGCTTCACCATGTGGGCGCCGGCGCGCATCAGGGTGGCGGCATTGGCGCAGGCCTGCTCGGGATTGCTATAACTCATAAAGGGTAAATCGGCGACAATCAGCGCCTGTTCACAGCCATTGGCCACACAGCGGGTATGATAAGCCATGTCTTCGACAGTCACTTTCAAGGTGCTGTTTTCACCTTGCAGTACCATGCCCAAAGAATCGCCGATTAAAATAGCGTGGGCACCGGCCTGTTCGAACAGCTTGGCAAAGCTGGCATCGTAGGCGGTGATCATGGCGATTTTCTGCTGATCCTGTTTCATGGCGAGCAGGCGGGCTGTGGTTATTTTACTCATGAGTTATTCCTTTGACTTCCGGAGCAGAGGGATCAGTCCATTAGTGGGGCAGTGCGTTAACAGCTGAGCGAGCGCACTGCCACAGGGTAATATCAAGTCGGGGGCTAAATCGGCCAGGGGATACAGCACAAACTCCCGCTGTTTCATGCCGTAATGGGGCAGTGTTAAACGCGGGTCATCCATTACCAGGTTGCCGTACAGCAGTATATCCAGGTCCAGAGTACGAGGGCCCCAGCGTTCGTCCTTGCGTACCCGGCCTTCGGATTGTTCTATGGCTTGTAATGCATCCAGCAAGGCGTGAGGCTCAAGTGAGGTGTCAAACATGGACACCCCATTGATATAGGGCGGCTGGTCGGCTGGCCCCATTGGCTGGCTCTGATACAAGGGGGAGTGGTGCAGGCTACCGGGCGTGGCTAATTCCGCCAGCGCCCGTTGCGCCGCCCTGATGTGAGCCAGCGGCTCACCCAGATTGGCGCCCAGCGCCACAAACACCTGGCTCATACTTCTTTTTTCTTCCGGGGCCGACGACGCGGCCGTTTACGAGGCTTGCGCGGTTCGTCGCCAAACTGATTGTGTCTTGCCTGTGCACCGCGAGAAAGCTGTTGGCGATCCACCGGATTGGCCAGCTGAAACTCGGTCCACCATTCGGCCAGTTCTTTCAGCTGCGGGTTCAATTCGGCTCTCAGCAACAAAAAGTCATAACCGGCCCGAAACTTGGGGTGCTCCAGCAGACGATGTGGCCGCTTGCCACTGCGCTTGGTCAGGCGCTCTTGCAGCATCCAGATATCCCGGACTACAGAGCTGAAGCGGCGCGGGATGGCGACACTTTTTACCTGGCGGCCCAGCACTTCATCCATGGCCAGCAGAAAGGCGTCATAATAGTTAAGCCCGCCTTCGTGCATAAACTGCTGAGTACGGGTTTCAACTGGTCCCCATAACAGGGCGGCGTACAAGAAGGCCGGCGTAACACGCATATCCTTGGCAATGCGCTCGTCGGTATTGATCAGCGCGAGTTCAAGAAAACGACCATAGCTGTTGTCGCCCTGGCCCATGACTTCGGCGGCTTCCGGAAACAAGGGCGCAAACAGTTCGTAGTGGCGCAGTTTGCGGTAGGTTTCCAGGCCGTGGCCAGCCAGCAGCAGCTTGAGGGTTTCTTCAAACAGACGGGCCGGCGGAATATCCGATAATAACGGCGCCAGGCTGCGAATCGGTGCCTCGGTGCGCGGGCTGATGGTCAGGCCCAATTTGGCAGCAAAGCGTACCGCTCGGATCATGCGCACCGGATCTTCCCGATAGCGGGTTTCCGGATCGCCAATCAAGTCGAGACGTCGTGCTTCCAAATCTTTCAGCCCGTTGGCAAAGCCCACCACACTGAAATCGGCAATGTTGTAATACAGGGCGTTAATGCTGAAGTCGCGGCGTTCGGCATCTTCTTCTATGGTGCCGTATACATTATCGCGCAGCAGCATGCCTTCCGATGACTGGGAAGACATGTTCTTGTTGTTGTTTACCTCATGATGGTGCCCACGAAAGGTGGCAACCTCAATCACATCACGACCAAACAGCACATGGGCCAGGCGAAAACGGCGACCTACCAAGCGGCTATTGCTGAACAGCTGCTTGACCTGCTCTGGGGTGGCGCTGGTGGCGATATCAAAATCTTTGGGTTGGCGACCCAGCAGTAAATCACGCACCCCACCGCCAACCAGGTAGGCTTCAAAGCCGGACTTGTTCAGGCGGTACAATACTTTCAGGGCGTTTTCACTGATCTGGCGGCGCGAAATACCATGTTGGTCGCGCTCTAACACCACGGGTTGCAACGGCAACGCCTCCTGTTGTCGGGTAAGCAGCTTTCTACAAAAGCCAGCAATCTGGGAAAAAATAGGACACCTCGCAAGGCCTTAAGCTAAAAAAATTGGCGCACTATAATAGCGCAGAGCGCTGAAAATGCGAACTATCAACGCATCTCAGCTCGATATTGGTTTTATTGGGTATCTTGTCCAGGCGCCAATTGAGCAGGGCCCAGCTTAGCAGTTCCGGCGCATCGGCCCCCAACAGGTCAGTGGGCGGTTGCTGGCCAAGAAAGTCCAGCGCCTGCCACAGTGCTTTGCCGGGATGATGAACATCAAGAGCTGGAGCATGGTTCTGTTTCGACAACTTATGCCCTGCATACGATGCCAATGGCAAGTGCAACCAGTGGGGTAGTGGAGCCTTCAGCAGACGGTACAAGGCAATCTGTCGGCCGGTGGGCTCGAGTAAATCGGCGCCACGTACTACCTCGGTAATGCCGGCTGCGGCATCGTCGAGTACCACCGCCAGATTATAGGCGTAAAGGCCATCACGTCGACGAATAATAAAATCTTCTTCGGCCAACGCGCTGGGAATACTGATGGTTCCCTGCAGTCGGTCATAAAACTGATAAACCGGCCGCTCCATTACCAGTCGGGTGGCGGCCTGTTTATCAGGCAGTGCCAGGTGACGGCAGTGACCGTTATAAAAACCGCCGCTGGCCGCAATCATCTTGCGGGTGCAATGGCAATGGTAGGTAAGGCCAAGACGAGCCCAGCCATCAAGCACCGCCTGGTAGGCATCCAGTCGCTGGCTCTGGTAAACCACCGGGCCATCCCAGTGCAAACTAAAGGCGTCCAGGGTGTGCAGTATGGCATCGGCCGCCCCGGCAACTTCCCGCGGCGGATCCAAATCTTCGATGCGCAGCAACCATGAACCTTGCTGGCTTCTGGCTTGTAGATAACTACCGAGGGCGGCTATCAGGGAGCCAAAATGCAGGGGGCCGCTGGGCGAAGGAGCAAAGCGCCCAATATAAGGCTTGGGCGCATTGTTATTCATAACAACACTTAGTAACCGGCCATCTGTTTTTCTTTGATCTCGGCCAGTGTTTTACAGTCGATGCATAAATCGGCTGTAGGTCTGGCTTCCAATCGGCGAATACCGATTTCTACGCCGCAATGCTCGCAGAAGCCAAAATCGTCTTCTTCGATTTTCTGCAGCGTTTTTTCGATTTTCTTGATCAGTTTGCGTTCTCTGTCACGGGCCCGTAATTCAAGCGCAAACTCTTCTTCCTGAGCTGCCCTGTCCACCGGGTCGGGGAAGTTGGCCGCTTCGTCCTTCATGTAGCCCATGGTGCGATCCACTTCTTCGCGCAACTGATTGCGCCAGGCACCCAGAATTTTACGAAAGTGCGTCTTCTGCTCTTCGTTCATGTATTCTTCGTCGGGTTTGGCCTGGTAGGGCTCAACACCGGCAATGGCCAGAATACCGAGAGATTTTTTGGTTTCGACTGCTGGCATTCCGTATCTCCTAAAAAGCAATATTGCGCCAACCAATGTTAAGAAGCGGCTATCTATAGCAGAAACTGTAGTAAAAAGGCAATTTTGCATTGCAGTTTCTGCAAAAATCGTTCTTTAAGTTCGGTACTGATTGCTCTTCGCCACTCGATTGGCGTGAGCTATCCCCTTGATAAAGAACGTCAGCTTCTTGATGATTCCACCATATGGGGGTTGGCGTCCGGATTTTCAAGAGCGGTGTCAATAAGGTTTATCACTTATAGTGAATTCTAGATTATGGACCATGGGAGTAATTTTGCAGTTTTCGTCTTCTTTACAGCAAGGGCGGTTGATTAAACGCTACAAGCGTTTTCTGGCCGATGTGATCCCAAAGGGAGCTGCAGCAGAGGCCTCTCTGACCCTTCATTGCCCCAATACCGGCAAGATGACCGGTTGTGCCGAGCCGGGCTGGACTGTGTATTTTTCGGTTTCCGACAATGCCAAACGTAAATATCCCCATACCTGGGAGCTGGTTGAAAATCATCAGGGGGAGGTTATTTGCGTGAATACCGCCAGAGCCAACCAGTTGGTGGCCGAAGCGCTCAGCTTGCGTCAAATTCCGCAACTGGCTCAATATGGCGAGATAAAGCCCGAGGTGCGTTATGGCAGCGAAAACAGCCGTATCGATTTTTTACTGCGCCAAACCGGTGAGCCAGACTGCTATGTGGAAGTCAAAAGCGTCACCCTGTTAGATGATAAAGAGCAGGGGCAGGGCTATTTTCCCGACACCAGGAGCGAGCGTGCACAAAAGCATGTGCGTGAGCTGATCCAGTGTGTGCAAAACGGCCAGCGGGCGGTGTTGCTGTTTTGCGTGCTGCACACCGGTATTACCCGGATCAGCCCGGCCGATCATCTCGATCCTGTGTATGGCGCCCTGATTCGTGATGCGCTGGCCGCCGGCGTGGAATGCCTGGCCTGGCGAGCCGATATCAGCCCCCGGGGGATGCAACTGGTACAAGAACTGCCTTTTCACGTCAGCGGCCAGGATTCCAGTATTTCATAGTGAGGCCCCTGCTCGCTTTGTATCGAGCTGTACAGGCATAACCGGGTGGGGCGATAGTGAATGGCGGTGATGGATGGCAGCTTGACGGCGCAGTCGTGACGAAACAGGGTAATGTGCGGGCGAAATGCCTTGTGCGGCGGGCCCAGTCGCAAGGCACTGCAGCGTAACGTCAGCTCGTCATGCAGGCGGCTCAGGGGCTCGGGCACCCGGGTTGGCCCTATCCAGACCACCTTGGCGCGGGGGAAGCAGTCAAGATGATCCAGTTCGAGCGTAAAGTGCGGTAGCCGCATCTGTGACAGCTGCTTGATGATCGATGTCGACTGGGGCGGGCCGAGTGCGCCTAAAAAGCGCAAGGTTAAATGAAACTGCCGGCTGGGAATACGCCGACCCGGTAGCGCCAGCCGGTCTTGCAGCGGGTTAAGCATCATCGCCAACTCTTCGGCGGGAAAAGCCAGAAACAGCCGTTTATCGTCGCTCGCCATCCTTATCCTCCTGCCTTCTGAGTATTCTGAGTCCTGTATCTTGTCAACGGGAGCTTGTCACGCGGAGCCTGTCATCATGGGGGGCCTGCCTGCTCACCGCCAAATCAGCATGGCCGGTGTATTGCAGTGCCTGTTCGGGCGAAAGAGGCCTGGCAAACAGGAAGCCCTGGCCATAATCACAACCGATCTGTTTGAGAAATTGCATTTGTTGTTCGGTTTCAATGCCCTCGGCAACCACTTTCAAATCCAGCTTGCGTACCATGGCGGTAATGGCCTCAATCATCTGGCGGTCAACGGGACTGTTTTCCAGGTCCATCACAAATGAACGGTCGATTTTCAATGAGTTGACCTGAAGCTGGCGTAATTGCGATAACGAAGAGTAGCCGGTGCCAAAGTCATCAATCGAGATGCGTATCCCCAGCCGCTTCAGTCTGTCTATCTGGGTCATGGCAAGACTGACATTCTCCATTAACATGGACTCGGTAATTTCCAGTTCAAGTGAACCGGGCGGAATGCCCCAGCGGGTTAACAGCGCTTCGACCCTGTGTGCAAATTCAGCCTCGCGCAATTGACAGACACTCACATTGACGGCCACCGGTTTCACGGCTCGTCCCGACTGCCGTTGTTGCTGAATAAAACGGCAGGCTGCGTCCACTACCCAGTATCCAATCGGCACAATCAGCCCGGTCAATTCGGCTATCTCGATAAAGCTGGCCGGATGCTGTATTCCTCGCTCCGGCTGATTCCAGCGCAGCAAGGCTTCAAACTTTACGGTTTGACCATTGCCAAGGGCAACGATGGGTTGAAACACCAGAGCAAACTCCGATCTCGCCAGCGCCAGGCGTAATTCTTCCTCAATTCGTATCGAGTACAGCGCCTGCTGCTGCATTGCCATACTGTAAAAAGAAAGCTGATTTTTTCCCGCTCGTTTGGCGGCATACATGGCAAGATCGGCATTGCGCAATAACTCACCACTGCTGGCGCCGTCTTCCGGTGCCAGTGTGATACCAATACTGACGCCAACGATGGCCTCGGTATTGGCCAGTTGCACTGGCCTGCTGATATTGGCAATAATTTTATCGGCGACGATACGGGCGTGTTCGGCGCTTTTAATATTCACCAGTATGATCGCAAACTCATCTCCCCCCAGGCGGCCGACGATATCGGTACCTCTTACCGTGGCCCTGAGGCGAAGGCCCATTTCAACCAATAAGCGATCGCCGTCTTCGTGTCCGGTGGAGTCATTGATGCGTTTAAAATCATCCAGATCCAGATACATCAAGGCCAGGTACTTTCCTTCACGCCGAATATTCAGAATGGCCTGTTCCAGCTGCTCGGTCAGAAAGCGCCGGTTGGCCAGACCCGTGAGTTCATCAGTAAATGCCAGCCGCTCCAGTTGAAGGGTTTGTTTTTTAACCAGTCCGCGCAGCCGCTCCGGTTCGCGCAAGATACGGCGTATCAGTAACGTGAAGACAATCGCCGTGATCAGGCTGAGGGTAATGCCCAGAATCATCTGAAACGTAAAGTCGGTGGGCCGGCTCATCGCTATGGTCCACTCGCCATTGGGTACCCTGACTTTTTTTCTTGCCTGCAGTTCATCCAGGTTATTGCTGGAGCGTGCAAAAATATCGACCGCTCCGGTGTCGGGGTGTAAACGCGACAGTTCAAAGGCATAGCCTTTTTGTTTGAGCTGATCGAGTTCGGTAAATGACAGCAGATCATCCAGGTAAATCAGTGCCGTCGCGAATCCCCAAAACTGCTGCTCGCCGTTTTTTTCAAGAAACACCGGGTTGCGTCCCATCATGCCCACACGACCCTGCACCAGCAGAAAGGGGCCCGCCAGCGTCAGCGTCTTGCTGCGGATCGCTTCCCAGGCTTCCTGTTTACGTTTATCACTCACTAACAGGTTATGGCCTATGCCCTTTTCATTGCCCGCCAGCGGATAGATTTTTTGAGTGATGCCTTCGGGGGCAAGCTGAAGACTGGAAATACCGCCCAGGGTCTGCATGACTTCTTCGGCAAAATGATCGAAATCCCTGAACTGGCCGTTACTGCGTCGCACTTCCTGGGCAAGAATATACGTCGATGATAACGAATGGGTCAGGCGCCGCTCTATGGCTGCGGCCTGAACGCTGACCACCTCTTCCATCAGCAGTTGCTGTTCCTTGCGCTCGGCAACAAGACTCAAGTGGGTGTAATACCCCCCTGCTGCAAAAATGCACACAAACGCCATCAGGGCATAGAGGCTGCTGAGCCTGAAGTTAAACATTCATCTCTCTTACCTGGCACGCCAGGAGTGTTTGAATTTGGAAGTTTTGTGGCACCAGGCAAGACGACTCAGCAATACCTACATCAGCGCACCAAACCTCGTTCGGTTACTTGTAAACCACTATACATGTGTTCCGAGACTGAGCATCATGTTGTCTTGACTTATGACAATGACGGTAATGTCAGGCCCATAGTCCTTTGCCGAGGCTTTTGGCACAATATAGCCGTTTTCGACCAGTCGGGTAATCATGTGAATCAGCTTCCTATCGTCGAGGTGTTGCCGCAATTGCAGGCGGCGCTGTCGGCCTCCCAGATCATTATTGAAGCGCCGCCGGGGGCGGGTAAATCTACCTGGTTGCCGCTGTGGCTATTAAAGCAAAGCGAGATTGGCGGTCGTATTATCATGTTGGAGCCCCGGAGGCTGGCGGCACGCAGCATAGCGCAATATCTGGCGAGCCAGCTGGGAGAGCAACCCGGCGAGCAAATTGGCTATCGCATGCGCGGTGAAAATCGCGTTGGCAAGCACACGCGACTGGAAGTGGTCACCGAAGGGGTGCTCACCCGCATGCTGCAGGCAGATCCCGAGCTGGGCGGTATCGATTTACTGATCTTTGACGAGTTTCACGAACGCAGTCTGCAGGCGGATCTGGCGCTGGCCTTTGCCCTCGAATGCCAGGCACTGCGTGAAGATTTAAAAATCATCATCATGTCGGCCACACTGGAAGGGCTGGCGCTGGACAGGCTGCTGCCAGAGGCGGTCAACATCAGCAGTGCCGGGCGCAGTTATCCGGTAGCGGTCAGTTATCAGCCCCGCAATCAGCACAGTCGGTTGGATGAAGCCATGGGGAGAGCCATGTTAACGGCGCTGGATCAGTACTCCGGCAGTGTGCTGGCGTTTTTGCCCGGCGAGCGAGAAATAAAGGCGACCCTGAACTGGCTGGCCAATAAAACCGATGCCGAGGTGGAACTCAGACCCTTGTATGGCCGTTTATCTCTCGCCGAGCAGCAAGCCGCCATAGCGCCCGCTGCCACCGGGCGGCGCAAGGTGGTACTGGCCACCAATGTGGCGGAAACCTCACTGACCATAGATGGCATCAGCATAGTGGTGGACTCGGGGCTGGAGCGACGCGCCGAATTTGAACCCCAGTCTGGCATTACCCGGTTGCATAGCCGGCAAATAGGCCAGGCATCGGCCACCCAACGCGCCGGCCGGGCCGGGCGTTTGCAACCAGGATCCTGTGTACGGCTCTGGAGCCAGGAGCAGCAAGAACGATTGTCTCCCCGGCGGCCTGCAGAAATCGAACAAAGTGACCTGGCCGGTTTTGTGCTGGAGTGTGCCGCCTGGGGGGCCGAGCCAGAGCAGCTTCCGCTGCTGACCCGGCCCCCGGGCCCGTTATTGGCGGCGGCGCGCCATCAGCTGAACGAGCTGGGTTTGCTGGCGGGTGCACAGCTGACGCCCCTGGGGCGTAGGGTATGGAAATTGGGCTGCGAGCCCTGGTTGGGGCAGTTGTTGCTGAGTGCGCAAGACTGGCAACAACAAGGCCGTCGGGGGGCGCTGGCCGATGCTGTGTACCTGGTTGCCCTGCTGGAAGAGGGACGATGGGACTCGGGGCCCCTATCGGGGCAGATTCTGGCTCGACAGCGCCAGCTGGCAACGGCGGCGCGGCGCTGGTTCACCCGTTTGAACGAAGCGGAAAGCCGCCCTGCGGGGCATTATTGCGGGCCGTTACTGGCCAATGCCCGGCCCGACTGGATAGGCTTACTGCGTCAGCAGAGCCGTTATGGCCTGGCGGGAGGCCTGAGTGCCGATCTGCCCCAGGCTAGTCCCTTGCAGGGGAAAGCCATGCTAGCGGTTGCCGCCCTTGGGCGTAACGAACAGGGTGTGTTTATTCAGGCGGCAGAGCCGGTGATCCTGGAGCAACTACAGGAATATGTGCCGGAACGCTTTAGCGACCGTGAGCAATTGCACTGGGATAACGATGCCAATCGAGTACGGGCCGAGCGGCAATGGTGTTTTGGCCAGCTGGTGTTGCAGCGCGCGCCCTTGCAGAATATCAGCCCGGAGCAAAAAGCCTCTTGCCTGTTGGCAGAAGTAAAGCGAAGGGGCTGGTCGGCCTTGCCGCTGGATGAAAATGCCCAGCAATACTGGCTTCGTTTGCAGCTGGCCGGTCAAAAACTGGCCGACAACGGCTTTGCGCCCTGTGACGAAAATGACTGGCTGGAGCAGGCGGAGCTGTGGTTGCTGCCTTATCTGACGGGGCTGGGGCGCTGGGACGAGTTGGCCAAGCTGAACTGGAGCGATATTTTAAAAAGCCGACTGGACTGGTCACAGCAACAATTGCTGGATACCCTGCTACCCAGCACAGTGACTCTGGCCACTGGCAGTCGCGCGCGAATTCGCTATCGCATCGACGACGATCCGGTATTGCCGGTGCGCCTGCAGGAAATGTTTGGTCAGGCCACCGGACCCGAGCTGGCTCGCGGTCGAGTATCACTGGTCCTGGAGCTGTTATCGCCGGCGCGACGGCCACTACAAATTACCCGAGATCTGGCCGCGTTTTGGGCGGGCTCTTATCAAGATGTAAAAAAAGAAATGCGGGGGCGCTATCCTAAGCACCATTGGCCTGACAGCCCAGCCACCACGGCGCCAACCCGGCACACCAAGAGGCATATAAAGCACTGATTATGGCAAAACAGACCCGAACCAGAAAACCGAAGAGAAAGCCCGTGAAGTCGCCCCGCAAATGGTGGGGCCTGCTGCTTAAGTTATCACTGGTATTTGCCGTGTTGATGGGCATTTTTGGTATCTACCTGGACAGTCAGGTAAGAGAACGCTTTGAAGGCCAGAAATGGGCCCTGCCGGCGCTGGTATACAGTCGGCCACTGGAGCTGTTTCCTGACCAGAAGCTTTCCCATGGGCAAATGTTGCGTGAGCTGCAGTTGCTGAATTATCGCAAGGTCGCCAGCCCCAGTCGCCCGGGCGAGTATTCGGCGACCAATAATCGTATCGAAATCCACCGTCGTAGTTTTAACTTCTCCGATGGTGCCGAGCCGGCGCGTCAGATCTTGCTGACTTTTTCCGGGCAGCGGCTGCAGCGTATGCAGAATCCGAGCAATGGCCGGGAGCTGGGCTATGCGCGCATGGATCCGGTGCTGCTGGATAGACTGAACGTGGAAAAACGCGAAGATCGTTTGCTGGTGCGTCTGGATCAGGTACCCGAACTGCTTAAAACCGCACTGATCACCGTAGAAGACAGAGACTTTTACGAGCACGACGGTGTATCGCCACTGGCGATACTGCGTGCCCTGGTGGTCAATATCAAAGCCGGGCGCACCGTACAGGGGGGGAGCACCCTGACTCAGCAGCTGGCAAAAAACTTCTTTT
Organism: Oceanisphaera marina; assembly: GCF_014643915.1. Lineage (GTDB taxonomy): Bacteria > Pseudomonadota > Gammaproteobacteria > Enterobacterales > Aeromonadaceae > Oceanimonas > Oceanimonas marina. The sequence goes on from NZ_BMKE01000008.1 coordinate 86,832, forward strand.
TGACCCAGGACCGCAGCCTGTGGCGTAAGGTCCAGGAAGCCTACATGGCACTGATCATCGATTTTCGTTACGAAAAAGACGAGATTCTGGAAGCCTACCTCAACGAAGTCTACCTGGGGCAGAACGGGGGGCAGGGAGTCTATGGTTTTGGGCTGGCCAGTTATTTCTATTTCGGCTTGCCCCTGAACGAGCTGACCCCGGATCAGATGGCCCTTATGGTGGCACTGGTGAAGGGACCTTCTTATTACGACCCTTGGCGTAACAGCGAGCGTGCCCGTGACCGACGCGATCTGGTGCTGCGCCTGCTGGCCAACGATGGCCATATCGATCGTGAAACCTACGAGCGATCCAGCAATGCGCCTTTGCAGTTGATTGAGCGGGGGCGAATGGGCTACGGCCGCACGCCGGCCTTTATGGGCCTGTTGCGCCAGGAGCTGCAAGAGCGCTTTGGTGGCGAATTTCTGCGCCAGAATGGCCTCAAGATTTTCAGTAGCCTGGACCCCATTGCCCAGCACAGCGCCGAGCAGGCGATCATAGAGCAGGTCAAACAGCTGAGAGCCAACACCAAAAAATCTGATCTGGAAGCGGCCATGGTGGTGACCAACTGGCGCAAGGGCGAGGTCAGTGCCGTGGTTGGTGGTGCCGACCCCAGTTTTGCCGGGTTTAACCGCGCCCTGGCGGCCCGTCGCCCCATTGGCTCGCTGATCAAGCCGCCGGTATATGCCGAAGCCCTGGCCAGTGGCTTTACCCTGGGCAGTGCCATCAAGGATGAACCCATCAGCCTGCGCAGTGCCGGTGGCCAGGTGTGGCGACCCAATAACTACGATCGCAAGTTTCGTGGCCAGGTCATGCTGGTAGATGCCCTGGCCAAGTCCCTGAACGTGCCGACCGTAAACCTGGGCATGGCGGTGGGGCTGGACAAGGTAATCGAAGGTCTCAAGCGCATGGGGGTGAAACAGCCTATTCCGGCCTATCCGTCCTTGATGCTGGGAACCCTGGAGCTGACGCCACTGGAAGTAAATCAGCTCTATTTGACCCTGGCCAACCAGGGGCTTTACCAGCCACTGACCTCGATTCGTGCCATTCAGGACGACCAGGGCGAGCTGCTGTATCAGCATAATGCCAAGGCGACCCAGGTACTGGATCCCGATGCGGGTTATCTGGCGTTGTATGCCATGACTCGGGTGGTGGGGGGCGGGACGGCCGCCCATCTGGCGGCGCGTTTTCCCAACCGGGTAATGGCGGGGAAAACCGGTACCACCAACGATTTGCGCGATGCCTGGTACGCAGGCCTGGACAACGAAGAGCTGGCCAGCGTCTGGGTTGGCCGTGACGACAATGGTGTGACCGGCCTGACCGGCGCCAGCGGTGCCCTGCGGGTGTATAGCCGTTATCTGGATAGCCGTGGTGTCGACTCTTTGGAGCTGAATGCGCCTGCGGGCATCGAACAGGTGAACTTTGCCTACAGCGACGGCATGCCTGCCGACCCGCGTTGTGAACAAACCCGTTTGCTGCCAGCCAAGTCTTCGGGTATGACGAGCATCCGGGAATGTCAGCCCAGTACGCCTTCGCTCCCCGCCGCCGGTGAGCAGATCGGCGACTGGTTAAAGGATATCTTTAACTTTGCTCGATAATTGACCGCAATGCCGAGTGCCAGGTAACAGAGGCCCGGCTGGCAACCCAAAACAGGCATCCTGACGAACGTCGGGGTGCCTGTTTTTTTATGCTTCGATGCTTGTGGGAGTCATTGCTTTTGAAGATCTTTTTATCGTTCTGCGCTTGGCACTAGTCGTTATCTTTAGCTGGCGGTTTAAAGCCGACCGCTGAAGGTGACGTATTTCGTATATGCTCAATAGTATGGAAATGGAGGAACTGCTGATGTTTTCTTTTCACCATGTCACCTTGAGTGTGCGCGATTTATCGGTTTCGGAACGCTTTTACAAAGGACTGGGATTTGAATCCGTGTATCGCTGGCAGGACGAGGCAGCTCAGTTACAAATTTGTCATTTACGGTTGGGCCAGGCATTGCTGGAGCTGTACTGCTTTCGCCCGCAGGATGAAACCGAGGAATTGACGGCTTTACCGCCCTGGGCCAGCGGGTTGCGTCTGGGATTAAGGCACTTTGCCTTGCAGGTCAGTGATTTGGATGAAGCACTGAGCGCCTTGCACGGTGCCGGCATCTTGGCAGAGAAACCATCGGTTGTGAGTGGGCAAACCTGCTCGCGCTACGTATTTATTGTCGATCCCGATGGTAACAGCGTGGAGCTGCTTGAAGAGCCGCTGGTGGAGATACAGCGGCCCGAATCGGCGGGTTAGCCTTTCATGGTGGCGAACGCCTGGTCGGCGGCGGCCAAGGTGTGGGCAATTTCTTTTTCACCGTGTGCCAGTGACATAAAGCCGGCTTCGAAGGCACTCGGAGCCAGGTAAACACCCTGATCCAGCATCAGATGGAAGAAGCGCTTGAACGCATCCAGATCACAGCGCGTCACCTGCGCATAGCTGCTGATGTCTTTTTCATCGGTAAAGAAAAAGCCGAACATGGCACCCACCTGCGTGGTGGTAAACGGAATGCCGTGTTTGTCGGCTGCCGCCTGCAGGCCATCGACCAGCGCCTTGGTGCTTTGCTCCAGCTGGTCGTGTACGCCAGGCTCGCTAATGGCGTTCAGCGTGGCCAGACCCGCAGCCATCGCCACCGGGTTGCCCGACAAGGTACCTGCCTGGTAAACCGGACCGGTAGGGGCCAGATGCTCCATCACATCGCGACGGCCACCAAAGGCACCGACCGGCATGCCGCCACCGATGATTTTACCAAGGGTGGTCAAATCCGGCGTTACACCAAAACGTTGCTGGGCGCCGCCCAATGCCACACGGAAACCACACATCACTTCATCAAAAATCAGCAGGGCGCCGTATTGATCGCAGATGGCACGCAGCCCTTCCAGAAAACCGGGGGCCGGTGGAATGCAGTTCATGTTGCCGGCAATGGGCTCGACTATGATGCAGGCAATCTCATCGGGTGCGGCGGCAAAGGCGGCTTTTACCGACTCCAGATCGTTGAAGGTGGCGGTCAGGGTATGCTTGGCAAAATCGGCCGGCACACCCGGGGAGTTGGGCTGACCCAGAGTCAGTGCCCCTGAGCCGGCTTTCACCAGCAGGCAATCGGCATGGCCGTGGTAGCAGCCTTCAAACTTAAGAATTTTGTCACGGTGAGTAAAACCACGAGCCAGGCGAATGGCGCTCATGGTGGCTTCGGTGCCCGAGTTGACCATACGCACCTGTTCCATGGACGGCACCAGCTGATTCACCTTTTCGGCCATGGTCACTTCTACCCCAGTTGGGGCGCCAAAACTCAAGCCACGATCGACCGCTTCAATCACGGCGTCGCGCACTACCTTGGCATTATGGCCCAGGATCATCGGGCCCCAGGAGCCAATGTAATCGACATAAGACTGGCCATCGGCATCAAAAATATAAGCTCCATCGGCGCGCTCGATAAAGCGCGGCGTACCACCCACCCCATTAAAGGCGCGTACCGGAGAGTTGACGCCACCGGGAATAACGCGGCGGGCCTGGGTAAATAAATCGTCAGACTTGGACATGTGAGCATCCTTTAAATTGGGTCAGTGGCAGCCTGTGCTGCCAAGGTGGCCAGACTATAGCAAAAACCAGACCGAGCTTGAATGCTGGCTTTGTTGCGAAGGAGGAATGTTGCTGGCGCACAACGGATGGCTTTGGCACAATTCGCCGCCATGGCTAACCGGAGTTTATTATGACGTCGCCGTTCGACCGCCGTTTAATGGTATTATCGATAATCAGTATCCTGTTGCTGGTGGCTAGCGGCTACCTGGGGCTGGGTTATCACGAGCAGACTCGATTACTGGAGCAACACCGGCTGCAGGCCGAGCGTTATCAGCAAGAGTTACTGACGCAACGCATCGACTTGCAAACGCTGCTGAGTGCCGAGAGTAGCCAGATTGCGCAGTTGGAGCAGCAGGCGCGACAACTGGCCGAGCAGGCCCAGCAACTGGCGCTATATCGCCAGGTGCTGGCACCGGATGGTGGGGCCGAGTTGCTGCTGGCGCAGGAAGATATTATTCCCCTGGCCGAGCCCGGTCTGTTTGCCTATCGTCTGGTGCTGCTGCAACCCACCCAGCTTAGCCACCGAATTACCGGGCAGGCACGGCTGAAGGTGCGGGCGTTGCAAGCTGGCCAACCCGTGATACTCACCGACGAGATGCTGGGTGTGGCGCCGGTGACCCTGGATTTTCGGCACTTTCAGGTCCTCTCGGGGCAACTGCGCTTGCCCGCCGATAGCCAGGCTCAGACCCTGGAATTACAGCTAACATTGAATAACAAGGCTTCTCGAACCTTAAGCCTCAACTGGCCGGTTTCGGACAATACTTGAACTGTTTACTCGGGTATTAGATAATTTTGCTCGATAACTAAACCAAGAGGTAGTGATGAGCGATGCAATTCCTTTGCCGATCCAGATGAGCGATGCGGCAGCCAACAAGATTCAGGCCTTGATCAGCGAAGAAGAAAACCCAGAGCTGCGCCTGCGGGTCTACATTACCGGCGGCGGCTGTTCCGGTTTTCAGTATGGTTTTACCTTTGACGAGAAAACCAATGACGGCGATACCGTGATTGAAAAGAACGGGGTGATCATGGTGGTCGACAGCATGAGCCTGCAGTATCTGATTGGCGGCACCGTCGATTATATCGATGGTCTGGAAGGCTCCCGTTTTCTGGTGACCAACCCCAATGCGACCAGCACCTGTGGTTGTGGTTCTTCTTTTAGCGTGTAATTAACGAATAAGGCGGTGTATGTCTTTATTTGACTGGATGAAAGGTGCCGAAGGCGAGCAATCTCCCGCTCCCGTGGTGGATTCCCAGCACAAGCTGGCCTTGTATCAAAGAGCCTGGTGCCCCTACTGTGACCGGGTGAAAGGAGTGATTAACGAGCTGGATCTGGCCATTGCCGAGTGCGATACCAACCAGCCCGAGCACTTGCAGGCGTTAATGGCCGGCGGTGGTCAGCGTATGGTGCCTTGCCTGCGCATAGAGCAGGAGCCGGGACAATATTTCTGGCTGTATGAGTCTGCGGATATTATTGCTTATCTGCGCCAACACGCCGAGGCGTTGCGGTGAGCAAGTTTCAGTTACACCCCCAGCTGGCCAGCGACACTGTCTTGTTGGGCGAGTTACCATTGAGCCTGGTGCTGCTGGCTAAAGACAGCCAGTACCCCTGGTTGATCCTGGTGCCCAGGCAGGCCGGCATTCGCGAAATACATTGGCTGAGCGTGGAACAACAACAGCAGCTGATGCATGAGTCCTGTGCTGTGGCGCAATTGATGGAAACCGAGCTGGCAGCCGATAAAATCAATGTGGCGGCTCTGGGCAACATGGTGCCTCAGCTGCATCTGCATCATATTGCGCGGTTCACCACCGATGCCGCCTGGCCTGCTCCTGTCTGGGGCAAACTACCGGCACAAGCCTATGCTCAGCTAGGTGATGAAGTTGCCCTGTGGCGGCAGCGCCTGAGTGCCATTGACGGATTTACTGCCGTCAGTGACTGAGGCTTTAAATGTAATAAAACCAGGCCTGCAGATGCGGGCGTGACCTCAAGTGTCCCCTCTGCGTTGTCAGTTAATTTTTCGCCAGCATAATGTCACTGACCTTGTTCAGTTGTGCCATCAGCTTGTTGGCCCTGGGCTTGAATTGGGCCAGCTCGTTGGGCGATAAAAACGCCGCCTGGGGCAAATCGACGCTTTTCGGATCTTTGTGCACGCCGTTAACCAGAAACTCGTAATGTAAATGTGGCCCGGTCACCCGACCTGTGGCGCCCACGGTACCGATTTGTTGTTCCTGTTTTACCTTTTCCCCTTTATTCACCATCCGCTGGTGCAAGTGCAGATACTTGGTGAGGTAGGTGCCGTCGTGGCGGATCACCACATAGTTGCCATTAAAGCGGCTAAATCCCGACTCCACTACCACACCACCGCCCGCCGCCAGCACCGGGGTGCCGGTGCGCGCGGCATAGTCTATGCCACGGTGCGGGCGTACTTGCCCGGTCACCGGATGGAGGCGGCGAGGGTTGAAGTTGGAGCTGATATGGGAAAAGTTGACCGGTGCCCGCAAGAAGCTTTTGCGCATGGCTCGGCCTTCAGGCGAGTAATAGTTGCCATCGCTATGGCGTACGGCTTTGTAGACCTTGCCCTGATTAATAAACTCGGCGGCCAGAATATGCCCGGTATCGACCTTGATGCCGTCTTTATAACGCTGCTCATAGAGCACGGTGAAGCTGTCGTTGGCGTGAATATCGAGGCCAAAGTCCAGATCCCAGGCAAACATGCCGGCCAGATTCATGATCTGATTCGGTGTTAATCCGGCACTGACCCCGGCATTCCAGAAATTGGAGCTGACGGTTGCCTGGGCAAACTGGGTTCTGTGCTCCAGTTCGGCGCTCAATACCTGGCTTTTCAACCCTTGTGCGGTACTGCGAATCTCAAGGGTGCGGGCGGCGTCCAGCGGATAGCGTAAACCGGCAAATTCGCCTGAGTGGGTAAAAGAAAAGGTGATCTGCTTGCCGGGGTATATTTTTTGCAGCTCTTCGGCCGACTTGCCCAGCTGATCGATCTCGTGCAACAGGCTGGAAGGAAGGCCGTTGCGGGCAAAAATGGCCGACAGCGTATCGCCGTTACGAATGCTGACGATGCGATCACTGAGCGCAGGCTGTTCTTTGGCGATGGGCATATCGTCCAGGGCCAGTTCCAGGGACTGGCGTTCACCCAGACTCAGACTCGTTGCCGGTTGCGAGCGACTGGCCAGTACAGTTTCTGACGGAGCCATAAACAGCATCCCTACCATGACACTCAGCAGGGAAATTGCCACTTTGTGTTTGCGAGGCAATAACTTGAAATGATTAATCATGAGGAGCCAATACTCTTCCTTGAATGTGCCGACGATTTTACATTCTTTCCAATTTATCCGCCATTCCAGTAATATGCTCGCCTTATTTTGTTTGGTTTGTCTACATAGCCGTTTCGAATAGCAGCGTGCATTCAGAACAGCTATTTAGGTGCACAGCACAGGAGTAGAGTGGTCATGTCCCAGCTAGAAACGGCATTAGCGGAAATTAAACGCGGTGTTGAAGAAATATTGGTCGAAGAAGAGCTGATCGCCAAGTTAAAACTGGATCGCCCGTTGCGGGTCAAGTTGGGCATGGATCCAACAGCCCCTGATATTCACCTTGGTCATACCGTGATCCTGAACAAGTTGCGCCAGTTTCAGGACCTGGGCCACGATGTATTGCTGCTGATTGGTGATTTTACCGCCCAGGTGGGCGATCCCAGCGGCAAGAACAGCACTCGTCCGCCTTTGACCCCGGAACAGGTAGCCGATAACGCCAAAACCTATGCCGAGCAGGCCTTCAAGGTGCTGGACGCAGACAAAACGCAAATTGTCTATAACTCCAGCTGGCTGGGCGAGCTGGGTGCCACCGGCATGATCAAGCTGGCCTCCAAGCTGACCGTGGCCCGCATGCTGGAACGGGACGACTTCAAGAAGCGTTATGGCTCCGGCCAGTCGATTGCCATTCACGAATTCATGTATCCCTTGCTGCAGGGCTACGACTCGGTCGCGCTGAAGGCCGATATCGAGCTGGGCGGTACCGATCAGAAGTTCAACCTGCTGATGGGCCGTGAACTGCAAAAAGACGCGGGCCAGCCGGCACAAGTGGTATTGACCATGCCGTTGCTGGAAGGGCTGGACGGGGTGAAGAAAATGTCCAAGTCCGCCAATAACTACATTGGTGTCGACGAAGCGCCGGGCGAGATGTTCGGCAAGATCATGTCGTTGTCCGATGAGCTGATGTGGCGTTACTTCGAGCTGCTGTCTCGCCGCAGCCTCGAAGAGCTGGCCGAACTGAAACAGCAGGTTGCCGAGGGGGCCAATCCTCGTGATACCAAGATCTTGCTGGCCAAGGAGATCATCAGCCGTTATCACAATGAAGCGGCTGCCGAGCAGGCGCATCAGGACTTTGTGCAGCGCTTTCAGAAAAATGCCATTCCCGACGATCTGCCGGAAGTTACCCTGAACGCCGGTGGTGAAGGCATGGCCATTGCCAATCTGCTGAAAGAAGCGGGTCTGGTAGGGTCAACCTCCGAAGCGCTGCGCATGATCAAGCAGGGTGCGGTCAAGATAAACGGCGACAAGCTGGAAGACGGCAAGCTGGTAGTACCCGCCGGTGAAGCCGTCTATCAGGTTGGCAAGCGCAAGTTCGCCCGGGTTACCATTGCCTGACGCTGACTGCTATTAAGCATGAAAAAAGGCCTCGTTAGAGGCCTTTTTGTTTTCTGGTAACGTCGTTCGTTCACCCAAGCGGTCGGGCAAAGGGTCCGCTCCACCGACTCGCTATCAATACATCCTTGTACGCTCTCTGTTTCGTCCCTGAAACAGAAGGTCGTTGGAGCAGAGCTCTTTACCCTCCTTGATATTCGGGCGTCGTATGTTGGCACCGCCTGTGGGTAATTCGGTGTCAGCGGTTCAGTGAAAACGCCGGTAATGACAAGTGCCAGCGGATGGCGGCTACCCGCAGCACAAAGGTGCCGAGCATGCCAAACAAGGTGGCCAGCAGGGGCGTGATACCCAGTTCCAGGGAGAGGGTGTATAACACCCCCCCCAGAATGCAGGCGGTAGCGTAGATTTCTCGCTGCAACACCATGGGTACTTCACGGGCCAGCACATCGCGGATCATGCCACCGGCCACGCCGGTAATCACCCCCATCACCACGGCGACCATGCCGGAGGTGCCATGATTCAACGCTTTTTCGGTTCCGATAATGGTAAAAATGGCCAGGCCGAACGCATCGGCCAGCGGCAGAATATACCAGGGCAGTCGGCGTGGCAGCTTGGCAATATATTGTCCAAGCATGGCAGTGGCCAGAATCACCCACAGATACAGGGAATCGGCAGTCCAGAATACGGTGTTGGCACCGATGATCAAGTCGCGTATGGTGCCGCCGCCAATGGCGGTCACCGCCGCCAGCACGATCACGCCAAAGCCGTCCATCCGCAGTCTGCCGGCGACCAGCACCCCAGAAAAAGCAAACACAGCCGTACCGAACAAATCACTCCAGTAAAACACAGACTCAATCAAGGGCTGCATTAACTTTCACCTTATCTTAAAAAAAGGGCGTCATTGTATAGAGGCCCCCGAATGAACACAATTTGTACTTAGTATGCGACTCGGACTTTATCCAGCTGCTGACATAGCTGACGAATACCATCCGGCGAACGCGGCGTGAAACGGTGCAAAAGATCGGCATCTATGGTCACCAGGTGATCTTGTGCCACGGCCTCCATTGCCGGCCATTGCTGCCAATGAGCCAGCTCTTCCGCGGTTGCCGCTACTATGGCTTGCGGGTTTTGTGCCAATACCTGTTCGGCATTTACTTGCGGATAAGGGGCTGGGCTGTCGGCCATGATATTGACGCCACCGCACAGCTCAACGGCCTGGCCCATCCAGGTACTGTTATTGGCGGACATCAGCGGGATGCTGGCAATTTGATAAAATACCGTCACCGCAGATCTGCCTTGATAATCATCACGCAGTTGCGCCAGTTGCTGCTGATACGCTGCGGCAACGCGATTGGCCTGGAGTTCATGGCCGGTTTGCTTGCCGAGTTGTTTCAGTTCGTCGCCAAGTTCGGCAAAGGTTGACGGAGCGGAATAAAAAACGCGAATTCCCAGCTGTTCCAGCGGTTGCACCATCTGCTGCTGGGCATTGCCCCAGGCCACCACCAAATCCGGCTGCAAGGCCAGCAGCTGCTCCATATTGAGGGAACGATAATTGGCGACCCTGGGCAAGCGTTGAGCGGCAGCGGGATAATCGCTGGCATTATCAACGGCAATCACCTGTTCACCGGCGCCAATCGCAAACAGCATTTCGGTAATATGAGGAGCCAGGCTGATCACGCGCTCAGCTCTTGCGGTGGGTGTGTCTTGTGCCTGTACCTGGCTGGTGAGCAGCCACAGCGAGAGTAGCGTCACCAGTAACCGGCGGCGGAAATATTGCACCATAAGGGAGTTAACCATTGAACAAGGGTACCAGGGTGAAGGCCCAGGCCAGCGATAACCAGAATAACAAGGCCATCACCAGCCGCCGCAACAGGGCACGGGTAGAAATATCATTCAGGTAATTCTTGCTGCCCAGTTTGGGATAATAATCGGTGGCATCTGTATAACGGCGTGGTCCGCCCAACCCGGCATCAACACTGGCACCGGCTACCGCCAGCAGGCGACCGCTGGCCGGATAGGCCCATAATCTGCCCTGTGGCCAGGCTTTAATGGCGCGTATTGATCCTGGATAAATCAGCAGGGTGAGTGCCAATAGCTGGAAGGGCAGCCAGGCCATGGCGCGATATAACCATGAGGGGAGCAGGCCGAAGGCGCGCCACTGTATCAGCTTGAAAGGCCAGGCTTGCACGGTATAGCGCAGCAGTGCAAACAGCAGGGCGGCATAAATACCGGCAAACAGATACCAGCATAACAGCGCCATATCGGCAGCCAAACGGAGCACCGTCATTTCTGCCATGGCTTTATACAAGCCTAGTGGCGACAGCGGATCGGTTTGGCGCAAGCACAAGGGCGTTAGGGTTAGCCGCGCCAGCGGTTTTTGTTGATCACTCTGTTGCAGACATATCGGCAAGGCGCGGCTAAGCCGCCCCAGGTCCAAACAACACCACAGCAATAACGGCTCCAGTAAAGCCGGCCAGGGCGACAGCACGGTCAATGCCCAGTAGGTCGCCGCCAGGGGCAACAGCAAGCACAGCAAAGCGGCGGCTCCTGCCAGCCCGAGATAACGGGCGCTGTAATGATCGCCATTCAGGCGACAGCCCAGCAGCAATAAACCCTGTGTCAGCAGCTGCTGCACACGGGTGGCGGGCAGCAACAGGCTCAGCAGTATGGCGATACTGAGTAAAGAGACGGGCTGCTCCAGCAGCGACAGATAATCCACGAGATCAGTCTGGCATGCGTGCGATCATGTCCAGCACCATGGCACTGGAATGTTTGGCGGCGACGTCCAGGAAGGCCTCAAAAGATTCGGCCTGTTCCTTGCCGGCGATATCAGACAGCGCGCGTACCACTACAAACGGCACCTTAAACTGATGGCACACCTGGCCAACGGCTCCGGCTTCCATTTCGCAGGCTTTCATCAACGGGAAATGAGTCACGGCTTTTTGTAGCTGGTCGTCGCGGTGCATAAACTGATCACCGGTACAAATCAGGCCCACTGCAGAATGAATCTCAGCTTGTTCGGCCAGACACGTCTGCGCCAGGGTAATCAGCTCGGCATCCGCCACAAAGGCCGCGGGTTGCTGGGCCATCTGGCCTATTTCGTAGCCGAAGGCGGTCACGTCCACGTCATGAAAGCGCACTTCGCTGGAAATCACCACATCACCCACGTGCAGCGCCGGATCGAAACCACCCGCCGAACCGGTATTAATCACGGCCTTGGGTGAAAAACGCTCCAGCAGCAGTGTGGTGGCAATGCTGGCGGCGACCTTGCCAATGCCCGAGCGCGTAATCACTACCTCTTTACCCGACAAGGTGCCCTGATAGAATTCGCAGCCGGCCACGGTAATGGTTTGGGTGTTTTCCAGTTTGGCACGAAGTACGGCTACTTCCTGCTCCATGGCGCCAATAATGCCGATAGTCATAAGGGTTTCTCTCGCAACGAAAATAATGGCCGAGTTTATCACTATCCTGGGGGTTGTTGATCTTTCGCGGTCAGGTTTCGTTCGAGTTAAACGCGTTTTTATTGCGCCGCGAGAGTTGTGACGCAGAGAGGTTGGCGGTATCAGCCACAAAAAAGGCCGCTCGATAAGCGGCCTGACATTGTAGGGAGAGGGGCGTTTATACCCCGATATAATCCATGATGCCTTCGGCGGCCTTGCGGCCTTCGGCAATCGCAGTCACCACCAGATCCGAACCCCGAACCGCGTCGCCGCCGGCGAAGATTTTGGCGTTGCTGGTCTGAAAGGCGAACTCGGCCTGCTCGGGAGCGACAATGCGACCCCATTGATCGGCCTCGATATCAAACTCCTTCAGCCAAGGTTGCTCGTGAGGCTGAAAACCGAACGCCATGATCACCACATCGGCAGGCAGCACCTGCTCGGAACCGGCGATGGGCTCGGGGCGACGACGGCCATTGGCATCGGGCTCACCCAGCTGGGTGGACACCACCTCGACGCCGCTGACCTTGCCGTTGGCATCAACCTGCACGCCGATGGGTTGCAGGTTGAACATGAAGTTCACCCCTTCTTCCCGGGCGTTTTGCACTTCCCGGCGAGAGCCGGGCATGTTGGCTTCGTCGCGGCGATAGGCACAGACCACGTTATCGGCGCCCTGGCGAATGGAGGTGCGCACACAGTCCATGGCGGTATCGCCACCACCCAGCACCACCACCTTCTTGCCGGCCATGTCGATGTAATCGGAAGCCTGTTTTTCGAAGCCCAGTACCCGATTGGCGTTGGAGATCAAAAACGGCAGCGCATCATAAACGCCTTCGGCATCTTCGTTGTTCAAGCCGCCGCGCATATATTTATAGGTACCGACCGCCAGAAACACCGCATCGTAATCGTCAAGCAGCGATTTAAAGCTGACGTCTTTGCCCACCTCGGTATTAAGACGGAATTCGATGCCCATGTCGGAAAAAATGGCCCGGCGATTGCTCATCACCGATTTTTCCAGCTTGAAGGAGGGAATGCCGAAGGTCAGCAAGCCACCTATTTCCGGATAACGGTCAAATACCACCGGGGTGACGCCGTTACGCGCCAGCACGTCGGCACAGGCCAGGCCAGCAGGGCCGGCACCTATGACGGCCACCTTGCGATGGGTGGGTACCACATGGGACATGTCCGGGCGCCAGCCCATTTCGAACGCCTTGTCGGTAATGTATTTTTCGATATTACCTATGGTCACGGCACCAAACTCGTCGTTCAGGGTACAGGCGCCTTCACACAATCTGTCCTGGGGACATACCCGGCCACAGACCTCGGGCAGGCTGTTGGTCTGGTGGCACAAGTCAGCGGCCTCGAAAATACGGCCCTCGTTGGCCAGCTTCAGCCAGTTGGGGATGTAGTTGTGTACCGGACACTTCCACTCGCAGTAAGGATTGCCACAGTCCAGACAACGGTCGGCCTGCATTTCGACCTGATTGTCGGAAAAGGGCTCGTAGATTTCCACAAACTCGATTTTACGGGTGCTGATCGGCTTCTTGGCCGGATCGACCCGTTGTACATCTATAAACTGAAATACGTTCTGACTCATCACAATCTTCCTTTACTGCGCGTGAACCCGCAGCTCTGCGGTGGAACGGCTCTGATGACCTAACAAAGAAGTCACATCACTGGATTTGGGTTTGACCAACTTGAACTTGGGCAGGTACTGGCCGAAATTGGCCAAAATCTGCTGGGCGCGTTGACTGCCGGTCTCTTGTAAATGCTGGGTGATAATGCCACGCAGATGTTCCTGGTGGATCATCAGGTCGTCCAGCGTCAGTAATTCCACCAGCTCGAAGTTGGTTTTCAGCTCGAAGTCGTTCGCTTCATCCAGCACATAGGCAAAGCCGCCAGTCATGCCTGCGGCAAAGTTGACGCCGGTGCTGCCCAGCACGGTCACTATGCCGCTGGTCATGTATTCGCAACCGTTGTCGCCCACGCCTTCTACCACGGCGATGGTGCCCGAGTTACGTACCGCGAATCGTTCACCGGCGCGGCCCGCCACGTACAGGTAGCCACCCGTGGCGCCGTAGAGGCAGGTGTTACCCACCAGAGTGGCTTCGTGCGAGGCAAAGGCTACGCCAACGTGGGACTTGATCACCAGCTTGCCACCGGTCATGCCCTTGCCCACATAGTCGTTGGCATCACCGGTCAGGATCATCTCCAGACCACCGGCGTTCCAGACTCCGAAGCTCTGGCCGGCGGTGCCATCCAGGTGGATACGAATAGGATCCGCCGCCATGCCCTGGTTACCGTGACGCAGTGCGATTTCACCAGACAGGCGTGCGCCCACCGAGCGGTCGGTATTGCGAATCGAGTAATAGAAGTCGCCACCGCCGCTGGTTTCCACCGCGCTCAGGGCATCCTGGGTGATCTTCAGATTAAGATCGCCCTTGTCGACGTTAGGGTTGCCGGTCTGGCAGAACACACCCAGCCCCGGCTTGGGCTCGGGCTTGGCAACGATGCCGGACAAGTCCAGTTTCTGCTGCTTGGCCGTCAGGCCTGGCAGTATTTCCAGCAGATCGGTGCGGCCAATCAAATCGGTGAGTTGGGTCACGCCCAGTTGCGCCATCAGCTCGCGGGTTTCTTCGGCGATGAACTTGAAGTAGTTCTCTACCATCTCGGGCAGGCCAAGGAAGTGGTCGCGGCGCAGTGTTTCATCCTGGGTGGCCACGCCGGTGGCGCAGTTATTCAGGTGACAGATGCGCAGATACTTGCAGCCCAGCGCTACCATGGGGCCGGTACCAAAGCCGAAGCTCTCGGCACCCAGAATGGCCGCCTTGACGATGTCCAGGCCGGTTTTCAGGCCGCCGTCCACCTGCAGTCGTATCTTGTGGCGCAGCCCGTTGGCCACCAGCGCCTGCTGGGTTTCGGCCAGCCCCAGCTCCCAGGGGGAACCGGCGTACTTGACCGAAGACAGCGGGCTGGCACCGGTGCCGCCATCGTAACCCGAGATGGTGATCAGATCCGCATAGGCCTTGGCCACGCCGGTGGCTATGGTACCTACGCCGGGCTCGGACACCAGTTTGACCGACACCAGACAGCTGGGGTTAATCTGCTTGATGTCGAAAATCAGCTGGGCCAAATCCTCGATGGAATAAATATCGTGGTGCGGCGGCGGTGAAATCAGGGTCACGCCGGGTACCGCATAGCGCAACTTGGCGATTTCCGCCGTCACCTTGTGGCCGGGCAGCTGGCCGCCTTCGCCGGGCTTGGCACCCTGGGCCACCTTGATTTGAATGACTTCGGCATTCATCAGGTAATGTGGCGTGACCCCGAAGCGCCCGGAAGCCACCTGCTTGATTTTGGAGTTCTTCAAACTATTGAAGCGACGAGCGTCTTCACCACCCTCGCCGGAGTTGCTCTTGCCACCCAGGCGGTTCATGGCGATGGCCAGCGACTCGTGGGCTTCGGGGCCCAGGGCGCCGATGGACATGGCGGCACTGTCGAAGCGAGGGAAGAGTTCACTGGCCGGCTCTACCTGCTCCAGCGGTATGGGCGCGCCGTCCGGTTTGAGGGCGAGCAAGTCGCGCAGCATGGCGGCCGGGCGCTCGTTCACCAGTCTGGAATAGACCTGATAATCCTGGTAGTTGCCGGAGCGCACCGCGGTTTGCAGGCTGGTGACCACATCCGGGTTATAGCTGTGGTACTCGCCATCGTGTACATACTTGAGCAGGCCACCCTGATTGAGGGGCTTGCGAGCAATCCAGGCGACCCGGCTCAGGTTGAACAAATCCTGCTGAAAGTCCTCGAAAGAGGCACCCTGTACCCGGCTGGAAACGCCCTTGAAGCACAGATCGATCACCTCCTGATGCAGGCCGATGGCTTCAAACAGCTGCGAGCAGCGGTAGGACGCTATGGTGCTGATGCCCATCTTGGACATCACCTTGTACAGTCCCTTGTTGATGCTGTTGCGGAAGTTGAGCAGCGCCTCGCGCAGCGGCATTTTGAGCACGCCGTCTTCCACCATGCGACCCAGGGTTTCATAGGCCAGATAGGGATAGATGGCGGTCACGCCGAAGCCGAGCAGCACCGCAAACTGGTGCGGATCCCGGGTGCTGGCGGTTTCCACTATGATGTTGGAGTCGCAGCGCAGGTTATGTTCGACCAGGGTACGCTGTACGGCACCGGCGGCCATGGCGGCCGGAATGGGAAGCTTGTCTTTGCTGATATGACGGTCGCTCAGCACCAGCAGTACGGTACCGGTCTCGACGGCCGTCTTGGCCTGGGCACACAGCCGCTCGATGGCAGCCTGCAGGCCTTCTTGTGGCTCGAAGTTCAGGTCCAGCACCGTATGTTTGTGGTGGGTCTGCTCCAGGCTCATCAGCTGATGAAAGTCGGAATACAGCAAAATGGGTGATTCAAACTGTACCCGGTGAGCATGGCCATGGGTCTCGTTGAAGACGTTCTGCTCGCGGCCAATCAGGGTGGCCAGCGACATGACGTGATTTTCGCGCAGCGGGTCGATGGGTGGGTTGGTCACCTGGGCAAACATCTGGCGAAAGTAGTCATAAACGGAACGGGACTTGCTGGACAGCACCGCCATGGGGGCGTCGTCACCCATGGAGCCAACCGCTTCCTGGCCGTTCTCGCCCATCACCCGGATCACCTGCTCCAGCTCTTCCATGGAGTAGCCGAACAGCTTCTGATAGGTGCGCAGGGTCTTGGCGTCCAGTTCGGACTTGCCGGCCTGATCGTCGGGCAGGTCTTCGAAGCGGGTCAGACGACGCTTGTGCTTGGTCATCCACTCCTTATAAGGGTGGCGACACTTGAGATCGTCGTCGATCTCGAAGCTGGTCCAGATTTTGCCTTTGGCGGTATCGACCACAAACAATTCACCGGGGCCCACTCGGCCTTTTTCAAGCACTTCGTCAGGCGTGTAGTCCCAGATACCGATTTCGGAAGCCAGGGTGATAAAACCGTCCTTGGTGCGCACGAAGCGCGCCGGGCGCAGACCGTTACGGTCCAGGGCACAGGCGGCGTAGCGGCCGTCGGACATCACTATGCCGGCGGGGCCATCCCAGGGCTCCATGTGCATGGAGTTGAAGTCATAGAAGGCGCGCAGGTCTTCGTCCATGGCCGGATTTTTCTGCCAGGCGGGCGGGATCAGCAGGCGCATGGCACGGAACAGGTCCATGCCACCGGCCAAAAACAACTCCAGCATATTATCCAGGCTGGAGGAGTCGGAGCCGTCGGTATTCACGAAAGGGGCGGCGTCTTTCAGATCCGGCAGCAAAGGCGAACCAAACTTGTAGGCGCGGGCCTGAGCCCAGCGACGGTTGCCCCCTATGGTGTTGATTTCGCCGTTATGGGCCAGAAAGCGGAACGGCTGGGCCAGGGGCCAGCGGGGCTGGGTATTGGTGGAAAAGCGCTGGTGGAATACACAGATGGCCGACTGCAGGCGAATGTCTGCCAGATCCAGATAAAAACGCGGCAAATCGGCGGGCATGCACAGGCCCTTGTAGGTCATCACCAGGTTGGACAGGCTGACCACATAGAAGTACTCGTCGTTGATGCGCTTTTCGATACGCCGCCGCACTATATAGAGGCGACGCTCGATATCATTTTCTACCCAGCCCGCGGGGGCGTTAATGAATACCTGCTCGATACGGGGCAGGGAGGCCTTGGCGATGTCGCCCAGCACCTGAGTGTTAACCGGTACTTCCCGCCAGCCGACCAGAGTGAGCGTTTCTTTTTCCAGCTCTTCGTTGACGATGCGCCGACATTGCTCGGCCAGCACCGGATCCGGGTTGAGGAACATCATGCCGACCGCATATTTACGGCCCAGCAGCCAGCCCTTGTCCTGGGCTACGGCGCGAAAGAAGCTATCGGGTTTTTGCATTAACAGGCCGCAACCGTCACCGGTTTTGCCATCGGCGGCAATGCCGCCCCTGTGCTGCATGCGGTCGAGAGCCGAAATAGCGAGTCGGACCAGTTTGTGGCTGGCATCACCTTCTATATGAGCGATGAGACCAAAACCACAGTTATCCTTCTCAAGCGCGGGGTCGTAAAGAGACATTGCATTCCTCCATGGCTAAAACTCTGGTCGAGTGACTAAGGATCTCTCTCGACAGGTTTGGCTGCTTCCGTTTTCATTGGTAACTAATTTACCAAAATATAGGGATTTTTTTATGAGGTCAATGAAAGATATGCCCCCGTAAACCTTCTTGTATCCTCGTATCAAGAAGTACATATCAACGAAAAACCTTGCTTGTTGGCAATAAATCTTACTTTAAGTGGGGTGGGTAGGTCTTTATGTTGCACTTTCGCTAATGCTGGAACAATGTAAAGGTTGAGGTGTTATGTTGTTTTATTACAACGGTGTGCGGTCTTTGTTTGATCTTGCTCGCACTTTTCATGGTCAGCCGATTGCCAGTATGTCCCAGTAAAGATGAATATCCCGTGCCTTTAAGGCATAAATAATCACTTTTTTCGATTTTTAATACAGGTTTCACAATAATAATTAAATGAGACGTAATTCGTTTGAGGTAAAATTACTTGCGATTAGATCAGCTCCGTTTGCCTCTATTCTAGAGCATGCCGGATTATCTGCTCATCGGCATGACAGCCTATCAGTAAGCCGGTATCCTGCTTTATATACCTTGTAGACGGAAAAAGTGATGAAACCCATAAAAACCTGGGCCCAGTATTATGTTGATCTGATGACCAAGCTGGGCATTGTTCGCTTTAGCATGGTGTTGGCTGCCTGCATCATACTGCTGGCTATTTTTATCCAGGTAGGGGTGACCTTGTTCCTTCGTGGAACCGTGGAGCCCATCGACATGGTACGGTCTGTTTTCTTCGGCTTGCTGGTGACGCCGTGGGCGGTGTATTTCTTGTCGGTGGTGGTCGATCAGCTTGAGGACTCTCGCCAGCGCCTGAGCCGCCTGGTGCAGCGATTGCAACAGATGCGAGAACGCGATCTCGAACTCAATAATGAGCTGCAAGAGAAAATACAGCTGCTTAATTGTCAGATAGAAGAAACCCACAAGGCGGAAATGGCGCGCCAGCAAGCCATTGAAGACCTGGAAGCAGAGGTCTATCAGCGTGAAAAGGCGCAGATGGAATCGCAAGAGCGCATGGCATTGCTACGTTCCTTTATCGATACCTCGCCGGATCTGGTGTATTACCGCAACGAGCTGGAAGAGTTCTCGGGATGTAACCGTGCCATGGAAGATTTGCTGGGCCGACAGGAAAAAGAACTGATTGGTCTGACTCCCTTCGACGTTTACCCCGCGGACGTGGCGGAAAAAGTAGTGGAAACCGACAAGGAAGTCTTTGCCCGCAACGAAAGCCAGACCTACGAGCAATGGCTGCAATATCCCGATGGCCATCACGCCTGCTTTGAGTTGCGCAAGGTGCCGTTTTTTGATCGTAATGGTAAACGGCTGGGGCTGTTGGGCTTTGGTCGGGATATTACCGAGCGCAAGCGCTATCAGGAGGAGCTGGAGAAAGCCAGTCGCGATAAAACCACCTTTATCTCTACCATCAGTCATGAATTGCGCACCCCCTTGAATGGCATAGTGGGGCTGAGCCGTATCCTGCTGGCCACCAAGCTGGCTAAAGAGCAGCGCCAGCACCTTAAAACCATTCATTTCAGCGCCGTGACCCTGGGTAATATCTTCAACGACATTATCGATCTGGACAAGATAGATCGCAGCCGGCTGGAGCTGGCGCCCGAGCCGATGGACTTCCCCGGCTTTCTGGATGATCTGGAGAGCCTTGCCCGACTGCAGGCCGAGCAGAAAGGCCTGTACCTGCACTTTGATCGAGATGGTGATATTCCCGACTGGATTCTGGCTGATGGCACTCGTCTGCGCCAGGTGCTGTGGAATCTGGTGGGCAATGCGGTGAAGTTTACCGATGACGGTGGCGTCACCATTCGCTGCATGGCCGATGAATTGACGCCCGGCGAAATTACGCTGCGTTTCGATATTGAAGATACCGGCATCGGCATTCCGGCCGAGCTGCAGAAGGAAATCTTTGCCTTGTACTTTCAGGTGGAAGGCGATAAATACGCCACCGGCACCGGTATTGGCCTGGCGGTCTCCCAGCAGTTGGTGGATGCCATGAAGGGCACCATAGAGCTGGACAGCGAGCCGGGTGAGGGTTCCTGCTTCAGTATCACCATCAGGGTACCCAGTACCTCGGCGCCGGTGGACGACCCTGTGGTGGCACATTTGCCGCCCTTGTCGATGCTGCTGGTGGAAGATGTAGAGCTGAATGTGACGGTGGCCTGTGCCTTGCTGGAAAAACTGGGACACAAGGTAACGGTGGCGCGCGATGGCGGCGAGGCGCTGGCCTGGATGGCGCAGGTGAACTTCGATCTGGTGTTTCTCGACATTCAGTTACCGGACATGACCGGCTTCGATATTGCCGCCCGATTGCGGCAAGAGGCGCGAGAAGAATCCAAACCGTTGCCGCCATTGGTGGCCCTCACCGCCAATGTGATCAGCGACAAAGAAGAGTATCTGGCTAAAGGCATGGACGATGCCATCAGCAAGCCGCTCTCTTCCAAGGCCATCAAGGGGGTGCTGGCCCGATTTTTTGCTCATAGACCCGACGCACAAGCGAAGCAAGCGCTGCCAGCTGCCTCGGTGAAGGCGCCTGCCAAGCTCCCTGCCGCCGAGCCTCACATTGATGAAGCCGTGATTCTAGATACGGTATTTTTGACCGACTATGTCGATACGGTTGGCGCGGCTATTCTATTGTCCAGCGTGGATATGCTGGATCGGATGGCCGAAGATTATCTGAACAAGCTCAACGGCTTTGTGGCCAATAAAGAGCAGGACGGCATTGTCGAAGAAGCGCATAAAATAAAAGGCGCCGCCGGCTCTGTGGGTCTGAAGCGGGTACAGCTGCTGGCTCAGCAAATTCAAAGCCCCGATTTGCCCGATTGGTGGCAGCAACTGGACGGCTGGGTGAGTGAACTCAATCATCATCTGGCCATGGATCTGCTGGTGCTGCGCGATTGGCTAGAGAGTCGGATATGAGTGATTATCAGCGTTTTATTTTAAGTGAACGGCAGCGACCCGCCACAGGGGACGAGACGGCGCTGAGCGCGATAGAAGTGGATCGCAGCCGTATCGTACAATGCTCACCGGTGCGGCGACTGCAGCAAAAAACTCAGGTGTTTCCGTTGGATGTGAAGGCCTCGGTGCGTAGCCGGCTGACCCACTCGCTGGAAGTAAAAGAAACCGGGCGTCAACTGGCATTGAGGGTACTGGCCGAGTTGGGCCCGGAGGTGGATCAGCAAGCCTTTGTCAGCCTGGTAGAAATGGCCTGCCTGCTGCACGATGTGGGCAATCCGCCCTTTGGTCATTTTGGCGAAGTGGTGATGATTGACTGGCTGCGCACTCGACTACCTTCCTTGTTCAAACAGGCGGTGGGCAGCGGATCGCGCCAGTGGCCCATGCTGATTGCGGACTTGCAGCAATTTGAAGGTAATGCGCAGAGCCTGCGCCTGTTGCACAGCCTGCAGGGGCTGAACCTGACCTTGAGTCAGTTGGCGGCCTTGCAAAAATACGTGCGCGGCGCCTATCAACGCCAGAGCCATGGTCCCTGGCAGCAAAAACCCGGTCATTACTTTAGTGAACGACCGCTGATACAGCAGATGAGAACGCTGTTTCCCACCACGACTCGAGGCCGCTATCCCCTGACCTTTTTAATGGAGGCGGCCGATGACATGGCCTATGGGGTGGCCGATCTGGAAGATGCAGTAGATCGCGGCGTCTTGAGCCTGGCGGAGCTGGAGCAGGCGCTGTTGAGTAACGGCAACGATTATCTTAAACAGTGCTGGCAGCAGGCGAAGGCGGATGACCCCGGCTTTTTCAGTCGCTTTCGCCAGAGCCTGAATGATGACTTGCTGGTTCTGGTCAGCGAGCAGTATTTGCTGCATCAGTCGGCGATTCTGGATGGCAGCCATAATTCCCCCCTGCTGGACGTAGAGCAGGCACCGGCGCAAGCGCTGCAGTGGTTGAAGGATTTTGCGCATCGGCAGGTGTTCAATCGTCGGGAAGTCGAGGCGCTGGAGCTGTCGGGATTTGCCGCGCTCAAGGGGGTGCTGGAAGCCTTTGCCCCCTTGCTTGCTCTGCCACAGCAAGAGTTTATCAGCCTAGAGCGCCGCCAGGATGCGGAAGGCCTGCTATTGCGTCGGCTATATCACAGGTTGCCGCCTCGTCATTTGGCGGCATATCGGCGCGACAGCCTGAATGCCGCCTTGTTTGAGAATGCCACCGAGCGAGAATGGTACTTCAGAGTCCGGTTATTGCTCGATTTTGTCAGCGGCATGACAGATACCTATGTGCTGGAAGAATACCGTTTGTTATGCGGATTTCAGGGCTAGGTTGTGATGCCATTATCAAGCCGTATTGGCGTTGCGGATTATCGAATACAAGAGTCGTAATATGAGCCTATGGCTGCCCCGGAGCCTGTTATTGCTGTCGTTATCCATCAGCGGCTTGTCTCAGGCGGCAGGCCCGGTAATGACCATGCATCAAGTGGTGTCCGGAGAAAGCTGGCGCATACTGGCAGGGCGCTATCAACTGAGTGAGCGCACATTGCGCCGGGATTTTAATGCTCGGCGTTTTATGGCGCCCTTAACCCCCGGGGAGTGGATTTGGGTGCCGGCTCGTTCGCCCCAAGACAATTCAATTTCGAGAAAAAACACAGCGGTATTGTCTGCTCCCCTGCCGATGCCCGAGGCTTTGGTCGAGCGGCCCGCCGAGCCGTTAACTCCTGCGCCCAGTCTGCCGCGACTGGGTCCGCCAGATCCGGCGCTTGCCCCAAAAACCGATAGGGTATTACTGACCCTGGCCACCGCAGCCAGAGCCGCGGCCACAGACAGGCTGGATCAGTTTGTAGAGCAGCAGGGAGCCACGCTGGCGGACAGCACGCTGTCGTTTGGTTCTCGTCAGCTCAGCGAGCTGCCTTGGCTCAATCCAGAACAATGGAGCTGGGATTATCAGCTGCCTTTCTTTGATAAAGCCCCCATGCTGAATAGCCGAATGGCACTGCCGATTATGTCGCAATGGCAAGGCGAGCTGGGGCTGGACTATCGGGGCGAACGGTTGACCTATCAGGCAGGCCTGCACTTTGAGCATCCGCTGACGAGTACTATCCGTGGCCATGTTGAACCCGTCATCGACTATCAGGCCGGTTGGGAGCACCAGCGCGGGGGAGTGCTGATGTTTTTGGATCATAAAGACTGGACCCTGGGCGCGGGCCAATATCAGCCGCTATCCGGCTGGCAGCAGCAGGCCGGTCGGCGTGAACGGCCGGCATCGGGTCAGGTATGGTTTGGTGAAGGACGGCTGGGAATGGTCCCGGGCTTGAGTGTGTCGAGCCGGTATTACCAGTGGCAGGGGCGCAAGCTTGACTTGTATGGCAGTGGTGATAAAGACAAGGCGGCCTTATCTCGACAGTGGTCGCTCAACTATTCGCCCTGGCGTATTTTTCGATTGCAAAGCTCGTTACTCAGCAACAGCGAAGATAATCTGGAATCCCGATTTCGCGTGGGAATCGAACTCCCCCTCGGCGTGGCCCCGGGGCTATGGTGGCAAAGCCTGATGGATAAGCCCCGTTACGACCATTATCAGCCGCTGCAGCACCATAAGGTCATGGTGCTGGAACACCAATAATCAGTTTTTCGAGCGGTACGCTTACGGCGTTAAGCTGTGTTGTCTCTCATGGCTCACGGATTTTTAGGTAAACGGGTAAATTCATCGTTGGCGAAGCTGGTGGGAACGGCGTTTTGCAGTATCGTTAGCAGCAGTATGGCTCGGGTTTCGCCATCGGCTTCCTGATAAATGGCTTCCAGCCCCGCGAAAGGACCCTGCTCGATGCGCACCGTATCCCCGGAGCGGGGGACATCGCTGAGTTTATCTCTTAATTCATCGCTGTCGCAGTGCAGCATCAAATCGTACACCAACTCGTCGGGGACTTCACAGGGGCCACCACCAAAGCGGATCAGGTTGCGCACCCCGCGGGTCGAGCCTATGGTGGTTGAGCTGGTCATACCCAGATCGGCACGCACGAAAATATAACCGGGAAACAGCGCTTCTATCCGGGTGACCATTTTGCGGCGCACGCGTTTTTTTACTTCGGCATAAGGATAAAATGCCTCTATATCCTGATTGGCCAGGTTTTGCAGCGCCCGCTCTTCTTCCCGGGGGCGGCAATGCGCCAAATACCATTTTTGCATGCATAACCCCTGATGTTGAATCTGATGGCGTTATTATGACAGCACAAAGTAAAAAGGCCACGGCAAGCCGTGACCTTGATGCTTTTCCAAACCGGATTTACCAGCCTTTAACCACGCCACCTTTAAACAGCTCAAGTGCAGCTTGATAGACTTCTTCGCTTTGATATGCCTTCACGAAGGTCTTGATACGCTCATCATCCTGGTTGTCTTTGCGGGCCACAATCAGGTTTACGTAAGGTGATTCCTTGTCTTCTACAAACAGGCTGTCACGACCGGGCAGCAAGTCGATTTGTGACGCATAAGTGGTGTTGATCACCGCCAGTGCCACGTCATCCAGCGAACGGGGCAGCTGTGGGGCTTCCAGCTCTATGATGTTCAGCTCTTTTGGATTGGCAGTAATATTCAGCGGCGTGGCTTCCAGACCTACGGCATCATCCACTTCAATCAATCCTTTCTGTTCCAGCAGCAACAGGGTACGGCCCAGATTGGTCGGGTCGTTCGGCACGGAAATCTTGGCACCGTTTTCCAGTTCATCCAGTGATTTTATGACCTTGGAATAGGCCGCAATAGGGTAAACGAAGGTATTACCCACGGCGATCAAGTCGTAACCACGGTCTTCAATCTGCTTGTCGAGGTAAGGCTGATGCTGGAAGGCATTGATGTCCAGGCTGCCATCACTCAAGGCGACGTTGGGTGTGACATAATCGCTGAACGAAACCAGCTCTACATCCAGATCGTATTGCTCTTTTGCCACCTTGACGGCAACTTCGGCTACCTGTTCTTCGGCACCGGCAATTACTCCCAGGCGCAGAGGCTTGGCGGCCGTTTCTTCAGCGGTATCTTTGGCTTGCTCACCACAACCGGCCAGCGCCAATGCCGAGGCCAGTACACTAACGGTAGTAAACGCTTTAAAACCTAACTTCATCGGGTAACTCCTTTTTAATCAACGATGATCAACATAAGCCACCAGACGTTCGCCGGCGCTTTGAATAATTTGTACCAGTACCACCAACATCACCACGGTAATCAGCATGATTTGGGGATCGAAGCGCTGATAGCCGTAACGAATACCCACATCCCCCAGGCCGCCACCACCAATGGCTCCGGCCATGGCGGAGTAGTTCACCAGCGTGACCAGGGTAATGATAATGCCATTAAGCATGCCGGGCAGCGCCTCGGGCAAAAGCACTTTCTGTACTATTTGCATGCGTTTTGCACCCATGGCCTGTGCCGCTTCTACCAGGCCGGCAGGAATTTCCATCAGCGCGCCTTCCATCAGGCGGGCGACAAAGGGAATGGCGGCCACGGTCAACGGTACCACGGCGGCAATGGTGCCGATACTGGTACCGACAATCATGCGCGTAAAGGGAATAATGGCCACCAGCAGGATGATAAAGGGAATAGAGCGGCCAATATTCACCACCGAGCCCAATATTTTATTGAAGGCGGCATGTTCCCAGATTTGACCGGGTTTGCTTACATGCAGGGCGATGCCCAGAGGAATGCCCAGGGCGCAAGCAATCAAGCCCGAGCCAAAGGTCATGATCAGGGTTTCCCATAGCGCTGATAACAGCAGATTAATCATGGCGTCGGACATAACCGAGTAACTCCACCTGAATTTTATGATCGCGAAGATAAGCCAGAGCGGCCTGTGTGTGTGCGGGCTCACCGTCCAGTTCGGCCAGCATAAAGCCAAACTTGACGCCGCCGGCATATTCCATATCGGCACTCAAGATGCTGACATCGACGTTCAGCTCCCGGCTGAGTATGGAAATCAGCGGGCTGTCTACGGTTTCACCACTGAAGCCCAATCGTACCAGAGGCAGGGCGCCGGGCAGGGGAGCCTCAACCAGGCGTTGCTGATATTCATCGGGAATATCCAGGTTGATGGTTGAGGCAATAAAGCGCCGAGCCAGTTCGGTTTTGGCATTGGCAAAAAACCAGGCCACATCACCTTGTTCAATTAATTCGCCGTCATTGATAATGGCCACCCGGTCGCAGATGGTTTTTACCACATGCATCTCGTGAGTAATCAGAAGTATGGTTAGCCCCAACTGGCGGTTGATGTCTTTTAACAGCGTAAGAATAGACTGGGTGGTTTGCGGATCCAGTGCCGAGGTGGCCTCGTCACACAGCAAGACCTTGGGGTTGGGCGCCAGGGCGCGGGCAATAGCCACCCGCTGTTTTTGACCACCGGATAACGCCTTGGGATAGGCATCGGCGCGATGGGACAGGCCAACCAGCTCAAGGAGTTCGGTTACGCGTTGCTTGATGGCTGACTTTTTCATGCCGGCCAGTTCGAGTGGCAAGGCGATGTTGGCGAAGACGGTACGTGACGACAGCAGGTTGAAATGCTGAAAGATCATGCCGATATTACGGCGCGCAGCCGGTAGCTGGCTATTATTGAGCAGTGTGAGATCCTGACCGTCGACCAGTACATTGCCTTCGGTAGGGCGCTCTAGCATATTGACGCAGCGGATCAGGGTACTTTTGCCAGCCCCGGATTCACCGATAACGCCCATGATCTGACCGGCGGCAACCTCGAGGTTGATATTACGCACCGCATGAACGGCATGTTCGCCTTCACCGTAGCGCTTATTGATATTAGTTAGCTTGATCATCGGAGGATGAGCCTTTGCGGTATGGTTATTCACTGCTTTAACAGATGAGTGTAGATACAAGTCATGCGAGCATAACTAATGGCAGCAGATGCTAGGCCGTCTGGACGTCCAAGTCAATGTAAAATTTATCTCTGCGCTGCTAACCTTTGGAGTAGGTATCTTTCTTGCTTATCGGTCAGCACTTGGGATAGGGTTCAAGCAACGTTATTTTCCGTGTATTCAGGCAACGAACGTAAGGAAAACGGGATAGGGTGCCAGTAATATTATCTTCCGTACCCTTCACGGAGCGAACTGTTAAGGAAAACGGATAGGATGCCAGTAATATTATCTTCCGTCCCCTTCGAGGAACGAACTGTGAAGGAAAGCGGATAGGGTGCCAGTAATATTATCTTCCGTCCCCTTCGAGGAACGAACTGTTAAGGAAAGCGGATAGGGTGCCAGTAATATTATCTTCCGTACCCTTCAAGGAACGAACTGTTAAGGAAAACGGATAGGATGCCAGTAATATTATCTTCCGTACCCTTCAAGGAACGAACTGTTAAGGAAAGCGGATAGGGTGCCAGTAATATTATCTTCCGTACCCTTCAAGGAACGAACTGTTAAGGAAAACAATGGGCCAGTATTTTCTGCGGCGATTACTGTTGCTGATCCCGACCTTCTTGGGAATCACCCTGGTGGTGTTTGCCATCACCCGTTTTGTACCGGGTGGGCCGGTCGAGCGCATGCTGATGGAAAGCCAGTTGGCCAGCAGCGAGTTCAGCCAGAGCTCTCGTGGCAGTCAGGTGCTCTCCGCCGAGCAAATCGATGAGCTCAAAGCCTTCTATGGTCTGGACAAGCCGGTGTTTGAGGCGTACTCAGACTGGTTGGGTAAGTTGGTGCGACTCGACCTGGGCGATTCCACCCGCTATTACCTGCCGGTGTGGGAGCTGATTAAAGAACGACTGCCGGTATCGGCCTTTTTCGGTATCAGCACCTTTATTCTGAGTTACCTGGTATCCATTCCTCTCGGCATCCTCAAGGCGCTCAAGCACAACAGCCGGTTCGACAGCATCAGTTCCATGTTTATCTACGCCGGTTATGCACTGCCCGCCTATGTGGTGGGTATTTTCCTGCTGACGGTGTTTTCCTTCCAGCTTGGCTGGTTTCCCATGGGCGGCTTTGTGGGGGATGATTTTTATTATCTGGATGGCTTCTGGCCGAAAACCTTCAATCTGTTCCATCACGCCCTGTTGCCCTTGATTGCCTACGCCATCGGCGATTTTGCCGTACTGACCATGACCATGAAAAACAGCCTGATGGAAAATCTGTCGGCAGATTATGTACGTACCGCCGTGGCCAAGGGGTTGCCGTTTCACAAGGCGGTCACCGGCCATGCCCTGCGCAACAGCATGATCCCCATCGCCAGCCACTTTGGTAACGTAATTTCGGTATTTTTTGCCGGCTCCTTCCTGATAGAAGTGATCTTCAACATCGATGGCCTGGGGTTGTTGGGTTATGAAGCGATTGTCGAACGGGATTATCCGGTGGTGATGGGTATTCTGGCGGTCACGTCTCTGATGATGCTGTTGGGCAACATACTGTCGGATATCTGCGTGGCTATGGTGGATCCCCGGGTGCGTTTCGATGGCTAGACTCTTTTCCGACCTCACCCATAAAAAGCTGCGCCGCTTTCGCAGTATTCGTCGCGGCTACTATGCCTTTTGCCTGTTTATGCTGATGGTACTGCTGGCGCTGACCGCCGAGCTATGGGCCAGCAATCGCGCGTTGCTGGTCAAATATGACGGACAGCTTTACTTTCCAACCTATGGTGCCGTGATCACCGGCGACACCTTCGGGCTGGATTATCAATACGAAACCAACTATCGCGAGCTGAAAGCGGTCTTTGCCCAGCAGCTCGATGCTAATCAAGCAAATTCTGACCAGGAACATAACTGGGTGTTGCTGCCCATAGTGCCCTGGAGCCCTTACGAGCAGGACTACAGCACAGGCAGCTTTCCGCCCACCGCCCCCAGCCTGACCCAACAGCACTATCTGGGCACAGATAATTCGGGGCGCGATATTCTGGCACGACTGGTCTATGGTTTTCGTACCGCTGTGGGGTTTGCCTTTATCGCCCTTACGGCCAGCTATGTGATTGGTGTGCTGCTGGGGTGCATGATGGGCTTTGTGGGCGGCAAGTTTGATTTGTTGTTTCAGCGTTTTATCGAAATCTGGTCTCAGGTGCCCTTCTTGTACGTGATCATGATATTGGTGTCCTTGACACAGCCCAATTTCATGCTGTTTGTCGGTATCAATGTCTTGTTCGGCTGGATGGGTATCACCTGGTACATGCGTACCCTGACCTATAAAGAAAAGGTGCGGGATTACGTATTGGCGGCTCGGGCGCAGGGCGCCGGGCTGTGGCGGATTATCGTGCATCACATTTTGCCCAACACCCTGGTGATGATAGTGACGCTGGCGCCTTTCACCGTGGTGGCTAACATTTCGTTATTGACGGCGCTCGATTATCTTGGCTTTGGTCTGGCGCCCCCCACGCCCAGTTGGGGAGAGTTGTTGCGCCAGGGTGTGAATCACCTGGATGCCCCCTGGATAGTGTCATCTGTGGTGACCGCCGTCTCTTTGGTATTGATTACAGTATCTTTTATTGGCGAGGCCATTCGCGAGGCTTTCGATCCTAAACATTTCTCTCGTTATGAATAGGCAGGGAATGCGATGAAAAAACTAATCACCTTATTGAGCAGCTGGCTGCTGGTGTGCAGTGTCAATGCCACCGAGTTACCGGAGCAACTGGAGTGGCTCACCAATAATGAAGATCCGGTATTTGCCTCTCCCGAGGCCAAGCGGGGAGGGGTGCTTAACAGTTGGTTGCTGAGTTTTCCGCTGACCTTTCGTACCGTAGGGCCTGACTCCAACACCTCGTTTCGCTCTTTTATTCTGGAAAACCAGCTCGGACTGTATGCGCTGCATCCTCAAACTGAGCGGCCGATTCCGGCTCTCGCTACTCACTGGGCCTTTGGCGACGATCATAAAACCATGTACTTCAAGCTGAATCCGGCCGCACGTTGGTCCGATGGCAAGCCGGTGACCAGTGACGACTTTTTGTTTGCACTGGAAATGATGCGCTCCGAGGTAATCCGAGCGCCCTGGTACAACAACTATTTCAGTGAAGAAATCGTCGATGTGACTGCGTATGACGCCCATACCCTGTCGGTGACGGCGGGCAGCCCGAAAAGCCAGCGCGAGTTATTGAATACGGTGGGGCTGGCACCCCAGCCCAGGCATTTTTACGAACTCAGCGATGATTGGGTGCGCCGTTACAACTGGGCTCAGGCCCCGGTAACCGGTGCCTATGTGATCGATGACGTGAAGCGCGGCCGCTCGATCAGCTTCAAGCGACTGGACGACTGGTGGGGTAACGATCTGACGTATTACAAGCATCGTTTCAACGTGGATGCCATTCGTTTGAATGTGGTGCGAGACATGAACATTGCCTATCGGCATTTTCTGCGTGGCGACATCGACACCTTTGGCCTGATTTTGCCGGAATGGTGGCACGATAAAACCGACACCCCTGAATATCGTAATGGGCTTATCAATCGCATCTGGTTTTATAACGACATGCCTCAAGGCGCGCAGGGGCTGCATCTCAATACCGCGCATCCCAGGCTGAGTGATGTGCGGGTACGGCAAGGCATTGCTCACGCCATCAACATGCAGCGCATGCTGGATACCATACTGCGTGGCGACTACGAACGCATGAACACTTTTGGCACCGGTTATGGTGACTTCATCGACCTCGACATTCGCGCACGGGCTTTTGATATTGAACGGGCCCGAGCCCTGTTTGCCGAAGCGGGTTATGACCAGCAAGGCCCGGGCGGTATTCTGCGTAATGCCGCCGGCGATACGCTTAGCCTGGCGGTCACCTATACCACTCAGGAACATACCTCGCGGCTGGCCATCTTGCGGGAAGAAGCGCGCAAGGCGGGGCTGGATCTGCAATTGAATCTGGTCGATGGCGCCACGGGCTTCAAGGCGATGCTGGAGAAAAAACACGAGGCGGCCTGGCTGGGCTGGGGCGGGGGTGGACTTTATCCTCAGTACTGGGAGTTTTTTCACTCACTCAATGCCGACAAACCGCAAACCAACAACCTGTTCAACATCAGCGATGCACAACTGGATACGCTCATTGAGCAATATAGAGTGACCATGGATCTGGATGATAAAGCCGATATATCCAGACAGATACAGCGTCGTGTAGATGAATTGGCCATTTTTATTCCCGGCTATCAGGTACCTTATACTCGGGAAGCCTACTGGCGTTATATCCGCCTGCCCGAGTTAAAAGGCACTCGTCATTCCCCGTCTTTATTCTGGCCAATGGAGGGGGCACCGCACAGTACCGGCGGTTTATTCTGGATCGATGCGGAGCTGAAAGCACAAATGAAGTCGGGGAAACCTCGCTTCGAGCCTTTGCTGGAAATAGATGAAACCTGGCGGCGCAAGGAGCAGTAATGGAGTCCTTGTTACGGGTCAAACAAATGGATCCCTTGCTGCAGGTTGAACATTTGGCCGTGAGCTTTACCACCGAAGCCGGCCAGTTTCGGGTGGTGGATGACGTGAGCTTTTCGCTGGCTGCCGGCCAGACCCTAGGACTGGTGGGGGAGTCGGGCTGCGGTAAAAGCGTCACCGCTTTGAGTCTGCTGGGGTTGTTACCCAAACCTGCGGGAAAAGTGGTGGCTGGCAGTGCCATGTTTCAAGGGCAGGATTTATTGAGCCTGACCGCCGAACAGCGCTATCGGGTGCGTGGCAACAAGATAGCCATGATTTTTCAAGAGCCAATGACGGCGCTGAATCCGGTGCATACCGTGGGCCGTCAGTTGATGGAGGTATATCAGCTCCACCAGCCGCAGATGACGAAACGCGAGCAGCAACAGGCGGCGGCCAAGATGTTGCATCAGGTCGGTATTCCCGAGGCACAAGCACGGCTGAAAGCCTATCCCCATCAGTTATCCGGTGGCATGCGCCAACGGGTGATGATCGCCATGGCACTGGCCTGCGAGCCAGACTTGCTGATTTGCGATGAGCCGACCACGGCGCTGGATGTGACCATTCAGGCGCAAATTCTGCATCTTATTCGGGAGCTGCAGCAAAGAACCGGTATGGCGGTGCTGTTTATCACCCACGATCTGGGCGTTGTTGCGCAAATCTGCGATCAGGTGCTGGTGATGTATGCCGGGCGCAGCGCCGAGCAAGCGGATGTGTTCACGCTGTTTGAACATCCGGTGCATCCCTATACTCAAGGATTACTGGCGGCGATCCCGCGTCTGGATCAGCCAGGCAAGACCCGACTGGCCACCATAGACGGTCAGGTCCCATCGCTAGAAGAGCAACCGAGCGGTTGCCGATTTGCCAATCGCTGTACTTACATGACAGCAGAATGTAAGCAACAGCCGGGTGTGGCATCGGTAAGCGCAGAGCATGACGTTTGGTGCCATCACTGGCGGGAGCCAAGGCGATGAAGGAAATACACAATACGCCCGCGCTTCCCTTGCTTCGCGTCGAGCAGCTACAGCAGCATTTTACGTTAGGCGGAGGCTTGTTACGGCGGGGCAAAACCCTGTATGCCGTTGATGGTATCAGCTTTGAGCTGCAAGCCGGACAAACCCTGGGGCTGGTAGGAGAGTCAGGCTGTGGCAAGTCGACGCTGGCGCGCGCTGTGCTTAAATTGCATGAACCCAGCGGCGGCCGACTTTTCTTTTCCGGCGAGGAGATCACCCATTATTCTCGATCACAAATGCGTCCGTTGCGCCAGGAAATGCAAATGGTGTTTCAAGACCCCCAGGAATCGCTGAATAGTCGCCACACCATAGGCACCATATTACAAGAGCCCTTTGTCATTCATGGTCTGGGATCGGCAAAAGAACGGCAGTTATGGGCGACAGAGTTATTGCAGCGGGTGGGGTTACCGGCCTCAGCGTTGGAACGCTATCCGCATGAATTTTCTGGCGGCCAACGCCAGCGCATCGGCATCGCCCGTGCCATGGCTCTCAAGCCCAGGCTGCTGGTGTGCGACGAGGCGGTATCGGCACTGGATGTCTCGGTACAATCGCAAATTCTGAATTTATTGCTGTCGTTACAGCAAGAGTATCAACTGGCAATCTTGTTTATCGCCCATGATTTGTCTGTGGTAAAGCACATCTCGGATCATATTGCCGTTATGTATCTTGGTCGTATCATAGAGCTGGCGCCCGCCGAAACACTCTATCGCCAACCTCGGCATCCCTATACTCAAGCGTTACTCGCCGCCATTCCAACGCCCGATCCTCGGCATAGAAAGGCGCCCATGATCCTGGAAGGCGAGCCACCATCACCGGCCAGCCCGCCATCAGGCTGCCACTTTCGTACCCGCTGTCGATACGTTGGCGATATTTGCATCAGCCAGAAGCCCGAACTGGCTGGCGACAGTCACAAAGTTGCTTGCCATTTTCATCAGCAAATCAGCAGCGGACAACGCTTGCCTCAAACCACCACTGGCTGTGATATTATTCCTACAGTAACTATGCCTAACCTCATAGCACCTTAAACCACAGGGCTTAAAGCCATAGCGCCCTAAACCACAGGAATGACCAGTGAGCACAGCAGCAATTTTTCTTGATCGAGATGGTGTTATCAACCAGGACACCGGCTATGTATCTAAAAGAGACGACTTTATCTTTATCGAAGGCGTAATGGACGCCATGAAACTGCTCAAGCAAAAAGGCTATCAGCTGGTGGTGGTGACCAATCAGTCGGGAATCGCGCGCGGCCTGTTCAGTGAGGATGACTTTATACGCCTGACCGAATGGATGGACTGGTCGTTGGCAGACAGAGACATAGTTCTGGATGGCATTTATTTCTGTCCTCATCATCCTAGCGAAGGTAAAGGTGCCGACACCAAAGAATGTTACTGCCGTAAACCTGCTCCGGGCATGTTCCTGGAAGCCATCGCCGATTTGGATGTAGATGTCAGTGCTTCGTATATGGTGGGAGATAAAGTGTCAGACCTACAAGCCGCCCAAGCGGCAGGTGTTGCACACTTGGTGTTAGTGCGTACCGGTAAAGACATTACGGCTGAAGGCGAGGCAATGGCCGAAGCTGTCTACTCGTCATTGACTGAATTTGCACAAAATATCCCCGCATTGGTGTAATGCAGCGCATATCGTTTTAAAAGTGACCGCTTGGATGGTTTTGTGCAAATTAGCACTTGCGCTAAATCTCTCGCTCCCTATAATGCGCATCCACTGACACGGGGCAACACGCCAACGGTCACAAGGGTTTGAAACGAACGAAACAAAGTTTGAATCAA
>NZ_BMKE01000009.1 GCF_014643915.1 Oceanisphaera marina
ATATTCTGCCTGAAAAAAGAAAACGGCCCAAGAGTAGGACCGTTCGGATATCAAAAACTCGGTACACCATTCAGTCTAAACACGCTTAACTGAATGGTGTTAGCCCTGAGGCGCCTTTTTTGCGATGAGTATCGCTTACTTCTTGCTTGCAAGCGCACCAAAGCGCTTGTTGAAACGGTCAACGCGGCCGCCGCTATCAACCATTTTCTGCTTACCAGTGTAGAAAGGGTGGCAAGCGGAGCAAACGTCCAGGTTCAGGCTTTTACCTAAGGTAGAGCCAACTGTGATTTCGTTACCACAAGAACATTTGGCAGTAATATCTTTGTACTCTGGGTGAATACCGTTTTTCATGGGGACAACCTCTGAATGTGTAGGCCGTGTCGCTATCTGATCCGATGCCAGACACCACACGAATGATTCACGTTTTGTGAAGGGTGCGAATAATATAGTATCGCTTTTTTACAGGCAAGGATAACCGGAGGATAAATCACCAATGTCGACACCGACAGAACTTGCGTTGCTGCGGGTTGTGCTGCCCGTTCCGCTACGGCGAGAATTTGATTACCTCTGCCCTTTGCCCTTGCCGAAACCCGGCTGCAGAGTATCGGTGCTGTTTGGCAATCGAGCCTTGACCGCACTGGTGTTATCGCACCCCGAGGCTTCAGACATAGCTCTGACCAAGCTCAAGCCCATAGTAGCGGTGCTGGACGACACCCCCATACTGGCCGAGGCCGAGCTTAAATTACTGGCCTGGGCCACCCAGTATTACCTGCATGCACCGGGAGAGGTCTATTTTCAGGCCTTGCCCACGCTGTTGCGCAAGGGCGAAGCCGCCGCCTACCGTAGCGCACCTTATTGGCATTTGCTGGACGCTCAAGCCGAAGCATCACCCCAGGCCATCAAACAACAGCAGGCGCTCACACTATTGCGTCAGGGCCCTCTCAGCAGCGGCGAACTGCAGATCAGAGGCATTAGCAGCGCCATTTTGCAGGCACTTGCCAAAAAGCAGCTGATAGAAAAACGCGAACAGGTACCCGCAGCCAGTGACTGGCGAGGTACAAGACTGCTGGTTGCCGAAAACGACAAACCGCGCCTCACCACAGAGCAGGCACTGGCCGTCAGCGTCATTCAAAGTACGCAAGGATTCAGCCCCTTTCTGCTGGAAGGGATCACCGGCTCGGGTAAAACCGAGGTGTATCTGCAAATTATGGAAACAGTCTTGCAGGCCGGTTTGCAGGTATTGGTGCTGGTGCCGGAAATTGGCTTGACGCCTCAGACCATAGCGCGCTTTCAGCAACGTTTCAGCTTGCCGATCAGTACCCTGCACTCGGGTATGAACGAACGCGAGCGGCTGGATGCCTGGCTGTCGTGTCGAGACGGCAGCACCGCCATCGTCATCGGCACCCGCTCTGCCCTGCTGACGCCCTTTGCCCGCCTGGGGCTGATCATTATCGATGAAGAGCACGACACCTCGTTCAAGCAGCAGGAAGGGTTTCGTTATCATGCTCGGGATTTGGCCTTGCTGCGGGCCCATCAGCTCGATATTCCGATTGTACTGGGTTCGGCCACCCCGTGTTTCGAAAGTCTGCAGAATGCGGCCACCGGCAAATATCAGTTACTGACCCTGAGTCAACGACCGGGCACGGCCACCGTGGCCGAGCATGTATTGCTGGACAGCAAACACGTGCAAATGCAGGCGGGATTGTCCCCGCAGTTGATTGAGTTACTGGGGCAGGAGCTGGGCAAGGGCAATCAGGTGATGCTGTTTTTAAACCGCCGCGGCTATGCTCCGGCGCTGTTATGTCACAGTTGTGGCTGGCTGGCCGATTGCGAACGCTGTGACGCCCACTACACCTGGCACCGTCACCCTTCTCGCCTGCACTGTCATCATTGTGATCATCAGCGCGCTCTACCGCCGGTATGCCCCCATTGCGGTAGCCAGCAACTGATCGGCACCGGCCTGGGAACCGAGCAGGTCGAGCAAGCCTTGACCGGGCTGTTTCCACAATATGGCATTATTCGTATCGATCGCGATAACACTCGCCGCAAGGGCAGCCTTGCCCAGCATCTGGAAGGCATTCGCAACGGGCAATATCAGATATTGATTGGCACCCAGATGCTGGCCAAGGGGCATCACTTTCCCGATGTCACGCTGGTGGCCATGCTGGATGCCGACGGCGCCCTGTTTGCCAGCGACTTTCGTGCCACCGAGCGTTTTGCCCAGCTGTACATTCAGGTAGCAGGCCGGGCGGGCCGGGCCAGCAAACCCGGGCGTGTGATATTGCAGACCCATCAGCCGGAACACGCACTACTGCAGGATCTCGCCAATCAGGGATATCGCCACTTCGCCCACAGCGCATTACAGGAACGACAAGCCGCCGCCTTGCCGCCCTTCAGTTTTCAGGCGCTGTTTCGCGCCCAAGCCACGGACGCTCGTCAGGTACAAACATTTTTACAGCAACTGGCACAGCAGCTACAGCCCCAGCTGCCGGCGACCGTTTTGTGCCTGGGACCACTCAGCGCACAGATGGAGCGCAAGGCGGGTCAGTATCGCTACCAGTTGTTGTTACAGGCCAGTAATAGACGAGCACTGGCGGCCGCCTGCCGGTTGGCACTGGCATTAATTGATACCCAGGTATCCGCTCGCAAGGTGCGCTGGTCACTGGATATCGACCCCGTTGAACTGTGGTGAATGCGCTCCCTTTGCCTTGACGGTAGTTTTCTGCACCCGATATGAGTAGAATTTCTTCCCCTGGTTAGCTCCAACCTTGTCTTTAATTTGGTGAACTGATAATGAAAGAACATATTCAAGCTCTGCTTGAGCAAACGGTCTCTACTCTGAAACAGCAAGGCAAACTGCCTGCAGAACTGGCCCCTCGCATTCAAGTAGACAGAACCAAAGACAAGGCCCACGGAGATCTGGCAACTAACCTGGCTCTATTGCTGGCCAAACCGGCCGGGCAAAATCCCCGCGCCCTGGCACAATTGCTGGTAGACAACCTGCCCGCTTCCGAGCTGGTGGCCAAAACCGAGCTGGCAGGCCCCGGCTTTATCAACTTTTTTCTCGACAGCAACTGGCTTGGCGGTCAGGTAGACGCCATGGTCGCCAACGACCGCGCCAATGTGCCCGTGGTAGACCAGCCCAAAACCATAGTCGTGGATTACTCGGCCCCCAACGTGGCCAAGGAAATGCACGTCGGCCACCTGCGTTCCACCATTATTGGTGATGCCCTGGTACGCACTCTGGAGTTCCAGGGCCACAAGGTGATCCGCGCCAACCACATCGGCGACTGGGGCACCCAGTTCGGCATGCTGATTGCCCATCTGGAAGAACTGGAGAAAGCAAACCCAGAGGTTGCCAACTCGGGCTTGTCGGATCTGGAACAGTTTTATCGCGAGTCCAAGCAAAAATACGATGCAGACCCGGTGTTTGCCGAACGGGCCCGCAACTATGTGGTGAAGCTTCAGGGCGGTGACACCTATTGCCTGGCCATGTGGCAGAAACTGGTCAACATTACTCTGCAGCATAATCAGGCCGTGTACGATCGACTCAATGTGTCTTTGACCCCGGATAATGTGATGGGCGAAAGCATGTATAACCCCATGCTGGCCGGCATCGTCGAAGACCTGCTGCAGCAAGGGCTGGCGATAGAAGACGAAGGTGCCATAGTGGTGCGCCTGGACGAATATAAAAACAAAGACGGTGACCCCATGGGGGTGATTATCCGCAAGAAAGACGGCGGTTACCTCTATACCACCACCGATATTGCCTGTGCCAAATATCGTTATGAACAGCTGGGTGCCGACCGCGTGTTGTACTTTATCGATTCGCGTCAGCATCAGCACTTGATGCAGGCCTGGAGCATAGTGCGCAAAGCCGGTTACGTTCCAGAGTCAGTCAGCCTGGAGCACCATGCGTTTGGTATGATGCTGGGTAAAGATGGCCGTCCGTTCAAAACCCGCTCCGGTGGTACCGTGCGCCTGGTCGATCTGCTGGACGAAGCACAGGAAAGAGCCGCCGCCCTGCTGGCCAAGAAAGACACGGGTTTAAGCGAGGCAGAAAAAAGCGAGATTGTGCGTCGCGTGGCCATGGGTGCCGTCAAGTATGCGGACTTGTCCAAGAGCCGCACCACAGACTACATCTTCGACTGGGACAACATGCTGTCGTTCGAGGGCAATACCGCCCCGTATCTGCAATATGCCTACACCCGCATTCAGTCTATTTTCCGCAAGTCCGGTATCGTCACCGACGCCAACCTTCAAGGCCAGGTGATTATTCAGGCCCCGGCAGAAGAAGCGCTGGCACAAAAGCTGGTGCAGTTTAACGACACCATTAAATCCGTGGCCGACAAAGGCTTGCCGCATTTGATGTGTCTGTATCTCTATGAGCTGTCTGGCGCCTTTATGAGCTTTTATGAAGCCTGCCCCATCAACAAGGAAGGGGTGAGCCCTGAAGAGCGCAGCAGCCGCCTGCGATTGTGTGCCGCCACCGCCAAGGTATTGCAGCAGGGCCTGTCACTGTTGGGTATTGATACCATGGAGCGCATGTAATCCATGGCCAGGGATTACGTTAGGCGCAGCAAACCCACCGCCAAGAGCAAAAAACGCCCCGCCAAGGGCGGTAACCGCAGTCGTGCACCGCAGCCGCGGCGGGTCCCCGTGCTGCCGATTATTTTGCTCATTATGGTCGCGGGGGCCCTTGGCTACCTGATCTATATCATAAAGGGAGCGGCCGACAGCCGCCCTTCTGATGGTGTGCCTGTGGCAACACAGGCCCCGGCCTCCACGTCGCAGGCACCGCGCCCAATCGTAAATCCTATCGATCAGAAACCGGTCGAGAAATGGACCTACATCGAGCAGCTGGAAAACAAGGAAGTAGTGGTACATGTGCCTGAAGCTCAGGAATCCACCCGCCCTTATCTAGTACAGTGCGGTTCTTTCCGCTCTGCGGCACAGGCCGAGCAATTGAAAGCCAAAATTGCCTTTCAGGGGCTGGTGGCTGAAGTTCGCCATAAAAGTGACAGCTCCTGGTACCGCGTAATCCTGGGTCCTTACGACAGCAAACGACTGGCTGAACAGCACAGACACAAGCTGATCAAGGCAAAAGCCGTGAGTGATTGTGCAATCTGGTTCTGGGAGGGTTGATCTCGCTTACTGCCGTCCCCATTTCGTTGTTAGTGACATTTTTGCCAGCCAGGCTGGCTACACAGTCAAGTGAGGTTTTTAGTGACAACGATCGTTTCAGTACGCCGTAATGGCAAAGTGGTTATCGGCGGTGATGGCCAGGTTTCTCTGGGTAACACCGTAATGAAAGGCAATGCCCGCAAGGTACACCGCCTGTTTAATGGCAAGGTGCTGGCCGGTTTTGCCGGTGGCACCGCAGATGCCTTTACCCTGCTGGAACGCTTTGAGGCCAAGCTGCAGGCCCACCAGGGCAACCTGGAGCGGGCTGCCGTAGCGCTGGCGAAAGACTGGCGCACCGATCGCTCCTTGCGTCGGCTAGAGGCACTGCTGGCAGTTGCCGACGACAAAAACTCCTTCATCATTACCGGTAACGGCGACGTGGTGCAGCCCGAGCAGGATTTGATTGCCATCGGCTCCGGGGGCTCGTTTGCCCAGTCTGCGGCTCGCGCCCTGCTGGAGAATACCGAGCTGGAAGCCGACGAAATCGTCAAAAAAGCGCTCACTATTGCCGGCGAAATCTGCGTGTTTACCAACGGCAACCAGACCATCGAAGAGCTGGATTACAACCACTGATTTGCTTCGGACAGCATGCTGTTGCTGTCCGCACCATAGGATTTGATTATGTCTGACATGACACCAAGAGAAATCGTCCACGAGCTGGACCAGCACATTGTTGGCCAGTCTGACGCCAAGCGCGCGGTGGCCATCGCCCTGCGTAATCGCTGGCGTCGCATGCAGCTCACTCCCGATCTGCGCCAGGAAGTCACGCCCAAGAACATTCTGATGATAGGCCCGACCGGGGTGGGGAAAACCGAAATTGCCCGTCGCCTGGCCAAACTGGCCAATGCGCCCTTTATCAAGGTAGAAGCGACCAAGTTCACCGAAGTCGGCTATGTGGGTAAAGAAGTAGACAGCATCATTCGCGATCTGACCGATGTGGCCATGAAAATGACCCGCGATCAGCAGATCAAGAAACATCGTCATAGCGCCGAAGAAGCCGCCGAAGAACGCGTGCTTGATGCCTTGCTGCCTAACCCCCGCAACAGCTGGGGCGAAGAAGAAAAGGCTGATAACAGCAACAGCCGTCAGATATTTCGCAAGAAACTGCGCGAAGGCCAGCTGGACGATAAAGAAATAGAAATTGACGTGTCGGCCCCCCAGATGGGCGTGGAAATCATGGCGCCCCCCGGCATGGAAGAAATGACCAATCAATTGCAGGGCATGTTCCAGAACCTGTCCGGCAACACCAGCAAACAGCGCAAGATGAAAATCAAAGACGCGCTCAAGCTGCTGATCGAAGAAGAAGCCGCCAAACTGCTGAACCCGGAAGAGCTGAAAGAACAGGCCATTCATGCGGTAGAAAACCACGGTATCGTCTTTATCGATGAATTTGACAAAATCTGCAAACGCGGCGAAAGCTCGGGCCCGGACGTATCTCGTGAAGGGGTTCAGCGCGATCTGTTGCCGCTTATCGAAGGCAGCACCGTCAATACCAAACATGGCATGGTGCGCACCGACCATATGCTGTTTATAGCGTCGGGCGCGTTTCAGGTGGCCAAGCCATCCGACTTGATCCCCGAGTTGCAAGGTCGTTTGCCGATTCGAGTCGAGCTGTCTTCGCTGAATACCGATGACTTTGAACGTATTCTGACCGAACCGAATGCGTCCTTGACCGAGCAGTACAAGGCATTGCTGGCCACCGAAAACGTGACGGTCGACTTTACCAAAGAAGGCATTCGTCGCCTGGCAGAAGCCGCCTGGCGGGTAAACGAAAGCACCGAGAACATTGGTGCACGTCGCCTGCATACGGTCATGGAACGCCTGCTGGATGAGCTATCATTCGAAGCCTCCGACAAGCCAGGTACCACAGTGGTGGTTGATGAAGCCTATGTGGATCGTTATCTCAAGAACCTGGTGGAAGACGAAGACCTGAGCCGTTACATCCTCTAACTTTCCCTGGTTACGGGAGCGGTCACACGATTGTGATTGAAAACCGCTCCCATCGCTTTATACTTGAAGTCACCTTGTTTCCAGATGTGGCTGATTCCATGGAATACAATACTTCAGAATTGTGCGATACCTATATTGATATGGTGGACGTGGTTGAACCCATGTTCTCCAGTTTTGGCGGCCGTAATTCGTTCGGCGGCACTATTTCCACCATCAAATGCTTTGAGTCCAACGGCCTGATTGCCGAGGCGGTCAAGGAAGACGGCGTGGGCCGGGTGTTACTGATTGATGGCGGTGGCTCGCTGCGTCGCGCACTCATTGACGCCAACCTTGCCGAAATCGCGGCCGAAAACGGCTGGGAAGGTATTATCTGCTATGGTTGCGTACGCGAAGTGGATGCGCTGGAAGACGTGGACATTGGTATTCAGGCACTGGCTTCCATTCCCGTGGGTGCCGATGATAACGATATTGGCGAACAGGAAGTACCGGTGAATTTTGGCGGTGTTACCTTTTTACCTGCCGACCATGTCTATGCCGATACCACGGGCATTATTCTGTCACCCGAATCATTGGATATAGAATAAAAAACAGCGGTCAGCCGCGCATAACAAAAAGGCCAGCCCCAAGGGGCTGGCCTTTTTGTCGTTATCAACCCTGGGTTACGGCTGATACAGATTACGCCGGCATTGTCGACGCTATAATTCAAGCGCTCTCTTCTACCTGATCAATCTTGCCCAGCAACACACGCAGGCGATCTTGCCAGGCTTCATGCTGCTGCTTCAGCTGCTGGTTTTCCTGATCCAGCTGGCTGTGGTTTTGCTTGAGCTGCTGGTTTTCTTCACCCAGTTTGCCATTCAGCTCTTTCAGCTCTTCCACTTCCATTTGCAGCAAGTCAATGGCATCGACGGCAGCTTGAATTTTTGTTTCCAGTTTTTCCAATACATCAAAAGACATGCACTCACCCCTAACTCACGGTTATCCGGCCCACTGGCCCCTCAGCGATCGAGGATACAGCGGCCTTTGTCAGACAACAAGTAGCCGCTACCATTGCAACGTCGATTAGATTAAATTTATTTCGATTGCGTCAGTTAACGTCTCAGATATTCTGATTCATATCCAGTGATGGCTTGTCCGAACAGGGTCTGCCTACCACTCGAGCCGGTACCCCAGCCACTGTGGTATGAGGAGGTACTGCCTCCAGTACCACGCTGCCGGCGCCAATTTTAGCCCCGCAGCCCACCTCGATATTGCCCAGAATCTTGGCACCGGCACCAATCATGACCCCTTGTCGTATCTTGGGATGACGATCGCCGCCCGCTTTGCCGGTTCCTCCCAGAGTGACGCTCTGCAGAATAGAGACATCGTCTTCAATCACGGCGGTTTCTCCCACCACTATGCCGGTGGCGTGATCAAACATGATTCCCTTGCCAATGCGTGCCGCCGGGTGCACATCAACCCCGAACACCACCGATATCTGATTTTGCAGATAGGTGGCCAGGGCCCGACGGCCATGACGCCACAACCAGTTGGCAACCCGATAACCCTGCAAGGCATGAAACCCTTTTAAATACAGCAAGGGCGTCGAAAACAGATCCACTGCCGGATCCCGCTCCTGTACCGCACAAATATCGGTGGCGGCCATATCAAGAATACCCGGCTCCGCATCCACCACACTTTCTATGACTTCACGCAGGCTGATGGCCGGCATCACCGAGCTTTCCAGCTTGTTGGCCAGAATAAAGCTCAGTGAGCACTTAAGGGTGTCATGATTCAGAATGGTCGAATAATAAAAGCTGCCAAGCATAGGCTCTTCCACGATCATCCACCTGGCTTCTTCGCGGATGCGTAACCAGGTACTCGCTTGAATGCCGTCTTCCATGGGTTAAACCTTGTCTTTTATGAATTGAGGTTCGCTCATATGCTGAGCTGCAAACTGTTGGGGTGTAACCGATATCGGGTCCATATGAATTATAATATCGGAACGAGAACGTAACTGATCGGCGCGAATGGCGACCGAGTCGGTTTTTCTGATCACATAACTTTGGAACAAAACCAACCCCAAAGTCAATAATAACGACACTCCCATCAGACCCGCCACCGCGGTAGCAGCCACGGCGGCGATAGTGACCAGTCGAGCATAAGAGGCGGTTGACTGATCGACATCTTCTTTCATTTTTTACTCCCCAAGGCCTTACTGGCCGCCAACGAAATCCTGCTGGCGCCATGCTTCATAACTGATGATAGCCACGGCGTTGGAGAGATTCAGACTACGACTGTCTGCCTGCATCGGAATACGAATGCGCAGCTCTGGGGCTATCGCTGCCAGTACCTCGTCCGGCAGGCCACGG
This sequence comes from Oceanisphaera marina, assembly GCF_014643915.1. Lineage (GTDB taxonomy): Bacteria > Pseudomonadota > Gammaproteobacteria > Enterobacterales > Aeromonadaceae > Oceanimonas > Oceanimonas marina. The sequence goes on from NZ_BMKE01000009.1 coordinate 9,483, forward strand.
GTCTCGGGCCCGAACAACAGCACATCCCCCGCTTGATAACTTGCCTGGTGATGAGGCTGGCTGCCCTTGGTAGTACAGGCAAAAATGCGCTGCCCGGCGACGGCTTGCAAAAAATCGGCATAATTCTTGTGCTGAAAGATGCGGCCAAAATCCGCATAATCCAACCCGGCTCGACGCAGCCTTTTTTCTTCCAGGGTAAAACCCATGGGCTCGATAAGATGTAGCCGACAGCCGTTATTACGTGCCAGGCGCATAATGTTACCGGTATTGGGAGCAATTTCAGGTTCATAAAGCGCAATATCAAACATGGGGTTCTCTGTAATGAGTGAAGAGTAAAGGGTGAAGCGGACAAGATCATACCCAACACTCGATCTTAAAGACTAGGGGTTTTTCTGCCACGGAATACACGGAAAAAAGACCATTTCAAGGGGTGAAACGTAGCGCGATCGCCCGGTATTCCGCGGCAAGAACAGGTTTAGGTGTTATCTCGTCCTCTTTACGCTTCACTCTTTACTCTTCACCGCGTTCCGTCGCTGATAATAAATCCCTGCCGACGTTCCACTCGCCACCAGGCCCAGCCAAGAGTCACTCCCCGAGCCAGCATAAAACACAACATGGCCAACCACAGACCATGATTACCCAGCGACTGGGCCAAAAACCACACCGGAAAAAACACGCCGGCAGTAGACAGCAGCATCATGTCACGCATATCGCTGCCGCGAGTGGTGCCAATGAAAATCCCATCGAGAATAAAACACCAGCAGGCGGCAAGCGGCATGAGTATCAGCCAGGGCAGATATTCGCTGGCCTGCTCTCTTACCGCCTCTATGCTGGTAATCCAGCTGATCAGGGTATTGCCGCCCAGCGCAAAAAACAGCACAAACAGTATCGCCACCACGCCGCCCCAAAACACATTCAGGGCACAGGCAAGGCGAAATGCAGCCCGGTTTCGTTCGCCAACCGCCTTGCCCACCATGGCTTCCACCGCGTAGGCAAACCCGTCCAGGCCAAAAGAAATAAACATCAAAAAGTTCATCAGTACCGCATTGGCGGCCAGTACATCATCGCCGAGGCGGGCGCCCTGAAACGTCATAAAGGCAAAGGTCAGCTGCAGACACAAGGCACGGATAAAAATATCCCGGTTCAGCCCCAGCAATCTTTTAAATGCCGCCACATGCAGAACCCGCTGCCAAAAGCCTGCCACAGGCCGGAGGTGACGCTGTTTCATCGTGCGCCATACCAGCCAGGCACCCAGTGCCGAGGCCAGGTAATCCGCGAGCACAGACGCGGCCGCCGCCCCTTTCACCTGCCACCCCAGGCCCAGCACAAACCAGACGTCGAGCAGAATATTGGCCCCGTTACCCAGGATCAACAACAACATGGGTGCCCGGGCATTCTGGTTGCCCAGTAGCCACCCCAGTAACACCAGATTGGTCAGCGCAGCCGGGGCGCTCCAAATCCGGACCATGACATATTCACGACCATAAATTTGCACCTCGGCGCTGCCGCCCACCAACCAGAATGCCAACTCGGTCAACGGCTGTTGCAGCAGTAAAATACCAAGCGCCAGCCCCCAGGCCAGCAAACAACCTCTTGCCAGCACCTGCAATAGACGTTCGTTGTCTGCGGCGCCCACCGCCTGAGCGGCCAGCCCGGTAGTCGACATCCGTAGAAAACCCAGCAACCAGAATATCAGGCTGATAACGGTGGCCCCAACTGCAACGCCACCTAAATAATAGGAATGCTCCAAATGACCAATGACAATGGTATCAACCAGCCCGAGCAACGGCACTGTGATATTGGATAACACCATGGGCAACGCCAGCACGAACACCTGACGATGACGCGCGGCGTTAAAGAAAGAGGACCACATAATTAACTCTTACAAAAGATGGTTAAGTGCGAAGGGAAATCGGTGAAGAGTAAATAGTGAAGAATAACGAGGCCAACAGCCATCTTCAGATGCGGCGCACTTTCTGGAGTCTTGGCATCATATCGTCCTCTTTCCCCTTAACCGTTCACCCTTCACATAGATGAAGCTAGTCGCGCCAGCGCGCCACTATGCCCGAGAAGTTTTTGACCAGTTCGGGGCCATTGACCAGGGGCATTTCACTTTGCTCATCGAAATCGGGTCTAAAGGAGGCATGCAGCTGCCCATTGGGATTGATCAGGGCAACAGAAGCAGAATGATCAACCAGATAGTTGTCGGCATCGCGATTGAAAATACCGTAAATCAGCCCCAGTTGCTGTACTGCGGGCATTAACCGATCATGTTCTGCGGTGACCGCCACAAAGTCTGGATTGAAATATCGGGTATAGGCCTTGAGCCGTTCGGGCGTATCCCGGGCGGGGTCGGCGGATACAAAGACAACCTGTACCTTGTCGCTGATTGCCGTTAGCTCGGGATAAATCCGTGCCAGATCCGACAAGGTGGTCGGGCAGATATCGGGGCAATGAGTATACCCCACGAAAACCAGACTCCAGTGATCGTTCAGATTTTGCTCGGTAAAGGGTTGTTCATCGGTATCGGTCAGGGTAAACGGGGTCAGGCTACGGGGCTCGGGATAGATCACCACCGCCTCGGTCAGATTATTCTTTTTATCTGCGTACCAGTAGGCACCACTCAGGGTGCCCGCCACCACGAGAGCCGCTGCCAATAACCATATCCATCTGCTTGTCTTAGCCATAATCTATCCAGTGGTCCGCCAGTAGCAACACAAACAGCCACATCAGGTGACTAATTGAGAAATGAAAGCATTGTAGAGCGGTTTGGGCAGAAGGTCTAAACTTCAACCGCCAGGCCCACTGGAGAAAGCGTAAATTAAGCAGACTGACCCCCACTAGATAAAGTGGCCCCGACATGCCCACTACCCAGGGCAGCAAACAGACCAGGGTGAGCAGCAAGGTATACAGCAGCACACAGGTTTTACTGAACTCGATGCCATGGGTTACCGGCAACATAGGGATACCGGCCTTGGCATAATCATCTCGCCGGTGAATGGCCAGCGCCCAAAAATGCGGCGGCGTCCAGGCAAAGATAATCATCACCAGCAACAGTGCGTGGCCATGAAACTCGCCGGTAACGGCCGTCCAGCCCAGCAGAGGCGGCATGGCCCCCGCCAGGCCTCCGATTACGATATTCTGCGGCGTGGCACGCTTGAGCCATACCGTATAGATCACCGCATATCCCAGTAAAGAAGCCAGCGTTAGCCAGGCAGTCAGTGCATTTACCCATACCAGTAATATCGCCAGCCCCAACCCCGACAAGGCAAAGGCAAATGCCAGCGCCGAGCGGCTTTGTACCCGCCCCTGTGCCACCGGTCTGTGATGGGTGCGCGCCATTTTAATATCGATACGCCGGTCCAGCACATGGTTGATGGCCGCCGCCCCTCCTGCCATCAGGCCAATGCCCAAAGTAGCGGTAAATACCCGCAGCACGCTCGGCACCGTATCGGTAAGAAACATGCCCACCACGGCGGTAAGTAAAATCAAGGCCACTACCTTTGGCTTGGTAAGCGCAAAGTAATCCTGCCAGCCTAGGCTCCAACGTGTGGAAAATAACGCGCTTCTAGCCATACCCCCTCCCTTGCATACCAGACTCGTTCTGCCACTCCCGTTAATGTTAATAACAAGAGCGCGGCACCGGCGTTATGGGCTACCGCCACCGGCAACGGCAAGTGCAACACCACATTCGCTACCCCCAGCGTCAATTGCAGCATCACCCCCAGCGCCAGAAGCACGCCCCAGCGTCGTAACAAGGGTTGCCGCCATAATCGCCAGGCCAGAGCGAACAATATCAGCGCCGTTACCACAGCCCACAATCTATGAGTAACATGAATGGTGATGCGCTCTGCAGCACTCAGCACACCGTATTGATAACTCTCGGCGGGTACGCCATGGGGGTGAAAGGCACTCCACTGCCACTGATTCAGCCAATCTCCCTGGCACACCGGCAGCTCAACGCAGGCCATGGCCGCATAGTTGGCGGCAGTCCAGCCGCCCAGGGCGATTTGCAACAGTAACGCCATCAGGCCCAGCAACAAGCAGCCGCCTACCTCAGATCCGCGATACACTGCTTGCCGGTTTCCAGTGCGCATCAACAACCAGAACAGCAGCGCCAGCAAGGTAAAGCCGCCCAGCAGGTGCCCCATGACCACAAAAGGCAACAGATTCAGGGTAACCGTCAGCATGCCTAAGGTGGCTTGCCCACACACCAGCGCCAGCAGCCCCCAGGTCAATACTCTGTAGCGTCGATTGGCAGTGCGCAGCGACCACAGCGCCATCAGCAAGATAGTGATCCCCAGAGTACCCGCCGCATAGCGGTGTACCATTTCGTTACGCGCCTTGATGAACTCGACGGGCTTGTCGGGAAAACGTAGTGCCGCCACATCATGCTCTTGTGCCGAACTGGGAACATAATTGAAACCGTAGCAGCCCGGCCAGTCGGGGCAACCCAGGCCGGCATCTGTGAGTCGGGTATAGGCTCCCAACACCACCACCACCAGGGTAAGAACAAAAGCAAACAGAGTCAGACGACGCATGGTGCCCTCCTAGCCCGCACGTGAATATTTAAGCAGACGTCGCAAGTCGCTCAGCAACGCCTTGCCCATCACCGCCTGCGCTTTATCGGCATCTACCTGGGTATCGGGCAACGCATAGCGCATGATCAGCAACCCCGGCGGATCGGCTATATACACGTACCCCGCCTCCAGGTCTTGGCTGGCAGGCAGCTGTACTACGGCTACTCGGTCACCATCCCGGCCCAGGGCAGTATCAATATTGTTCAGCAAGGGAACAGCGGCTATGCATGTCATGCAATCCGGGGTGATCGGCAATATCAAACGCCACTGCTTATCGTCGCTTATCTGCCCCTGCACCCATTCACCGTGGCTGTTGACGCCAGGCGTAAACCAGCCTTGCTTCAAGGTCAGCCAGGCCAATACCACCGGCAGTAAAAACACCGCCAGCAAGGCCAGCACGGTTTTCCTGGGGCGGGAATGATGACGGGGTTCAAGTTTCTTATGCTTCATCATGCTGCCTCCAGTAATACCAGGCAGCGGCAACCCACACCGCCAGTGTCATGGCAAACCACTGAACCGCATAACCAGTGTGTCGCTCAGGGCCCATAACCACCGGCTGCCAGCCACCTTGCTCAGCATCCATCTTTAATACGAAAGGCAATACCGGCTCCCCCCAAATCTGCGCCAGCAAGCTGGGGGCAAGTGCCGCAACCACGGGATGAGAGGGATCAAACAAGACTTCGCCCAAAGCCAAAGGGGGAGCATAGGGGCGAACAATATGCCCGGTTAACTGTGCTGCTGCCGGGAGGGGAGCCACCGAGGGTAATTGCTGTCTGCTCGGTGGCGCCGGCCACCACCCCGAGTCTACCGCCAACAGGCCATGACGGGTTTGCAGCGGACGAACCAGACGATAGCCCGCTCGGCCTCCCTCAATCTGATTATCCAGCCAGATATCTCCGCCAGCCAGAAAGTGTCCATTGACGGCAAGTTGATAGCCAAAAGGAGCCTCAATAGCCAGGGCGTCACTCAAGCTTAATTCAAGATCATGGCGCTGCTGCCACTCCAGTAACAACAATCTTTTTTCATCGGCGCGCGATAACTGCCATATCCCCATGGCAATCATCAGCAAAGAGATCATCGCCGTCAGTACCAGCAAACCGCCACTTTTTCCTATACTCAACATTCAGTCTCTCCCGGAATGCATCCATGCTATTCAAGCTACTGATTGTATTGTTACTGCTGTTCATGATCGGCAACCTGTTCTGGGGGCTTAAAGCCATGCTCTCGCAACAGGATCCACGATTGATGAGTCGCTATATCGGTCGGCGTTTAATATTTGCCGTACTCATAGTGCTGCTGTTGATCATTGCCCTGGCCGCAGGATGGGTGGTCCCTCACTCCCCCCTGATGAAGGTTTCATAAGAGCCTTTATAGAATATAGACAAAAATAAACAGACAGAGCCAGACCACGTCCACAAAATGCCAATACCAACTGCTGGCCTGAAAACCAAAGTGCTGCGCCGGCGTAAAATGCCCCTTGCGCACTCTTAACCACATAATGCCCAGCATCAAGGTGCCCAGAGTCACATGGGCACCATGAAAGCCGGTCAGCAAGAAGAAGGTATTGCCATAAATACCCGAGTCCAGTCGCAGGCCCAGTTCCTGGTAGGCATGCACATATTCCCACACCTGCAAGGTCAAAAAGACCATCCCCAGCAGCACCGTCAGCCCCAGCCACTGGCTCAGCCGTGACCGTTTATTATCAAGCAGGGCCAGATGCGCCAAATGCGCGGTCACCGACGAGGTGAGCAGAATAAGGGTGTTGATCAGCGGCAGGCCGAACCAGCCCATGGCCGTAGTTTCTATGCCACCCGGCGTGCTCAGCAATGGCCAGCTGGCGCTAAAGTCCGGCCACAGCACGGCATTGGTCATGGCATTGTTGCCCGCCCCTCCCAGCCAGGGCACTGACAGCATTCGCGCATAAAACAAGGCGCCGAAGAAGGCACCAAAAAACATCACCTCCGAGAAAATAAACCAGCTCATGCCCAGGCGAAATGAGCGATCCAGCTGCTTGCTGTACAGCCCGGCGCCCGACTCTTCAATCACATTACTGAACCAGCCAAACAGCATCACCGTCATTACCAGGGTGCCGGCAGCGAATACAACAGGCCCGGCAATGCCACCCAGTTCGGCGATCCAGAGACCTGCCCCCCCGGCCAGCAAAAACAACCCCAACGCCCCCACCAACGGCCAGGGACTTTGGTCCGGCACATAATATGGCTGAAACTTGACCGACATGTTCGCCTCCTTGGCTCAGCTGCTGCTGGCGCGTTCCGTGATGTCATAAAGGGTGTAGGAGAGAGTAAATATCTCTATATCCGCCGGCAGGGCCTGATCCACATAAAAACGCATCGGCATCACGGCTTCACTCCGCCCTGCAAGAGGCTGCTCTTGAAAGCAAAAGCATTCTGTTTTGCGCAAGTGATTGGCCGCTCGCCCGGGCGAGACCGACGGAATCGCCCGCAGTATGATGTCGCTACTGCCGGGATTGCTGACGGTAAAATCTACCTGATGCATCTCGCCGGGGCGCACCTTCAAGTGGCGCACCGAGGGTGTAAACTCACCGCTCAGGCCACTGCTTTGATAAGTAACGAATTCCACCGTAATCAGTCGCTGATCATCCACCACCAGAGACTCGGCCACGGGCCGGTTGGCGGTTTTGCCATTCAGGCCCGTGATGTCACAAAAGACGTCATACAGGGGCACCAGCAAAAAACCGAAGCCGAACATGGCCACCGCCAACAGCGCCAGCTTGAGCGCCTTGTTACCGTGTATCATGGTCTGTTACCTCCGGTGGGGTGCTGAAGGTGTGATAAGGCGCGGGCGAAGGGACTGTCCATTCCAGACCGTGAGCACCTTCCCAGGGACAGGGTGCGGCTTTTTCTCCGCCACGAATGCACTTGACCAGCAAGACCACAAAAATCAACTGCGACAGGCCGAAGGCAAAGCCACCTATGCTGACCAGGGCGTTAATATCGGCAAACTGCAGCGAATAATCGGGAATTCGTCTTGGCATGCCGCCCAGCCCCAGAAAATGCATGGGGAAAAACAACAGGTTTACCGAAATAACCGAGCACCAGAAATGCCATTTTCCCAGCCGCTCATCAAACATGTGGCCGGTCCATTTCGGCAACCAGTAGTACACTGCAGACAACACCGAGAAGATGGCACCCGTCACCAGTACATAATGAAAATGCGCCACCACAAAATAGGTATCGTGGTACTGAAAGTCTGCCGGCGTAATGGCCAGCATCAAGCCGCTAAAGCCGCCGATGGAAAACAGCACGATAAAGGCAATGGCAAACAGCATGGGCACTTCAAAACTCAGCGAACCCCGCCACATGGTGGCTACCCAATTGAATACTTTTACCCCCGTTGGCACCGAAATCAGCATGGTGCAGTACATAAAGAACAACTCCGCCGCCACCGGCATGCCCACGGTAAACATATGGTGCGCCCACACCAGAAAGCTCAAGCCGGCGATAGATGCGGTGGCGTACACCATGGAAGCATAGCCAAACAGGGGTTTGCGGCTAAAGGCGGGAATAATGGCCGAGATAATGCCGAAGCTCGGCAATATCATGATGTACACCTCGGGATGACCAAAAAACCAGAAGATATGCTGGAACATCACGGGGTCGCCACCCCCAGCGGCATCAAAAAAGCTGGTACCAAAGTACTTGTCGGTCAGCACCATGGTGACGGCCCCTGCCAACACCGGCATGACGGCAATCAGCAAAAAGGCGGTAATCAGCCAGGTCCAGCAGAACATGGGCAACTTCATCCAGGTCATGCCTGGCGCCCGCATGTTCCAGATGGTCACTATGACGTTAATGGCGCCCATGATGGAGCTGATACCCATAATATGAATGGCGAAAGCAAACAGGGCCGTGCTGTCGGGGGAATAGGTCGTAGAGAGCGGCGCATAAAAGGTCCAGCCAAAGTTGGGGCCGCCACCCGGCATGAACAAGGATGACAACATCAGCACAAAGGCAAAGGGCAGGATCCAGAAACTCCAGTTATTCATCCGCGGCAGTGCCATGTCCGGTGCCCCTATCATCAAAGGCACCATCCAGTTGGCCAGGCCGACAAAAGACGGCATCACGGCGCCAAAAATCATGATCAGACCGTGCATGGTAGTCATCTGGTTGAAAAAATTCGGCTCGACCAGCTGCAGGCCAGGTTGAAACAGCTCGGCCCGGATCAGCATGGCCATCAGGCCACCAATAAAAAACATGCACAGACTGAACAGCAGATACAGGGTGCCGATATCTTTATGGTTGGTGGTAAACAACCAGCGTTTGATGCCTTTGGCCGGACCATGATGCGCCTGCGCCTCGTTGTGGCTCAGATGATCATCGGCGGTATTGGTTCTGTTTAACGGTGTCATCCCTGCCCCCTATTGTCCTTGTCTGGCTTGTTCAATATCGCTGGGCTGTATGACATCTTTGGTGTCATTGCCCCAGGCGTTACGCTCATAGGTGATCACCGCCGCCAGCTCTTTCAGTGACAGCTGCTTGTTGAAACTTTGCATGGCGGTGCCGGCTTTACCGTACAGTACGATATGAATATGAGCCGCTTTATCCTTTAAGATCAGCTCACTGCCTTTAAGCGCGGGAAAAGCGCCAGGTATGCCCTCACCATTGGCCTGATGGCAAGCCGCGCACACCTTTTGATAGGTCTGCTCGCCCAAGGCCATCGACTCATCCATGGACATTTGCATGGCCAGCAACTCCTGCTCGGCGGCCTTGGCTTCTGCCTGCCTGGTCTGGGCGTTCGCCAGCCAGTCATCAAACTCGGCTCCGGTGCGGGCATCCACCACTATCGGCATAAAACCATGATCTTTACCGCACAGCTCGGCACACTGACCGCGATAAATGCCGGGCTCGTTAATTCGGGTCCAGGCCTCGTTGATAAAGCCGGGAACCGCATCTTTTTTCACCGCGAACGCGGGCATCCACCAGGAGTGAATAACGTCATCGGAGGTAATCAAAAAGCGGATTTTTCGATCGGTGGGCAGCACCAGGGGGTGGTCGACTTCCAGCAAGTAGTTTTGGCCCTTGGCAACCTGCCCCTGAATTTGCTGCGGCAAGGTACCCAGCAAGCTGTAGAACTCGACGCCCTGGTCAAAATAGCGATAATGCCACTTCCACTGGGAGCCGGTAATTTGCACCGTAAGGTCAGACTCGCTGGCGTCTTCCATCGCGATCAGCGTTTTGGTGGCGGGCACCGCCATGGCAATCAGGATCACGAAGGGAATGATGGTCCAGAGAATTTCGATTTTGGTACTTTCATGAAATTGGGCGGCCTGGGCACCCTTGGACTTTCGATGGTGAATGATGGCCCAGAACATGATGCCAAACACCACAACTCCAATAACGGCGCAGATAATGAGTATGGTCATGTGCAGCCCATACACCTTCTGACTGATATCGGTGACCCCTTCGGTCATATTCAAACGCGTTTGCGCTTGTATTGGCAGGGCTGTCAGCAAAGACAGCAGCAGAAGAATCGGCTTCACCACGCACCCCCAAGTTTCATCCTGAATTTTGGCGTACTTTTCTTGTAAGACTGTGCTGAGCGGACTCATTCATCATCGATCCGGCTCACAATAAGTAAAGCACCGAAAATGGAAAAGGAAAGAAAAAGACGGCAGACAAAGCGGTAAGCCCTCAACCGTTGGCTGTCAGAGTGGCTCCACACTTGAAGTGAAGGTGATTTTGGGGAATGAATTTATTCGATAGAGGCAGCAGCCCCTTTGAACAACGGGCCGCGGAAGAACTGCAGCTCAACAGACAGAACAGTGAGGCAGCCAGGCTACCTCATTCAGAATACGACAAAAAAACTTAAAAATCGGAATTGCGGATCACGCCCACCGCCAAGCCTTCGATGATCAATTCCTGGCTGCGCAAGTCGATTTCTATAGGAGAAAGCTCTTCGTTTTCGGGAAGCAGACTCACTTTGCTGCCTTTACGCTGAAAGCGCTTTACCGTTACTTCGTCGTCCAGTCGCGCGACCACTACCTGACCATTGCGTACTTCCTGGGTTTTGTGTACTGCCAGCAGGTCACCGTCCATGATGCCGATATTCTTCATGCTGGTGCCTTTTACCCGCAACAAGAAATCGGCCGCAGGATGAAACAGTGCCGGATCCAGCTGATAATGGCTTTCAATATGTTGCTGAGCCAGTATCGGCTCGCCCGCCGCGACCCGGCCGATCAACGGCAACCCCAGATCTTCTTCTTCCTCGGCCAGACGAATACCACGAGACGTGCCCGGCATCATGGTGATCACGCCCTTTTTGGCCAGCGCCTTAAGGTGTTCTTCGGCGGCGTTGGCCGATTTAAAGCCCAATGTGCGGGCAATTTCGGCACGTGTCGGCGGCATGCCGGTTTGCAGAATATGCTCTTTGATAATGTCCAGTACCTGAGACTGGCGAGGTGTAAGGGCTTTCATATCGGACCTGTTTTTTTATACAGTTAACTGTCAGTATATCCAGTAAATTCAACAGAGCAAGTACAAAATCCCGCGGCTGCAGCCTCAAGACATCCGAGGTCTGATCTGATAATCTTGCCCACCGCATAAATATTGGGGTTTCAGTTATATGATGTTCGGCTCTGCTGTTATTCGCCGCATGTTTCGTCCGTTGATTGCCGCCTTGGTCAATCATAAAAGTCTGCCTGTCGATCCCGTGACCGAGTTGGCCATCGAGCTTGGGCAGCCTATTGTTTATATATTGAAAACGGCGTCTATTTCGGACCTGCTCACCCTGGAGCTGAGTTGCGAAAAATTAGGTCTGCCCAGCCCTTATTCGCCCTTGCAGATTGCAGGCCACTCCCTGCCCCGTGTTATTTGCCTGGACAAGCCGGCCGGCCTCAGTCGCCGCTCACGCACGGCGACCCCTTATCTGGCGGAGTTCAACCAACTGCTGGCGGCACAAAAACAGCAGCCCACGGCCATTCAACTGGTGCCGGTCAGCCTGTTCTGGGGCCGAGCTCCGGGTCGAGAAGGTGACACACCCTCTTCACTCAGCATAGTACGCAGTCGCTCCCCTAATGCATTACGCAAGGCATTGATTGTCTTACTAAAAGGCAGAGAAAACCGGGTGCGCTTCAGTGCGCCGCTTTTATTGCCCCAATTGCTCGATCGCTCGATGGCCGACCCCAGGCTGGCCCATAAGCTGGCCCGTATTGCCCGCATCCATTTCAGTCGCCAGCGACTGGCCGCCACCGGCCCCAAACTGCCAAACAGAGACTTGCTGCTGAACCAATTGCTGCAAACCGACGGGGTGATGCAAGCCATAGAGGAGCACAGCCAGCAGCAGCAACAAGACGCCACCGTGTCTCGTCGCCAGGCTCAGGGATATATGAATGAAATTGCCTCCAATTTTTCCTATCCGCTGATCCGCTTTGGCGACCGGCTACTCGGCTGGCTGTGGCACAAACTCTATCGCGGCCTGTCGGTAACCGGTGCCGAACGGGTGCGGCAACTGGCTCAGGAAGGACATGAGCTGGTTTATTTGCCCTGCCATCGCAGTCACATGGATTATCTGCTGTTGTCTTATGTCATTTATCACCAGGGCATGGTGCCGCCCCATATCGCCGCCGGCATCAATCTGAACTTTTTTCCTGCCGGCCCCTTGTTCCGTCGCGGTGGTGCCTTCTTTATTCGTCGTACCTTTAAAGACAACAAGCTTTATGCCTGCGTGTTTCGGGAATACCTCAACTTGCTGTTTCGACGAGGTTATGCGGTGGAGTATTTCGCCGAAGGCGGCCGCTCTCGCACCGGTCGCTTGCTGCCTGCCAAGCCCGGCATGCTGTCGATGACCCTGGATGCCGCCATGCAACACAACGAACGCCCCATCACCTTGATCCCTGTTTACCTGGGCTACGAACACGTGATGGAAGTGGCCAGCTACCATAAAGAACTGCAAGGCGGCAGCAAACAAAAAGAAAGTGCCTGGCAGCTGCTGGGCATCCTTCGCAAGCTGCGTAACTTTGGCCGCGGTTTCGTCAACTTTGGCGAGCCACTGCCACTGGCCGAATGGTTAGCTAAAGAAAGCACTCCCCAACATACCGCTCGCGAGCTGGTGGCCCCGCTGGCGCGCGAAGTCATGACCCGTATCAACGCCGCCGCCGCAGTAAACGGCCTGACGCTGAGTGCGACGGCACTGCTCACCTCGGATCGCCATGCCCTCACGCGCCAGCAACTGCAGCAGCAAGTACAGGTTTATCTCGACTACCTGCGTCTGTGCCCCTATAGCCGGCAGGTGGTGATACCGGAGCAAGATAGCGAGCAGTTATTGGAGCAGGCGTTAGAACTGGGCAAGTTTGAGCGGGAAAATAACAAGCTGGGCGAAGTTATCTACCTGGATCGGCGCCAATCGGTGTTGTTGAGTTATTATCGCAACAATATTCTGCACCTGTTCGCGCTGCCGGCATTGTTGGCCACCGTGATAGAGCGCCACGAAGGCATAGTCACCAGCGAGTTATTGCGTCGCTTGCAGCGCCTGTATCCACTGCTGAAAGCAGAACTGTTTCTTAATGTGCCATGCGAGGCGTTATCGGCCCAAATCGAGACTCAGTTAGCGGCATTAGAGCAACTGGGTCTGATCCGGTTTCACCATCAGGGCTGGTGGGTTGATCCCCAGCAGCAACTGCAATTGCTGTTGCTGGCTCGTATTATTCGGCCTTCATTGCAGCGCTACGGCGTAGTGGTAGCCTGCCTGAAATACGGCGTAGCGCGCCAGCAACTGCAGGATGACAGCCAGCAGCTTGCCGAATATCTGGCCATGCTACACGGTATTCAGGCACCCGAGCTGTTCGACAAGACACTGTTCAAGATGCTGGCCGATGCCCTGGAAGCCGAAGGCTATGGGTACCAGCATCAGACCGAAAATGATGAGCTGGAGCAGCTGCGCAGCGCACTGTATCCCTTGTTACCCAGTGCCGTGCGCCGCAGCCTGCAGTAGGGAAGCATTACAGCAGCGTGAGTACGATGCCGGCAAACACCAGCATGCCCACGTAGTTGTTGTTCAAAAAGGCACTGAAACACGGCATGCGTTCCCGGTCGCGGATCAGCCGCTGCTGATAAACAAACAGGCCCGCAGCCCCCAGCAGGCTCCAGTAGAACAATGCCCCAAGCGCAAAGGCCTGACCGGCGCAAACCAGTAATATCAGCGTGGCTAACTGCAACAGGCCAACCATTAACTTGTCGCGCCGGCCAAACAGAATGGCGGTGGATTTAACGCCGATGCGCAAGTCGTCGTCCCGGTCGACCATGGCATACATGGTGTCGTAGGCAATGGTCCAGGTGAGGTTGGCGGCAAACAACAGCCAGAGCCCCAGCGGTAAACTGTTGCTTTGCGCAGCAAACGCCATGGGAATGGCCCAGGAAAAGGCGATACCCAGAAACAGTTGCGGCAAATGGGTATAACGCTTCATGAAAGGATATAGCGCCGCCCAGCCCAGGCCCGCAACCGACAGCGTGATGGTCAGGGCATTGGTGGTCAGTACCAGCAAGAAAGAGATGAGGACCAGCAGGACAAAAAAGCCCAGCGCCTGGCGCTCGGTCAACTCCCCCGTCGGCAGAGGTCGCCCCTGGGTTCGTTTGACATGACCATCAATATGGCGGTCGGCATAATCATTAATCACGCAGCCGGCAGAGCGCATGGCAAACACCCCCACCACGAACACCAGCAATAACCAGAGAGAGGGCTGGCCGTTACCGGCAATCCAGATAGCCCATAAGGTTGGCCACAATAGCAATAAAGTACCGATGGGCTTGTCGAGCCGGGCCAATGCCATATAGGCACGCCAACGAGGGCGCGTTGCAGTTGTTGTCATTCGTTTTACTCTCTGTATATCTGAGCGGCGGGTAAAAACAATTCGGTAACCAATACGCTGGCCTGAGGAATGGCCAGCAATGAGCGCCTTGCCCAGGGCAAAGCCGCCGGGGAAAATGTTTGGGGGCACATAGATGACAAGGACACTCCAGGCGTCTCTTGCCCCGCACTTTGCTGCTGCCCCAACTGCTGCCATTGGCTGGCAGTTAACTGGGCAAACTCAAAATCACTGCGGGTAAGGCGGGGGTGTTCAAACAACAACTCGCCCAGGGCGCGCTGGCCCAGGCCACCCAGAGCAGGAACGGCCTCTGCGGCCGAAGAAGAATACAGCGAGCTGGCGTAGATCCAAGGTTGTTCGTCGCACAATAACAGCACTTCACGACAATGAGCCTGCTCCACACCCAGCCAGTCGGCTTGCTCGGGCGCTAAGCTCACCTGCGCGCGCGTACGCTGCAACTGAACGCGAAAATGCCGGCAGCACAGGCGCAGGCGTTCGGTCAAAGAACCGCTATCCTGCAGCCAGTGGCACAACTCAGGCTGAGATTCGGGCAGCCTGGTAGACCAGTTCCAGCCAGCATCTTCGGTCAGGATCACGACGGCGTCCTGTTGTTGGCGTTACCAGCGCCATCTTTTAATTGCAGCTTTAATCCTGAAAAACACGTATTCACTTGACCGGCCCACACTTTGTTTAAACAATACCCACATTATTCTGTTAAAAAGGCGTATTAATGCTTCGTTTACTCGTACTTTGTATCTTATTCACCGCAGGCCTTGTTCAGGCACAAGAAGCGGCTCCCGAAGGGCCTTTATATTACACCATAGCGCCCGATATTATTACCAACTACCAGAATTCGGGGCAAACCCTGGGCTATGTGCGGGTAACGGTAGATTTGATGTTGGAAAGTGCGGATAAGATGCCGTTGGTGGAGCAGCATATACCGCTGTTGCGTGATGCCATCAATAACCTGCTGGCCGAACAGAATGAGCAGGAAATCCGCTCACTGGAGGTACGCGACCAGTTGACAGAGCAAGGTTTGCAACGGCTTAACGACTTGTTGCTGAAAGAAACCGGTGAAACGCCGCTTCGCCGCCTGCTGTTCACCAAGTTTCTATATCAATAAGCCACCGCTGACAGGCAAGGGCTCGACTCAAGTCACCGCTCTGGTTCGATCAAACCAGGCTTGCAGCAGACCAATCAAGCCCCCTCCCAGGTGAGCCAGATTGGCGACCGGCCCCAGGGCACCGGCAAACCCCAGTATCAGCCACACCACCATGAAAACCGCCATGCCATCCGGCAAGCCGATACCACCCGCGGGGTTGAGACGACCCGAGAGCCAAACATAGGCAAGCAGCGCATATACGACGCCAGACAAACCGCCAAACTGCGGGCCACTGGCCAAAAACTGCATCAAGTTGGGCAACAGTGCCGATATAAGCAGTAATAACAACAGCTTGCCATGCCCGCGTCGCCGCTCCACCATGCCAGCCAGATACCACCACCAAAACAGGTTGAATACCAGATGCATCAGGGAGAAATGCAGCAAGGCGGGGGTAAAGCCACGCCAGAATTCGGGGCCCAGCAATAACGATAACTGTGGTGGAAAGGCCAGCAGCCCAAACATGGGCAGCCCAAGCCAGCTCAGGCCGTAGACCGTCAAACAGGCAAGTAGTACCAGCATATTCAGCGGGCCGGTACGGCTAAGTACATCGCGCAGCAGACCGGGTTGTGCAGGTCCCTTGGCAAACTGCACCTGGGTATCGCCCTGTCGCCAGGCGGCATCTTGATAGCGAGGATGCAACGGCTCGGCAATAAAACGCTTCACCTCTAGCTGGGCCTGCTGCCAACGAGACTCGTCCACCAGCCAGAGGCTGACATTGTGCTCGTCATCCAGCGTGAGCTCGCATTTCAGGCCCATGCCGGCCAGATAATCCACAAATGACTGGGCGCGGCGCGGGTCATCCAGCACCAGCAGCAGCTTCATTACTGCGCTACCACAGGTTGGGTGCGTCGCCAGGCTTCAAAACCGCCATCCAGGCTATACACTTCTTCAAAGCCTTGATTAATCAGATACTGGGCCGCGCCCTGGCTACTGACGCCGTGATAACACATCACGATAACCGGCGTCTCGTAATCAACCTCATTGGTGAAGGTGACCAGACTGTCGTTGGTTAAATGAAAAGACTGTTCAACATGCGCCTGAGCAAATGACTGGGGATCGCGAATATCCACCAGTCGGGCCTGACCTTCCGCCAGCAGGCGATCGGCCTCGGCAACAGAAATATGAGCAAACTGCTCCATGGGTAACTCCTTACATTAATTTTGGCCAGTTTACCCAATCTCATCCCACTTGGCATTAGGCGGAGTTTGGTTATTGGCACTCGGCCTGACGACGGGCGATGGTACGCTTTAAGCCGTACATGTAAGTCAAAGAAAGACGGAGTGCTTAACTTACGGCGAACTGCGTAAGGCTGACCGCTATGTTTTATACTTAGCCCCCCAGGTATGCCTGTCGTACTTGTTCGTTTACCAGCAGGGCGGCACCGGTGTCGGCCAGAATGACGCGGCCGTTTTCCAGCACATAACCCCGGTCGGCCAGTTGCAGCGCCTGATTGGCATTTTGCTCGACCAGAAAGATAGTCATGCCCTTTTCGGCACGCAGCCGCGCTATGGTGGTAAAAATCTGCGCAATGATAATGGGCGCCAGACCCAGTGAGGGTTCATCCAGCAATAACAATCGGGGCTTGCTCATCAGGGCCCGGGCAATGGCCAGCATTTGCTGCTCGCCCCCCGACATGGTACCGGCCCGCTGATGCATCCGCTCCTTGAGTCGCGGAAACATTTCATACACCTCGGCCAGCAAACCCGCATGTTCGCGCTTATCAACGAAAAAAGCGCCCATATACAGGTTTTCTTCCACCGAGAGCCGCGCGAAAATTCGCCGCCCTTCCGGCACTATGGCGATGTCTTTACGCATAATGGCCGCCGTATCCAGGCTGGTGAGATCCTGTCCCTCAAACATCACCCGTCCCTGAGACGGCTTGGGATCACCACAAATGGTCATCATCAGGGTGGTTTTTCCGGCGCCATTGGCCCCAATCAGGGTCACTATTTCCCCCTGCTCGATATTGATGGTGACCTTTTCCAACGCCTGAATTTTGCCATAACCGGCAGTCACATTATCCACATGCAGCATATTCAGGTTTCTCCCAGGTAGGCTTTGATCACATCCACATTATTCCGCACCTGCTCTGGCGTGCCTTCTGCCAGGGGCCGCCCCTGATTCACCACATAAATATAATCGGAGATATCCATCACCAGCTTCATGTCGTGTTCAATCAATAAAATGCTCACCCCTTCGTTATCTCGCAGGTCGCAAATCAGCCGATTCAACTCATGAGTTTCATTCGGATTTAGCCCCGCCGCCGGCTCGTCCAGCATCAGCAATTGCGGCCGCGCCGCCATGCAACGGGCAATTTCCAGCCGCCGCTGCTGGCCATAAGACAGGTTATCTGCAGTACGATTGGCAAACTCGGTGAGCTGGACTTTTTCCAGCCAGTAATGCGCCAGCGCCAGCCCTTCCCGCTCCGAGCGGCGAAAAGCGGGGGTTTTAAACAGCCCCGCCAGAAAGCCGGTATTAAGATGATGATGCTGCGCCACCAGCAGATTTTCGAGCACCGTCATCTCCTTGAACAAGCGCACATGCTGAAAAGTACGCACCATGCCCAGGCGCGCAATTTTATGGCCGGGCATGCCGGCAATGGCCTGCCCCTTGAATTGCACACTGCCGCCGCTGGGCTGATAAAAACCCGACAAACAGTTGAATACCGTGGTTTTTCCGGCACCATTTGGGCCTATCACCGAGACAATCTGTCGCTCCTGCATGCTCAGCGCCACTTGATCCACCGCCACCAGACCGCCAAAGCGCATGGTGAGATCGGAAACCGTTAATAAAGCCGTCATGATTTTAGCTCCATATGTGGCCGGTGCATCGGCAACAGCCCCTGAGGCCGCCAAATCATCATCAGCACCATCAACAAGCCAAACAGCAACATGCGGTATTCGTTAAATTCGCGGGTCAGCTCCGGCAATATGGTCATCACTATGGCCGCCAGCACCACCCCAATCTGGGACCCCATGCCCCCCAGCACCACTATGGCCAATATGATGGCCGATTCGATAAAGATGAAGGACTCGGGGCTGATAAAGCCCTGACGGGCCGCAAAGAAACTGCCGGCAAAACCGGCAAAAGCCGCGCCTATGGTAAAGGCACTGAGTTTGATCAGCGTTGGATTCAGCCCGAGCGAGCGGCAGGCAATTTCATCTTCACGCAAGGCTTCCCAGGCTCGCCCCAAGGGCATGCGCAGCAAGCGGTTGATCACGAAGATGGTAAATATCACCAGGATCAGCGCCAGCAAATACAGAAAAATCACCTTGTGGCTGGAGTTATAGGCAATATCAAAAAATGCATGAAAGGTATTGTCGCCGCGACGCTCAAATTCCAAACCGAACAAAGTGGGTTTGGGAATACCGGCAATGCCGTTGGGGCCACCGGTGATCTCGGTCATGTTGTTCAGCAGAATACGGATGATTTCGCCAAATCCCAGGGTAACGATGGCCAGATAATCGCCCCGCAGCCGCAGCACCGGAAACCCCAGCAGAAAACCGAATAACGCCGCCATACCACCGGAGATTAACAGGCAGGTCCAAAAATCCAGCCCCAGATAGGCATTAAGCAGTGCATAACTGTAGGCACCCACCGCATAGAAGGCGACGTAGCCCAAATCCAGCAAGCCAGCCAACCCAACCACCACGTTAAGCCCCAGTCCCAGCATCACATAAATCAGGGTCAGGGTTGCCAGATCCACGGCCCCGCGCGATCCCATGAAGGGCCAGACAAGCAGGGTGGCCAGCACCAGTACGGTCACCATGCGGTACAGCCCGGGCCGCTCTTCCGGTGCTGGCAAGGCAAAACCGCCCTTGCGCTGTGACCAGTACTGAAACGGTTTGCGCAACTGATGGTGAAACAGCTGCACCAAAAACACCAGACCAGCGCCCAGCGCCAACCATTCCCAGGCCTGGTCCATGCGATTGCTGACGATGAGTCGGGTGCCCTCGGTTTCCAGTCGAAAACCCAGCAGCCAACCGGACAGTAATAAAAACAGCAGGGCGGCAATAACCGCCGGTTTTAATCTGCTCATACTTTTTCTACCTCCGGCTTGCCTAAAATGCCGGTCGGCATAAACAGCAGCACACCAATCAGCAGCCCGAAGGACACCACATCTTTATATTCGGTGCTGAAATAAGCGCCGGTCATGGCCTCGGTCACGCCCAGCAAGAGGCCACCAATCACGGCCCCGGGAATGCTGCCAATGCCACCGAGTACGGCGGCGGTAAAGGCCTTCAGCCCAGCCATAAAGCCAATATAGGGATTGATCACGCCGTAGTAAGAACCCAGCAAGACGCCGGCAACCGCAGCCAGGGCGGCACCAATCACGAAGGTAAGCGAAATGACCATATTGCTGTTGATGCCGAGCAGGTTGGCCATTTTAAGATCTTCGGCACAGGCGCGACAGGCGCGCCCCATACGCGAGCGCGAGATAAACCACGACAGCAAGGTCATGGTGATCACGGTCACCACAAAAATAACCAGCTGCATGTAAGACAGCGAGGCCTGAAAGCCGCTATCGCCAAAGGTCCAGCCACCGGAAATCAGTCGGGGCATGGCGATATCTCGCGAGCCCTGGAACAGACGCATCATGTTCTGCAAGAAAATCGACATGCCGATGGCGGAAATCAGCGCTATCAGTCGCTTGCTGCCACGCAATGGGCGATAGGCCACGCGCTCTATGGAGTAACCATAAACGCTGGTTAAAATAATACTGACCAGAAAGGCGGCGGTGAGTAACAGCAGGGTGCTGTCGATGCCCACCATCATGAGCCCCGTCATCACCATGAAGGAAGCGTAGGCACCAATCATGTACACCTCGCCATGGGCGAAGTTGATCATGCCGATAATGCCATACACCATGGTGTAACCGATGGCGATGAGTGCGTAGGTGCTGCCTATGGTCATGCCATTAAGCAACTGCTGAATAAAATAAAGTGCAGGCTCAGACATACAACCTTCCTTGTCGTAAGAGCGAGAGAGACCCTTGATTTCAGGGTAGTACTGGCACCCTGGTTGGTGCACGAATATATAAATAAAATAGTGCCGGCTCGATAACAGCGACTCGAGCAACCCATGGCTGAGCCGCTTAATCGAGGACGAGATAATGCAAACGCGTCCAGGTTTACATCTGAGTTGAAGTACCGTCTTTATGCCATTCAAATACACCAAATTCGAATCCCATAAGGTCGCCTTTTT
This sequence comes from Oceanisphaera marina, assembly GCF_014643915.1. Classification (GTDB taxonomy): domain Bacteria; phylum Pseudomonadota; class Gammaproteobacteria; order Enterobacterales; family Aeromonadaceae; genus Oceanimonas; species Oceanimonas marina. The sequence continues at coordinate 30,271 of NZ_BMKE01000009.1, forward strand.
CATCCCAGGACAAAGGCCCCATCACGGTATTGACCGGCTCGGCGCGCAGCGCTTTTGCCACGGCCGCCGGATCGGTACCGGCACGCTTAAGACCTTCGGCAATGGCTTCCACCGCCGCATAGGTAGTCCACACAAAAGGACCACTGGCATCTTCACCCTTGGCCTGAATGGCCTGCACGACATCCACGTTTGCCGGATCCAGGTCATACTTTTTCGGCAGGGTGACCAGCAGCCCTTCCGAGGCTTCACCGGCAATAGAGGTAATGTCTTTGTGCCCCACGCCTTCCGGCCCCATGAAGCGGGCGTTAAAGCCTTTTTCGGCAGATTGGCGCAAGATCAGCCCCAATTCCGGGTGATAGCCACCGTAATAGACAAAATCGACTTTATCGCGTTGTAGCTTGGCCACCAGAGTAGAAAAATCCTTGTCGCCCGAGGTCACCCCTTCGTAGGCCACCACGTCTACACCCGCTTCTTTCAGTGCATCGCGCACGCTGGAGGCCAGGCCTTCACCGTATTGTTTTTTATCGTGGATAATGGCGATGCGCTTGGGTTTGACCTGCTCCATGATGTAGCGCGCCGCTGTTGGGCCCTGATCACTGTCCAGCCCTATGGTGCGCATCACAAATTCCAGATTACGCTCGGTGATCACCGGGTTGGTAGAGGCTGGCGTGATCATGAGAATGCCTTCGTCGTCGTATACATCCGAGGCCGGCAAGGTACTGTCGGAGCACAGGTGACCGACCACAAACTGGATGCCGTCGTTCACCACCCGGTTTGCCACCGCTACCGCCTGCTTGGGGTCACAGGCGTCATCATATTCCACCGCCTCCAGGGTATAGTCCCCGAGCGTGCCAGACTTGTTGAGCATTTCGACCGCCATACGGCCGCCGGTAAATTGCATGTCACCATATTGCGCCACCGCGCCGGTAATGGGCCCGGCAATACCGATTTTAACGGTCTCTGCCGAGGCCGAAAATGCCACACCATAACCCAGGGCAATCGACACCGCCGCGGTCACCGCTTTTTTGTTCCATGTGATCATTTCGCTTCCCTCTGTCCATTGAGTTGTTGCGCCGAAGAACTTCGGACTGTTCTTTTTCTAACCTGAGTGTGCCACTTTAACAAGCAAAATGTGCTGCGTATGACACCGGTTAGAGCAGAAATAGAAGAAGTGTGAAGCAAGGCGCAATTACAACAAGGATAGCCAAACGGTCAAGCACGACAAGTCAGCGCGATAAATACAAAAGGCCGGCTAAGCCGACCTTTTGTCATCAACATAAGAGAGCAGATTTTCAGGTCCAGTCGAGGATCACCTTGCCGGACTGACCCGAGCGCATGGTGTCAAACCCCTGCTGAAAATCATCCACCTTGAAGTGGTGGGTGATCAGGGGGCTTAAGTCCAGGCCTGACTGGATCAGACTGGCCATCTTGTACCAGGTTTCAAACATTTCCCGGCCATAAATACCCTTAAGTACCAGCCCTTTGAAAATAACCTGGGTCCAGTCAATCGCCATATCCGATGGCGGGATCCCCAGCATGGCCACCTTGCCACCATGGTTCATTTTATCGAGCATGTCGCAGAAGGCTGCCGGTACACCAGACATTTCCAGCCCCACATCGAAGCCTTCGGTCATGCCCAGTTCAGCCATCACGGTATCCAGCTTTTCATTGGCCACATTCACTGCCCGGGTCACGCCCATCTTGCGCGCCAGATCCAGCCGATATTCGTTCACATCGGTGATCACCACATGGCGAGCGCCCACATGGCGAGCCACCGCCGCCGCCATAATACCAATGGGGCCGGCACCGGTAATCAACACATCTTCGCCCACCAAATCGAACGAAAGCGCGGTGTGTACCGCATTACCAAAGGGGTCGAAGATGGCGGCCAGATCGTCGGATACTTCGTCCGGCAGTTTAAAGGCATTGAATGCCGGGATGACCAGGTACTCGGCAAAAGCACCTTCGCGGTTAACACCTACACCCACCGTATTACGGCACAGATGAGTACGCCCGGCGCGGCAATTACGGCAGTGGCCACAGGTAATATGCCCTTCCCCCGAGACACGATCGCCTACCGCAAAGCCCCGCACTTCCTGGCCCAGAGCGACCACTTCGCCAACATATTCATGCCCCACGACCATGGGCACGGGTATGGTGTTTTGCGACCATTCATCCCAGTTATAGATATGAATATCGGTACCGCAAATAGCGGTTTTGCGAATTTTTATCAATAAATCGTTATGACCCAGCTCCGGCTCGGGTACGTCTGTCATCCAGATGCCGGGTTCTGCCTTCAGTTTTGCTAATGCTTTCATCATGGTTTCCTTAAATCACACCCAGCTCTTGGCCGACTTCAATAAAGGCGGCAATGGCCTTGTCCAGCTGTTCGCGACTGTGCGCCGCCGACATTTGGGTACGAATACGAGCCTGGCCTTTTGGTACTACCGGGAAGGAGAAACCAATCACGTAAATGCCGCGTTCGAGTAGCTTGTCGGACATTTGGGCGGCCAGGGCCGCATCACCCAGCATGACCGGAATAATGGCGTGATCTTCACCCGCCAGGATAAAACCGGCCGCGCTCATCTGCTGGCGGAAATAGGCGCTGTTTTCTCGCACCTTTTCGCGCAATTCACCGCCGTTTTTCAGCATGTCGAGCACTTTAATGGATGCGGCCACAATCGCCGGCGCCACCGAGTTGGAGAACAGATAAGGCCGTGAACGCTGGCGCAGCCAGTCGATCACTTCTTTTTTACCCGAGGTATAACCGCCAGAAGCGCCGCCCAAGGCTTTACCCAGGGTGCCGGTAATAATATCAACCCGATCCATCACCTGGCAGTATTCGGGAGTACCGCGCCCTTGCTCCCCGACGAAACCAACGGCATGGGAGTCATCCACCATCACCATGGCATTATATTGCTCGGCCAAGTCGCAAATGGCACTCAGATTGGCAATCACGCCGTCCATCGAGAACACACCGTCGGTGGCAATCAGTTTAAAACGCGCACCGTCGGCCTCGGCCTGCTGCAGCTGTGCTTCCAGCTCGGCCATGTTGTTGTTGGCGTAGCGATAGCGTTTCGCCTTGCACAGACGCACGCCATCGATAATGGAGGCATGGTTGAGCGCATCGGAAATAATGGCATCATCAGGCCCGAGCAGGGTTTCAAACAGGCCGGCATTGGCGTCAAAACAGGAGGTATAAAGAATGGTGTCTTCCATCCCCAAGAAGGCAGACAGATCGGCTTCCAGTTGCTTGTGCAAATCCTGAGTGCCACAGATAAAGCGCACCGACGCCATGCCGAAGCCATGACTGTTCAGCCCTTGCTTGGCCGCTTCGATCAACTCGGGATGATTAGCCAGCCCCAGGTAATTGTTTGCACAAAAGTTGATGACCTCTTGCTGCCCCACTTCTATGGCAGCACTTTGGGCCGAGCTGATGATACGCTCTTGCTTGAAGAGTCCTTCTGCTTTGGTTTGCGCTAATTGTTCGGATAAATGAGCATAAAATGCCGCTGACATAGTGAACTCCCGCTATCAATCTGGCTATCTGAGGGTTAATCAGACCATTTTACTTCTTAATAACCAAACTATCACAGCAAATTCTGTCATCAACCACTATTTGTGAAAGGGATCACTGGGTTTGGCTGCCAGCGCCTGATAATGTGCCATCAGCTTTGCCAGTTCGAGTCCCTGCTCGGGATGAAAATAAGGCTTGAGCAGCAGCAACACCCGGGACACACCTTCATAGAGCACAGACTGACTGATATGAGGGGTAAGCGATTGTGCAGACTGATAGCTCACCCAGAACGACACCAACATGCGAAGCATCTCGGTAATGGGCTCTATTTCACTGTCGGGAATAGCCAGCACCTGTTGTTTGTTCAGCTCGCGCAGTAACGACTGCAGATTGAGGGCCAGTTCCTGCTGCACTACCAGATATTGCCGATGCAGTTCGGGATCACGCTGCAAAATATCGTTGAGATTGGCGTAGAAAAAACGAAATTCCCACATCACATAGAAAATCGCATCCAGATAATGAAACCATACCGCCGGACTGGCGCTGGCAGGACCATTGATCGGGGTGAATCCCTTGCGTAAATGTTCGCTATATTGCAGAAAAATACGGTGAATAATGTCGTTTTTATTACGAAAATGGTAATAAAGGTTCCCAGGGCTCATGCCCAGATGAGCGGCAATATGATTGGTGGTGACATTGGCTTCACCTTGCTCATTGAATAACTGTAATGCGGCAGAAACGATGCGTTCTTTGGTTTTCATCAGCTTAACCAAATGCTTAAAAGTTGTTTACTGAAGCATAACACAGGCTGGCGGGTTAGTTTTCTGCCTGGTAAGCGTGATAAACTTTACGTTCAATTTAGTTCGTTTTGCCGGACAGCTTCCGGCCAACAAGAGGCATACAGCGATGATCATTGTGACTGGCGGCGCCGGCTTTATCGGCAGTAATCTGGTAAAAAACCTTAACGATCAAGGACGCACCGATATAGTGGTTATCGATGACCTCACCGATGGCACCAAATTCGTTAACCTGGTCGACCTCACCATTGCCGACTACCTCGACAAAGACGAATTCATTCAGCGCATTTTTTCCGGCGACGAGTTCGAGGAATGGGGCGGCATTGAAGTCATCTTTCATGAAGGCGCCTGCTCGGCCACCACAGAGTGGGACGGCAAGTTTATGATGGAAAACAACTATCAGTATTCCAAAGACTTGCTGCATTACTGTGTTGAGCGGGAAATTCCGTTCATTTATGCCTCTTCTGCTGCCACCTATGGTGGACGCAACGACAACTTTATTGAAGAACCACAATACGAGCAGCCGCTCAACGTCTACGGCTACTCCAAGCAACTGTTCGACCAGTATGTTCGCCAGTTGCTGCCCGAGATCAGTTCCCAGGTCGTAGGGCTCAAGTATTTCAACGTCTATGGCCCTCGCGAACAGCATAAAGGCGGCATGTCTAGCGTGGCCTTCCACCTCAATACCCAGCTGCATAAAGGCGAAAATCCCAAGCTGTTTGAAGGTTGCGACGGCTTCCCTGACGGCGGCCAGATGCGCGACTTCATCTATGTAGAAGATGTGTGCAAGGTTAACCTGTGGTTCTGGGAAAACCCAGAAGTGAGCGGCATTTTCAACTGCGGCACCGGCCAGGCCGAACCTTTCCAGAACGTCGCTGAAGCGGTCATCAAACATCACGGCAAGGGTAGCATCGAATACATCCCCTTCCCCGAGCAGCTAAAAGGTCGTTACCAGAGCTTTACCCAGGCCGACCTCACCAAACTGCGCGCCGCCGGTTACCCCCACAAATTCAAGACAGTGGCAGAAGGTACCAGTGAATACATGGCTTGGTTGAATAAATAAGGATCAATATGAATAGTCATCGCCACAGTGTTGCCCATATCTGTCTCTCTAAAGGCTGGGGTGGATTGGAAATGTATCCGGCACGTGTCAGCAAGTACTTACCAGAACAAGGCTGGCAAGCGGTGGCTATTTGTCTTAAAGGCGGCAAGGTAGCACAATCCTTTCATAACTTGGGGATCGATGTTTTTGAAGTCAATAGCCAGGCAAATGCTTTTATCAGTCTCAAAAAGATAGCTAATTGGCTTAGAAGTAAAAAGATATCGGTACTGCATTGCCACAAGTCCAGCGACCTGCGACTGGCGACCTTGCTAAAAAAGCTCACTGGTTGCCGGATCATTTTTACAGAACATATGGGTGTTACACGTCCGAAAAAAGACCTACTGCATCGTTGGATATATAGCCACGTAGATCAAGTGCTGTCTATCAGCGACGTCACTTTGGCTCGCAACCTTAATGCCCTTCCTGTTCAAGCAGATAAAATACAACGACTTTGGCTAGGAACAGAATTTCAAGCTCCAGATAGAGAAATAAACGACATCAAGCAAGAACTTGGACTATCTGAGCAGCGGCCCATCATTGGTCTCCCAGGGCGGCTCAGTCCAGGCAAAGGCCATTTGGTACTGCTTGATGCCTTTAAGTTATTGCACGACGACGATGAATTTAAAGATGCAAAACTACTGATTGTTGGTGGATTAACCGCACAAGATGGAGCCGATGAAAATTTTGTCAAAGAGCTGAATAGCAGGATAGACAGTTATAGTTTAAATAATAAAGTCGTTTTTTCTGGCTTTCGGTATGATATGCCTAATCTGCTGGCGATCATGGATGTGGTATGCATTCCTTCGCAAAATGAGGCTTTTGGTCTAACCGCTATTGAAGCGATGGCTGCCGGAAAGAAAATCGTTGCAGCTAACTCAGGGGCTCTGCCGGAAATTATTGCCGATACAGGCCTGTTAGCATCCCCCGACTCGGCCGAAAGCTTTGCTTCGGCAATTAAAGACATTCAACAAGAGAATCATCATGAGATCGCTAACCTTGCTCAGAGTAGAGCTAAAGAGATATTTAGTATACATGCTCATGTGCAGGCTCTATCCAAAATTTATATTAATTAGCCCATCATATTCCATATAAGAATCACTAAAGCAACACCACTGACACTAAGAATATATTAACTAAAGTCTAAGATAAGTTAATCATTACTTAGTATAGATAAATTCACATTTCAACGTATATCACCAGTACGAAACACAATAATTATCAAAATATGTTATATATCCAATGAGAAACGCAATATGAACATCAATCAATGTGACGTTGTGGTTTTGTGCTTATCACACTTTGCTGGTGGCATGGAACTCGATGCGATAAAAATGACTAAAGGGCTTACTCATGCTGGCATTTCAACACTACTAGTATGTAAACATGGCAGTTTTATTTCTCAGCAGGCAAGTCTGGCTGGCATTAACTATCAAGAAGTGAGATTCAAGACTAAATTCAGCATCGGTTTAATATCGAAATTACGAGAAATAATAATAAAACAAAAAATTAAAAATATTATATTTCTCGGCACCTCAGAAATAAAATCAATTTATTTTTCACTGATAGGGTTAACTAAGGTCAAGTTAATAGTAAGATATGGAACTACTAGATCCAGTAGTAAAAAGGATTTATTGCACCGCTGGCTTTACAGTAGGGTAAACTATCATTTATGCATTAGCGAACACTTACTTAAAAATGTAGAAAAAATAATCCCTATATCTGATAAAGCTAATTCAGGTGTCATTTACACTAGTACTAACTTTATGTCAACGCCGCCGCAAAAACCAACAAAAAAAGCCATACATATAGGTAGGATAGCACACGGGAAGGGCCAAATTGATGCTTTACAGGCAATTGAAAACACAGACATCCCCTTAAAACTGGTCGGCACAGGAGATGATAAAAATTACCTATTAAAGCTGAATAATGAAATAAAAAACAGAAACCTAGAGGGTCAAGCAGAGCTAATTGGGTACCACCCACAACCACAAGAATTATTTCATGATGCTTCTATTTTTTTATTCCCAAGTCACGGAGAGGGGCTATCCAACGCCCTTATAGAAGCTTTAGGCAACGGCTTAATATGTATTGTATATGACAACACGGTCTTCCCAGAGTTTAAAAAATTAGGGTTTCATATACACTTAGCCAGAGACAGGGATATTGAACACCTTCGAGAACTATTTAATATAATCTTAATTAATTTCAATCAAGAAATTGAGCTAGCATCTAGCAACATTTTATTGGCTAGAGCGATTTTTTCTCAAAAAAATGAAATTAAGAATCTTTCAGACATTCTCATATAATAGTATCGTGTCTGCCTGATTATCTGTATTACATAATGCTGGTACTCTATGAAAATTTTGATTGTAGGCCCTTCCTGGGTCGGAGACATGGTGATGTCCCAAAGTCTGTACATCACCCTAAAACAACAGCACCCCGAGGCAGAGCTGCATGTGATGGCGCCGGCCTGGTGCTGTACGCTACTGGAGCGGATGCCTGAAGTAGACAAAGCCATAGTGATGCCACTGGGACATGGTGACTTCAAGCTCGCCGAACGCTTCCGCCTTGGCCGGCAACTGGCCACCGAAGGCTATGACTGGGCCATAGTACAGCCCAACTCCTTGAAATCGGCGCTAATACCGCTGTTCGCAGGCATCAAAAAGCGCACAGGCTGGAAAGGCGAGTCACGTTACGGATTACTGAATGATCTGCGCAGCAACAAAACCGACTTTCCGTTGATGGTCGAACGCTATGCGGCACTGGCTTATCCCAAAACAGACATGAAAGACAGCCATTGCATACCGGCGATACCCTGGCCAAAATTACAAATCGATCTGGATAATCAGCAGCAAGCTTTGAGTGAGCTAACGCTAGATGTTCAAAAGCCCATCGTCAGTCTGTGCCCGGGCGCTGAGTTTGGTCCCTCTAAACGCTGGCCGGAACAACACTACGCAGAGGTTGCCCGGCACCAGATAGAGCAGGGAAAGCAGATATGGATATTTGGCTCGGCCAAAGACATTCCGGTTGCCGAGGCCATTCGCCATTATTTACCCGCAGCACTGCAAACGCATTGCCACATTCTGGCAGGCAAGACCTCGCTGCATCAGGCCATTGATCTGATGGCGTTAAGCGCCACTGTCGTGTCTAATGATTCAGGCTTGATGCATATCGCAGCCGCATTACAACGTCCTTTGGTTGCGATTTATGGTTCAACTTCACCTAAATACACCCCGCCGTTGGCAGAAAGGGTGGCGATTGTTCATACCGATATTGAATGCCGCCCCTGCTTCAAGCGAGAGTGTCCATTGGGCCATTTAAAGTGTCTGAAGGAGCTGCCCGCAGAAAAGGTCCTTGCCGCTATAGCACGACTGACGTCGCCAGAACATATGATCGACAGCCTTCGGTAACCTCATGATTTATCGCTTTATATATAATCTGCTAATACATCTGTTCAGCCCTTTACTACTGGCACTGCTGTATTGGCCTAAAAAAGGCAAGCCCGGCTTTGGTAGCCGCTGGCCGGAACACCTGGGCTGGGTGCCCGCCTCACGGCAAGAGCGACCCGTTTGGTTACATGCGGTCAGCGTGGGCGAGATGATTGCCGCCACCGCCGTGATTAAAGCGCTTAAGGCCGAACAGCCAGAGCTGCCTATTTTGGTCACCACCACAACTCGTACCGGCGCCGATCTGGCGGAAAAGTTGGGGGATGTAATCGAGCACCGCTATGCGCCGCTGGACTTTCCTTGGGCTGTGGCCTTGTTCTTGCGCCGCATTCGGCCGCGGGCACTGCTGATTATGGAAACCGAGCTCTGGCCCAACTGGCTGGCAGCCTGTGGAAAGCGGCACTTGCCGGTCATGGTGTTGAATGCCCGACTGTCGGCGCGCTCTGCGGCGCGATACCAACGTTTTCATGGCATATTCCGGCTGTTATCAACCAATATCAGCCACATAGCCTGTCAGCACCAGGATGATGCCGAGCGCTTTGTCGCTTTGGGTCTCTCCCGTGAAAAATTGAGCGTGACTGGCTCTATCAAGTTCGATATTGATTACGACGACGATATTCGTCACCAGGGACAACTGCTGCGTGAACAACTCGGTGTTGAGCGACCAATATGGATTGCCGCCTCGACTCATGAAGGGGAAGACGAGCAATTGCTGCGGGCACATAAGATGCTACTGCAAAGTCAACCTGAAGCCCTGTTGATACTGGTGCCACGCCATCCGCAGCGGTTCGACCAGGTTGCGGCATTGATTACGCAGCAACAACTCACCGTGAGCCGGCGAACACAGGCAACGCTTGCAGACGTTCAGGTCTATCTGGGTGATACCATGGGCGAGCTACCGATCATGCTGGCGGCAGCCGATGTGGCGTTTGTAGGCGGGAGCCTGATCGAACGTGGCGGTCATAATCTGCTGGAGCCTGCAGCACTGGGCAAGCCCGTAATCACAGGGCCTTCGGTGTTTAACTTCAATGATATCTATCAGCGACTGTCAGAAAATAACGGGCTGATTACCGTGCATGACAGCCATACGTTGGCCGAGTCATTGGCCCACCTTTTTAAAGACAAAGCGTATCGTTTGCGCGTAGGTCAACAGGCATTGCATGTGGTAAACAGCAACAAAGGAGCGATAGATAAAACACTCCTGCAGATCTCACGTTTTACCTAATCACAATGAGTGGAGATATCTCCACTCATTGTCGGTTTCTGCCGTTCGATAAAGAGCGGCTTGCTTAAAGCTGTTTTGACTTGTAGCTATTCAACAGCGTACGCCAGTCGGCTTCTTGCCAGTGAAATTCAGGGTGTAGCCCTTTCTCTTTGCGAAAAGAGCGTAACAGCCGATCCATGTTTTCCCGGGTCCAGGTACTGGGCTGGCGAAAGTGGCATTTATCGAAGTCGATCAGCCAGACCTTACCGTCATCATCAAGCAATATATTGTGGCTATTCAAATCGGCGTGATACAGACCGGCTTCATGGAATTGGCGAATGGTTTTACCCACGGTTTGCCATTCGCTCTTGCTCAGCGCTCTTTCTTTTAAAATAGCCACCAGATCACGAGAGTTATTGATGCGGCTCAAGATGATATCGGCACGATAAACGAGGTTGGAGCGCACCATACGCGCCGCACAAGGCCGGGGAACGGGCAAGCCACGACGATACAGCTTGGCCAGCACGGTAAATTCGGCCATGGCGCGGCTTTTAGACTCGGCAACGTGCAAGAAGGTATCTTCCATTACCCGGCCAATCATGCCGCCACGGTAGTAATGACGAAGTACCTTGTGCCCCACGGCATCTTCGACAAACCAGGTGGTATTGCGCCCAACGGCCTTGCCCCTGATAGCATTCTGTTCACGCCAGTAATCAATCTCAAAAAAATCACGATTAAATGCGCCAAAACACTCCGGGTCGTACCAGATAATTTCAGAACCGTGCTCTATTCGTTCCACTGCCGTCTCCGCCCAAGCCGAAAAGACAGATTTTACATGGCACGTCAGCCTTTGCATAATGCTGGGATCAGATCCTGGAGATTTAATATGGCATTGCTAAGCTCGGCTCCCGCCAGCCTTTGTTTATTACGCTTGTCCGCCATTGGCGATTGCTGTCATGCCATTGCTTTGGTGCAGGCAATACAGCGCCAGTGGCCTGACACTCGCATTACCTGGATAACCGGTAAAATTGAGGCCAAATTGCTGCAGTTAGTGCCAGGTGTCGAAATCATCGTATTCGATAAAGCCGCCGGTATGGGCGCCTACCTCGATCTCTGGAAGCAACTGCGCGGCCGCAAGTTTGATGTGCTGCTGCACATGCAGGCCGCGCTGCGGGCCAGTATTGCCAGTCTGGGCATTCGCGCCACACATAAGTTAGGATTTGATCGCCAGCGCGCCAAAGATGGCCAGTGGCTGTTTACCAATCACCAGGTGACCGCCACCGGCGAACATGTGGTGGATGGATTTATGGCTTTTGGTCAGGCGCTGGGGTTGACCGATGTTAAGCCCCGTTGGTCGCTGACTGCTCCCGAGGAGGCACAGAGATGGGCGCAAACCTATGCCCAGCAGCAACCGCTGCTACTGATATGCCCCGCCGCAAGCAAGGCGTATAAAAACTGGACCGCCGAAGGCTACGCCGCTCTGGCCGATCATGCGCATCATTTGGGTATAAAAGTGATATTAATTGGCAGCCCGGCACGACAAGAACGGGAATTAGCCGCCAGCATCGAGCAATTAACGCATAATATCGCTCATAACCTGGTGGGTAACACCAGTCTGCCGCAACTGCTGGCCTTAATTGAGGTCGCTCGCCTGGTGGTAGCGCCGGATACCGGACCTACTCATATGGCGACCTTAATGGGTACCCCCGTACTCGGCTTGTACGCCCATCACAACCCCAAGCGCACTGGGCCCTATTATTGTCGCGACTATGTGGTCAGCGCATACGACGAGGCCTTGCTGGCAGAAAACGGCAAAACCGCCGAGCAGCTCCCCTGGCGTACTAGGGTAAAAGACGCCAACGCCATGCAACGCATCGGTATCGACCAGGTAACAGCGCAATTTGACCGTATAATCCATGATTTTAACTTGCTGCAGGAGCCTTCTTGATGAGTACTCGCCCTACCCTGGCCGCCGTATTGATTGTTAAAAATGAAGCAGAAAATCTAGCCGATTGCCTGGCCACTCTGGATTGGGTGGATGAAGTAGTAGTGCTGGATTCAGGCAGCACAGATGACACCCAGGTGGTGGCAGAAGCCGCCGGCGCACGCTTTTTTGTGAATGACAGCTGGCCCGGCTTTGGTAAGCAACGACAAATTGCCCAGGCCCATGTGCAGTCGGATTGGGTACTCTGGGTCGATGCCGACGAACGCGTTACCCCAGATCTTAAAACCAGCATAGAAGCCATTCTGGCCAAGCCAACCGTCAATACAGTTTACTCGGTAGCGCGGCTATCCTGGGTCTTTGGCCGCTTTATACGCCATTGTGGCTGGTATCCGGATCGGGTGTTACGCCTCTACCCCAAGGCACTGACCGGCTATAACGATGCCTTGGTACATGAAAAAGTCGAGATCAGGAAAGGGATGAAAGTAAAGAAGCTCAAAGGCGACTTGCTGCACTATACCTATCGTGATTTAGAGCATTATCTGGTGAAGTCTGCCGGCTATGCCGCCGCCTGGGCCGAACAACGCCAGCAAAGAGGTAAACAAGGCTCTCTGGGCCGGGGCCTGTTGCACGGCGTGGGCTGTTTTATGAAGATGTATATTCTTAAAGCCGGTTTTCTGGATGGCAGGCAAGGACTGCTATTGAGCCTGCTCTCGGCTCATTCCACCTTCGCTAAATATGCAGATTTATGGATCAAGACAAAAACCCGCGGGCCCAGGGAGTAACGGCAGCGGCCACCTCGGCGATATCCACCTGGCTCATATCTTCTACTTCGACATTCGCTGGGGGATGAAACGCCAGGTGGCGTCCTTCACTGTTTAATGGCCGCCAGCGTAATGGAGTGGCAGAGCGGCGCAGTGGGAAAAAGCCCACGGTCGGCACATCCAATGCCGCCGCTATGTGCAATGGCCCCGTGCTGCCGGCCACAAACAGGCTGCCACAGGCCAGCAGCCGGCAGAAATCGGGCAACGCCAGATCATGTGCCAGTGCCACGCGCTGCCCGACCTGGTCCACCACCTGTTGCGCCAACGCCTGTTCACCTGGGCCGGCGGTCAAAATCGGCTGTAACCCGGGGTAAGTCTCCCACAAGCGCGCCAGCAAGTCGGCATATTGCTCCACAGACAGGTTATTGGCCGAGCCGCCACTGCCGGCGTGTATCAACAACCAGGGCTTGCTGGCATCCACATCCAGCTGCCGTGCCAGCTCGCTCTTGAACCGGGCGAGCTCAGCCTCATTAAAGGTGAGATATGGGGGCTTTGGCTCTATTATCGTTATTCCGTTGTGCTGTAAAAAAGCCCGCACCAGATCCAGATTGTATTCATATTCCGGCTTGGTCGACTGGGAACGACGCTGAGTGACTCTGTGGTTATACAGCAGCTGGGCCAGCTTGGTCGCCGGTGCCCAGCGCTGCACTATACGCGCCTGCCACATCAGCTTGGCGTTGCGAAAATTGGAGAACAGGCAGATAACGGCATCGAAGTCACCGCATTTAAGCTGTTCGAGCAAGTTTTGCTGAGCCGCCGAATTGGCTGATTTGCCGGGATCTATCATCACCTGATCAATACTGGGGCAAAGCTCGGCCAATGCCTGGGTATACCCGGGCACCAGAGCGGTAACATGGCAGTCGGTAGAGGCTTTAAGCATGGCAAATGCCGGCCACGCCAGCATAAAATCACCAATTTTATCGTTACGCACTACCAAGATTCGTTTCATCACTTCGCTCTCCCACTGGCCGTTATGCGGTACTATTCTACCCTAATCTTTCTCTCTGTCGTTTGTTAATAAGGATGCAATATGAGTACCAGGGTCATTTATCCCGGCACCTTCGATCCCATCACCAATGGTCACCTGGATTTAATTGAGCGTGCCTCGCTGTTGTTTGACGAAGTCATTGTGGGCGTGGCTTTTAGCCCCAGTAAGCGCCCCATGTTTGACTTGGAAGAAAGAGTGACGCTGGTAAAGCAGGTAACGCAGACACTGGGTAATGTAAAAGTGGTGGGGTTTTCCGGCCTGCTGGTCGACTTTGCCAAGCAGCATCAAGCCAGGGTACTGATCCGGGGCTTGCGGGCCGTCTCCGACTTTGAATATGAGTTTCAACTGGCCAATATGAACCGGCGCCTGATGCCGGAACTGGAAAGCGTGTTTCTGACTCCGGCAGAAGAAAACTCGTTTATTTCTTCTACCCTGGTCAAGGAAGTGGTGATTCACGGCGGCGACATCAGCCAGTTTGTACCCGAGGCCGTCACCCAGGCCATCGCCTTGAAGATAGCGCCCAGCGTCTAGCATAGAGGCGGACAAGTGCGAAATAGCCCTGGTTTGAGTCTATGATCTTGTCTCGCTCTCTTTGCCCCTTACCCATAACTCTTCACCGTTTCGGCTGACACAGCGGACAGAAGACGGTGCTGCGCCCACCCATGCGCACTTCTTGCAGCATGGCGCCGCAAGCAGAGCAAGGCTGGTCGACTCGGCCATATACCTGCAGCTCTTGCACGAAGTAGCCGGGCTTGCCGTCGCTGCCGGTAAAGTCTTTCAGGGTGGTGCCGCCCTGAGTAATTGCCCGTGCCAGCACCTTTTTAATTTCGCCCGCCAATGCCAGATACTGGGCAGGCCCTACCTCATTGGCGGCGCGCTGGGGGTGAATACCGGCGCTGAACAAGGACTCGTTGGCGTAGATATTCCCCACCCCCACCACTACATGGTTATCCATAATAAACTGCTTGACCGCAATTTTACGCTTGCGACTGCGCTGATACAGATAATCACCATCAAAGTCGTCGGTCAGCGGCTCAGGCCCCAACTTGGCCAGCAAGGGGTGCTGTTCTACCGGTTCTCTGGTCCATAACAGGCAACCAAAACGACGGGGGTCATTCAGGCGCAGCAGCTTGCCGTTACCCAGCTCTATATCGACGTGGTCGTGCTTGCCGACCGGGCTGCCGTGCGGCAATACTTTTAAATTGCCCGACATGCCCAAATGCAAAATGGCGGTACCCCAGTCGGTTTCCAGCAGCAGATACTTGGCACGACGACGGACTCCGGTAATGGTCAGCCCGACCATGTCCTGAATTTCACCCGGAATCGGCCAACGCAAGCTGGCATTACGCACCACCACTCGCATCACTGTTTCGCCCAACATGAAGGGAGTGATCCCCTGACGACTGACTTCTACTTCTGGTAACTCAGGCATTCACACTCTCCTATCGGCTCAATGGCAGTATATCCAAGATTGCGGGCATAAAAAAACCCGGCCGGAGCCGGGTTTTCAAGAACACAAAATCTTATTTGATTTTGCCTTCCTTGTAGATCACATGCTGACGTACAACGGGATCAAACTTCTTGATTTCCATTTTTTCAGGCATGTTGCGCTTGTTCTTGGTCGTGGTGTAGAAGTGACCAGTACCAGCGCTTGAGTTCAGGCGGATCTTCTCGCGAATACCTTTAGCCATTGGTTAACTCCTTAAACCTTTTCGCCACGGGCACGCATGTCAGCTAAGACAACGTCGATACCCTTTTTGTCGATAATACGCATACCTTTAGTGGTAACGCGCAGTTTTACAAAACGCTTCTCGTTTTCAACCCAAAAACGGTGAGTTTGCAGGTTAGGCAGGAAGCGACGCTTGGTAGCGTTTTTGGCGTGTGAGCGGTTGTTACCAACAGCTGGCCGCTTACCAGTTACTTGGCATACTTTAGACATGTCAGTCTTCTCCAAAACTTACTTTTGCTCGAGCAATTAATCACCCCGTTGGCCGTCTATCGGGGCAAAATAAGGCGGCAATTTATACAGCATACTGAGCGCAAGATCAACAAAAAGCCAAAAACGCGACCATTAAAGCCAGCCACGTTCGGCAAAAGAAACGGTTTCGCCATCACCCACCACTAAATGATCCAGCACGCGTATATCTAACAACCCAAGGGCCGATTGAATGCGTTCGGTAATCATGCGGTCGGCCCGACTGGGTTCGGCGACGCCGGATGGGTGATTATGCACCAAAATGACCGCCGCAGCACCCCGTTTTAGCACCAGTGAGACAATTTCACGCGGATACACGGCGGCAGCGTCTACTGTACCAAAAAACAGTTCGTGAAACTCCATCACGCGGTGTTGATTATCGAGCAATAACAGGGCGAATACTTCTCGGGGCTGATCCCGTAATCGCGATTGTAAAAATTGCCGGGTCAGTTCGGGACTGGTCAGGGCATGCTCGCGGATCAGTTTTTCATCCAGAAACCGGCGCATCAGCTCCAGACTGGCCTGCAATTGCACGTATTTCGCCAGCCCCAGTCCCGGGCCGGAACAAAAACTGTGCTGATCCGCTAATAACAACTGGCGCAAAGAACCAAATTGATTCAACAAAGCACGAGCCAGCGTCACCGCATCCATGCCTTTGGCGCCGGTGCGTAAAAAAATGGCCAGCAATTCGGCATCCGACAGGCTGTCCGGCCCTCGATTGAGCAATTTCTCTCTCGGTCGCTCTCCCTGAGGCCAGTCTTTAATGCTCATATCACCTCCTTGTCGCAATAATGGTTCAGCAACAGTCTCGGCCTGTCGCTTTGTCATGATTACGACTAAGCCTAGCCTAAAGCCAAGCCGGCGCCGCAAAGGCTGTTTTTATGATAATCTTGCCGCTCTGTCAGCAGGTGGAAAACAGTGATGTATTTAACAGGAAAACGCATTTTAATAGGGATTAGCGGCGGCATAGCGGCCTATAAAAGCGCCGAGCTGGTGCGTCGCCTCAAAGAACGTCACGCCGAAGTACGGGTGGTCATGACAGAGTCAGCCAAGGCATTTATTACGCCGCTGACCCTGCAGGCCGTCTCGGGTGAGCCGGTATCCGATGCCTTGCTCGATCCCGCAGCCGAAGCCGGTATGGGACATATCGAACTGGCCAAATGGGCCGATCTGGTACTGATAGCCCCTGCCAGCGCCAATACCCTGGCTCGACTCAGAGCCGGGCTGGCCGATGATCTGCTGACTACGCTCTGCCTGGCCACACCGGCAACCCTGGCCGTGGCGCCGGCCATGAACCAACAGATGTACCGCCACCCCGCCACGCAAGAGAACCTGAGCGTGCTGGCCCAACGACAAACACGAATATGGGGCCCCGCACAGGGCGCCCAGGCCTGTGGCGATGTGGGTCCGGGTCGCATGTTGGAGCCCATGGAGCTGGTGGCGCTTATCGAGCAGCATTTTGCTCTCGAATTCCCGCCACAGACGCAGCCATTGGCCGGCATAAAACTGATGCTCACCGCCGGCCCCACGCGGGAAGCGCTGGACCCGGTGCGTTTTATTTCCAACCATAGCTCGGGCAAAATGGGTTTCGCACTGGCTCACGCTGCCGCACGGCTGGGCGCCGAGGTCACGCTGGTCAGTGGCCCGGTTGCATTAGCCACGCCGACGGGGGTAACCCGTATTGATGTGGAAAGTGCCGCCCAGATGCATGCCGCCGTGATGCAGGATATCGCCCGGCAGCACATTTTTATCGCCTGTGCCGCCGTGGCAGACTATGCCCCCAAAACGGTGGCCGAGCATAAAATTAAAAAAACGCAGTCCGACGCCATGGTCATAGAACTGACCAAAAATCCCGATATTGTGGCCGACGTTGCGGCACGGGAAAACAAGCCATTTACGGTCGGCTTTGCGGCCGAGACCCGGGATCTGGAACAATACGCCCGTGACAAGCTCAACCGCAAAAAACTGGATATGATAGCGGCCAACAACGTGGCCGCGGCCGGGCAGGGCTTTAACAGCGACAGTAATGCGCTGACCGTGCTCTGGCCAACAGGGAAAACCGAATTACCACTGGCCGGCAAATCCGAGCTGGCTATCCTTCTTCTCACCTTGATTGCAGAAAAATATCATGACACCCATAGAGCTTAAAATTCTTGACCCTCGTGTAGGCACCGACTTCCCGTTACCGGCCTACGCCACCCCAGGTTCGGCCGGTTTGGACTTGCGCGCCTGCCTAGACGCACCCCTGACCCTGGAACCCGGCGACACCCAGCTGTTGCCTACCGGCATGGCGATTCATATTGCCGATCCCGGCCTGTGCGCCACCATACTGCCACGCTCGGGCCTGGGCCATAAGCACGGCATCGTACTGGGCAATCTGGTGGGTCTGATTGACTCTGACTACCAGGGCCAGTTAATGGTATCCTGCTGGAACCGTGGGTCGGCGCCTTTCACCATAGAGCCGGGTGAGCGCATTGCACAACTGGTTATTCTGCCCGTGGTGCAGGCCCAATTTACGCTCGTGAACGAGTTTGACCAAAGCGAACGGGGAGAAGGCGGTTTCGGCTCTTCCGGTCGCCAATAACCGAGTGACGCGTATCCATGGCCAACATCCAAGTCAAAAAAAATCGTCGTGAACAAATCCTGCAAGCACTCGCCCATATGCTGGAAACCAGCCCGGGGCAGCGCATTACCACCGCCAAACTGGCGGCCGAGGTTGGCGTATCCGAAGCGGCGTTATATCGTCACTTTCCCAGCAAGGCGCGCATGTTTGAGGGATTAATCGACTTTATTGAAGAGACACTGTTCTCTCGAATCAATCTGATCCTGCAGGATGAAAAAGACTGTGCCTTACGGCTGCGCTACATCATGCAGCTGATACTGGGCTTTTGTGAACGTAATCCCGGCATCACTCGGCTGCTGAATGGTGATGCCCTACAGGGTGAACACGAGCGGCTGCTGGCACGTATTAATCAATTGTTTGAACGATTGGATGTCCAGCTCAAGCAAGTGATGCGCGAGCGGCGATTATACGAAGGCGAAGGCTTTGCTACCGACGAAAAAGTGCTGGCCAATCTGCTGCTGGCCTACCTGGAAGGCCGTATCAACCAGTATGTACGCAGCCAGTTTCGCCTTAAGCCCACACTGAATTTTGACAGCCACTGGCAGCTACTGCTGCCACAATTATCCACACTGACCACCCAGTCTTAATGGTCGGGCACTCTATATAACAAGAGGTAAACCGATGGAAACTGACATTCTCAGCCCAGATATCGTCAATCAGGCTCAAAGCTGGATCAGTAATAATCAGGAGCTGATTATTCACTATGCGGTAAACATTACCGCGGCAATTCTGACTCTGGTGATCGGCTTTATCGCGGTGGGCATACTCACCGGCGGTGTGAACTCGGTCATGAAAAAGCGCAATGTGGATAACACCATTTCTGATTTCGTGACCAGCCTCATCAAGTACGGTCTGCTGGCCTTCGTGATTATCGCCGCTCTGGGCCGAGTCGGGGTACAAACCGCCTCTTTTATCGCCATTATCGGTGCTGCGGGTCTGGCCGTGGGCCTGGCGTTGCAAGGCTCACTGTCCAACTTTGCCGCCGGGGTATTATTGATCGGCTTTCGTTTCTTCAAAGCCGGTGACTATGTGGAAGCCGGCGGCACCGCCGGTACCGTACATTCGGTACAGATTTTCACCACCATATTGATGACCCCCGACAATCGCATGATAGTGGTACCCAACGCCAAGATCCTGAACGACAACATCATCAACTATTCCAAAGAGAAAACCCGTCGACTCGACCTGGTCATTGGTGTGTCTTACAGCGCCGATTTGAAGCTGACCAAAGAAGTGCTGACCCGCATCATCAACGAAGACCCTCGGGTACTCAAAGAGCCAGAGTGTCGTATTGCGGTCAGTAACCTGGGCGCGTCTTCGGTCGATTTTATCGTTCGCCCCTGGGTTGAGGCCGGTGATTACTGGGCACTCAAGTTCGACTTGTTGGAGAAAATAAAGAACGAGCTGGACGCCAACAACATCGGCATCCCATTCCCGCAGATGGATATACATGTAATCAATGACAAGGTGGCATAAGCCTTAGCTCACCACATCAAGTAAAAAAGCCGCGAGTTTGCGGCTTTTTTTATGAAATATTTATTATAATGACCGCTTGATTTTCAGCCTGAGTGACCTATGTACCAACCCCGAATTCGCCTGCTGTTTCGCCTGCTCTGGGTACAAATAGCATGGCTGACACTGATTTTACTGGGTGCTCGCTACCTCATGTTTCAGCAGTTTACCGACCCCCAGATGCTGGCTGAACGGGCTGATGATGTCCGGCGCATGTGGATAACCGGGATCAGGTATGATTTACGCATTGCCGGCATGGCATTGGCACCCTTGTTACTGACCGGTTTATTGCTAGCTGCCTGGCATAACGGCTGGCAAGTCTGGCGGCGCCTGGTTCCTTTCTTTATCGCACTGATCAGCCTTATCGTGGCGGCGGCGGCCATCGGTAATTTCTATTATTACCAAACCTATCATCATCATTTTGACGTGTTCGCCTTTGGGCTGTTTGAAGATGATACCACAGCGGTGCTGGCCAATATGGGCCAGGACTATCCAGTATTGGAAGCCAGCCTGGCCGCCTTGCTGGCAGCCCTACTACCCAGCCTGCAGGCTCGGTTCCAGTTGCGCTCGGTGCCGGCCAAACGCTCTTGGCCCTGGTCGCTGTTTGTGGTGTATTGCCTAGTTGGTATCAGCATCGTATTTGTGTTTGCCCGTGGCAGCATAGGCACCTTTCCACTGCGCCGTGGCAATGCTCAGGTTTCCGAATTAACGGTGCTGAACCAACTCACGCCCAATGCACTGATGGCGCTGGACTGGGCCAGAAAAGATAAAAAAAGAGACGTCGCCTTTACACCTGCCAGTATTGAACAGGGCCAACAGCTGCTGCAGACGTTGCATTTTTCTTCTATTGATAACCAGACTCCAGCCAACGATTATCTGGCTCGGCATAAACCCCATGTGGTGATGGCGCTGATGGAAAGTCTGGGCAGCAACATGCTGGCGTTTGATCAACAAGGTGATAATGACCTGCTGGGCCGGCTGCGCCCCCACTTTGCTCAAGACTTTTTGTTCAAACGGTTTCTATCGCAAGACAATGGCACCGCACCTTCGCTGGCCGCCCTGTTTTTCAACAGTCCGGTACAGAATATCAGTCATTCTTCCGCCCAGCATGTCGATCTGGATACCCCCTTCGATATCTACAAGAAAGCCGGTTATCGCATTATTTTCATCTCTCCCGGCAACATGATGTGGCGTAACCTGGTGAATTATCTGCCGTTGCAGGGGGTGGACAAGGTTTACGATCAGAATTCACTCTTGCAGCGTTACCCAGAAGCAGAGCAATTCATGACCGACTGGGGGCTGCCAGATGAATATGCCTATCGCCTGGCCGAAACCCTGCTGGCCGAAGCCGAGACGGATCAGCCGCTGTTTATCAGCATCTTAAGCGTGACCAATCATCCGCCCTACGTCACCCCCAATACCTACCGCCCGCAGCCCGTGGCCGTGACGGCGAAATACCGGCAACACATTGAAGACGGCGCCATTGAGCCACACAACATTTTAACCACCTTCCAGTATGCGGCGGATGCACTGGGTGGCTTTATCGACCATATCAAAGGCTCGCCTCTGGCGCAGCGCACCCTGATTGCCGCGAGCGGCGATCATCAAATGCGCCGCGTGAAGGCGTTTTATCCCGATGAACAGGTGCTGGATCGGGGAGTGCCTTTTTATCTCTATGTGCCGGAGGCCATTCTGGCGCACAGTAACTGGCATTTTGATCCGCAACGCGTGGGATCCCACAAAGATATCATGCCCACCTTGTATCATTACAGTCTGTCGCAACAGCCTTACTTGGCGTTAGGCGGACGTAACATACTGGCTCCTGTTGACGACCCGGCACGGGCCTTTGGTTACAACGTACTGCTATGGATTGATCAGGAAGGGGGGTATGTCTTGAACAAGCAGCCGGTGTTTTACCCCTGGCAACAAGGCGAAGCGCTGCTGTTAGACAATGAGCTCAGTCAGCCGGTGACCGCCAAGCAGGCGGCGCGCCTTGCTGCTTATCCGCAGCTGTTGCGCTGGCACATTAATCAGCAAGTAAAAGGCAGTACGCCTTAAGCGACACGAACAAAAGGGTTCGCGATAAGCGACCGTCTGGCAGCAGTATCAGTCATCTGTCTGAGCTCGCCGCCAATCCGATTTCATAAAGTGTTATTCAAGCTGGTAAAGTCGGCCACGGGTTGGCCCTTGCGTAAAAAAATAAAAGGTTAGCGCGGCTCTACTGACGGCTAAACGTATTTAACTCGAACAAGATGTCACCGCGTAAGGTCACCAGACCCTGGGTATCCATTTTGCCAATTAAAAGGGTATGAGAATGTATGAGTAAACATCCCAAGCAACTGCAAAAGCTGTTGTTGTTCCAGCTGGCAGGCCAACGTTTGTTTGCCTTGGGCACACTGAAAATTCGCGAAATCATGCCACTTCCCCGGTTAACCCGACTGCCCAGCAGTCAGCACACTGTGATTGGCACGGCCACCTTTCGCGGCGCAGCTGTCCCTGTTATCGATATGGCCGCCGCCATAGGCTACCCGCCGCTGACGGGTGAAGATCGTGCCAACGCGTCGGTCATAGTGACCGATGTACATCGCAAAGAAATCGGATTTCTGGTACGTAACGTACAGCGTATCGTTGAAACCGACTGGAAAGAAGTATCCCCCCCGCCCAAGGCGCTGGGCAGAAATGCCTTTATTACCGGGCTGGTGAACATAGACGAACAGCTGGTTCAGCTATTGGATTTGGAACTGCTGCTGGCCAGGGTCTATCCGGAATCTCTACGCAGCCAGGATGTACTGTTGAATGATATGGAAGTTGAAACCCTGCGCGGATTATCCATTTTGCTGGTAGATGACTCGGTCGTTGCCCGAAAACAGCTGTGCGATGTGCTTGATCGTAAAAACATCGATTATCAGGTCACTCACGATGGTAACGATGCCTTGGCACGCATGATCACCGCCAATGACAACGGTAATCCCATCGATATTTTGGTGAGTGATATTGAAATGCCGGGGCTGGATGGATACGAGCTGGCGTTTCAGGTGCGTAACAACGCTCGACTGCATCAACCCTGGATTATCCTGCACTCATCGTTAAGCAGCGAGATGAGCCTCAGCTATGCCGAACAGGTGGGCGCCAACCGGGCGTTAACCAAATTCGATGCCCACGAATTGTTACACACCATGCTGGCCGCCGCAGCCGGACGAAAAAAGCAGCAAGAGTAACGTGTGAAGAGCAAAGGGGAAAGAGTGAAGAGGACGAACCTAAAACTGACACAATTTCTTTGAAGTAACTGTGTCCTAGTTTGTTCCCTTCACCCTTTACACATCACCCGTTACAGTATTTGCTAGTTAAATGCCGTATTGCTGACGATACGCCTGAACTTGTTCAAGGTGCTTAACCATGGCCGGCTGTTCACCTAAATACTCGACCAGATCAGCCAGGGTAATAATGGCGGTCACCTCGGCGTTGTAATCGCGTTCCACTTCCTGAATGGCCGACAGCTCGCCCTTGCCCTTTTCCTGGCGATCCAGTGCAATCAGCACTCCAGCCAGTTCAGCACCGTTGGCCTGAATAATATCCATCGACTCACGAATCGCCGTGCCGGCGGTGATCACATCGTCCACCAGCATGATACGCCCCTGCAGGGGGCTGCCGACCAGATTGCCACCTTCACCGTGATCTTTGGCTTCTTTACGGTTAAAACAGTAGGGCACGTCCTGATCGTGTACTTCGGCCAGCTGCACTGCCGTGGCGCTGGCAATGGGAATGCCTTTATAAGCCGGGCCAAACAGTACGTCATACTGCACATTGGCATCAACCAGAGCGGCGGCATAAAACCGGCCCAAACGCGCCAGATCACGGCCACTGTTAAACAAGCCGGCATTGAAGAAGTAAGGACTGCTACGGCCCGACTTAAGAGTGAATTCGCCAAATTTAAGCACTTCTTTGGCCATGGCAAATTCAATAAACTCACGCTGATAGGCTTTCATCAATTTTTCTCTCAATTATTTAGCCAGTGTCTCATACGACCATCACGGGCTTTAAACATTAGGTGAAGAGTAAAGGGTAAAAAGGACAAACCCTAATCAAACCCAAAACCTGTTTTTGCCACGGAATCCACGGACGAACACGGACCAAGAGCGAGATACTTATCTTTAATCATCTCTTATCAAGCCAACGTTCTTTTCGGTTTTAATCTTAATTTTTCCGTGGGTTTCGTGGATTCCGTGGCGAATAAATCTTTAGTCTTATCGTTAACTTATCGCTGGCCCAATCGCCTGACGCTGATGAGCCACCAACTCGTCAATGGACTTGCGAGCCAGAGCCAGCATGGCCAGCAACTGCTCATGAGTAAAAGGGGCCGCTTCTGCCGTGCCCTGCACTTCAATCATGTGGCCTTCGGCAGTCATGACCACGTTCATGTCGGTTTCGGCAGTGGAGTCTTCGGTGTATTCCAGATCCGATACCGCCAGACCGTCTACCATGCCTACCGAAATAGCGGCGACCAGGGTTTTCAATGGATTGGTTTTGATCATGCCCTGCTCTTGCATCCAGCTGATGGCGTGGGCCAAGGCCACACAGGCACCGGTAATGGCCGCGGTGCGGGTGCCGCCGTCGGCCTGGATCACGTCGCAATCCACGGTAATGGTGTATTCACCCAGCTTGTTCAAATCCATGGCGGCGCGCAGCGAACGACCGATCAGACGCTGAATTTCCATGGTACGACCGCCCTGCTTGCCCTTGGCGGCCTCACGATGCATACGGCTGTGCGTGGAACGGGGCAACATGCCATATTCTGCGGTCACCCAGCCCTGGCCTTTACCGCGTAAAAAACGGGGCACGCCTTTTTCTACCGAGGCGGTACACAACACCTTGGTGTGGCCAAACTCGACCAGCACAGAGCCTTCGGCATGACGGGTATAATTAGAAGTAATGGTAACGGGTCGGATTTCATCAACCGCGCGGCCGCAGGCTCGTGTAGACATGGCATTCTCCAATAGGGGTAAAATCGTGCCGCCCGGCGGGCGAAACGCCGCCATTATAAAGAAACTGCCCGCCCATTGCATGCGGCCAACCATTGGCGCTTGCCTGTGGCTGTGTCAAACTCGGGCTATTAATGGGCAACACACATCGAGAGCCACATGATCCACAGCATGACCGCCTATGCGCGACAAGAATTCAAACAAGACTGGGGTACCGCCGTCTGGGAAATTCGCTCCGTCAACCAGCGCTACCTGGAAACCTACACACGTTTACCCGAACAGTTTCGCAGCCTGGAGCCTTTGGTTCGCGAAAAACTGCGCGCGCGCCTGCAACGCGGCAAGGTGGAGTGTGGCCTGCGTTTTGAGAGCAACCTGGCCAACCAGGGCCAGCTGCAAATCAATAAATCACTTGCCCAGCAGCTGATTGCAGGTGCCGACTGGGTCATGGAAGAAGCCGGCCAGGGGTCGCTGAATCCGGTAGATATTTTACGCTGGCCAGGCGTGATGGAAGCCCAGGCCCAGGATATGGATGCCTTGAGCAACCAACTGATTGCCTGTCTGGACAAGGTCATCGATGATTTTCTGGCGGCCCGCGCCAGCGAAGGTGAAAAGCTGAAAGAGCTGATTGAGCTGCGCCTGGCGGGTATCGAGCAAGAAGTGGACAAGGTTAAAACCGAGATGCCGGCCATTATGGCCTGGCAGCGCCAACGCCTGCAGGACCGCTTTGAAGAAGCCAAAATTGAACTCGAACCCCAGCGTCTGGAGCAGGAAATGGTTTTGCTGGCACAAAAAGTCGACGTGGCCGAAGAGCTGGATCGCCTGGTCACCCACATTGGCGAAACCCGCAAGATCCTGAAAAAAGGCGGCGCCTGTGGCCGGCGTCTGGATTTCATGATGCAGGAGTTCAATCGCGAGTCCAATACCCTGGGCTCCAAGTCGATCAGCACCGACATCACCAACTCCGCGGTCGAGCTGAAGGTACTGATCGAGCAGATGCGAGAACAAATTCAAAACATCGAATAGTTTTTTCACCCGTCCAAGAATGTCTTAGAAGCCCTGTTATTTGCTTGTAAATACAGGGCTTTTTTATTTTTCCCGTCCAAATCGGTTTGCAGATGTCCGTTACCAACTACCTGTTTAGTGGTGGGCAGAATGGTGGGCAGCCCCCTCATTTTGGCTCAATAAGCGTTTTGCGGTGAGCAAATTGGTGGGCAGTAAGTTACCCAATTTTCGCATTTAACTCGCCACCACAACAGGTTAGCTGCTGATTCAATAAGCAAATCGGTGGTGGGCAGCCATTATTGCCCCCTCCATTATTTCAGCAACTATGGAGTAAACATGGGAAAACTCACAGCAAAACAGGTTATTGCATACAGCAAAGCCGACCCAAAAAAATATTCAGATGGTGAAGGGTTATACTTTTGCGTCCGCAAACAAGGCTCGCCTTATTGGATGATCCGCTACACCACAGCCAAAGGAAGACGAGAAGCAACCTTGGGGCAATTTCCTTTAATGTCGTTGGCAGACGCTCGAATTGCCGCTGCTTATTTTCGAAAAGAAGTACGTGACGGCATAGATCCTCTTCTAGAAAAACAGAAAATCGAGTTACCTGACATTGAAACCGTAGATCAACTGTTCCATGACTGGTATCGAACCGATCTGAGTAGACGACTGAAGCATCCCAAGATTCCGTATCGGGTTTACACCAAAGACATAAGCCCTGTCATTGGCATTAAGTGTATTGCTGAGGTAACTGCACGTGACGTGCGCGAAGTATTAGAGCGCATTCGAGAAAGTAACCGCCCTACCATTGCCAACGATACCTTGATGTACATGAAGCAGCTGTTTCGACATGCGATAAAGCTCGACTTAACGCTGAACAACCCCGCCGCAGCCTTTACCGTGGACGATGCCGGTGGCGTGGAGTCCAGTAAAGACAGGATGCTTAGCAAAGAGGAAATTCACTACGCCTTTAGTGTGTTTCATACCCATATCAATAGCTTTGGCCGCGACAATTACCTCGCTTGCTGCCTGTTTTTGGTATTGGGCGTGCGCAAAAGCGAACTTTGCGAAGCCATGTGGCGTGAAATGGATTTAACCACAGGCGTGTGGGATCTGCCCAAAGAACGCAGCAAAACCGGCGTGCCAATTAGCATCCCTTTACCGCGCCAAGCCATTGCCTGGTTTAACGAGTTGCAAATCCGCGCTTGTGGCTCGCCTTATGTTTTCCCTGCCAGACGAGCAAGCCATCGTCCACATATGGGGCCAGATACACTGAACCGTGCCATTTCTAAACTCTTTGGTCGCGAGCCAGGGCGCAAAAAACAGCCACCCAATAAAATGGGTAAACTTGAACACTTCACCGTACACGATTTACGCCGTACCTTTCGCAGCCTTGCCGCCTCTTTAGGCATTGCAGGCAACGTGGCCGAACGCTGTCTTAACCATAAGCTAAAAGGCGTTGAGGGTATCTACGACCGCCACGATTACTTTGAAGAGCGCCGTATTGCCCATCAAACCGTGGCTGATGTGATCGAACCGCTGGTGAACTTTGAGCACCCTTCACAGCACAACACAGGAGGGCATTAACATGCAATTTATGATGCGACTCGCCCCCATTACCTTTCCAATAGCCATGCTAGCAGGCCTTGGCTGGTGTATTGGCATTGCCCTACTCGAACAGTCTCATGGCATAGGCTACGCACTTACTCGATATTGCCTGACTACATTGGTGGTACTCGCCCCTTGGCTTTCGCTAAAACTCACGTTCTACGTGATTGTCAGCCTAGGACGCAAACTGGGGCTCATCCCGCCTACACGCCCAACGTACAGCCTAGATTATGAAGAATCACTCTATTGGTTCAGAGTATTGGCCTTCTTCGATGGCAAACGCAGCCGCATGCCGAAAAAGCCCATCAGGCGAAACTAACAAACTCCCCCATTTGCTCACTTACCGTGGGCAGTTGGGACAGTGGGGCAACACTTGATATACAAGCTTTAGAAGATGAACAAAAGTAATTTGAGCCGCCCCAAGGGATGGGGCAATCAGGGCTTGGATTAACAAAACAAGCCACCAAACATCAATATGACTGACGCCTCTGCATTTTTGTACGCGTCGGTTCTCATTTTAGCGTAGCGGTATGCTTCGCAAATGTGTTTCGATTGCTTCAATCATCGACTTGGTAAGTGGTAAATGCGCTTTTTCTTTCGCCCAGATTTCATGAAAGCCTGCTACAGTTTGCTTTGCAGTATCTAACACCAATTTTTCTGGCAACATGGCTTTAGCGGCTAAGTGTGATAACTCATCCAGCGTGAAATCACTGAATTTCTTGCTACGGCTAACCTTTAACGACGCACTATCATCGGGGATATAGGGAATGGTCGAAACAAAGTCATAAGCGGGCGCAATGGATGCCGTGCGCTTGTCTTTGTAAATCACAGACCAATTCTTCAAATGCATATCGGCATTGCCAATTAACGTATTGAACACCAATCTGCGTGTAAATTCTGCGATGTCCTCGTCTTGACCTTCGATGCCGATAACCTGAGCAATATTGCGCATACTCGCTTTTTTGTATTTATCTTGAGGATAGACACCAAACACTTGTGCAAAATCTTCAATGTGTACGGCTTGATCATCTGCACGATCAAAGCGCTTAATCACAAACGCCTGAGCATTTTTAAAAGCATCACCAAATTTACCAATACCCTCTGGGATATTAGCAATCTGGTTAATGGGGAGTAGCCGCGTTTCTGGTACATCCATTCCCAACATGCGAGCCAATTCCATCATCGAATATTCATTTTCTGGCACTGCGTCAAATCGAGACGACGGCAACTTCACAATCCAAGAGCCACCTTTACCGGTTGCTGGGATGGTCAAACCGCCGTTTGCTTGTTGTACGGCTGAAAACTTCAACTGCACACCCGCCAATGAAAAACGCATTGGCGATTCAATTTTCGTTTTATCGTCAATACCTTGATGCACATTAGGTGGTAAGGCTTCACCATCCGCTGGTTCAACCGTGATCGCGCCTGCTAAATCCTGCCCTAGCACCCACAATAGAAAAAATTCTCGCGCGGGGTTCACTCCGGCACGCTCTGCCAGGTAATTCCGCATCGTTTCTTCTGGTAAAAGGTTGGAGAAAAACGGGGTTAACTTGGTTTGGGTCGGTTTGAAGTTAGTCAGTAAGCCACCCAGTGCATCTTTAAAACCCAGCCCTAACACGGGCCGCGATTCGTCATGAATGTACGAATCCATAAATGCAAAAAGCGTTCTGTCATTGCCCACGTTGGTGATCGTTGCGATGGGCTCACCGTAGAGCAACACGTTGAGCGTAGAAACATGATTAGTCATCGTCGTCTTCCCCTAACTGATATGCCGGTGACATCTGCTCAGCTTCATCGCTGATACCGTTAATACCTTGGCTGCTTCGAATGATCGACTTGATGGCAGGAACTGACTTTTTAGGCGCAACCAATAGCTCTAGGTCGAGTACACGGGCAAGTGCAATTAAACTGGATATTCTTAAATCAACACCGCCAGACTCGATTTTCGAAATATGGCTTTGCGGTACACCCGACCGTGCGCTTAACTCTCTTTGGCTAAACCCCTTGCGTACCCGAGCTTCTCGAAGACTTTCTAGTATCTGCGATGTTACATAGCTCATTACGATAGGCCTTAATGCATCATTTGATAAAAATTATATATAAAAACATATCACCGTAATCCCACAAACACAAGAATGATCAGCTATTACATATCAAAAATCGCTTTTTGATATGTAATAGCTGATAAACCGTAACGCACGAGCTCACTTACTGTGGGCAGTTAGGACAATGGGGCAGCACTTGATACAGCGAGCTTTAGAAGATGGATAAGAGGAATTTGAACCGCCCCAAGGAATGGGGCAATTGGGGCCGTGCCAACAACTCCTTTCAGTCAATCAAACTACAAACTTGCAAAAGTCCCAATATGGGACTAACATCTGTTTATGAGAATTATCGCACTATCAACCTTAAAAACATTTTGGGAAGACAGCCCAGAATACATTGACGCGAAAGAGCCAACTTTAGCGTGGTATAGGCATGCATTAAACGCTGATTGGGGATCACCGTCGGATGTGAAACAGGACTTTAGAAATGCCAGCATCCTCAAAGATGGGCGTGTCGTGTTTAACATTGCCGGTAATAAATACCGATTAGTCGTTTGGATCAATTATGCCTACAAGGTGGTTTACATACGGTTTATCGGCAGCCATGCACAATACGATCAAATTGATGTGCAAACGATTTAAAGCCAAAAGGTAGTAACAAGAGGTAAATATAATGGACATCAGACCTATTAAAACAGATGCCGACTACCGCGCGGCATTAAACGACATCGAAAACCTAATGATGGCGGAGCCAGATACCATTGAAGGCGAAAAGCTGGACATTTTGGTTACGTTAGTCGAGGCCTACGAAGCAAAGCATTTTCCAATGGATTTGCCAGATCCTGTTGAGGCAATAAAGTTTGAGATGGAGCGCAAAGGATTAACGGTTAAAGATCTTGAACCCATGATAGGTAAAAGCAATCGTGTTTATGAAATCCTAAACCATAAGCGATCACTCACGCTAAAAATGATTTGGAAACTTCATGAAGGGCTAGGTATTCCAGCAGAGTCGCTCATCAAACCGCCGCAAGTTCGCGCTTCATAGCGCTGCGCATAAAAGTTATGTTGTCATGAATGACGCTCGCTACCCAAACATTTCTGCTATTGATAACAGGCTAGCTGAGCTTGAAAACGAAAAGCAGCAGCTTCTCGCATTAAGAGAGGCTTTGCATAGCGCTCAAAACGAGTGTTCACCCGTTAGTCCTTACAGAGCGCAGAGTACATACACTCACAACTTACCAAGATGGGTATAAGCACTGTCGTACTCAAAGGCGCCATGAAATCTGCCGAACGCAAGAACGCTGACAATCATCTGCAATCGGCTCAAATTGTCGTCGCAACAGGAAAATATGTGGGTGAAGGGTTTGACCTACCAAGACTGGATACGTTGTTTTTGGCCATGCCAATCGCATGGAAAGGTACATTGGCCCAATATGCCGGTCGAATTCATCGTGAATCGGAAGGAAAAACACAAGTCACCATTCACGACTATGTAGACTGCGCCCTCCCTATGCTGCAACGCATGTTTAAAAAACGCGAGAAAAGCTACAAGGCTATGGGGTACGCCCTTGAGTACATTGATGACAACAGTAACAAGCAACCTTCACTGAAGTTAGAAAACGTCCCTTCATCAAATACCAAGCCAAAATAAACAGCAGCACTTCATTAAACACTTCCCCATGCCTTTACCCCCATACGCCAAAACCACTATCCGTTTGGCTTTTGGATCGAAACGCCAAACAGGGAAATTAGCCCATTCACTGTTTGGCGTCTCGATTGAAGTCCAAAGCCGGCAGGCCTTGCCAGTACTGGTTCAAAGCAAGGTTTGGCACTTTTTATACTCTAAACCAACCTCGAATCCAAAGTACAAACCGTTTGATTTTTTAAACCCAGAATGCAAACGATCGTTTGGCGTCTCGATTTTTTTGCACTTGGCGAATGCCGCCAAACAGAGCCGCATTGGACGATATATTTCAAACAGTTAGCCGCGCACAGGTCATCATAAAAAACCGATTTGACTGGTGAGTTTGATGGCCATTTCTTTCATCTAATTCACCACTGAGTCTGCACCCGACGACTGAAAATAGACGGCATGATGAACCAACAAGGTGATAAGTGACGTGTTATGGGCAAGTGGTAACGATTGGGATAGAGAATGGATACAGCAGGTGGTCGCTTTACTGGTTGGGCATGGCGCGTTTACTCTCTACCCAGCATTAAGCCAGTGCGAGAATGCCGCCGAACGCTTAACCCGCTGGCTGACCTATCAGTTACCGCGCGTTAAACAAGCACACGCAGGCTGCCCGATTCATCAATGGCTAAATAGCATTGGCGCACAAGTGATCTTAGAAAAATGGCAAAGCCCCGAGCAATGGCCAAACCTGTATTGGCTACCTTTACCTGAGGTTGATGGCCACGCGCAAGGCGGGTTAGTTTTGTTACCAGCGCATTTATTACCGGCAGATTTTTTATCGGTATATGTGGATGGCACAATTCAAACCAGAACATTGCAAGCAAACACGCCCGCCAACGCCTGCATCTTTTGGTGCATTTCGCCTTTATCTAAAACAGGAAAGCGCGCTACCTTGCACCCCAAACAGCAAAACCGAGCTTTTTGCCTGCCCAGTTCGTCGGAGCAAATGGGTAAATCGTGCATGGGGTTATTACTGAGCGGTTTAAGAAAAGAAAGCCAAAAACGAAACGGCAGCGTGATCAGCCACCAGATTAACCTAGCGCTGCTGCACCACCTTTGTGGGCCGGAGAATGATGTGTGGATTACGAGCAAATGCTTTGGTAACGAGAACGAAACTCAACAACAAGGCTAAATAACTTGATATTTGTTTTGAAGAAAACCACAATTTCACTCAAGCTATTTAAAGCTGGTTGAGCCTTTACCTAGCGTTTTGGCTCGTGGCTGCGCCTCAGTCGCCGTTAAGACTGGGGCTTATCTCTTACAAACTACCCGAAATCACAATCTCAAGAAACGGGTAGCGGGAGGGGTGTTGTTGGTGCGATTTTAATATTAATAAAGCTGAATGGCCATCTATTCGCACCATCTCGTGTAGAACCACGAAATGGTCAGCAATACCCGTTAATACCCCTGTTCACCTGCATTAAACAAAACCAAACTTTAATAAATCCAATTATTATGTGCTAAAGGCATTCGGTTTAACAAATCACGGCGCTCTCGCCAATCGGGAAGTAGCTTGTCCATATACCCCTTGAAGCGTTCATTGTGATTACGCTCAAGCAAGTGCACCAATTCATGCACTAGGATGTACTCCAAACACTCCGGTGGCTTTTTAGCAAGTTCTAAATTCAGCCATATACGCTTCGCCTGCGTGTTGCAGCTGCCCCACTTGGTTTTCATCTTTTTGATTCCCCAATCGGCAGCTGTAACGCCGATCTTATCTTCCCAAACAGGCAATAACTCAGCGATTCGCGCTTTAAGCGCATCTCGATAATATGAGCTCAGTACCAGCGCCTTGTTCTCAAGCGTTGTTGCGGGATTGACATATAAATGCAATCGACCACGACCTAGCTTGACTTCATGCTTTCCGGAACGCTCGATAAGATTCAGACGGTAACGCCTGCCCCACAGGTAATGACATTCACCGCTAACCATTGCTCGATCAGATTGGCGAGGTTGTTTGGCAAAATCACTCTGCTGTTTCTTGATCCAAGGAATGCGGCTGATCACTGCCATACGGATTGCGGTTTCTGTCATAGATTCAGGAGCAGAAACACGCACACGCCCATCAGGTGGCAACACGCTGATATGAAGGTTTTTAATTGCCTTACGATTTAACTGCATCGCAATAGAACCAATTTCTACCTTAGGCATCAATGGTACTCTTTTTGCGCTTTTGCCAATTCCATTACACCCTGAATATCCACCTCATACCCCGTCGTTTCTTCTCGCACCGCATTGGCAATTTCTCGCTCCTTAAATCGATCTCCCACCCAATCCGCTTTTTTGGTATAACGAATGGCACTATCTATTTTGGTAGCCAGCAATTCATCTTGACCAAAATTATCGTAAAACGCGCGTTTTGGATTAGAGTCCATCGATGGCGGATATTTAGCCGCTGTCTGCTCCGGACGTACAACCTTACGAGATAGCTCGCGGATTTTTTCCAGATACTCTTGATATTCAATCGCTTTTTGGCGACGAAGCTCAATCAGCTCATCCAATAACACCGACATTTGCTCGTAATACTTAGGGTTAACCGGGTTTTCATCAACGATGGTTTTACGCACGTTATTTTCGATGGTTTCGGCCATGGCTTCCTGATTCTTGCGAATACTATCAGGCAAAGCCTCCACGGCATCAGCGCCTTTTTCGACAATGAGCTCAATAAGCCCCAGCTCTTCAAAATCCATCAGTACTTCGCTGTCATCCGCACGAATATACATATCTAACAAATGGCGCATCGCAGGCTCAAAGCGTTTCATTTCTACCAAATCGCCACTGGCCAGTTTTACTTCGTCACGTACTTTTTCAAAATGAGCCACTTCAGCTCTTATCAAGTCTACATCTTGCGCGCAATAGCCTGCATCAGGCATTTCATTGGCGATATTGGCGAACGCACGCAGCAGTTTGGCAACGTTCTGATAAAGCGTTAAACGCAGTGCTTCTTTCTCGGTGAGCTCGTCTTGGTTCAGACCTGACTTACCACAAAAATAATAAATGTAGTCTTCCGTATTGCGTGGCGCTTTTACCGGCTCACACAAGGCGCGCACCATTTCCAGCGCATTATCCAAATCGAGCTTGGCTTGCTCTAAACGATCTTTCAGCAGCCCTGCAACGTCTTCCTTGTCATAACCATCAAATGCGCCTTGAGTATAATCAGAAATCGCTTTATCCAACGAGCGGAACAGATCTTTGTAATCAATGATGTAACCATATTCTTTATCATCGCCATCCAAGCGGTTCACGCGGCAAATGGCCTGAAACAGATTGTGATCAGCCATCTGTTTGTCGATATACAAATAGGTAGCCGAAGGGGCGTCAAAGCCAGTCAGCAATTTATCGACCACGATGAGCAAACGCATTTGTCCTGGTTCATCAATAAATTGCTTTTTAACTTCTTTTTCAAACTCTTCAACCCGGTTTGCAGCCTTGTCTTCCGGTTGCTCGAAGTAATCCGCAAGCATTTTGCGGTAAATATCGTATTTAAAGAGCTTTTCCGTTAAACCTTCACCGGTTTCTTCCCCTTTAATGCTTGCAGCAGTCGGCTGAAAACTGGTGACAATAGCCACCTTACCGGCTAAATCTGTTTGGCTGAACATTTCATAAGCTTTACAAGCTTGATAGACACTAGAGCAGACCAACATCGCATTGCCGTAGCCATCCATCAGGCGTGGCTTGGTGTCCATATCCAGCAAAATGTCATTCACAATCTGCTGTAAACGCGATTTACTGGACAGCACCTTTTGCATGGTGCCCCATTTCTGTTTCAACTGGGTTTTCGCTAATCGAGATAAGCCGCGAGTTTTGGCTTCAAACCATTCATCGACCTTTTTCTGCGAAGTGACGTTTTGGTCGATGTCTCGTGCTTCATAGCGCAAGTCGAGCACAACACCATCGGCCACGGCTTCATCAAACTTATAGGTGTGAATGTAAGGGCCAAATACCTCAACCGATTTTTTCTTGTCTTTCTTCATCAAGGGGGTGCCGGTGAAGCCGACAAACATGGCTTCTGGCAGGATGGACTTCATCGCTTCGTGCAACTTGCCCGATTGAGTACGGTGACACTCGTCCACAAACACAAACAAATCGCCTTTGGCTTTAAAGTCCGATGGTAGCGATTTCTTTAACTCGGCAATAAACTCATCTGTCGCGGTATCGTTTTCCGAATCAGACTGCCGACCAAATTTATGGACTAAAGAGCACACCAACCAAGGGTTGGGCTGATTGAGCGTCGCCACCAAATCGGCACCGCTTTTGGTGCGATAAATATCTTCCTCAACACCAGTGAACACTTTTTCAATCTGCTCATCCAGCTCGGTACGATCAGTCACGATCAATACACGGGCGTCTTTGACATTTTCACGTATCCATTTGGCCAGCCATACCATAGTGAGGCTTTTGCCAGAACCTTGCGTATGCCAAATAATGCCGCCTTCACGCCTTGCGATATGGCGTTTTGCCGCTTCAATACCAAAGAATTGATTGTGGCGACAGGTCTTTTTTATACCCGCATCGAAAACAATAAAATCATGGATAATTTGCAGCAAGCGCGCTTTGTTACACACGCGGCTCAGGTGAAAATCGAGTTTGTGGCCATAAGGATTGGCAATGTCTTCCTTCCACTCAAGGTAGTGTTTTTCAGGCGTTTCAATGGTGCCGTAACGCAAGCCTTGCGTGTCGTTACCCGCCATCACCAATTGCATGGTGGTAAAAAAGTTACGGATAAAGTCTTTCTTTTGATTATCGAGATTCTGCCGAATACCCTCTGAAACCGACACCGAAGAGCGTTTTAATTCGATAACGCCCAGCGCGATACCGTTTACATAGAGCACAATGTCTGGGCGCTTTTTGTTTTCGCCTTTAATCGAGACCTCTTCAGCAAGGGCAAAATCGTTCGTCTGTGGATTCTTCCAGTCAATCAACCATACCGTCTCATTGAGATGGCCAGCGCCTTCTTTGTCTTTCACGCCGTAGCGCAGCAGGCGGTACACCTCTTTGTTGGCGTAGTAGAGCTTTTTGCCTTCGCCCAGCGCTGCTGCTGTATCCAATTGGCGAATGGCACGGTTAATCAGTGATTCGCTGACACCGCGTTTTTTTAGCCAATCGACTAAGATTTCAACTTCAATGTTTTTATTATTGGCACGATCCTGCCAATCGCCTAGGTAGCGATAGCCCAAATCGGTTTGAAAAAACTGAACGATACGGTTTTGGGTAGCTCGTTCGCGCTGGCCTACGTTACTCATAACGGCGTCCCCTGTTTAGAATCATCTTCCAGCAGCCTGAGCATTTGCTGTTCATGCGCTGCTATCTGCGCTTCATCCCAAACGCCTGCACTTTCCATAAGCTGAATCATTCTGTAAAGTTTCAAAGAGTCGATGCTCTTATCCTTAATCGCTGCCTGAAAATAACCACGTTTCTGATCTGGCTGGAAATTACTCAGGCGTGAGTTTTTGCTGTGACTGATCAAACACAAATTGCCAAAGCGGTGTAAGACCTGCTTATCCAAAGGCTCATAGGCTTCCATTGGATTTTGTGGTGAGAAGTGCTCGACAGAGCTTCGAAAAGTAAACTCAAACCGCTGAATTACCTCATCCGCACTGCGGCCTTCTGCAGTAGCTTCTCGCCAAATCAGGTAGTCAAGGTAGTTAAACACCAGGTTATTTTCGATGTTGCCATATTTAAGTCGGTCTAAGGCCTCTGCATTTTCAGCATTAAACACCGGATAGCCAGCTTCCTGAAAAATCATCTGATAGTACTCTAAGCCACCTGAAGTATTTAAAAAGCGCCCGTACACGAACTGACGTGCCAAGTCCTCCAACTGCTGCAAATAAGCGGGGGCAGTGACCTGCTCCATTTGATAAAGCAGATTCAACGCACCATTGAGCCAGTGCTTATAAACCTGTGTAGGGGTGGAAACATGAAGTGCGCTGAGTAATAGCAAAATACGGCGGTTAATTCCCTCATAGCCCCCTTCCGCTTCCTGATCAAAGGTGTTGATATAGCTTTGGCTTTTTTCATTGTAAAAATGCAGCCGCTTCAAACTCCAGCTGTCATCACCATCGGAGAACTCACGCTTGATTATGTACTGGTCAAACAGGTATTTGGTTTTAAGCAGGGCAAAAACAAAACTCTGAACATGCTTTGCTGATGGCCTCACATGCTCATCAAACTGTTTAATCAGCTGCTTGTCATCCAGTGGGATATCTTGGCCCGTCCAGATTCTCAACACATGGAGTAAGAAGTTTGAAAAGTTGATCACGCTGTTAAAGCGCTCTGGTGCTGGTTCGTTGCTACTCTGCTTTGCTGGTTGCTGATAGGTACTTGCTAAAATTGCAGCTAGGTTTTTTTCCTGATCACTGTGTTCTGTACCCTTGGGCTTATCTGAATCGTTTTTAAGGAGTTGGCAAAGCTCAGCAAAATTTGATGGTTTAAATTGCCCCCATTCATTCTTGCCAAAAATTCGGTGCCGCTCAAATGGTGTAAAGCCATATTGAATATAGCGTTCCATGTTTGCTGCTGCGTCCCAAACCTTGGTTAGCGCATTAAGGCTAGCGGCTCTTTCTTCTTTCTCTTCAAGGCGATAGAGCACATCCATCAGCCGCGCTTTTACCACTTCGTGCTTTTCAAGTTGCTCACCACGGCTGTTCATCACCTCAAAATAATGGTTCAGATCCGTATCTTGGGGGACAGGTACCCGCGTAATCTGAACCTGGTCGAATAGGCATATACAAAAGTCGTTGAGCTGAGTACCCAGTGCAAGCAAACGCTTTTCAAGCAGCTTGTAACCATTGAGTAAACTAAGGTTGCAGTCTTCATTATTCAGCTCATGCAGCGCCACACCTTGCATCAATCGATCCAAAGTGCGGGAAGAACGGGGCCTACTTTCAAAAAGCAAGTTAGGATTTTTAAACCAGTCCATGTCGACTGTTATATCGCCAGCCTTGGTCAAGCGTTGCAGGCAAATCGCCAGCAAAGTCAGGGTTGTAAATCGCTGCTGTCCATCGATCACCTCAAAGCTTTTATCCGAACGGTTAAAAACGACAAGAGTCCCAATGTAATAGGTCTTTTTAGCATTTCCATGCTGCCCCAATCCAAAATCCTGAACATCCTGAATCAATTGGTGTATTTCACCTTCTTCCCACGCATAGTTACGTTGATACATGGGCACGCAATAGCGATTCTGATCGGCCATCAATTCACGAACACTGAAGCTCAACAACTCATTATTCATAGTATTTCAGCTCCTTGAACAGGCCGACAATGGCATCCAGCTTAGTGCCCTTTACATTCTTGATGGTCTCCAAAGGATGATTCAGAACATCAACAGGATGAATGGCATTCTTGATCAGTTTGAACAGGTTGTTTTCACGAGCGTGATTGTCCATGGTGGCCAACTGCACGACCTGCATCTGCAAGCGGCAACCATAGGCCCAAACAAACAGCTTCTCGACCGCTGCTGAAATATCCTGAGTGCCAAACTTATCGATGTAGTAAATCAGCGCACAGTCAAACAGGTTGCGGATGTACTTGTCACCTGTTCGGTAGCGCGACGGATAGTTGTTGAGGACATGAATAATCGTGCTGGCTCGTTCGTCTAATACCGCACCCATAAGGGTTATCTGCTTGCCATTGCTGCCGTGATGCTCGTCATCAATCACTTGGCAGATGAGCTGCTGATAATAGTTGATCATTTCAAAAAACCGGCGACCATTAATGACCATTTGGTCCAAGTGAAACGGAAACCTCATTTTCTGACGGTCAATTTGCCGCTGATACTGGCTGTTATAATCATCGACAAAATAATGAGCGATCCGCAGTGACTCTGTATAGGGGTAAACCCCGATAGAGTCCAGATTTACCCCCTTGAAAACGGCTACCTTGTTTTTGTTAAAATGCTGGGCAGACTTACCCTCAGCCCACTGACGAATGCGATACAGGTAATTTGCGAAGGTGTTGCTAAGCGCTGTACTGTCCAGACTTTCCCAATGACTGACCGTTATTGCTTTCAGGTCAGCTTCTGCTTCAGAAAATTCCCGCAGATGGAAAGCTTTGAGCAGGTCATGTGGGTCAAGGTCACGCCCGCGCGCATTTTGTGAATCAAAAAACTGGAACGCTTCTGAAACATCTTTCAGCACAAAGCAGACCAGCTGGCAGTCATTCAACAAGAAGTATACATCCTCCTCGCTAAACGAGGATTGTGACACCGCCCGACGAGCGGCCAAAAAATTCTGATGCAGGTTGTGGTGGCTGATGTCGCTATTGAATGTTTGGCGCTCCATAAAGGCATCAATTTGAGGTGCTAACAGGTCAAGCTTTTTGTTGACATCCTCACGCACCAACTTAATACCATCCTGTTTACGCTCCACCAGAATGGCCTTGACTAACAACAACAAAGTTAGCGTCCGTTGTTGACCATCGACAATGTCCAGCGTATCAGTAGGCTTACTCTCTTGATCACCATAATGATGGTGAAAAACCACTGTCCCTAATCGGTAAGCAGACTTATCCCTATAACGACGAAGATCAGCCAGCAGGTCATTCAGATTTTTCTGCGTCCATTTGTACGGCCGCTGGTACGCAGGAATACGCAGCTCGGGGGTTGCCAGTAAATCCGCTACCGAGATGATCTTTTGATTCAGTCTGTGCATTTAACAATCCTTGTTGTTGCGTATACCGGTTCAGCTAGAACAGATTTAATCTGCATGACAAACACCCGTTAAAGACGGCTGCACTAAGCGCGTCTTACCCGTCAGCAGTTCTTGCATCATGCCTTGTTTGATTTGGCGGGTTTTGCTGAGGCGTTGTTCCAGTGCCTGAATCTCTTCGTCCATATCGGAGAGGATGGTAGCGATGGCGGTTTGTTCCTCTCTTTCACTAGGAATGGAAAGTTTCATTTTTTCAAAAGTTGTTCTTTTTATACCTTGCGCAGTAGACCCTGTGGCACTATCAGAAATATAGTCAGCAAATTTAGGCGACATAAACACTTGAAAAATAAAGAGAGGAGAATACCTTTCTTTATTTATTTGAAGCAGAATTGTCCTTTGACTAAGTATGTATTTCTTGTCATCTGGAATTAATGCGACGTTTCCTAACGGTGCTTCCATAGTAAATGCAATATCGCCTTTTTCTGGCTCACCAGAAGTCATCCAGCGCTTATAAAGCTCCTCTGAACCCAGATAGCATTCTGCACTAAAGTCAATGTATCCCTTTTTCACGTTTCCAGCTGAAAGTGCAACAATATTGCCACCTCCCCACTCCAAACCAAGTTTCTTAGGGGTGCGCCCCCTGTAGTCAATAATATTTTTAGTTAAATCGAAAACTGAAGGAGTAGCCCAATCCTCCGGTATTTCCCCCAACTCACTTGGCTTGGTGCCTTTTGGCGTCCCATCTTCACGCAAGGCGAACTGCGGCAGGCGGGTGCGGCCTGTGAGAAGTTGTTGCATGGTGGCGATTTTGATGGCCTGTTTTTTGGCGATCAGTTTTTCCAGCTCGCTGATTAGCGCATCAACATCGGATAGGGCATTGGCGATGGCGGTTTGTTCTTTTTTGGGCGGAACTAAGACAGGGCAACGATTGATAGCACCTTGATCAATAGTTGTCATGGTGGCCGTTTTTGCCTCTGCTATTAAGGCAGTTCTAGAGTGTTTCGCAATACAATTTAGATAGAGATATCTCGGTTCTAGAATCTCCGTATTTGGTCTTACTCTAATTAAATGGCTGTCAAAAACCACGTCTTCTCGTTCTGAATCGAAGATATTACAGTATGCAATTCCACTAGGAACTACAGAAGATCGTGTGAAAAAGAGGTCACCACGCTCTACTCTAAATACCTTTATTTCACCGGCGGTTGCATTGAAAAGCTCCAGGGAGTCAACATCTACTGGAGCTGCTGTATACATATCACCAACATTTATGAGGGGGACACCTTTACCCTTTCTCTTGGGTTCATAAAACAGACCATTTTGCATTGGTATTGCGGATACATCTCTAATGTTGGATAGCTGCCAATCTTCCGGAATCACCCCAACTTCCGTCTGCTTATATCCAGTTGGTACGGCATTCTTAGCCGCTTCCACCAAATATTTTGTACACACGTCTGCAACCTGATCACTCATCTTTTAACTCCTGCTGTTGCAGTTGCGCTAGGGCCTGTTCGCGTTCGCGCTCCAGCTCTCGTTTCAGCTCTTCTTCTGTCGGTAGGTAAGGCAAATATTTAGCCGCGAACAGTTGTTTCTGATCGGCCAGTACCGAGTATTTCACCACGGCTTCGCTTTTTTCGCTGCATAGCACCAAGCCAATGGTGGGGTTGTCGTCATCGCCTTTGCGCTGCTCGTCATAGAGGCGCACATAGGTATCCATTTGGCCGATATCTTGGTGTTTCAGCTTGCCCAGTTTTAAGTCCACCAGCAGAAAGCATTTAAGTTTGAAGTTGTAGAACACCAGATCAATATAAAAGTCTTCATCCTCAAAGCGGATACGCTGCTGGCGCTCCACAAAGGCAAAGCCTTTGCCCAGTTCCAGCAGGAATTGTTGCAGGTTGCTGATGATCGCCTGCTCCAGCTCGCTTTCTTGGTAGCTGTTATCTTGCAGGTTTAAAAAATCGAGAATGTAAGGGTCGCGCAGGTAGTCCTTGGCGCTTTCTGCCAAGGGTTGCGTATTGGCCTGGGCTTCGTGTTCAACCGCTGCTTTCTCTTGGCTGGCTAACAGGCGCTCGTAGTACAGCGTGCTGATTTGGCGTTCCAGTGCACGGGCGCTCCAGCTTTGGCTGATGGCCTCTTGCAAGTACCAATCACGGGCGGCGGGGTTGTCGATTCGCATTAAGGCACGGTAGTGTGTCCAACTCAATTCACTACGCACTGCGTCGTGAATTGGAAAGGTGATATAAAATTGGCGCATATTACGCAAGTTGCCAACATCAAAACCTTTACCCAAGCGTTCTGTCAGTTGCTTTGACAGCTGCTGCAACTGCTGTTTGCCGT
Source organism: Oceanisphaera marina (assembly GCF_014643915.1). GTDB lineage: Bacteria > Pseudomonadota > Gammaproteobacteria > Enterobacterales > Aeromonadaceae > Oceanimonas > Oceanimonas marina. The sequence goes on from NZ_BMKE01000009.1 coordinate 72,507, forward strand.
AGGCGGCTCGGTTTTCCCCCTGTTGCTCCTCCTCAACAATCAAACGGCCAATTTGCCAGTAGCTTTGTACCATAGCGCTATTCACTGATTGGCGAACTTGGTTTCTGGCTTGTTCAATTTGCCCAGCAATCGCCTCCACCAGCTTGCTCAATCCCCTGGTGTTTAATGCTGTCATACCGCCCACTCCAGCCCCATGGCTTTTAAGTGGCCTGCCACTTTATCACTCAGGTTTTCTACCGATTGGGTGATGGTTGGCAGTGGTTCGCTGTAGCGCTCTTCCAGCTCTTTGACACGATTGGCCAGTTGCTGGGTCACGCGCTCGATTTCAGCGACGATATTGCTTTCAAGCGTTGCCAGCCATTTATCATCCACAATCAGGGATTTGATCTCTTCGATGCTGAGTTGGGGGTATTGCTTACATACCGCTAAATCGAGCGCGTCTTGCGCTTCTTTGAGGGCTTTTTTGGCTTCAAACTCGGCATCAAACAGTTTTTTAGCTTGTTTTAGCGCGGCTTTTTCATCGGGATCGGTGGCCAGTTTCAAACGTGCCGTGACTGTGGCTTTGGTGACTTTGTCTTTGTCGTTCAGCGCATCATTCAGCAAACCGTCTTCGCCACCGCCGGAGCCTGATGAAGAGTTTTCTTCCAGATAGGTTTCTAGCGCTTGGCTAGCACTATCAAGTAGCGATTGCAGGTGATCCACTTTGGCTTGTTCTTCGGCAAAAAAGCGCGCCACGATTAACGCAGGCGGGATAAGTTCAGCTTTGTATTTGGCTTTGCCAATCACTAGATCAGGTGTTTCTTTGAGCTTTTCGCCTTTATTCACCACCAATTCACGCAGTACCTTGCCCGCTGGCCAGCCGTCTTGCACTAGCACGTATACATCGTCTTGCATGGACTCCGCCCAGTAGTCCATCAGGATCTGGTAGATATCGTATTTACTCAGCAGTGAATTGTGGGAATAGCTTTCTAATAGATCTTCGCTGATACGGTGAATAATTTGTTTAGGCAATTCACTTTGTTCAATGCCTTGCAGGTTTGAACGCTGCGCCCACTCGGTAAAGGGCACTAGGCTTTGTGCGGCAAAGGTTTTGAACTCGTTATGGTTAAGGATGGTGCTTTTCACCTCGGAGGCTTTCACCAAGGCTTGGCTATAACCTTCACGGGCATTTTCAAATAACGTTGCTCGAATACTCGGGAATACTTGCCAGAAGCACTCTAAGGCATCGATGTCGCGGTTTGGAATGCCGCCTTGCAGATGGGCGCTTAAATCGTGCAGGTCTTCCGGCTCGCTGGAGTCGATATAACGGGGAATATTCAGGTTGTAGTCGTTACCGGCGATTTCACTGAGCGGCACCATGCGCGAGTAACGCGGCAGTTCTAGCTGCTTGGTAAAGACATCGACAATTTTATGAATATCTTGGCTGCGCAGGCGGTTTTTATTGCCGTCTTTGGCAAAACCTTTGCTGGCATCGACCATAAAGATTCCTTTCCTTGCCTGCGCGTGCTCTTTGTCGATGACGATAATACAGGCAGGAATGCCGGTGCCGTAAAACAGGTTTGCCGGTAAGCCGATAATGCCTTTGATATAACCTTGTTTAATCAGGTTTTCACGAATACGCGCCTCGGCATTGCCACGGAACAAAACACCATGAGGCAGAATGACTGCGCCTTTACCCGTACTTTTTAGGCTTTTAATGATGTGCAGCAAAAATGTGTAGTCGCCGTTTTTCTCCGGCGGAATGCCCCAATTGAAACGGCCAAACTCGTCGTCGTTCGGGTTAATGCCACTGGTCCAGTTTTTGTTGGAAAACGGCGGGTTGGCTACCGCAAAATCAAAGGTCTTTAATTGGCCGTTTGCCTCTTTCCACTGGGGGTCGGCAATAGTATTGCCTTTCCAAATTTTGGCGGTGGCGTTGTTGTGCAGGATCATGTTCATACGCGCCAAGGCACTGGTGGCGTTGTCCATCTCCTGGCCAAAAATACTCAAGCCACGCGGCGCTTCATCACTGGCTTTTAGCAACAGCGAGCCCGAACCACAGGTTGGGTCGTAGACGGTGGCATCTTGCGAGGTATTGCTATCAATACCAATCACTTTAGAGAGGATGCGCGATACTTCCGATGGCGTATAAAACTGGCCTTTGGATTTGCCCGATTCGGTGGCAAAGTGGCGCATCAAGTATTCGTAAGCATCACCCAGTAAGTCATCGCCATCGGCGCGGTTATCACCAAGGTTTAGCCCTTCAAAAATGCCGACTAACTTGCCCAGCCGATCAACCATCTCTTTGCCTTTGCCAAGCTTGTCTTCATCGTTGAAGTCGGCAACGTCTATCACGCCCTTTAGGTCGTTTTCTTCGGCCAAGGCGCTGATGACTTTGTTGATTTTGTCGCCAATTTCTTTGTCGCCTTTCAGGGCAACCATATCGTCAAAGCTGGCACCTGGCGGCACTACAATCATGCCGTAAGGGTCGCCTTTGTACTTATCAGAGACATACTTCATAAAGAGCATGGTCAGCACATAGTCTTTGTACTGGCTGGCATCCATACCGCCGCGCAGCTCGTCACAGCTAGCCCAAAGGGAAGAGTAAAGTTCGGTTTTCTTAATGGCCATTTGGGTTCCTTAATCTTTCATCGTCTGGCTTTTGGCCGGAATATGTTCCAATAATTGGTTTAACTCGCAGTTAAACAAACTGCACAGCTTATCGAGCGCCTCTAAGTCCACCTTAAGCGCGGTTTCTTTGTACAGTAGCGTGACGGTGGTACGGCTGAGGCCGGTTTCTCGCATCACGTCGCTAATGCGCATTTTTCTCTCACCCATTAATCGGGCTAGGTGGCAGCGGATCATGCTCTCTCCACGGTGTTTTCTTAACCATAAACTTGGGGATTTTTCACTGTTGCTTACCCTACCACGATTATGATTATTCTCAACTTATTTGAGTTAAAACCAAATAATTGAGCGAATTTGTTATTCGTTCGGTGCTGGTTGTTGGTACGCTAACGGTTCACGGGAATGCCTCTAGCGGTATTGTCTGTGTTGGACTTCAAGCATCGCTAGCTATTTATGTTGACTGGCGGTGCACTGCAAGGCGACAAGCCCACGCAGGGGTCATCGCCTTTTTAGTCATCCAAGATGCTGCCTTTCACACAGTACATTCGTGGGCGTGTGTTGTCGGGCAGGCTGACTTTGCGCTGTGGTCGGTTGCCATCGGGGACTAGGTAGCCTGCGGCCATCAGTGCTTTGGCAGCGCGATCTGGGCTTAGGCCTTCGGTGGCTTCACGCCAGCCAGTTGGGTAAAACAGGTAGAGGGTTTGTGGGCCTGTAGAATCAAGCCAACCCGCGCGTTGGCGTACTTGACTGCTGTAACCGGTTTGTTTGGGCGTAAAGCGGCTTTCGCCATGCTGCTCAATAAAGCTGCGCACCTGGCGAATCGCTTGTTGGTCTTCATTGGCGGCCACGCCACCGCGGGCAAGTATCCATTGGTTAAGCTGGCTTAAACAGGCAGCTTCGACACTTTGGGTTGGCCAATCGAGCACCTTGGCCTGAATCGCTAACAGGCCTGCACTAGCCAGTAAGGCAAACTTTTCGGCGACCCGGCGCACTTGGCCGTCGGCCTCGTCAGGCAAGCTGGCTAAAAAGCGTTGGCGTACATTTTGGAAAACGGGTCGCACCTGCGCGCTGTGCTGCGTTAAATACCGTAACCAGTCCAAGGCCAAGCAGCCGTAGTGTTGGCGACTTTGCTGTTTTAGGTGATCGGCTAAATCGGCGGCGTTCATACCATGACTCTGGTTAAACACGCCCATTTGCGCTCCGGCATCGGCACTGAGATCAATCACGCGCACTTGCTGCCCCGCTTTTACGCGCTTGCCAATACTGGCAAGGTGGCTTTCAAGCGTCACTTCGCCAGTAGATAAAAACACCAAACGCCAACGCACGGGTAAGCGCATTTCACCGTATTTGCCTGCACGGGTTTTACCTTGGCCATTGGCAAGCATGTAAGCGACATCACCTGCCTCTTTTGGGTCAACTTCGCCCATTTCATCGAGCGCCAGCAAGGCATCGTTATGCGCTAATGCTGTGCCTTCTAAACCGTTGGCCGTGGCGCGCCAACTGTGGCGCAGCTGATTAGGCTCGCCCCACACCGATAATGCCGGATACAGCGCCGCAGTTTTACCAGTACTGCTGGCACCGTAGAGGTGTAAACCAAAACCATCCACCCCACATAAATGCAATAAAGGTGCGGCCAGTGCAGCACAAACACCAACGATTAATAACGGGTTATCCAGACAATAACGGCCAACGTGCTGCCGCCAACTGTCGCTACTACCTTGTTGAATAAAGCCTTCTATCGGGTGCATGGTTTGCAGCACCATGCGCGGGTTGTTACTGTGTTCGCTTGGGTAAAAGGTGAGGCGCGGATGCACATAAGCGTGGTGATGCCAGCCAATGCAGTTCACGCTGATGGCCTTTTGCGTGGCCAGTTCGCCCATTTGTTGAATAAATAGCGAGAGCAACTGCCGCGCTTTGACACTGTTGCTTAGCCGCATGCCTCGGCTGAGTAGAATTCGGCGGTACTCGCTGCCATCTCCGGCCAATAGTTCTGCGGGCATAGCCCAATAGCGATGGCGATTGTCATCGTCTAACCAGTGCAATAAATAGCCGTAGTTGTCCCCTTGCGGATCGCGGGTGCGAGCAGCAACTTGCAGCCAAGAGCAGATTTTGACTGGGCTATCTTGCCCTGCCGGTTGCATCACCAGCCAGTTTTGCGCGTTATAGGCAAAACCAGCCGGTAATGTTGGCACTTTGCTATGCATATCACTGGAAGGTAGTTGGTTTGATGCTGATGGTTTATCCACGGCCATAAGCAGCACCGATACGGCGGGTTTCAATCCACTGGTCGATATCGCTTTCTAACCAGCCCACGGCACGCGCACCAATACGAATGGATCGCGGAAATTCACCGTTGGCCATCAGGGCATAAATGGTGCTGCGGCCAAAGCCTGTTTTGGCCTTTACCTCGGGCAAGCGCAAAATCCGCTGCTGACGCGCTGGGTGCACTGAGTTTGTGGGTGACTGTGTGGTTGGGTTCATCGTTTGCTTCCTCACTGATCTGTTAAGTTCAGTTAGGAGTTTGCCAGTGCTAAACGGACGCAGTAGGCAGATAAATGCTCAGATCGTGCAGCTTTCTGAGGGTACAGGTCGCTACTTGCCCCAGTATTTACATAATGCCCCAAGTCATAAATACCCTGTGGGCAGGGTTAATGTGCGGCTAAGTGGCGTGAATTAACGCTTTGCCCAGACTGCCCCAAAAGCCCAAAGAACAGCGTACTGCTTTGAAGTTTCCTACTCAAAACTCGGTTTTGGTGAGTCGTATGGATGGAGTGTTTATATGTCGAGTGTATCGACACACAAGAAAGACATGTCGAAAAAACAGTAAAAATCGACATGACCAGCTCAGATCTTGGCTCACATTACTTCGAGGGATGGCAATTTATTGCTTTACAACTTGAAGATAAAAGTGAAACTATAATTTCACTAAATTAATATTTAAGAAAATATAGTTTCACTATGGATACTGTCGAGCCAAAATCAAAACGCACTGCGGTCATATTCCCTAGACAAAGGAAGATGTTAAACATCTTGGGCGAAAACTTAACATTGGCGATGAAGAGACGCGGCATTACTCAAGAAATGATGCATAGTAGGACAGGGATTTCTAAGCCAACACTACGTAAAATATCAAAAGGTGATCCTTCCGTTTCACTTGGTCACTACGTTAAGGTTTTGGCAGTCCTAGGCTTGTTAGACGACCTAACCAAGGTTGCCCGTGATGACGAGCTGGGAAGAAAGCTGCAAGACATCCAATTGCTGAATAAAAAATAAGTGCAGTAGTAGCCCATATCCACATGACTAAAACTTGGCCAGCAAGGTCAGCTTCAGAGAAGAAAGATAGCTATTAAAGGGCTGTTTTATACTCAATAAGAACCAAATTACACTTTTATGCGCATAAAAATGTAAAATTCCGCACTTTTATGCGCGTAAAAGTGTGCAATACAAGTTGAGTACTCGTCTATGCGTTTTACCGAACGGGGGAATGCAGAGGTTGGAGGTCTACACAAAGTGACTTTATAGGTAACAACCTGTAGACCTTGTATTTATTGTGAATTGAAAAGTTTGTTTTACTTTCATTGAAAAAGCGCTGCATTTTCCTGTTTGCGCTGATCCAATGTCTTAGCAATTGCAGATACTGTGGTTTTGCTAACCCCTTGCTGCTGTGCCAGATACGTAAATTGGCTGATGGCTTCTGCGACTTCTTCAATGACTTGCCTTGCATCATTCCAATTCGAAAAGCCAGCACTGGTAGCAAGTTTTTGCATCACCTTAAGTGGTGGCGCTTTGCCATAACCGCCGAATGCAGTGGCGTGTTCGTTGAATGGATGTGGGCTGTAAGTAACATCGTAAAAAGGTGCAGGGTTCCATTGACCGTCATCCGCTTGCAAAAACGCCCAGTTTTTACTGTGGTCGTCTTGGTTAGACGACAGCAGGTTAAAAACGGCACGGCGAAATTGCAGCTGTCCAGCCGCTGGCGATTTACACAACTGACGGCTAGCTTTAATTAAATCAATGTAATCTAAACTTGGCGTTCGAAAGTCTGCATCCATCAGCCCGCAAGCGCTGTGCATATGCAATCGACCTGAACTGCGATTGCCGCTTAAATTGGTCTGCTCCGTGACATAATCAAAACGCTTAAGCGCCAACCAGGCAGACGCACCGCTGGTAGGTGGTGCTTCAATGAGTTGCCAAACTGGTGGTTGACACTTAGCAAGTTCTGCCATTTGTAAATAAACCGCCTCGCACACACCTTCTTCATGGCCGAGCGCGAGATTTTTCGAGGTAAATTTAATCAGCCACGCCTCATCACTAGGCTTTGCAACGGTTCGACAATGCTGAGTTTCCCCAGCAGGCATATAAATCTGTGCCTTGGGTCTTGCCCCACCCGAACTACCACCCGCGACTAATGCAGCCAACACCTGTTGAGTATGCCCATCTAACTCATCGTGATTATCATCCATATAATCTGACATTGAAGCATCGAACAGCGTTTGCGCTGCTAAGCCTAAAGTAGCTAGATCAATATCGGTGTTCGTCGTGGTTGAAAACTCAGACACCGGAGAAAAAGACAGCGACCCCATGCCTTTATCACCGACAAAGGCCAGCCGGTCCATCGCCGTTAATTGATTTGGCAAAATGCCCTTTTGCCGGAAAATACGATCTTGCAACAGCATGCCCCAGCCATCGGGCAAACAATCTCCAAATACGCCATGTACACCTTGGTGCGGCGCTTTAGGTGCGACTTGAACTTGCACGTTCGCTTGCAAGGTAAAAGGTGATAAGTTGCCAAACTGCTGCAAATAGCTGTCTGCATACTGAAAAAAAACGCCTTGTCGATTCTGCGCCAAGACCCCTACTACAACCTGCTCACCTGAGCTTAATGTACGAGTTACCATGAGTTTTTGAATGGGTTTAAAAGGCATCTTTTAGCACCTCATCAATACTAGAGGGCATAGTGACCCGTTCTTTGCTAGGTTGTGTGAGTTGATAGAGCCTCTCTAGCGAGTCAAGTGTTTGCCAAAGCAACAACAATTGGCGAAATGAAATTTGCCCGGTCAACTCAAACTTCTTAATGGTGGCCGCAGGTACGCAGCTTCGCTCTGCCAGTGCAGCGCGTGATAGCTTTGCTTTGTGGCGTAACTCCCGCAAATAAGCCGCATAAGCTTGGCTTACATCGGTATCATCAAGTAAGGTAAAATTCATCCGCAAAGACCAAATGGACACAGTTATATCCATTATAGCGAAATAAAGCAGAAAGTGGACACTATTGTATCCATAAACAAGTAGAGTGTTGAAAAATCACTCGATAAAGCCCTTCAAAACTGCTATTTTTAGACCCTAACAGCAGCATAAAAACGGCACTGTTTTTCCATTGCCAACCACTAAGATTCAGTAAAAGCCAGAGGCAAATGGTGGGCAGTTTGGTGGGCAAACAGGCATTTTTGAACGGTTTATTCTCGGTAAGTTATTGAGTTTGTTAGGGTCTAGGCCGCTACTCAATGAGCAGATCCAGAATATCGAGTGATTTATCACAATGTCGCTATGTTATAGACTCTTGCAAAGCCCTTTGACCAAGGGCTTTTTTATTGCCAATCGGCTGCAACACCTTAACTTACCGAGATAAAATCGTGTTTAACAACACCCTCCGCATACTATTACTGCTGCTGGCCACCGCTCTGCTCAGCAAGTTTTCCATTACCGCGCTTAATCCTTATTTGGCCACGCAACTGTTCAGTAGCGAAGGAGCTTACAGTTTATGGTGGGGATTACGCCTGGACATGACCGCCGCCACCGCTTTGGCCACGCCCGTCATATTACTGTTGCTGGTTATTCATCTTGGTGGTAGCCGGCCCAGCCTTGTTAAACCCCTGCTGTTTGTAGCCGGATTATGGCTGATATTGACCACCACGGCCGATGCCATCTACATGCTGGAAGCTGGCCGACACGTCACCTTTGAAGTCTTTACCGGCAGTGGTCTGGAGCAAGGGCTGATTGCCACCGCCTTGACGACCTATATTGCGCAGACGCTCACCGGATTGGGGTTAACGTTACTGCTGGCCGTCGCAATCTGGAAATTACCGCTTGGTGCCACTCCCGGCCAGGTATCGCAACCTCACGCCGCAAGGAAGGCGCGCTGGCCTGCTGCCGCTGGTTTATTGCTGGTGTGGCTGGCGGTTACCGCCACTGCCGTGCGTGGTGGCTGGAGCGATGCGCCGCAGTCGCCGATGAGCGCCTATAAAATAGGCGATCCCAATCAGGCTGCCCTGGCATGGAATGCGCCTTACGCCATTACCTATTACCTGACCAAAGGCAAAAAACGCGCCGCTCAACAACAGACTCCCCCGCCCAGCAGCCAGGACATGGCCTTGCTGGCCGAGTACCTGCGTAGTCATCACCAGCAAGCTCTCGAGTTGCCCACCAAGCAAGCCAATGTGCTGATAGTGCTACTCGAAAGCTGGCCCGCCGCCGATTTGGCAAGTTATGCCCAATCCATTCCCGGTGCGGCTCCGCCCTCGGCGGCCCCTTACTTTGATAGCTTGCGCCAGCAAAGCCTCACCACCAATGCCTTGTATGCCGATGGTTACCGTACCGTCGAGGGGATGTTTGCTTCCTTCTGCTCGTTTCCCAACCCGATTGGCGGAGGCGTTGCCGGCACTCAGCTGCAAGGTGCCGACTACTATTGCCTGCCTCGTTTGCTCAAAGAACAAGGCTTTGATACCCACTTTATTCAAGGTAGCGGCAAGGGCATAGTGGGCTCCTTTGCTCAAAGCCTGGGTTTTACCCATTCTTACGGTAAGTCCGACTATGATTTTGCCGGTACCGAGAATTACTGGGGTTATATGGATGATGACATTTACCGTTTCACCCTCGACAAGCTCGCCTCTCTCACCGGCCCTTATCTGGTGACCGTGAATACCGGCACCACTCACGACACCTATCTGCCATCCGAAGACGACTATATTTTTGGCAAAGAGAATAGAGCCGCGCTACGCCGTAACGTAATACACAGTGCCGATGGCGCCTTGCAGCGTTTTTTAACGCGACTGCCTGAAGTCTTAACCGAACCCACCCTGGTGGTATTGATGGCCGATCACACGGCATCGGTAGAGCCCAATGATCTGGAACGCAATGCCATTCCGTTTTTAATGTTTGCCACCGATGGCTCAGTGCCCACGCAAACTCGCCCCATCAGTGCCGGCCAGCTGGATATAGCGCCGACCATTATCGACTGGCTTGGCGGTCAGGTGCCTTGGTTTACCGGTCAATCATTATTGGCTGAACAATATAACGGCTTTGCGCACTATTCCGATGGCCAGACGGTGCACTGGATTGAAGGCAAGCATCTGGTGCAGTTTAACGCCACCGCCATCGACCTGGAGCACAGCAGTACCACGTGCTTTGAGATTGCAAACAATGGTTTGGCTCTGACTCCGGACAGTTGCGCCAATGAGGATTACGGTAATATGCTGCGGCGCGCACAGGCATACACCCGATATACGCAATCATTGCTATTTGCCGGTAAAACCCGTGACTTTGCAGAGTTATTGTCGAAAACTACGGAGCAATAGCCATTCGGTATTAACCGTGTTTTTGGTACATCAAGGCGGCAGAGTACAGTTTGTCTGTCGCCTTCCGCCGTATTAAAGTAACTGCCAGCCTTTCAGCCTTATCAGTATCAGAGTAGCGACCATGCACTTCACTCTCAACGATATCCAACACCTCACCAGCCCGGCGGCGTTCAAGCGGGGTGAGACCTATTTTCGCCAGGGCAAGGTGATGTATGCCAATCTGGACGAGGTGCATGAGCAGGTTATTGCCAAGGTAAAGGGCACAGAGCCTTACCCCTATGAAGTGTTCCTGTTCTGGGAAGGCAAGGCGCTGGCCTCGGACTGCAGCTGCCCGGTGGGCTACAACTGCAAACACGGGGTGGCGGCGGCACTGCAGTGGCTAAGCGAACAGCAAGCCACTGCAAACGCCGGCAACAGCTCACCCCAGTCGGCTTTGGAAAAATGGTTGACGGCATTACCCTTCGAGGTCGAGCCCCCTCTGGATGAGACTGCGTTGCAGCCGGGCCGGCATTATCTGCTGTATCAACTGGAGCAAGATCAGGGCCAGCATCGTCTTTCGATATACAAAGCCTACCTTAAAAAGAATGGCGACTGGAGTCAGCGTAAGCCCTATCTGGCCCCTTATTACGCCGCCTGGAATGTACCGGATTTTTATCTGCCGCAAGACAGCAGCGTAATGCAGCAGCTGCAACAACCGGGGCTGCAATCCTGTCATGATTTGCTGCTGACTGGGACCGCAGGCGCCCAAGTGTTAAATCAACTACAGCTTAGTCGGCGCTTGATATTGGCAGACGGTCAATTCCTGCACACGGCGCCACAGCGTACGCTCCATTGGCAATGGCAAACATCGGACACGGAACAACGCCTGCTCGCCGAGCTGGAAGGCGTAACCAACTGGGAGCCGATTGCGGTAACACCGCCTTACTATCTGGACCGAGATAATGCCATCATCGGTGAGATAGCGACCCCCTTGACCGGCTCCCAGCTCGCTCACCTATATAACATGCCACCGGTACCCAACGAGCAAATGCCCATGGTCTCCGCCCAGTTGCGTCGGGTATTTAAGCCTGAACAGCTGCCGCTGGCCAAAGAGCCGACCCTGATCACGGAAGCTACCCCCGTACCACACCTGACCCTGACGATGACACAATCGGAACACGGCGCGCCGCTCCCCGCAGCGCAGCTGCATTTCGACTATGGCCCCATTGCCCTGGCGCCTCTCTATCACGGCGCCTTCAATACCGAGTCATTACTGCAACAGCACGACGGGCAGGCCTATCTGATCGAACGCCAGGACAGCGCCGAAAAAGAGTACGCTCTCCAACTACAGGATCTGGGCCTCTGGCCGAGCGCCGCGCTCAACGATATCGGGCTAAAAGATACCTGGATGCCGAATACCGGCAATGCCGCGCAGGCACTGCGGCATTGGCAGGAATTGCTGGAGCAAGACTTTCCCGAGCTGGAACGTCGGGGCTGGCGAATCAGTGAGGCAGCGGATTACCGGTTCGAGATCCACGATGCCCGCTTCGATATCGAACTACAAGACAGCCACCATAGCTGGTTCGATTTCTCGCTCGGGCTGCAGCAGGGCGAGATCAAACTCGACACCATGGAGGTGATCGGCGCCTGGCTGCAGGCCGACATGCCAGCCGAACTGCTGCTGCCGGTCGGCGACGACTGGCTGCGGGTGGATACCCAGCCGCTATGGACCATACGCGATTTGCTGATCGAGCTGTTCGACCAGAAACTACTCGACCGCCCCATCACCCTGCCCGCCTTTCAAGCGGCGCAACTGCAGGGCCTGGAGCTGGACGATCGCCAGGCGCCGTTAACCCGGAACATGATGGCACAGCTGCAGGACTTCACCGGCCTGCAACCGGTGCCGGTGCCAGCCGGACTGAATGCCGAGCTGCGCCCCTATCAACAGCAGGGGCTGAACTGGCTGGCCTTTCTGCATCGTTACGGCTTGGGCGGCATTCTGGCCGACGACATGGGATTGGGCAAAACCCTGCAAACCCTGGCGCTGATCCAGCACCTCAAGGAAACCGACCAACTGCAGCAACCGGCCATGATACTGGCGCCTACCAGCCTGGTGGGTAACTGGCAGCATGAGGCCAGCCGCTTTACCCCCGACCTAAGGGTGCTGATTATTCACGGCCCCCAGCGCCATGCGGCCTTCGAGCAGATAGCAAACCATGATCTGGTGATCACCACCTACCCGCTGCTGCTGCGCGACGGCGAACACTACGCCCAGCAGCACTTTGGTGTGCTGGTACTGGATGAAGCCCAGGCCATCAAAAATCCCACCACCAAGGTCGCCCAACGAGTGCGTGAGCTCAAGGGCGGCTTGCGGTTATGCCTGAGTGGCACACCGCTGGAAAATCACCTCGGTGAGCTGTGGGCACTGATGGACTTCGTACTGCCCGGCCTGCTTGGTGGTCGTAGCCGTTTCAATCACAGCTATCGCCAGCCCATCGAAAACGACGGCAACCGACAGCGCCAACAAGAGCTGGGCCAACGACTGGCCCCCTTTATGCTGCGCCGCACCAAGGCCGAAGTAGTGAAAGAATTGCCGGAAAAAACCGAGATTATTCAGTACGTGGAATTGCAGGGCAAACAGCGCGCGCTGTATGAAAGCATTCGTGTGAGCATGGAAAAACGGCTGCGTACTTTAGTTGCGCAAAAGGGCATGGCCCGCAGTCACATCGAGTTTCTCGATGCCCTGCTCAAGTTGCGTCAGGCCTGTATCGACCCGCGATTGGTCAAGCTGGAAAAAGCCGCCGACATCAAGGAGCATGCCAAGCTGGACTGGCTGGCGGATGCCATTCCTCGGTTACTGGAGGAAGGCCGTCATATTCTGGTGTTCTCCCAGTTTACCGAAGTGCTGAGCTTGATCGAAGTCGAGCTCCAGCTGCGTAACATTGACTACAGCAAGCTCATCGGCAAGACCCGCAACCGCCAACCGGCCATCGACCGTTTTCAGCAAGGCAAGGTGCAGGTATTTTTAATCAGCCTCAAGGCCGGTGGCAGCGGCCTGAACCTGACGGCGGCGGATGTGGTCATTCACGTCGACCCTTGGTGGAACCCGGCGGTAGAAAATCAGGCTACCGACCGCGCCCACCGGATCGGGCAGGACAAACCGGTGTTCGTGTACAAGCTGGTGGCCGCCGACACGGTAGAAGAACGTATTCAGCAGATGCAGCAACAGAAACAGGCGCTGGCCGACGCCCTGTTCAGCGACACCGGCAGTGCCGGCCTGCCCTCGGATTCAGACAGCCTGCTGGCGCTGCTGAGCTAATACAGGGGCGAAGGAGGCAAGTTCTGGCTGCACTCCTTCCCCTCACACAGTACATTACCCCATCCCATAACCGGCCTGATGCAGGGCGCGGCGGAAATTCTGTTCTCGGTGGGGCTCAATCAACAGCCGGTTATCGCCCGCCGCCAGACACAAGCCAGCGGTCAACGGATGAGCGGCAATTGCCGCCGCTGTGGGCTCATCCCGACAATGCAGCAACAGCATGGTACCGGCCGGCATCACCGCCCGGGCATTGGCTTCGCAGCTGGCCAGCAACTGTTCGCTGTCTTGCGGTAAAAAGGGCTGGGGATCGCGCCTGGCAATAAAGTCACGCAACGGCGTCAGGCTGCCGCCGTTTTCCAGCAGGGTCAGTATTTTCTCCACCGACAACTGCCAGCCCTGCTCGTCCAGGCCATCCGCATAGCCCTCTATCAGCAACAGCTCGGCCTCACTCGGCGGTTGGTTGAACTGCAGTCGGTAACCTTTTTGCATGGTCAGCGGTGTTTGCTGGCTGGCTGACGGATCCTCATAGTCCTTGCTCAGTCCCAGACAATAGGCACCAAACGCATTCAGCCGCACATAAAGCAGGCCGTCGTACCGGCTAAGACATTGGAGATCCTCGCCACACCACACATTGTCATAGTCAGGCTCTGGGTGATCGGGGGGAGCCAACACCACATCAATCAAGCCCAGGGTGGCCGCGTATTCCAGCAACACACAGCGCAAATAGCGCCCTTGCAACATCTCCCAGTTGGCATTGTGTAGCGCGCCATAATGGCGGTCAAATATATACAGGGCCCCCATCTCCTCGGTGATCTCGAACTCATGGCCTGCGGTCAGCATAAAGCGGGAAAAATCCGGATAAGACACCCAGCCAGCCACCGGGCTCTCGGCGAGCGCCGCTGCAATCGCATGGCGGCGGTCGGGCACAGAGGTTAACCATTTTGCCCCCTTGCCGGTTTGCCCCTTGATAATATCGATGCGAGAGAACTCGTCCAGCACCTGACTATCCAGCCAGTCCAGCCACAATTGCCTCTGGATCTGATGCAGTGGGGCCGACAGTTGCTTAAGCCCCTCGGCAGTCAGCACCAGCCGACCGGCTTTTCGTCGCACCCAACGAGAGGCCTGCAACAGCATGATCCAGCCAAAGGCCTTGATATGAGCTCCCCCTGGGGCGTCTTCGCAGGGATCGTCCGGGTAGTATTCCTCCAACCGGCTCGAGAGCTTTTGCAGCAATGCTTTACCCGGCAGGCCGGTTTTATCGCTGACCTTGAGCTCTCCCTCCTGCAGCAGTACCAGCATCAATCGCAACTCTCTTGCCGCCGCTCGCTCCCGTTCAACTATTACCGTATTGGCGGGCAGCGGGGTTGGCAACTCATCGGGCTGCAACTGCGCCACTGCGGGCGGCAACACCAGTGATTTGAGCCGCTGCTGAAGCCAGTCCGGAATACGCTGCCCACCCTGATAACGTGCCGGCGGATAGAAAAACCACCCCAGTTTGTACTGCTCGGCCGGGGTGTGGTAGTAGTGATAACGCTCGGTAAACCAGGCTGGCAAGGTGCCAAACTCGGCGGCAAAGCGGCGTTCGTCAAACCAGCCATCGCTGCAATAAAGGCTGGTGCGTACCGCCTGCTGCTCCAGCGGAGAAAGAGATTGCCATACCAGGGCCAGGCCATCTCCTGATAACCAGGCCTTGATGGCTCTTGTCAGCTCCGCCTTGCGGGTCGGTGCCGTGCCGGCTGCTGGGCAGGATTTGAAGCGGGGCTTAAGCTGATCCACCGTCAGCAGATTCAGAATATCCAGAAAAGCCTGATCATTATTGTTGGCCGACACGAAGATCTCCTGTTAGTTTGGGTTATGCCATCGTTGTCGCTGCGAGAGGCCACTCAGCAGGCAGGCATGCTAAAATAAACCGAGAGCTAACTCCACAACTTGCCACAGGAGCTCCAGTGACGGCGCACAAAATACTGGCCAACCGGTTGATCAAATTCTTTGCCAACATGACCAAGATGCTGAGCTACGGCTTTCATGCCCTACTGCCCAACAAGCGCTTTACCCTGCCGGAACGATCCGGCGCTTTGATAAAAGGCAAAGACAGGCCTGTTCCCCGCATCATCTGGCAGACCAACTTCACCAACAAGGTCACCCTGCCGGTTTACCTTAATTATCTGTTCAATCGCATCCTGTCGCCGACCTTCGCGTATCGCTTCATGATCACCGAAGCCCGCGCCGATTTCATCAGCGCCAACTACTCACCTGAGATATTCAACGCCTATTCCCGTCTGCAAATAGGGGCCGCTCAGGCGGATTTCTGGCGGCTGCTGGTGCTGCAAAAGTACGGCGGTGTCTATCTGGATATTGACGCCCACGCGGTCTGGCCACTGGGCTACACCATCAAGCCAGAGCACGAAGAGCTGTATATCATTCGTCAAAAAAACGAGCTGACCAACTACTTCATCGCCAGCAAGCCCGACAATGCCAACCTGGCCAGACTCATCAGGCAGGTAATGCAGAATATTGAAGAAGACACGATTGCAGGGGTCTATGACATGACAGGCCCTGGGGTGTTCAATCAGGTGCTGGACTATCAGAACATTCCCACTACCTTTTATCGCATCACCTGTAATCAGGGCAGCTTTACCAACGAACACTTTCAATACATCGACAAACCCCAGGGCAAGTGGACCAAGGAGCAGTACAAGGTCGACGTGGTCCGGAAAACTCCCCCAGAGAGCTAAACCTTCAGCCTGCCTCGGCCAGCACAAACGGTGGCAGTATTCAGTAAAGGTATCGATTCCTTTGACAGCTTGGCTGTGCTTTTATCTTGATCAAATTGGTTAACAACTCGGTTTTAACGAGGTATTGATCAGGAAAAAACTGATAGAGCCGAAGCCACTACCTGATCATAATGAAATTTGCGTGGAGGGCACTTCCGCAGCAAGCTATAGTTACTTTTGACTGGTCGTTGTATTTACAACGGCCATTTTTTTATTCCTCATCTTCTGGTAAGATTTGCCGCCCTTGGTTCCAGCCCATGCTCGGCGCTGGCAGATAATCCCGAATGGGCACGACACATATGGCGCACTGCGGTACCTTATTTATTATTTCTTCTCCTAGTGGCGCAGGCAAATCCAGCCTGATCAAAGCCCTGCTAGAGCGTCCCAGCGCCGATGGCAAGCTACAGGTTTCAGTTTCCCATACCACCCGAGCCGAGCGGCCAGGGGAAGTGGACGGCATTCATTACCACTTTATCGACCAGCCCGAGTTTAAAGCGCTGATTGAACGCGGTGCCTTTTATGAGTGGGCCGAAGTCTTTGGTAACTACTATGGCACCTCGCGCGAATGGATTGACGAGCAGTTGGCACAAGGCATCGATATTCTGCTGGATATCGACTGGCAAGGCGCCCGCCAGATCCGCGCCCAGTCTCCCAGCGCCAAATCGATCTTTATTCTGCCTCCCAGCCGTATAGAGCTGGAACGCCGCCTGAATGCTCGGCAACAAGACAGTGCCGAAGTCATCAAAGGCAGAATGGATAAAGCCGTCTCCGAGATGTCCCATTACAACGAATACGATTACTTGCTGGTCAATGACCATTTTGATCAAGCATTAAATCGCCTGAGTGCCATTATAGAGGCCGAACGTGCCAATACTGACAAACAGGCGATACGTTACCAGGACTTGCTTTGCGGCCTACTGGCGGAATAAGCTAAGATCCATTAGAATTTTGCACCTTTTTTAATCATTGGAGTCCTTTATGGCACGCGTTACTGTTGAAGATGCTGTTGAGCAAGTTGGCAACCGTTTTGATTTGGTTCTGGTTGCTTCCCGTCGCGCCCGCCAACTGGCTACCCAAGGCAAAGATGCCCTGGTTCCGCTGGAAAACGACAAGCCGACCGTTGTTGCACTGCGTGAAATCGAGCTGGGCCTGGTTAACCATGCCGTGATGGATGTACAGGATCGCCAAGAGCAGCAGGAAATGGACGCCGCCGAGCTGGCTGCGGTTGCCGCCATTGCCGAAGGCCGCCTGTAAGCTTGCACCAATGAGCCCGTTCAGACAGAGCGGGCCCTACCTCAGAATTGCGTATTAACGATATCGTTTATCGAGGTAATATTGTATCTATTTGAATCTCTTAAAGAGCTTGCTACCAGTTATTTGCCGGCCGAACAGGTAGAGCAGCTAAAGTCTGCCTATGTGGTCGCCAGAGATGCACATCAGGGGCAAACTCGCTCTAGCGGCGAGCCTTATATCACCCATCCGGTGGCAGTGGCACGTATTCTGGGAGAGATGCATCTCGATCATGAAACCTTGATGGCCGCGCTGCTGCACGACGTTATCGAAGACACCCCCGTTACCAAGGCGATGCTGGCCGAGCAATTTGGCGACGCGGTTGCCGAACTGGTAGAGGGCGTGTCCAAGCTCGATAAAATCAAGTTCCGGGACCATAAGGAAGCACAAACCGAAAACTTCCGTAAAATGGTACTGGCCATGACCCAGGATATTCGGGTCATCTTGATTAAACTGGCCGACCGCACCCACAACATGCGCACCCTGGGTGCACTGCGACCCGATAAACGACGTCGTATTGCTCGGGAAACCCTCGAAATTCACGCCCCCATCGCCAACCGTCTCGGCATTCACAGCATTAAAAACGAGCTGGAAGAGCTGGGGCTCGAAGCGCTGTACCCCATGCGCACTCGCGTACTGCGTGAGTCGGTGCGCCGTGCTCGTGGCAACCGACGCGAAATTATTCAATCGATTCTGGAAGAAATCAGTGGCCGGTTGGATGACTCTCACATCGAGTGTGCGGTGGCGGGCCGCGAAAAGAACATGTTCTCCATCTACAACAAGATGGTGAAAAAAGAACTGCAGTTTCACGAAGTCATGGATATCTATGCCTTTCGTGTCATCGTAAAGGACATCGACACCTGTTATCGGGTGCTGGGCCAAATGCATACCCTGTACAAACCCAGGCCCGGTCGCTTCAAAGACTACATCGCCATTCCCAAGACCAACGGATATCAGTCGCTGCATACCTCTCTGGTAGGGCCCCATGGCGTGCCGGTAGAAGTACAGATCCGCACCGAATACATGGATCAAATGGCCGATAAAGGGGTGGCCGCACACTGGGCGTACAAACAAGACTCTGAGCGCTCCAACACCACCGCTCAGGTGCGTGCCGAGCGCTGGATGCAAAGCCTGCTCGAACTGCAGCAAAGTGCCGGCTCCTCGTTCGAGTTTATTGAAGGGGTTAAAACCGATCTCTTCCCCGACGAAATTTATGTATTTACTCCGGAAGGCCGCATTCTGGAGCTGCCTTCCGGCGCCACGCCCGTCGATTTTGCCTATGCGGTACATACCGACATAGGCCATGCCTGCGTAGGCGCCAGAGTGGATCGCCAGCCATTTCCGCTCAGCCAGCAACTGCATTCTGGCCAGTCCATCGAAATCATTACCGCGCCCAGTGCCCGGCCCAACGCCGCCTGGCTTAATTTTGTGGTCACCTCTCGTGCGCGCACCAAAATTCGCCAGTTCCTGAAAAACCTGCGCACCGAAGAGTCGATATTGCTCGGCAAGCGGCTGCTGAACCATGCTTTGGGCGCAAAGAATCTGGAAGATATCGCAGTAGAACGGGTAGAGCAGGTACTAAAAGACACCAAACACGCTTCTATTAATAGTCTGCTGGCCGATATTGGCCTGGGCAATGCCATGAGTGTGGTGGTGGCTCGCCGCCTGTTAACAGACTCAAACGAAGTGCCCGTAGAGCGCAGTAAAGCGCTGAAGAAAATGCCCATTCGTGGTGCAGACGACATGTTGCTGAACTTTGCCAACTGTTGTCGCCCCATCCCGGGCGATCCCATAGTGGCGCACATCAGTCCGGGCCGTGGTTTGGTAGTGCATCTGGAGTCGTGCAAGAATATTCGTGGCTACAGTAAAGAGCAGGACAAGTATCTGCCGGTGCAATGGGATATGGAGCAGGACTTTGATTTTGAGTTTAAAACCGAAATCGGTATCGAGCTCATTAATCACCAGGGTGCGCTGGCCGAGCTGGCCAACGTGATTGCCGCCACCGGGGCCAATATTCACAGCATAGCCACCGAAGAAAAAGATGGTCGCGTCTATCTGGTTGAGTTGTTGATCACCACCAAGAGCCGCATTCACCTAGCCAATATCATGCGCAAGATCCGTGTTACGCCTAACGTACTCAAGATCTTCCGGCTGCGTAAATAACCGCCAATACGCATTGAGTGCCACCCCGGGTTCGATGCAAGTTTCTTCGGGCTTAAGTGCTACACTGGCTGCTGTGTTGTTTTATCGTGAACCGTTCGGAGCCTTCTATGCTAACCCGCCTGTTGCTGATCGGAATTTGCCTGTTTATGAATGTCGCCATTGCCGCCCCGGACTTCACCACCGAATCTGAACTCAGCGATTTGGGAGGCTCGGGGCTCGCGGCCTATTGGCAGCGGCAAGCCGTGCAGGGCCAGTTCGACAGCCACGACGGTTTAAAGCTTCCCTACGCCAAGCTCTTCAACAGCCAGCACCAACAAGCCATCATACTGGTGAATGGCCGTACCGAGACCTATCTGAAATATCAGGAACTGGCCCGGGATTTATTCAACAACGGCTACAACGTATACCTTTACGACCATCGCGGCCAGGGGCTGGCTCCCCGGCTGCTGGACGATACCCAAATAGGCTATGTGGCCGACTTTGATGACTACGTGCAAGACCTTGAGCAATTTGTGCAGCAAATTGTCTTGCAAGACCCCGTCGATAATCTCTATTTACTGTCCCACTCCATGGGCGGCACCATTTCGGCGTTGTGGCTCAGCCAAACCCGGGTTCGGCTGCAGGCAGCGGCGCTGTCATCCCCCATGATGGGTATCTATCACAAGCCTCTGCCCCGCTGGCTGGTCAATGGCTTGCTGACCTTGTTTGATAACGGCTGCCGCTGGCTGAACCATAGTGCTTGTTACGCGCCGGGCCAGGCCACTTATCAAGACGAGCCGTTTAAAGATAACGTGCTCACTCACAGCGAAGTGCGCTATCAGGTGTTTCGGGATTTATACGAGCAACAGCCTCAGCTACAACTGGGCGGCGCGAGCGTTCATTGGTTAAAACAGGCCTTGCTGGCCGGTGACAACGCCATCCATCAGGCGGGGCGCATTACCATTCCGTTGTTGGTATTGCAGGCCGGTAACGATGTGGTGGTGGACAACACCGCGCAACACACCTTTTGTCAGGCGCTGGCCCACTGTGATGGCGGGCAACCCAAGGTCATCAAAAACGCATCCCATGAACTATTTATAGAGCGTGACCGTTATCGCCGTCCCGCTCTGGAAGCCGTATTGTCATTCTTTGCGCAATACCCTTAAACATAGCTGAAAGCGCTAAGCTGTCAGCGATCAGTAAAAGACAAAACAAGATAAATACTCAGCCGGGCTGATCGTTTAAAGCTGACCGCAGCCCAAAGGGCCTGGTTGTTATCTTATTATTTATGGAGCCATCTATCATGCGTCACACTGCATATTGTTCATTTTCTGTATTGGGTCTGGCACTGGCCTTAACCGCCTGCGGTACTCCCCCACCACCGCCCAAACCCACTCCCGTCGTCGTCGCCACACCCAAGCCGAAACCGGTTGAAAACGAGGTGATCAGCATTCCCGAAAGCCCCATTCAAACCTTGCCCAGCGACTGGTAATACGAGGTTCAGATATGGAACTGTTTATCGGCATTATGTCCGGTACCAGCCTGGATGGTATAGATGCCGTGCTGGTCGCCACCAATGGCCAGCAGGTTGAGCTGAAAGCCGGCACCCGCCGGCCGTTTGCCGCCTCTTTGCGCCAGCGACTGCTGAACCTGGCGGCCGGCGGCACCATTACCGCCAAACAATGGGGCGAGCTGGATACCGAGCTGGGCCAGGCCTATGCCGATATTGTGCTGCAATTGCTCGAAGAGTCGGGCACCCGGGCCACGCAAGTGCGCGCCATCGGTTGTCACGGTCAAACCGTATGGCACCAGCCTCTGGGGCCGCTGCCGTTTTCACTGCAACTGGGTGACGCCAACCGGCTGGCCGCGCAAACCGGCATAGTGGCGATTAATGATTTTCGCCGCAAAGACATGGCCCTGGGTGGTCAGGGCGCCCCTCTGGTACCGGCCTTTCATCAGCAGGTGCTGGGCAACAGCAACCAGATGCGCATCCTGGTCAACATCGGCGGTATCGCCAACATTACCGTACTGGCTCCCGGGCAGGCGGCACTGGGCTACGACGTTGGCCCAGGTAATATGCTGATGGATGTATGGTGCAAGCATCATACTGGCCAACCCTATGACAAAGACGCCGCCTTTGGTTTGCAAGGCCAGGTTGACCCGAGCTTGTTGGCGAGGTTACTGGCCGAGCCCTGGCTGGCATTACCGCCCCCCAAAAGCACCGGTCGTGAGCTGTTTGACGAAGCCTGGCTTGCTGCGCGCCTGCCCGCCACCCTAGCGCCTGCCGATGTACAGACCACCCTGGCCGAATTTACCGCCAGCGCCATTGCCAACGAGGTCAACAAATGGCCCGCCGGCGAGCTGCTGGTGTGTGGCGGAGGGGGGCATAATCCGTTATTGATGCGCCGCCTGGCCGCCCTGTTACCCCATTGGCATGTAGATACCACCAACAGCGCAGGGGTGGATATGGACGCCATGGAAGCCATGGCCTTTGCCTGGCTGGCCCATCAAACCTGGCATGGCCTGCCCGGCAACCTGCCCGCCGTCACCGGCGCCAGCCGCCCCGCCATTTTAGGTGCCATCCACTTGCCGGATTAAAAGCGGTGAAGGGTAAAGAGTGAAGCGTGAGGGATTACCCATAACACTACTCCTTCAGGTTTTGGTATTCCCCTTCACTCTTTACGCCTTGCTCTTCACATCCTGATAGGAGTATTTAATGCCCACCCCAAACTTGCTGAGTGATCTGGCCAGACTGGCTTCCGAAGGGCGTAATCCCGATACCTTGCATATCGATCGCCAATCGACGCTCGATATGCTCACCACCATGAATGCACAAGACAAGCAGGTGCCGGAGGCGGTTGCCCGCGTGTTGCCCGCCATTGCCAGTGCCGTCGATCACATAGTAACGGCGTTTCAACAGGGCGGACGGCTGATTTACATGGGGGCCGGTACCAGTGGTCGTTTGGGCGTACTGGATGCCTCCGAGTGTCCGCCCACCTTCAGCGTGCCCGCCGATAGGGTGATCGGATTGATTGCCGGCGGACCCGAGGCCATGTTTCGCGCTCAGGAGGGGGCTGAAGACAATGCCCAGCTGGGCGCCGACGATCTACAACAACTGACGTTGTCGGCCAAAGATGTGGTGGTGGGCATCGCCGCCAGTGGCCGCACGCCTTACGTGCTGGGTGGGCTGCACTATGCTCGAAGCCTGGGAGCCACTACAGTGGCACTGGCCTGTAATAGCGGCTCGGCCATTGGCCTTGCCGCCGACATTGCCATCGAGCCAGAAGTCGGCCCGGAGGTGATCACCGGCTCAACGCGCTTGAAATCCGGCACCGCACAAAAGCTGGTGCTGAACATGCTCACCACCGCCAGCATGATCCGCATTGGCAAGGTTTATCAAAACCTGATGGTGGACTTGAACGCCAGTAATTTGAAGCTGCAGGCCCGAGCGCAGCGCATAGTAATGCAAGCCACAGAGGTCAACGAAGTACAGGCGGCCGAAGCGCTGACGGCGGCAGATAACAACGTAAAACTGGCGATCTTAATGCTGCTCTCGGGGCTGGATAAAGCGGAGGCCCAGGCCCGGTTACAGCAGCATAAGGGCGTATTGAACGCAGCTTTAAGCCGTCAGCCGTAAGCTATCAGTTAAGGATAGCCATAGCGCCAAGCTCGACGTAAAACCAGCCGTCATCCTGACGCAAGTCAGGATCTTATTTGAGTGGCGTGCGCAAGCTCAGCAAGATGGGAAAATCGCGCCTCGAAGGGCGAGTGTTTCTGCTGTTCTGGTAGCTTACGGCTTACCGCTCTTTTTACGACTCCTGATCTTCGCCAAGCTGGGCGCGCAGCTTTTCTTCACGGCGCAAATACCAGCTGGCTTTGAACGAGGTCCACCAGTCGTGGGACAGCTCGCCACCGTAGGCTTCCAATAGCTCGATTACCCGCTCCAGCGTTAATACCGCCACATCGTACTCTATCTCGAGCCAATGCTTGCGCACCACTACCTTGGAAACGCCGGTTTCGTTGTTGAACTCATTGGCCAGCAGCTCGATTTGCAGCTGATTAAGATTATCCAGCCGCAGTCGCCGCCGTACCGGAACAAGTTCCGCATGGTCATCATGCTCTGAAATGGTCATCTGTTGCTCCTTGCTCTTTACGTGAGTGAGGTCGGTTGCCTGACGATAACTAAGCACCTTGTCTTTTATAAAAGCAAGGCCCAGGCGTTGCAATGCCCAGTTTGCTCAGTCAACATATTGGCTCAGCACTCGCAAAAGATCATCCACAACATTATCAAGAGGTTATCATGGACGCTACCGTTACCCTTAAAGCCACTACCACAGAGCCAGCCGTTACGCTGCCCGCCATTGGCCAGGGCTCCTGGTACATGGGCGAAGGGCTGGCCCCGCGCCGCGATGAAGTGCGCGCGATTCAGCAGGGGCTGGATTTGGGGCTGACCCTGGTGGATACCGCTGAAATGTACGCCGACGGTGGCGCCGAAGAAGTGGTGGGTGAAGCGCTGCAAGGCAGACGCGAACAGGCGTTTCTGGTTTCCAAGGTATATCCCTGGAATGCGGGCAAGCGCAGCGCCATTGCCGCCTGTGAAGCCAGCCTGCAGCGCCTGGGCACCGATTATCTGGATATGTACCTGCTGCACTGGCCCGGCAGCATTCCCTTGGAAGAAACCCTGCAAGCCTTTGAGCAGCTGCGGGCCGATGGCAAGATCAAACGCTTTGGCATCTCTAATCTGGATCTGGATGACGCTCAGGAGTGGCACGCCCTGAGTGGCCAGGACACCGCCGTCAATCAGGTGCTCTATCACCTGGGTTCTCGGGGCATAGAGCATTCGCTTCGCCCCTGGCAGCGCCAGCAAGGCATTGCCACCATGGGCTATTGCCCGCTGGCGCAGGGCGGCCGTTTACGGCGCGATTTACTGTCGCAGCCCGAGCTGCAGGCCGTGGCCAGCGAGCTGAACATCACGGTACCGCAACTGCTGCTGGCCTGGGCCATTCGCCCCATCGACGGCCAGCGTGACCTGATCGCCATACCCAAGGCGGTACAGCCCGCCCATGTGCAGCAAAACGCCGAGGCGCTCAACATAGTGCTGAACGATGACGTATTGGCCCGACTGGATAACGCCTTCCCGGCACCCAACCGCAAGACGTCACTCGATATCGTGTAACAAGCCCCTGCGGGTCGTTATACGCTTTACGCCGTACGCTGTAAGTTTAAAAAAGATGCTTGTCTTTAACTTACGGCGTATAGCTAATCATTAAACCACTTGCCCGGCGCACCAGCCGGCGCTCCAGGCCCACTGAAAGTTATAGCCCCCCAGCCAACCGCTCACGTCGACCACTTCACCGATAAAGTACAAATTAGGTACTTTTTTAGCCATCATGGTTTTGGACGACAATTCGTCCGTGTCGACGCCGCCTAAAGTTACCTCGGCGGTGCGGTAACCTTCGGTGCCGCCGGGCTTCAGTGGCCAGGCCGCCAGCAACTGCTCGATGGCCGCCACTTCTTTCGGCACATATTGCTTTAGCGGCTTGTTGGTGATTTTTTCTCGCTCCAGCAGCGTGTCTACCAGACGCTTGGGCAGATGACGGCTCAGCCAGGTTTTCAGCTCCTGATTGGGACTGTCGGCAATGCCTTGGGTCAATCGTCCGGCGGGCAGCAACTCGAAGTGTACCTGCTCACCAGCTTGCCAGTAGGACGAGATTTGCAGTACAGAAGGCCCGGACACCCCTCTGTGGGTGAACAGTAGATTTTCGGCAAAGCGGGTGCCGTCTTCGCTCTCGGCCACCACAGGTAAAGACACCCCCGCCAGCGGCTCCAGGGTCGCCTTGTCTTCCGGCTGCAGAGTAAAGGGCACCAAACCGGCGCGGGTAGGTAGTACCTTGAGACCAAACTGCTCGGCCAGCTTGTAACCAAAGGCAGAAGCACCGATTTTGGGCATCGACAAGCCCCCACTGGCCACCACCAACGACTGGCAGCTGTACTGATCGTTGTCGGTGGTGACCGCAAAACCTTCACCCAGCGAGGCCACGCTGTCGATATTGCTGCGCAACCTGATCGTCACGCCGGCGTCATCACACTCTTTTACCAGCATATCGACGATGTTCTGTGCCGAATCGTCACAAAACAGCTGACCCAGGGTTTTTTCGTGGTAGGCAATGCCGTGCTTTTCAACCAAGGCAATAAAGTCCCACTGGGTGTAACGGGCCAGTGCCGACTTAACAAAGTGCGGGTTCTCGCATAAAAAAGCGCCGGGCTCGATGAAATAGTTGGTGAAGTTACAGCGCCCACCCCCCGACATCAGGATTTTGCGGCCAATGCGCTTGCCGTGATCCAGCAACAGCACACGGCGGCCCCGTTTGCCCGCCTCGGCGGCACACATCAAACCGGCGGCACCGGCGCCAATCACTATCACATCCCACGCTTTCATTGAGTTCCACACTGTTATTATCGACAAAGCGGTATTCTAACGGTCGCACCGCCCCAACACCAAGCGGTACGCTTTACGCGGTACGTAAAAGAAAAAATATAAACTTTCTGCTTCGCAGAACCCACAGCTAAAACGTGGGGCTACAAAAGACGGTGCTTGCTTTTAAACGTAGCGCGTATGGCGCAGGGCTGTGCCCCGAGGTTATAATCTGCGCCATGAGTATACTCGCCGAACAATTTCAACAGCTCAGTACCCTGTTGCATCATACCCGCGGCGACTGGCAGCACACCCCTTTTAGCTGTAACCAACTGCCCTGGCCCGAGTTGACCCCCATGCTGATGGCGCTGACGGAAGCGCAAATAGACATCCTGGATGAAGACGAGGCCGCCGCTCTTGCCTGGCTGGCTCCCATGCGTCCACAAACGGTGGCGGCCCATGACCTGACCTTGCCCGAGCTTGCACGCGCCGCAGACTATGCCACGCCTCGCTGGAGTAATGGCATAGGTGGGCGAAAATGGGCGCAAATAAAGGATTTTGCCGCCAATGTAGCGATAGATCATCCGGTTCTGGAATGGTGTGCCGGCAAGGGGCATTTGGGACGTTTGCTGGCACAACAGGGCGCGCCTTCGGTCACGAGTCTGGAATGGAATGCCGATTTATGTGCCCAGGGCGAGCAACTGGCACAACAGCTGAAGCTCAAACACCACTTTCACTGTGCCGATGCGCTAGGCTCTGCGCCAACGACCTTGTTTCAGCCTCAACAACTGGCGGTGGCCCTGCATGCCTGTGGTGAACTGCACCTGCGTTTTTTACGCCAGGCAGCACAGGCGGGCACCCGGCAACTGGCGCTTTCTCCCTGTTGTTATCACCTGATTGAACACGATCATTATCGCCCGCTTTCCATCGCTGGCCAGCAGCACGATTTACAGCTGGACCGCCATAGCCTGCGTCTGCCCCTGCAGCAGCAGGTAACGGGAGGAGAGCGGGTGCGCCGCCTGCGCCATATCGAGCTCAGCTGGCGTTTGGCGTTTGATGAACTTCAGCAACAGATCACCGGCCAGCCTCGTTATTTACCGCTGCCTGCCTTTCCCAAACGGCTGCTTAGCGACGACTTTGCCGGTTTTGCTCGCTGGGCCTGTGCCCAAAAAGGCCTGGAGACTCCCGAATTTATTGATAGCCAGCACTGGTTGGCTCTGGCCGAACAGCGCCGATTATTGGTGAAGCGTATCGAGCTGATCCGCCATCGTTATCGCTACCTGCTGGAATTATGGCTGCTGCTGGACAGGGCACTGTTTCTTGAAGAACAAGGCTATCAGGTAACCCTGGGCACCTTTACCGCCAGCAGCAACACCCCGCGACGATACTTGTTACAGGCCAGCCTGGCATGACTTGTATCGCTATTTTAAGCATAAAACAGCGACGTTGAACGACTCTCTCTTTTCACTTGTCTTTACCGTCATTCAAAACGGACAGGAGCGCCCGTGAACGCAAAAATACGCATCTTACCGCCCAGTGCCTTCGATCTGGTGATGATGGTGCTATCCATTATCTCTGTGGTCATCATAGTCCTGCACCAGTTTGGTCCGTTTGACGCGGCAGAAAAAGAGCTGTTGCTCAAGCTCGATACCAGCATTTGTGTGGTGCTGTTGAGCCATTTTTTTTATGGCCTCTTTACCGCCCGCAGCAAAAAACAGTTTTTAGCCACCCACTGGATTGATTTTATTGCCTCTATTCCCGCCATTGATATTTTCCGCTACGGCCGGATTTTTCAGGTACTGCGCGTGTTGCGTATGCTGCGGGTGGCCAACCAGATTATTCGCCACTTGTTGAAGCACAGCGAAAGCACCATGCTGGCCTCCATGCTGCTGATTTTGCTGGTGGTATTAGGTGGCAGTGCCATTGCCATTTTAATGACGGAGGCGGGCCATGAAGGCTCGAATATAGAAACGGCCGAAGATGCCATCTGGTGGGCACTGGTGACCATTTCCACCGTCGGCTATGGTGATTATTATCCCATTACCACCGCAGGGCGCGTGATTTCCGCTGTGGTTATTTTTACCGGCGTGTCTATCTTTGCCGGTATCTCTGGCCTGGTAGCGTCTACGTTATTAACGCCCAAGGCCGAAGAAGCGGAAAAACAGCAAAGAGCCAATCAGCTGCAATATCGCAAAGACGTCAAAGGCCAGCTGGGCGCATTGCAGCAGGAAGTTAGCCAGCTCAGAGAAGAAATCGGCTCGCTTAAAGCTTTAATGCAACAAAGCGTCAAGGGCAAAGAGTGAAGGGTAAAGAGAAAAAACGGCGCCTAGCACTGTTTATCAGACTATTGGACTAGCCGGTTTTGCTTGTCTAATGGCCATTTTTTAGCCTATGCTGCGGAAGGTGTAAACTTCCATACAGCTCACGGTTTAACTGCCAATGGATTGATAGGCTTGTAAAAAAGGAGAAGCGCTATGACAGAACCCTACAAGTATAAACATATACTTGCGGCGGTCGACATGACCGAAAGCAACCGCAAGGTCATCGCCAAGGCGGTAGACAGGGCGAGGGCAAACAATGCCAAGCTGTCGGTCATTCATGTGGATGTGGATCTTAAAGACCTCTACACCGAAATGATCGATATCGACATCGACAACATTCAGGATCAGGTGGTGGCCGACGCCAAACAGCGGCTCGAAGAATACATCGGCAATATCGACTATCCGATCGAGAAAAAGCTGGTCATCTGCGGCGATCTCACTTTAAAAGTGAACGAAGCGGTCGAGCAGCACGGCGTAGACTTGCTGATCTGCGGCCATGAACAGAGCTTCTGGAGCCTGCTCACTTCGTCTGCTCGTCAGCTGATGAACACGGTGCCCTGCGATTTGCTGGTGGTTCCGCTACCCAAAAAATAACCGCTATTCAGGGCGATTGGCGCAGCCGGTCGCCCACTTCGGTTAACAACTGACGAAACCAGCCCAATGCCGGGTCAAACTCGGTTAACGGATGCTGTGCCAGTATGTAAGTACTGCGTAACGACTCGCTCAGCCGATGTTGCTGCAATGGATAATAATGGCAAAAATCCCGCGCTATCAGCTCGGGCACCATGGCCAGATAACGGCCGGTGGCCAACAGCTTGGGCAAGGCTTCAAAGCTGGGAACCCACACCGCAATATGCCGCTCCAACCCTTTCTTCTTTAGCCACTGCTCTACCAGCGTTTGATTATGCCCCCAGGTAGAGGTGGACACATGGCTCCAGCTCACCAGCTGCTCGGCAGACAAACGATCGGGCAAACCACTGTCTTGTGACGATAAGCACACCATGGGGTTATCAAACCAGGGATCGACCCGCAACCTAGGCGAAAGGTGATCGCCGTCGGCAAACGCCACCACCAAATCCATGCCGCCCCGGGACAAGCTGTCTTCATAATCGGAGTGTACCAGCTCGGTCACCGCCAGCCGGCAAGCTGGGGCGCGTTGATGCAGCAACTCCACCAGCAGCGGCACGGCGCCATGCTCAATGGAAGACGGCACCGCCAGCCGAAAGGTACGGGCAGACACCGCCGGATCAAAACTCGCCGATTGCCGCACCCCCTGCTCCAGCAACATCAGCGCCTGGCGCACCGGGGCCGCCAGCGCCAGCGCCCTTTGGGTCGGCCGCATCTCTTTGCGGGTCATCACAAACAAGGGGTCATCCAGTGCCTGGCGTAATCGGGCCAGCGCATGGCTCACCGTAGACTGGGACAAATTGAGTTGTTCCGCGGCCCGCGTCACGTTTCGGCTGTGCATCAGCACGTCGAACACTCGCAGTAAATTCAGATCGAGCCGTTGATAAAGATTATCCATCGATATTGGCCATGGTTTTATGCTGATAATTCATTTTTTTCATAAGTGATCAGACCATAGAATAGCCCTTATAGACAAGTTTATCGTCGGCGTGGTGAAGTAATTCATCTGGCAGTCGGGTTAACAAGGTTCTGGGCACGGTGGCATCATGGGGGGTACTGCCTGTCTATCGTCATTCACGAATTATTCGAGGTAATTCGAGGGTGGCGATAACAACAGAATATTAACGGCCTGACAGCGTAAGTAATCACGCTGACAACCTCTTTACGGGCATCAAGCCTTAAAGTTCTGCGTGTGGTGTAAACCACCTTGTTTAGGGACGTCATGCTCTCCTTTATGACAAACCTGAAATTGGTCCCAGGCCGGTGCATTGCACCGGCTTTTTTTATGTCTGCTTTTTAAGGTCGCTGTAAGCCTTACGCTGAAAGCTGACGGCTTACAGCTGTTGCAGGCCTTTTTTGCTATTATCGTGCCCATCTTCACTAACATCAGTCTATTCTTCATGCCTTATTTAGTTGCCGTTACCCTGCTATGGGCTTTTTCCTTCAGCCTGATTGGCGTGTATCTTGCCGGTGCCGTGGACAGCTACTTCTCGGTATTCAGCCGTATTTTAATGGCCGCCCTGCTGTTTATGCCCTTCATGTCGTGGCGTCAACCGCCTCGTCTGGCCCTGGGGTTGATGGGCTGCGGTGCCCTGCAGTTGGGGCTGATGTATCTGTTTTACTATCAGTCATTTTTGCTGTTAACGGTGCCAGAAGTGTTGATCTTCACCGTACTGACCCCCGTCTACGTCACCCTGATTTACGATCTGCTGCACCGCCGCTTTAACCCGGGTTATTTACTGACTGCAGCCCTGGCCGTTGTGGGCGCACTGGTGATCCGCTTTGACGGCTTGACCCAGGATTACCTGTTGGGTTTTGTGGTGGTACAAGGCGCCAACCTGTGCTTCGCCCTGGGTCAGGTAGGTTACAAGGTATTGATGGAGCGACACCCCCATCACTCACCGCAACACAGGCTGTTTGGTTACTTTTACCTGGGTGCGCTGGCGGTCGTCATCCCTGCCTGGCTGATGTTGGGAACCGACCAGTATCCAACTTCCAGTCTGCAGTGGGGTATTTTGCTGTGGCTGGGCCTGGGTGCCTCGGGCCTGGGGTATTTTCTGTGGAACAAGGGCGCTACCCTGGTTAACGCGGGGGCGCTGGCCATTATGAACAATGCGCTGGTACCTGCCGGTCTGCTGGTTAACCTGATCATCTGGAACCGAGATGCCGATATATTGCGGCTGGGGCTGGGGGGCCTGATCCTCCTCGCCTCGCTCTGGCTGAATGAGGCATGGATCAAACCCGCCGCCACGGAACACGACTGAAGCTCGACAAGCTCACATAATCACAACTTTGCCCGTTTTCACCATGGCAATTGGTTGCGCTGCCCTTACACTGGTTGTCAGGAAATCGTGCCAGGAGAATAATCATGTTTAAAGCACTGCTATTAGAAGAATCAGGCAAAGAAACCAAAGCCAGTGTGCAACGCCTTAACGAAAACCAGCTCACCAACGGTGATGTTCTGGTCAAGGTGGACTATTCCAGCCTCAACTACAAAGATGCCATGGCCATCACCGGCAAGGGTAAAATCGTGCGTCAATGGCCCATGGTGCCCGGCATCGATTTTGCCGGTACCGTGCTGGCCTCGGATAATCCCGCGCACAGCATTGGTGATGAAGTCATTCTTACCGGTTGGGGTGTGGGTGAAAAATATTGGGGCGGCATGGCAGAAAAAGCCTGCGTCAAAGGTGAATGGCTGGTGCCTCTGCCCGGCACCATGAGTGCCAAACGCGCCATGGCCATCGGCACCGCTGGCCTGACCGCCATGCTGGCCGTGACGGCCCTTGAAGAGGCCGGTATCAAACCGGATCAGGGCCCTATTCTGGTCACCGGCGCCACCGGCGGCGTGGGCTCCATCGCGGTACGACTGCTGGCCAAAGCCGGCTTTGATGTACATGCCGAAACCGGACGCCGACAGCACTGCGACTGGCTGAGAGAGCTGGGTGCCAGCGAAGTCATCGACCGTGCCGAGTTTGATAAAGAACCTGCGGCGCTGGAATCTCAGCGCTGGGCCGGTGCCATCGACGCCGTAGGCGGACGCACCCTGGCCAGAATTTTGAGCCAGACCCAGATGAATGGCGCCGTTGCCGCCTGCGGCCTGGCAGGGGGTGTGTCGCTGAACACCACTGTGATGCCCTTTATTCTGCGCGGCGTAAAACTGCTGGGTATCGACTCTGTATATGTTTCCAAGGAGAAGCGCATTAGCGCATGGCAGCGACTGCAAACCAGCCTGCCGCTGGACTTTGAAGAGCAGAGCGAGGTATACACTCTGGACCAAAGCATCACCGCCGCCCACGATCTGCTGAACGGCCAGCTCAAGGGCCGGGTGCTGATCCAACCCTAAAAAAGCGGTAAGCGGTCAGTTAAAAGCCAATAAAACAAAAACGTGCAGATTGGGATGAATATCTACAATCTGCACTTACTGCTGAGCGCTTCACGCTGATGGCTTACAGCTCTGTTCAGGTTTGTATGACAACCTCAGTGCAAGTGTTATAAGATAACAAAAAACTTGTTTCACGGATTACACCATGACCACTCCTGTTATCACCCATCTCGTAATGGGCTTTCTTGGCACCGGTAAAACCACGCTGCTGCGCCATCTACTGGCCAATAAACCCGACCACGAACGCTGGGCGATTCTGGTGAATGAATTTGGCGAAGTAGGCATAGATGGCGCCTTGCTGACCGAACAAGGCGCCATGATTAAAGAAGTACCCGGTGGCTGCTTGTGTTGTGTGTCTGGCCTGCCGTTTCAAATTGGCTTGAACGCCCTGCTGCACAAGGCAAAGCCGGACCGGCTGTTTATTGAACCCAGCGGCCTGGGTCACCCCAGCCGCATATTAGAGACACTGACCGCCGAGCATTATCAGAATGTCTTGCAGCTGGGAGCGACCTTTTGCGTGGTCGACCCACGCCAGTGGGTTGATCGCCGCTATCAGGAACACGACACCTATCAGGATCAGCTTGCGCTGGCCGATGTGGTAGTCGCCAATAAAACCGACCTTTGCCAGCCAGCACAGCTGGAAGCCCTGCAAGCCGGCATTAGCCAGGGACTATTCGCCGAGCAGCCCGCCCAGCAACTGGCCATGGTGAATCAGGGTCAGCTTGAGCTCGACTGGTTGCAAGCCCGCCACAACACACTACGTCACGCCGCCCAGCCCCAGGCCCATGCCGCAAACAGCCCAAAGCCGCTGATCGCCGACTCGGCTCCGCGTTTAACCCAAGCTCAGCCCTGGCGCCGTTACAGCAATCACGGTCAGGATCATTATTCCATAGGCTGGCGTTTTCTCGATGCAGTCTGTTTCGATCTGGCTGCCGTAGAAGCCTTTTGCCGGGCACACAAGGTGGCAAGGCTAAAAGCGGTATTACGCACCGAAGACGGTTGGCGCGCCTTTAATAAAGTGGACGACCAGCTCAGTGTGTATCGCCTGGCTGCGCAAAAAGAAGGCCGCATCGAGCTGATTGACGCACACCCCCTGTCCGCCCAGCAATTGCATAAAGACCTGATGCAAACCTTGCTACAGCTGTAAGCGGTCAGCTTTAAGCTGACCCATCATAAAACTGTCACTTGTTTGCCTTACCCTGCCGAGTACAAGGATGTCATTAGGGTCTGGTTGATGAGAGTATCGTTATTTTCGTGGTTGTCTTCGCTGCTGCTGATGACTCTTGCGTTGATTCTGGCCGCCAGTCTGTATTTGGCCGATCAGCGGTTGCAACAGGGGGAGCAACACCGGGCCGAAATAGAGCAGCTGCGCCGTACCGCCAACATTGACCTGTATCGTACCATCAGCGCCTATTTAACCACCGGCGATAGCAGCCTGCTGACCACAGCCGAACAACAGCTCGCCAGCATCAGCTCGGTGCTGGCTGAAGATGAAAACGCCGAGTCGGCGCAACAGGCGGTGACCCATCTTGAACAGCAACTGGTCCTGGACTTCAGGGCCGCAGGCAAACTGTCCGGCAACAACCAGCAACTGCTGCAACACGCCGAGCAGGAACTGGCCGATCAACTGAGAGCCCTGCTCCGTTATGCCGATTTGCGTGAAGCCGACAATAATCCCGCCCTGGCGGCCCAATATCAGCGTATCACCTCCGCCATGCTGGCTGCCCTGCCCAAATTGATTCACCTGCGTCAGAGCTATATCAACAGCACCAGCCCAGCCCAAAAAGCCGCCCTCGATTTTCAGCTCAACGAACTCAATCAGCTGGCCAGCCAGCTGGAGACGCTGCCGTTGCTGGGCATTTATCAGCAACCCGAGGCCGACGAATTTGCACTGCGCCAGCCCAAATCGGTAGAGGCAGGAGAGGCCCCCAAGCGCGAAGTACTGAGCCTGCTGCGCCGCTACCCCAAAGAGCTGAACAATACCGGTGATAATCTGGTGTTGCGCAATCAGGCCGCCAATGCCCTCAGCGCCAGCCTGACCACCATAGAACAGGCACTGGATTTGCTGGTGGCCCAGCAAGAAGCCACGCGCCTGGCCCATTATCGCCAGTTAACCGTCTTGCTGTTTGGCCTGTGCCTCACCCTGCTGTTGTTTGCCCTGCTGAGCTATGTGTTTCAGCGCCAGCTGGTGGTTAAACGACTGCATCAACTGAGTGATGCCTTTGCCCGCCTGCTGCAAACCGGACAACTCACCCCCCTGAGCGTCAGCCATCCCAACAGCGAGCTGGGCCAGATTGCCACCAGCTTTAATGGCCTGATTGAACAACTGCAAGGCCAGCAGCAGGCTCGAGCCGATCAGTTGCGGCATGTGTCGGCGGCGCTGGAACAGATGGTGGAAGAAGTACAGGATATTCAGCAGCATACCCAAACCACAGATCACACCATGAGCGGCAGTGTCCACATGGTGGACGAGCTGAATAATCTGGCACAACAAATGCGCCAGGCCAGCGACGACATCGCCCTGACCGCTCGCGACAATTTACACGCCATGGGAGTGAGCAAGGAAAAGGTCGAGCAGCTGGTGCACACCGCCAAACAAAGCCAGCAGGCGGCCCATACCGGCCAGCGTGCACTCAACAGCCTCACCACCTCGGTGAATGATGCGGCGACCATTATTGGCGTCATTCAGCAAATTGCCGAACAAACCAATTTGCTGGCACTCAACGCGGCCATTGAGGCAGCCAGAGCCGGTGAGCAGGGCCGCGGCTTTGCCGTGGTGGCCGATGAGGTGCGCAAATTATCCGGCAATACCCAGGGCTCGCTCAGCGAAATCAGCGATATTATGGAGCGACTGCGCCTGGCCAGCGGTGAGCTCAATCACACCATCAGCAACATGATGCACGCCGCCGAAACCCAGCATGAGCAGGCACAAACCCTGATGGCGGTCACCGAACAGGTGCGCGCCACCTCTCAGGCAACCACCTCGGTCGCCGAGCAGGGCGCCGGCCATG
Organism: Oceanisphaera marina; assembly: GCF_014643915.1. Classification (GTDB taxonomy): domain Bacteria; phylum Pseudomonadota; class Gammaproteobacteria; order Enterobacterales; family Aeromonadaceae; genus Oceanimonas; species Oceanimonas marina. Next base: position 107,945 of record NZ_BMKE01000009.1, read on the forward strand.
CCGATAGTCAGGCCGCCGAGCTGAATCGTTTCATGAATTTGATGGATGAGCTGAAGCTGCAGTCGGCCCAGGTCTCGCAGCGAGCAGGCCAGGTGGTGGAGCGAATCCGCGGCCAGGCCAGCACCATTACCGAGATGCTGCGCTGACGGCTTAACGCTAATAGCTGTGCCTTATAGCGCATTAATCGGCAGTTTAAGAAACACCTTGCCTTGCTCATCCGCAGGCGGCAGCCCGCCGGCACGAATATTGACCGGAATCGCCGGTAAAATCAGCTTCGGCATGCCCAGGGTGGCGTCTCGTTTATCACGCATGGCCATAAAGCCGGCTTCGTCTATGCCGTCGTGCACATGAATATTGCCGGCTCTTTGTTCGGCCACCGTAGTGCGACACTGATGATCACGCTCGCCGTTGGGGTAATCGTGGCACACATAGATATCTGTCTCTGGCGCCAAGGCCAGCAGGCGACCAATTGACTGAAACAGCCGCTGGCTGCTGCCACCGGGAAAATCACAGCGTGCCGTCCCCTTGTCGGGCATAAACAGGGTATCGCCCACAAACAGTACCTGTTCGTTTATCAGGTAAGCAATGTCTGCCGGCGTATGACCCGGACTGTACAGCACCCGGATTTGCAGCTCACCCACGTTAAAGGTATCCCCCTCGGCGAACAGGCCATCAAACTGCCTGCCATCGGCCGTAAACTCCGGATCCAGAGCAAAGATGTCACGAAAAATCGCCTGTACCTGAATAATATGCTCGCCAATGCCAATGCTGGCCTGCAGTTGCTCCCGCAAGAAGGGCGCCACCGACAGATGATCGGCATGGGCGTGGGTTTCCAGTATCCACTGTATCGTCAGCTGCTGCTCACGCACAAAATCGATTTGCTGTTGCGCCAGCTCGGTATTGGTGCGCCCGGAAGCCTGATCAAAACCCAGCACCGGGTCTATGATGACGCCCTGGCCACCCTGATGGTCGTAGACCACATAACTGAATGTTTCACTGTTATCGTCTAAAAACGCCTTCACCTCGGGCTTGAGTGCTTGTCTCATGATATTACCTCGCAAGTATCGTCAATAAACATTAGCACAATCTAAACTAGATATTAGCGCAAAGCGGTCCGCAGAGCCGGGCGTAAACAAAAATGCCGAAGCGTGAGCTTCGGCAATGGGGACTTATCTGTATACGAGTCTTGAAACTCGGAGGAGATTACTTGGCGTTGGCACCAATAAACCAGGCATCTTTATCGATGATACGGCTGGCTTCGGTAAACAGGTCGGCGGTGTCTTCGTCACCCGCGTCGCCGGCGGTTTTAATGGCTTCACGCAGGGTCTCGGCGACTTTTTTATAGCGTTCGGTCAGCGCATTAACATGGTCGTTGACCGCGGTAATACCGGTGGGATAAGTCTCCAACACAGAATCTTTGGCGACTCGCCCGGCAAGGCCATTGGGCTCGCCGCCCAGAATAACCACTCGCTCGGCAATCGTGTCCGAAATCTCGAGAATCCGAGTCGTGGTTTCATCCAGCAACTGGTGCACGCCAATAAAACCCGCGCCTTGCAAGTTCCAGTGGCACTGCTTGCCGGCCAGCGTCAAATCAATGACATTGGCCAGGTTGGCGTTTAGTAGTTCGATCATTTTTTGGGCAGTGTCGTCGTTCAGTCCGCTTGCGTAACGTTCTCTCATTTTTACACTCCGTATCGAAAAATGGTGATAAAACTTGTACTGCTCAGCTTATCAACCTTGGTTTTAACCTCTTGAGTCGATTCATATTAGATTACAATTTCATCCTAACAGCTTATAGCTGCATGTGAACCCCTACTACGTCATCAATATGATTCTCCTGCCAGACTGGATTTTTGGCGCCTGTCTCTTGGTCACAACTATTTGTTAAAGTTAATGTGGCTTGTCAGGCAGAGGGCACTCCTCCTCCGACTCGCCGTGGGACGTGCCATTCACCGCTTTAGCCTACTGCGAACATTCACTGGATATTCGGTCAGACTAAAGCTGTTCGTCACGGCAGCAAGCTGCCCCCTCTAGGCTCAACCGCGCCATCTGACCGCCAGGGAAGGCGGGAATGCCGATACGGCAGGAGCATTTATCGGCCCTGGCGCGGATGGTCGGCTGAGCAGACACCCTCTGCCTTCCCATTGAAACCGGTGCCGTCTGTCAGTGATGCTCACTGACAGACTCGGAGCCTAAAAAGAGGCGGCTGGGATAGTCTCAGCCGACCATCACATGACAGGTCAGCAAAGGCTCCTGCAATGCTGACACTCCCGCCATCCTTGGCGGTCGGACGTCATGTGCTGAGCGTCGCATGGATGCAGTTTAGCGTGTCGGAAGAGGCTACCCAGTTGTATCTGAGTTCTAAGCTGAGTTGTGACTAAGAGAAAGGCTGACCGCTTAAAGCTTACCGCTCCCCCGCAGGGGTAATCGCCTGCTTTATGTAAAGATCGAAGCGATTGTTCTTGGTTTCAATTTGCGCCGATGGCGATACGTCGTTCAAAAAACCGGCATAACCCGGCCGCTTGACCACCACCCGGGCACGGGCAAGTTGCAGCGCCTGGGGCAAGAGGGCATCCGCATCCAGATCCGGCCCCACCAGTGAGTGGAACACCCGCATCTCTTTTTTAACCAGCGCGGCTTTTTTCTTGTGTGGAAACATGGGGTCAAGATAGACCACATCAGGTTGCTCGGTTACATCAGCCAGCGTCTGGCCAAAGGGCAGCAGCCGCAGCCGTTCACCGACCCAATCGCCAATTTCCGCATCCTGCACCGCTCGGCGCAGGCCATCGGCCAGCAAGGCATGCACCACGGGATGACGCTCGCACAGGGTCACGGTGCACCCCAGCGAGGCCAGCACAAAGGCATCTCGCCCCAGCCCTGCGGTGCCATCCACCACGCTGGGGTTATGACCATGCTTCAAGCCCACAGCCTTGGCAATAGACTGGCCCCGGCCGCCGCCAAACTTGCGCCTGTGTGACGCAGCCCCCTCGGCCAGGTCCACATACACACCGCCCAGCCTGGGCTCATCCAGCTTGCGCAGCTCCAGCCGCCCTTCAACCAGCACCAGGGCAAACGGCGCCTCGGCACTCACACCTTGCATCGCCACCTGGAGTTGCTCGGCCTCATGCTGCAAACGGGCGTCAAGCAGCTCTATTTGCAGCGGGATTAACTGTTCAGACATACTGAATTACCATGAAAAACGGCTGGCACCTGGCCAGCCGTTATAAGCGTTAATTGAGCCTTATCGGCAACCTTAAGCTGTAAGCCATCAGCGATAAGTTAAAGCCAAAGATTAAACCCCTTGCTTCGCAGAATAAACGAAACCTGGATTTTTTCTTGAGCTGATAGCTTACGGCTGACAGCTTATAGCGGCCGAAGGCCTGAACTATTACGCAGTAATGCCGGAATGGCGTAACAGGGCATCGATCTTTGGCTCACGGCCACGGAACTGCTTGAACAACTCCATCGGCTCTTTGGACCCCCCTTGCTCCAGAATGGCATGCAGGAAGTCGCGACCGGTTTTGGCCGAGAATATACCCTCTTCTTCAAACCGTGAGAAGGCATCGCTCGACAGCACTTCTGCCCACTTGTAGCTGTAATACCCCGCCGCATAGCCGCCGGCAAAGATATGGGCAAAGCCATGCTGAAAGCGATTGAAGCTTGGCGGTGGCAATACCGATACCGACTCGCGCACCTGATCCAGAATGGCTTGCACGCGGCCTGGCTCGGCGCCGTCTTTGGCCATGTGCAGACGAAAATCGAACAGTGAAAACTCCAGCTGGCGCAGCATCATCAACGCAGAGTGAAAGTTACGGGCCGCCAGCATACGCTCCAGCATATCGGCAGGCAGCGGTTCGCCGGTTTCATAATGGCCGGAAATAAAGGCCAGCGCCTCTGGCTGCCAGCACCAGTTTTCCAGAAACTGACTGGGCAGCTCAACCGCATCCCAGGCCACACCGTTAATACCGGCGACACCCGACACGTCGACCTTGGTCAACATGTGATGAATACCGTGGCCAAACTCGTGGAACAGGGTTTCTACTTCACCGTGCGTAAACAGCGCCGGCTTGTCACCGACCGGGCCATTGAAGTTACAGGTAAGATAGGCCACCGGCTTTTGCAGGCTGCCGTCTTCACGATAACGGCGGCCCATGCAGTCGTCCATCCAGGCGCCGCCCCGCTTGTTGGCACGGGCATACAGGTCGAGATAGAAGCTGCCACGCAGCTCGCCATCTTCGCCGTAAATATCGAAAAAGCGTACATCCGGGTGCCACACTTCCACGCCAAAGCGCTCGGTGACTTTTACGCCGAACAAGCGTTTTACGGTTTCAAACAGCCCGTGAATCACCTTGTTGGCCGGAAAATAAGGGCGCAGCTCTTCATCGGAGATGGTGTATTTATGCTGCTTGAGCTTTTCGCCGTAATAAGTCACATCCCAGGCATTCAGCTGCTCAACGCCATGGTGTTCGCGGGCAAACTCGGTCAGCTCTGCCAGCTCGGCTTTGCCTTGCGGGTAAGAACGCTTGGCCAACTGGTCGAGGAAATCCAGCACCTGCTGCTCGTTGTCCGCCATTTTGGTGGCCAGCGACAACTGGGCATAGTTTTCAAAGCCCAGCAGCTGGGCCAGCTCTTGCTTGAGCGCCAAGGTTTCTTCAATCACGGCGGTGTTGTCAAATTCACCGGCGTTGGGGCCCTGATCCGAGGCGCGGGTACAATAGGCGCGATACAGCTCTTCACGAAGGCTGGCATCGTCGGCGTACATCATCACCGGCAAATAAGACGGAATATCCAGGGTGAATACCCAACCTTCCAGCTCGCGAGCCTCGGCCTGTGCCTTGGCGGCCGCCTGGGCCGACTCGGGTAAACCGGCCAGCTGGCTTGAGTCGGTGACCTGCTTAATCCAGGCCTGGGTCGCATCCAGCACCTGGTTGGAAAAACGTGATCCCAAATCCGACAGGCGGGATTTAATGGCGCCAAAGCGCTCTTTCTGTGCCGCTTCCAGCGCAATGCCCGACAGGCGGAAGTCACGCAGCGTATTGTTCACTTCTTTTTGCTGGGCAAGGCTCAACTTCTTGAAGTTATCGCGCTTGGCCAGGCTCTGATACGCCTCAAACAGCCCCTCGTGCTGGCCCATCCAGGTGCTGTATTCAGACAGCAACGGCAGGCACTCTTCATAAGCCTGGCGCAGTTCTTCGCTGTTCAGCACGCTGTTCAGATGACTGACCGGCGACCAGATACGACTCAGGCGATCGCCCACTTCTTCTAACGGCGCAACCAGGTTATCCCAGGTAAAGATGTCATCGCCGCTCAGCACGGTCTCCACGCGCTTTTTGCAATCGCTGATCGCGTGCTCCAGTGCCGGCTTTACCTGTTCGGGTTTGATCTGGCTAAACGGCGGCAGGCCGTCCATGGTCAGTAGCGGGTTCGTCATCTTGGTACCTCTTCGTGTTTTGGCCATCGACTTGCTGAAAAGCAAACGAGGAATACCTCTAAGATGGTGATAGTGACCGCAATGTTCAAGCGTTTCATGGTTATTAAGGCCAAAAGCCGGTGGAAGCGGTCAGTTAGTGACCACCTCATTCGAGGAAACATGGTGTACAATCGTGCGGTAGCTTAGGGTGTAGTCATTTCGGTCTTATCACATATCCACAATCTCACTCTTCAGGAGCATATAAATATATGGCACAGCATTTCGATTATATCGCCATCGGCGGCGGCAGCGGCGGTATTGCCTCGGCCAACCGTGCCGCCATGCACGGTAAAAAAGTCGCTTTAATAGAAGCCAAAGACCTGGGCGGCACCTGCGTAAACGTGGGTTGCGTACCTAAAAAAGTGATGTGGTACGGCGCTCAGGTGGCCGATGCCATCAAGCTGTATGCCGAAGATTACGGCTTTGACGTTAAACTGGAAGGCCACAGCTGGAGCAAGCTGGTTGAAAGCCGCCAGGCGTACATTGGCCGCATTCACCAGTCTTACGACCGCGTGTTGGGCAACAACAAGATCACCGTGATCAAGGGCTTTGCCAGCTTTAAAGATGCCCATACCCTGGTCGTTAACGGTGAAGAATACACCGCCGACCATATTCTGATTGCCACCGGTGGCGAGCCGGTTATTCCACAGATCCCAGGGGCCGAATATGGTATCAACTCTGACGGTTTCTTCGAGCTGACCGAACAACCCCAGCGCGTGGCCGTCGTAGGCGCCGGTTATATTGCCGTTGAGCTGGCGGGCGTGATGAATGCACTGGGTTCAGAAACCCACTTGCTGGTGCGCAAGCACGCACCCCTGCGCAGCTTCGACCCCATATTGACCGACACCCTGGTTGAAGCCATGGCCACCGAAGGCCCGCAACTGCATACCGAATCGGTGCCGAAAAGTGTCGAAAAGAACAATGATGGCAGCTTGACGCTGCATTTGGACAACGGCGAACAACTCACCGTGGATTGCCTGATCTGGGCCATCGGTCGTCGCCCAATGACCGCCAACCTGAATCTGGACGCCGCCGGCGTTGCCACCGATGAGCGTGGCTACATCAAGGTCGATGAATACCAGAACACCAGCGCCCAGGGCGTGTATGCCGTGGGCGATAACATCGGCTACGTAGAGCTGACGCCGGTGGCCGTCAAGGCCGGTCGCCAGTTATCCGAGCGCCTGTTCAATGGTAAAACCGACGCCAAAATGGATTACAAGCTGATCCCGACCGTGGTATTCAGCCACCCGCCCATCGGTACCCTGGGGTTGACCGAGCCCGAAGCCCGTGAGCAATATGGCGATGACCAGGTCAAGGTGTACACCTCGACCTTTACCTCCATGTACACCGCCGTAACTGCCCACCGCCAGCCCTGCAAGATGAAGCTGGTGTGCGTAGGCGAAAACGAAACAGTGGTTGGCGTACACGGCATTGGGTTTGGCATGGACGAAATTCTGCAAGGCTTCGCGGTGGCCGTGAAAATGGGCGCCACCAAAGAAGACTTCGACGCCTGTGTCGCCATACACCCGACCGGCGCGGAAGAATTCGTGACCATGAGATAAGCCATTGATTTATTGACTTAAAAGCCGAGCAATTGCTCGGCTTTTTATTTTTACCAACACCATAAAACCAAGATGATATTTCGTTGCACTGTTAAAGGTTGAATAAATAATCTTTTTGCCAAACCGATTTAGAATACGCCCCCTTCCATTTTTAAATCTATGCTGCCTATAATAATAGAGCCTCATATGGATTTAATTGTGACGCCAATGTAAAAATAATGGATGCTGACGGCATCAGATTCAAGGCCGAAGTTCAGTTTGCATTGCCATTTAATCAGTGAATTAAATAACACTTTTTCAAACCAACCTTACAGCAGGCCATTAAACACAACTAATACACGGGATAATAAAAAATGGAAAATAAAGAGTATGCAGGTTTTTGGATACGCTTTGGGGCGTTACTTATAGATTGCATTTTAATGCTAATCGTTTTCACCGTGCCCTTAAGCTTCATATACGGTGAACAATATTGGGTAGGAGATCAGCTACTCTATGGGTTTTGGGACCTATTGCTGGGTTATGTCGCGCCCGTTGTAGCAACCATCTGGTTCTGGGTTAAATATTTAGCGACACCAGGGAAGATGGCAACAAAATTAAAAATTGTAGACGCCGTTACCGGTGAAAAGATGAGCACAGCGCAAGCCATTGGACGCTATTTCGCTTACATACCAGCAATGCTCCCTTTAGGGCTTGGGCTGATTTGGGTCGGCATTGATAAAAAGAAACAAGGCTGGCACGACAAGATGGCAGGCACCGTTGTTATTAGAGATACAGCAAAAGAGTCCGTCAGTTTCGAAAAAACCATTTAACAGATTATAGCTCTGCTCACCTTAGGTGTCTGACGTGAGTACCCTGTACAGCAGGGTACTCTGGGGTTACCTGATCCGACTTTAAGGCCTGCATTGCGACATATCCTGCCGATTCGGTAATAACCCTAAAAAAATTTGCGTACCATTCGCGTTATTCAACGTCCATTCTCAGGCACAATAGAATGATGACTGCGATTTAATGGACGGCTTGTGACTGACTCAGCGACTCACCCAAACCAACATTTACAAACACTCTGGCTTTGCGAGGCCGTGCGGCTGCGCGAAGAGCACACCGGCCAGCTGGAAGACAGCGAGGCCTGTCGTAAAGCCCGTAGCTCGCAAGGCTCGCTTGCCGAGCGCCTGCAGGTGCGCGGCTTGTTTTTAGCCAGGCGCGACGGCCTGGTCGCGGCATTGCAGCACTGGCTGCACGGTGCCAGACTGGCATTATGGCTGCTTGTTTTTACCGCTATTTTCTCTGGCGTGGTGCTGGCGAAAACCGCACTCGGTGGTAATCCCGAGGCCATTAATATCTTTTGGGCCTTGTCCGGCCTGATTGGCCTGAATCTGCTGAGCTTGCTGGCCTGGTGTGTCAGTTTTCTGTTTACCAAACAAAGCAGCTCACCCCTGAGCCAGCTTTGGCTGTGGCTCAGCAACAAGCTGGCCCGCGATGCCAGGGCCGCCCAGCTGGCACCGGCGTTACTGGTGTTATTACAACGCCATAATTTATTGCGCTGGGGCCTTGGCCGTTTGCTGCATGGCTGGTGGCTGATCGCCTTGAGTACCGCCCTGATCACCTTGATTGCGCTGATGGCTACCCGTCGTTATGGCTTTGTATGGGAGTCCACCATAGTGGCCAGCGATTCCTTTGTACTGCTGGTGCATTCTTTGGGCACCCCTGCCGCCTGGTTCGGCTTTGCCGTACCGACCACTGAACTTATCCAGCAGAGCAGCCTGCACGCCTTGGCCGGTGAGCAGGCACGGCAAATCTGGGCCAGCTGGTTACTGGGCATGCTGTTAATCTACGGCGTGCTGCCGCGATTGGTGTTGAGTGTGCTGTGTGAATGGCGCTGGCGCCGTGGCGTTAAATCTTTAACCTTCAACGCCGACGATCCCGTCTGGCAGCCACTTCATGAGCGGGTACAACCGAGCAGCGAACGCTTAGGCGTTGTGGATGCCGCTCCCGCGACGCTGTCCAGTACCACGGCCGGCTCGCACCTGGCAGGTCACGCCGCCGTCTTGGTCGGCATTGAGCTGGATGACAGCATCAGCTGGCCACCCGAGCACCCGGCCAAGATACGGGATGCAGGAATCATAGATACTCGTGAGCAGCGCCGCCATCTGCTTGAACAATTCAGCGCCCACCCGCCTGCCCGCCTGCTGATTACCTGCAACCCCCAGCGCTCGGCAGATAGAGGCACCCTGCATTTAATTGCCGAGCTATCCCGCACCGCCACCCAAACCCGGGTCTGGTTACTGGATGTGGATGCCCCAGACGAGCGGCTAACCTATTGGCAAGAACAGCTGGATGCATTGAACATAGAACATAGTCGTGCCGCCCCCTGGAGCTGGCTGGAGCAAGCGAATGACTGAACAGACAACACCCTTAACATTGGCGGTGGTCGGCCACACCAATGTGGGTAAAACCTCGTTGCTGCGTACCCTGACCCGCGATGTGGGCTTTGGTGCCATCTCCCACCGCCCCAGTACCACGCGCCATGTAGAAGGCGCGCGGCTATCGGTGGATGGTGAAGCGCTGATTGAGCTGTACGACACCCCGGGCTTTGAAGATGCCATTGCGCTGTATGAATATATCGAGCAGCTGCCACCAACCGAGCGGCGCCTGGATGGCCCGGAGCAGATACAGCGTTTTCTCGACACCAGTGAAGCGGCTCAGCGCTTCGAGCAGGAAGCGAAAGTGCTACGCCAGTTATTGCAGTCGGATGCCGGTTTTTACGTGATCGACTCACGGGAGCCGGTATTGGCAAAATATCGGGATGAACTGGCCATTCTGGCCATGTGTGGCAAACCCTTGTTGCCGGTACTGAACTTTGTGAATGCACCCGAGCAGCGCGAAGCTGCCTGGCGAGAAGTACTGGCCCGGCTGGGGCTGCATGCGGTGGTGCGCTTCGACAGCGTGGCTCCGCCTGCCGATGGCGAGCAGCGGCTGTATGAAAACCTCAGCCTGGTGCTGGATAGCCAGCGCCCGCGCCTGCAACGCTTGATTGAGCATAACCAGGCGCAGGTACAGGTACGCCGCAAAGCGGGTTATCGCCTGATTGCCGAGCTGCTGGTGGATATCGCCGCCTGTCGGCGCAGCGTGCCCCCCCACCAGCTGGAAGACGCCATTCAAGCGTTACATAACGATGTTCGCCAACGCGAGCAGCGCTGCGTTGAGGCGCTGTTGACCTTGTATGCGTTTCGTAAAGACGATGCCGAGGCGCAAGACTTGCCGCTGGAAGAAGGTCGCTGGGGGGAGGACTTGTTCAACCCCGCCACCATGAAGCAGTTTGGCGTTAAAGTCGGCGGCGGCATGGCAGCCGGTGCCGCCACCGGGGCCGGTATCGATTTGTTTACCGGCGGCTTGAGTCTGGGCGCGGCCACCGTGCTGGGCGCCGCCATCGGCGGTTTCACCCAGACCTTTCGCAGCTACGGTGAACGTATCAAGGGCAAATGGCGCGGCGAGCGCGAGCTCACGGTTAATGACAGCACGCTGCGATTATTGGCCATTCGCCAGCAGCGCCTGCTGAATGCGCTTGAGCTACGCGGCCACGCGGCCCAGGAGCGCATTCAAATGGACACGCCTCTGGAGCAACAATGGCGCAAAGGCGAACTGGCCCCCCAACTAACCACCGCCCGCGCCTACCCAGCCTGGTCGAGCCTGAACGGCCGCAAACCCAGGCCCGATCACGAGCGCACCCACGCCATCGAAACCCTGGCCGCCAGCCTAGCAAAACTGGATGCTAGGGATTAGGGATTAGGGATTAGGGATTAGAGATTAGAGATTAGAGTGATTAAAACAGCGGATTAATGTGCCTGCACAGTATAAGTCGGACAAAGGGCCTGCTCCTCCGACACGCTAACACGCATCCATGCGACGTTCAGCACATGACGTCCTGTCATGTGATGGTCGGCTGAACAGATCCCTTCATCCTCCTAGATTCGAAGGAGTTATTTATCGTACTACTTATAAATACCGCGCCAATACAGAGCAGACAATGCAGTTCTAGCACATAAATTATTTCTAGACGGTAAAATATGCATATCATGATTACCCTTCCAATTTAGAAGGTAGCTTGTTTATAATGCACAAGACTAGACATTAAGATTTAATTTTCAAGGTATATAATACCTATAAAACCACAAAAAAATTATATTAACTTAAATAATAAAGAGGGTACGCATGGGAGAGTTATCAAGGGAAATTGGTGAAAAAGGTGAAAAATTAGTTTCGGAGCTCCTCTCTGTTATAGGATGGAAAGACTTCCAAGATGATGAGTCTATTAACTGCCATGCCCCATCGGAGCATAAGCGCCCTAGTGCCATCAAAGACAGAACGACACATGGTATAGACATTTTCTATTCATCAAGATCTCAGCTACAAGACTTCACTCTTGAAAACATCATCTTATCTGTAAAGTATACATCAAATCCCTACCCAGCTAATCCATCAACAAAATTTAAAGAACATTTAAAAGATTTAGCTCAGACTATTGAGTGCTTTATGAAGTCAGATCTTAGAGCACAGAATAATGAAGACTATGAAATGTCTGGGATTAGTAGAGCTAATGATACTGGTGTTCTTTTTTGGTTATCAGATCATAAAGATTCTGATCAAGATGTTGTTAGTAAAATATATAACATTAATCTTGATAAAGAACTTAAGTTTTCAACAGTTCATGTTGTTGACAATAGTAGAGCGGCATTTATTTATAACTCTATAAGCTATATTCGTCATAACTTTACAGAGTATGATTATTATTTTCATTATGCGTTTAGTTCATCAAACTATAAAGATCCAGACCTTGAAAAATATGGGAATTTATTCCCTGTGGAGTATCTAAGCAGTACGGCATAACCCATGTGGATCTATAATTTCTACATATAGCTACATTCGGGAGCCTGCCATGAAACGGAACTTGTTAGGTCAGTCACTCACGGCCGA
>NZ_BMKE01000010.1 GCF_014643915.1 Oceanisphaera marina
GCGCAGCTTTATTTCCTGGAGAAAAGATCAGCTACTGACTGAAGTTTCAATGTTGCTAAAGGGAGTAGGAAGTGAATTCCACATACGTTATACGTGATTGCTTACCTGCGCCTGCACCAGCTTCCAAACGAAAACACAGGCCTTTATCAATACAGCTTCTGAGCTGCTCCAGCGCCTCGATAGAAGCCCGTTCGGCGGGGTTTATCTTGGTCATGGCTGAGCCTCCTCAGCCTTAACCGCAACGTCCTTATCCAGCCACTCCAGCCCTTCAACAATATACTTGGGAACAACCCAATCTGTTTTTTCAATAGCATACTCAAGAGCGAAATTCGCTTTGCTGTCTTTACCTATTTTTTTTGCCTTTTCAAAAACAGCATTTTCCAGTTCCGCCCCCTTCAAATCCTTTAATTCAAAAAGGCTTATATTCGCCAGAATAAACGCATCCTCAAAGCTTCGACCGCACAGGCCAATTTCATCTTCATCCACCTGGAATGCTAATCGACGACATCCAGAAATTTTGGGGCTATCGTCTTTTAAACGTATATCCTTCAACTCAGAATACCCGTCAATACCAAACCAGTTAGACAGGCCTACGTTACTTGAATGTGAACCATCACTTACCATGGAAGCAGGATATGTTGTTTTCTTCTCACCTTTGGTCTTCTTTACTGAATCCAAATCAGTAATGAACAGGGTCTTTAGCTCAAGAAAGTCGATGAACTTATAAAAATGATGAGCATAGGCGCCACCCACCTCGACTATAGACATATACTTTCTGCGTAAACCACACTGCTTCGTCTCGTCCATTTTTTTAATCATCTCAGGCAGTAGAATTCTTTCCGTGGCCCCTTCGATTAGAATTGCTCTATCTGCAAAATAGAGGTCGCACTTGGTAAGCGTTAAATACTTATGCAAAAATTCTTTGTCTGCCTTCACCTCATCACTACCAAATGCTTCGCCTAGGTCTTTCACCTTGGTTTCTTTTCCTCCCTTGGATAAGAAATAACGGACTTTGCTAAAATCTGCTTCGTTGGCTATATGTGAGGAATGCGTGCTGACCACAAACTGCACTGGCCAAATATTCCCATCATTAAGCTGCTTTTGGAACTCACTGACTATTTCTTCAAGCTGCCGAATGAAAACGTCCTGCATTTGCGGATGCAGATGGGCTTCGGGCTCTTCGATAAAAATTAAATGACCTTTCGGTGGGGTAGGCTGCGACTGGAACTCTCTAAAGTATTCATAGATTCGAAAGAGAATAAAAATCAAATTACGGATACCCAAACCATTGTAGGTTTCTGGCAGAGTAAAATGATCATCGCCTTCATAGAATACCCTGGTATTGCTCTCCAGCAATGATTTTACATTTAGCTCAGTAGCAGCACTTAAATTTGGATCTTGTAACCCAGGATACCCAAAGATGTTAAGCGTTGGCAAAAGCGCTTTTACTTTCTCCTGAAAATCCGTATCGACTTTCTCTTGGAGCGCTTCTACTACTATATTGACTTCATCGGACTTGGCTTTAAATTCTTCAGGAGCACCGGCACTGTTCGCGCTTTTAAAAATGTTTCCTAGTGATTTACCAAGAACATCGCGCTCACTGTGAGTTTCATCATCGAGGCCGCGCTGAGCATTAATCAACCCTGACAATATCAACCGTTTAAAGGAAGAGAATTCGAGCCTGACTTTATTGTTCAAATTGGTCGGTTCGATCGCATATATCACGGGCTCATAATGCTGGTTGATCAAAACTTTAAGATCAGAAAAATACTTTTTTCGGTTAGTTGCATCCAGTGCCTGAAAGAAGTCCTTAATTTTTCCGTCTTTTAACTGGTAAGAAACCAATACACAGGTTTCAAACAATGTGTCGTCGAGATCAATAATGAAATCACCCAAGGCTCCAAAATCGTTCTCATCGTCTTTATAGTGGATAAGTAGCTGTAGCTCAATCGCTGGCATCAAGAGACGAACGGCCTCATCTTCTTTGCCTTCCTTGAAAGCCTTTAGGGCTTTTTCAAACTCCGCCAAACAAGACTGATTAAAATCCTCATAACGAACTTTCGGCCCCGTTGAACTTAGGAAGCTGCGGAATATTTCAGCAAGCGAAGTCTTACCGGTATTGTTTCGCCCGACAATCAGTGTCGTTCTGTCATCTAGGCTCAGACATACGTCTTTCAATAAGCGATAATTTTTGATGCGGGCACTTTTTATTTTCATTGTTCTTCCTTGCTATGATGCAAATAGACAAACCTGTCAACAATTAAAACTAATATTTTCGTTGCACTTCGCTATAGACATAACATTTTAATACTGCGCATGCGCATATTTCTTCCACCGAGCCAGTTTGCTTTTTTTTGCAAGCAATTGATAATAAACAAGTTATAACTGGTGGGCAGTATGCGGTGGTGAGCAAAAACACGCATGCGCGTTATCAGCAACAGCTTGCGCACTATCTTCTCTTCTCTGCTCGTAACTTTTTCATATCATGAGTGTTTTTTAGCCTGCTCTGCTGTACACGCGCATGCGCTGTTGATAGTGCGCACCGTTCCTGTAGTCTCGCCAATACACTGTATAAATCACCAGATTATTTGCCTCGACCACGCTACCGCCCCTCGCTGTTCTGGGGCTTAAGCGCATGTCCGTCTTACTTGTTTGGGTCCATTTTTGTCGTGTGAGGCTGAAAAGGCAACGTGAAAAATCATTTTGCGAGGCGGTTGTTTGAATTTGGTTGGATCATGGGCCGTTTGTGAGGGGGATCTTGCCGGTTTTCTGCATTCGGACAGGGTGCGTAGGGTTGATGGCCGTGGAGGTATGAAGGTTCGCACTGGCCCCCCGTCCCCGCCTACGCGAGGATGACGTTCCTTCGCGAGGGTGACGGCTGACAATGCTGATAGAGAATGCCGGAGCTTGAAGGAGGACAAAGGGAGCTGCTCGGTCGACCATCCGCGCCACGGATGGCGCGGCTGAGCCTCCAAGGATGGATTCACGGCGAGTCGGCGGAGCGGGCCCTTTGTCCGATGTGCCGCCTCTGGATTTGACCGGCGTTGTTTCCTGAATCAGGGAACTCACGCAATATGCCAAGGTCGCAGACTGAAAATAGCCGATATCAGAATGCTGGTAATATTCTGAAAAACACAGGAAGCGAAACATGACAACCAACACACTTGGAATCCTGGGGGTGGGTCATCTGGCCACCTACACTGTCACCGGTCTGCGCAAGAGTGGTGATCAAAGGCAAATTATCCTGAGCCCTCGCAATGCAGAAGCCTCGGCGTTGCTGGCCGAACGCTGCCAGTGTTTGATTGCCGCCAATAACCAGGAGGTGGTGGATAACAGCGATATCATACTGTTGGCGGTACGGCCGGAGAATCTGAGCGACCTGTTGCAGGATCTTACCTTCAAACCTGAGCAGCTTGTGATTTCGGTGATCGCCGGTGTTACCTTAGCGCAGTTGCGGCAATATCCGGCACTGCAAGAAGCCACCCTGACCCGTTCTCTGCCTCCCGCCAGTGTCGAGGTTTGTGCCGGACCGGTGCCGTTGTTCCCGGCCAATGCGGCAGCCGAGCAACTGTTTGGCAACATCGGCAAGGTCATAGTGCTTGAGTCGGAAGCCCTCTTCGATGTGGCCCTGGCCCATGGCTGCCTGCATGGCTGGAGTTATTTTCTGGTGCAACAACTGATCGACTGGAGCGTGAGTCGGGGCATGGATAAGCAAACCGCGCGGGATATGGTGGTGCACTCCATCGGCAGTGCCATCGAACTCGCACAGTCCCGGCCCGAGCTCAACGTTGGTGACATCGGCAACGGCATTGCGACTCCCGGCACCTTTACCTTGCAGGGCATTGAGCAGATAAAGGCCGCTAATGGTTTGCAGGCCTGGAGTGATGCCATGGACGGTATCTGTAAACCGCAATAAGCCCTATCGATGTTGTCGTGCTGGCCGAGTCATTCGGCCAGCACCATCAAGTATCGAGCAAGAGAGATAATGGCGGCTTGTTTTGTGAGCTGGATGATTAAACGTTATAAAACTTCAATATCCAGAAAGTGACCATGCCTATGCATAATGGCCAAAATACGCCTCTGAAACGCCAGGCCAGTATGGCCGTTACCGAGGCCGCTGCGATTTGTGTCATGCTCACCGAATCCAGCGTGGTTTTATCCTGAAAGATGATGGCCGGGATGGACAGCGCGGCCAGCACGGCGGGGGCCAGCAGCTGCAATGCCCTCTGGTGCTTGCCAATATTGAAGCTTCCTCTGCCATGGAGATGAACGAACGACAGCCGTATGGCGAAGGTGCCGATGCCGACGGCGATGAATATCAACCAGAGTGTCAGGTTATCCATTGTTTTCTCTCTGTGCCTTCAGGCTGTTTTTGGTGATGAAAGAGCTGGCAAGCAAACCGATAGTGGTACCGCCGATAATCGCCGCGATAAAGCCCAGATTATAGGGAAGCTGGATCAGGCTGGTCGCTACCAGGGCCGAAAACACCGCCGTGATCAGCGATGCCCGGTTGCGGATACTCGATACCAGCATGGCGATGAATGCCAGGGGAATGGCGAACTCCAATGACCACTCGGCCGGTATCTGTTCGCCAACCAGCAGGCCCAGGATGACGGAGCCAACCCAGCTTACCGCCAGCGCCACTGCCGTTCCGGCGAAATAATAAAGCTTCTCCCTGTCACTCTGGTCGGGTGTAAAGCGAGTCGAACACAACCCATAGGCCTGATCGCTGATCAGGTATGCCAAGGGCCATTTGTGGCGGGCCTTCAAGGAGTGCAGCAGCGGGGCGAAAGTGGCGCTGTAGATAAGGAAGCGAATATTCACCATTAGCGCGGTGAAGATAATGACCGCCGGTAGCGCCTGTTCCTGAATCAACTGATAGGCCGCCAGCTGGGCCGAACCGGCAAAAAACAGCAATGTCATGCCAATGGTCATCTCGGGGCTGAATCCCAGGCTGGTACCATTGGCCCCGGCGATCAGGCCAAAGGGAAGCACGCCCGGCACCATGGGCAGCAGATCTCTTACTCCTTCAAAAAAAGAACTTTTGCTGCTTGTTTGCATGTTCTGTTGTTCTCGCTCGTTCATGGGGCATCAGGGCTGAATGGGTCAGGGAGCCAATGTGCAGGATCCCTTGTCATATCTCAATACTCGATTAGGGATTCAGTACCTGATCGAGCCATTCGTCGCATTTGGCTCTGAGCCCAACAAAAAGCGGTGCACAAACTGCTCGAAGACGTCGGCTAGGTGCTGTCCTGTTGCACCACGGTGAAGGGGGCGATGGCGGTGGAATACTGAGCCGGGCTGACAGCGCCGGCAAGCAAACGCCGGGGTAGCCCCGGCGTTTTTGTAGTGTGAGCCGACCCGTAACGAGCGATTTCAAGCCTCGCAGGCGCGTTCGGCCAATACCGCCTGGCGCCGCCGGGCCGGCCACGACTGGCAGGCGAGGGCGACGAGTACCACCAGGCCGCCCATCCAGGCTTGCTGGCCGGGTTGCTCTGCCAGCACCAGCCAGACCCACAGCGGGCCCAGCAGCATTTCCAGCATCATCAACAGGCCCACTTCCGGCGCCGACAGGTAGCGCGGGCCTTGCGTTATCAGGGCGTAGGCCAGGGGCACTACCAGCAGGCCGAGAATGGCCATCCACAGTATGTCTTGGGTCGGCAGCGCCAGGGTGGGCGCCTGAAACAGGGCGAACAGGCTCACCAGCAGGCCGGCCGGCACCAGCGCCGGTGTCATGTTGGCGGGGCTGGCGGCCCGCTCCACCACGAACTTGGCGGCCATGCTGGCGGCGCACAGCAGGGCGGTGAGATCACCCAGCAGGTGGCCGCCGTTCCGGCTGCCGGAAAACACCAGCGTCAGCCCGCCCAGACACAGCAGTATTGCCAACCAGGTGCGGCCGGATACTTGTTCTTTCAGCAAAAACCGGCTGAGCAGGGCCCCGATCAGCGGCGCGGCGCTGAGGATGATCAGGGTATTGGCAACGCTGGTCAGGCGTATCGAGATCACGAAGGTGACGGTACAGACCGCATAAAACAGCGCCGAGCCCAGGCCGAGGGTAAGCAGCTTGCGGCTGGGGCGATAGTGGCGGGCACGAAACAGACAGACACCGCCGATGCACAAGCTGAGCAGCAGCCCGCGCCAGAACAGTAAAATCCAGGGATCGGCGCTGATCAGTTTAATCAGCAGGGCGTCCAGACTTAGTACCGCCACTCCGGCCGCAGTCAGCAGCCCCCCTTTCAAACGGTTATCCATTACGCTTCCCCATTTATCCTGATGTTATGCCGATATGGTACTTTGACTTGCCAGCGCTACGGGTCTGAAGGCGTCCGGATATTGTCTTAAAACGACCAGCCGAGGGAGGTTGTCGGGTGTGAGTGACAAACGCATGACGTTGGCCGGCAGAGAGCCGCTGGAACACGCTTATCGGTTATGTGCGGAATTGGATGTCAGGGCTGTTACATTACTGTGTATCTCACCGCGGGTGACAGGCTGGTTCTTGTTTGAGTATTCCTTGTTTAGCCGCGTTTCAGCCTCGCCTGGCTGGGTGACACGCCAAAAAACTCCTTGAAGCAATGACTAAAATGGGTCGAACTGACAAAACCGCAGGCCACGGCGATGTTGGAGACGCTGGCGCTGCTTTGCAGCAGCAGGCGCCGGGCGTGGGTAATGCGCAGCTCCAGATAATAGCGGGAGGGGGTGGTTTCAAGGTGGGTCTGAAACAGCCGCTCTATGTGCCTGCGAGACAAATCCACGTAGTCGGCCAGCTCTTCTATACCGAGCGGCTCTTCGATATTGCTGCTCATCAATCGTAATAAGGTACGCAGTGCGTCGGGTATGGTGGGGTCATTTTCGGCCAGAGAGGAAGAGCGGTAGCCGTCGTCGATAATGCGATCGCTGCTCAGGATCTCGCGAATGGCGCGCACCGTGTCGGCCCCGTGCAGCCGCTGGATTAACGCCAGCATCATCTCCAGCGCACTGTTGGGGCCGGCACTGGTCAGTATGCGCGCCTCTACCAGCATGGTGTGAGGCGACACCTGTACCCGAGCAAAACCTTCCTGCAAAAAAGCATGGTTGTCCGGATGCAGGGCGCAGCCCAGTCCGTCCAGTACTCCCGCCCAGGCCAGCGGCACGGCGCCGTTCCACAGCCCCCCCAGTATCTTTTGTCGTTTGGCTGCCGCCTTCAGCAGCTGGCTCAGTGGTGGGTATTCACTCAGACTGCAGCGAAAGCCACCGCACACAATCAATATATCCAGGGCGCCTTCGCCTTCCAGCATTACCTCGCCCAGAATGCGGTTGGCGGAAATGTCGATCCCCACATCACTTTGTACCTGTGTGCTCTGCAAACCATAGGTGGTAAAGCTGAACAGCGGCGCGGCCTGCACCAGATTGGCGGTAACCAGCGCATCCACGGCGGCGGTAAAGGCCATCATCGAAAAATGGGGTTGCAGCACAAAGCCTACCTTGATGGGTTGGTCACTGCTGTGGCGTGCGGGCAAAAAGGCACTGTTGGTGTCGCGCAGCCGATGACTGAAATGGCGTGGTTCACTGATTTTGGACATGTGTGGATATTCACCCGTGTGATGGGGCCGTCATTAAAGGTAACAGCGACTAAGTCTGTGCCGAATATTACCCCGCGCGATCCGGCTTTGCATCTTTATCCTGTAAGAGGGGAATAAAGGATAGCTAGCGACCGTCCCTGATCACAAATGTTATGTGTATGTGACATTTTGTCGCAAATACACAGCATTAGGCCGCAGCCAGTCATCCCATGGCGATGGACTGCCAGTAGTATCCCGTTAACGCAAGGCACTGGAGTGAATATGCAGCGCCGGCATACAGGGATTTAACATTATCGGGCATCATCCGATGCGAGCAAGGAGGTCACAAGATGTTCAGCACCCGCACCCTAATTCAAGACATGGATCCTGCACTGTGGGCAGCCATGGAAGAAGAGTCCGCCCGTCAGGAACAGCATATTGAGCTGATCGCCTCGGAAAACTATACCAGCCCCGCCGTTATGCAGGCGCAGGGGTCGGTACTGACCAATAAATATGCAGAGGGTTATCCCGGCAAGCGCTATTACGGCGGTTGTGAAGCGGTAGACAAAATAGAGCAATTGGCCATCGACCGCGCCAAAGCGCTGTTTGACGCCGATTATGCCAACGTGCAGCCCCATTCCGGCTCGCAGGCCAATGCCGCCGTGTACATGGCATTGTGTAACCCGGGCGATACCGTGCTGGGCATGAGTCTGGCCCACGGTGGCCACCTGACCCACGGCGCCAAGGTCAGCTTTTCCGGCAAAATCTATAACGCCGTGCAGTATGGCTTGAACGAGGCCACCGGCGAGGTGGATTACGATCAGGTTGAGCAGCTGGCGCTGGAGCACAAGCCCACCATGATAGTGGCCGGTTTTTCTGCCTACTCCAAGGTGATGGACTGGGCGCGTTTTCGTGCCATTGCCGACAAGGTCGGTGCCTGGCTGTTTGTCGACATGGCTCACGTGGCCGGTCTGGTTGCGGCGGGGCAATATCCGAATCCGGTGCCGCACGCCCATGTAGTAACTACCACTACCCACAAAACCCTGCGTGGCCCCCGTGGCGGCCTGATCCTGAGCAAGGGCCAGCCGGAGCTGGAGAAAAAGCTCAACGCCGCCGTGTTCCCCGGTGGTCAGGGTGGCCCGCAAATGCACGCCATTGCCGGCAAGGCGGTGGCCTTTGCCGAAGCGCTGGCGCCCGCGTTTGTCGAGTATCAAAAGGCGGTGGTGACCAACGCCCGCGCCATGGTGCAGGTGTTTCAGGATCGCGGTTTCGATGTGGTGTCTAACGGTACCGATAACCACCTGTTTCTGCTCGACCTGTCGGCCAAGGGCATTACCGGTAAAGACGCCGATGCTGTGCTGGGCCATGCCAACATTACGGTAAACAAGAATACCGTGCCAAACGATCCCCAGTCTCCGTTTGTCACCTCGGGTTTGCGTTTGGGCACACCGGCTGTGACCACCCGCGGCTTTCAGGAGCAGCATTGCCGTCAGCTGGCGGGCTGGATCTGCGACATATTGGAACACATGGACGATCCGCAAGTGATTATTTCGGTAAAAGATCAGGTAGCCAGCTTGTGCAGCAACTTCCCGGTATACCGCTGATTTCTTGAATACAGGCTGGGTGCGTACCGCGTGCCGGCGACAGAATTAACACGGACAGGTGATTATTATGCAGAAATATTCCGGATTCGGGCTCCTCAAGCACGCCCTTACGCACCACGAAAACTGGCAGCGGGTATGGCATAACCCCAAGCCCAAGCCAGAAGGTTACGATGTGATTATCGTTGGCGGTGGCGGCCACGGTCTGGCCACCGCCTACTATCTGGCCAAAGAACATGGCATTACCAATGTGGCCGTAATTGAAAAGGGCTATCTGGGTGGCGGCAACACCGCTCGTAACACCACCATAGTGCGCTCCAACTACCTGTGGGATGAGTCTGCCTGGTTGTATGAGCACTCCATGAAACTGTGGGAAGGCCTGGCACAGGATTTGAACTACAACCTGATGTTTAGTCAGCGTGGCGTACTCAATCTGGGCCACACCCTGCAAGACATGCGTGATATCGAGCGCCGGGTAAATGCCAACCGGCTGAACGGCATTGATGGCGAAGTGCTTAATGCCCAGCAGGTGCAAGACATAGTGCCAATTCTGGACTGCTCCAAGACGGCGCGCTATCCGGTACTGGGTGCCTCTTGGCAGCCGCGCGGCGGCACCGCCCGTCACGACGCCGTAGCCTGGGGCTTTGCCCGTGCCGCCGATGCCATGGGTGTGCACCTTATTCAGCAAACCGAAGTGACCGGCATCCGCCGCGAAAATGGCGCCGTGACCGGGGTGGACACCACGGCCGGCTTTATTGCCGCACCCAAGGTGGCTTGTGTTACTGCCGGTAACTCGGGGGTGATGGCCAAAATGGTGGGGATGGAACTGCCGCTGGAATCGCACCCGTTGCAGGCCATGGTATCGGAGCCGGTGAAACCGATTCTCGACACCGTAGTGATGTCCAACCACGTGCACGGTTATATCTCCCAGTCCGACAAAGGCGACTTGGTGATAGGCGCGGGTATCGACAGCTACCTGGGCTATGGCCAGCGTGGTTCCTTCCCGGTGGTGGAAGAAACCATGGCGGCGATTGTGGAAATGTTCCCTATTTTCAGTCGGGTACGTTTGAACCGCACCTGGGGCGGCATAGTGGATACCTGTCCGGATGCCTGTCCGATTATTTCCAAGACGCATATCAAGGGCCTGTATTTCAACTGCGGGTGGGGAACCGGTGGCTTCAAGGCCACACCGGGGTCGGGCAACGTGTTTGCACACACCATTGCCAAGGACGACCCGCATCCGCTGGCCAAGCCCTTTAACGTTGATCGCTTTACCAGCGGCCACTTGATTGACGAGCACGGCGCGGCCGGCGTAGCCCACTGAGGAGAGAGACATGCTGAATATTTATTGTCCGCATTGCGGCGAGCTTCGCGAAGAAGAAGAGTTTCATTATGGCGGCCAGGCCCACATTGCCCGCCCGGCCGATCCCAATGCGTTGAGCGATGCCGAATGGGCCCAGTATCTGTTTATGCGCAAAAACCCGCGCGGCCTGCACCATGAAATGTGGTATCACGCTGCCGGTTGTCGCAAGTTCTTTAACGCCACGCGCCATACCGTGACTTACGAAATTCAGGAAACGTACAAGGTGGGCGAACAGCCCCAGCAAGGAGGCCAGTCATGAGTCAGCCACATCGCCTTCAGGGCAAGGGTCGAGTAGACCACGGCAAACCGCTCAGCTTTATCTTCAACGGCAAGCGTTATCAGGGCCTGTCTGGCGATACCATCGCTTCGGCCTTGCTGGCCAACGGCGTTGACGTGGTCGGACGCTCGTTCAAGTATTCACGCCCGCGCGGCATTATGGCCGCCGGTGCCGAAGAGCCAAACTGCATCCTGCAGGTAGGCAGCTCGGAAGCCACCATGATCCCCAATATTCGCGGCACCCAGGCCGAGTTGTATGACGGCCTTACCGCCACCAGCACCAACGGCTGGCCAAACGTCGACAAGGATTTGATGGGCGTCATGGGCAAGCTTGGCGGCAGCATGATGCCCCCCGGCTTCTACTACAAGACCTTCATGTATCCCCAGTCCATGTGGCCGAAATACGAGCACTTGATCCGTAAAGCCGCCGGGCTGGGCCGGGTGCCCAAAGCCAAGGATCCGGATACCTACGACAAGCTGAATCATCACTGCGATTTGCTGGTAGCAGGTGGTGGCGCCGCCGGTTTGGCAGCCGCACTGGCGGCGGGCCGCCGCGGCGCGCGGGTGATTCTGGTGGATGAACAAAACGAGTTTGGCGGCCATTTGCTGCACAGCACTCAGCCCATTAACGGCCAGGCCCCTCAGTTATGGGTGCAGGCGGCGGTAAAAGAGCTGCAAGCCTTGCCCGATGTCACCTTGCTGCCCCGCAGTACGGTAGCTGGCTATTACGATCAGAACTTTTTAACCGTGCTGGAGCGCCGTACCGATCATCTGGGTGAGCGTATTTCCGGCAAAACCCGCCAGCGTTTGCACCGCATTCGCGCCAAGCGTGTGGTACTGGCGACCGGTGCCCACGAACGGCCACTGGTGTATGGCAACAACGATTTGCCCGGTAACTTTGTGGCCAGCGCCTTATCTACCTACGTGAATCGCTACGGCGTGACCCCGGGCCAGCGCCTGGTGCTGATGACCTGTAACGATTACGGCTATCAGGCTGCCATCGACTGGCTGGATGCAGGGCGAGAAGTGGTGGCGGTGGTCGACAGTCGCCCTCAGCCGAGCGGCATGCGCTATCAGGCACTCAAGGCCCGTGGCGTAAAAGTGTACACCGGTCATGGCTTGATTGAAGCCGTGGGTAAAAAGCGGGTCACCGGGGCCAAGGTGGCGGCACTGTCCAGCGATGCCAGTCAGGTCACCGGCAAAGCCGAACTGCTTGCCTGCGATATTATTGCCAGCTCGGGTGGTTGGAGCCCGGTGGTGCATTTGTCTGCCCACACCGGCTCGCGTCCGGTCTGGAACGACGACATCATTGGCTTTGTGCCCGGCGACACAGTGCAAAAGCAGCTGCTGGCCGGTGGCGTACAGGGAACCTACCAGCTATCGGCGGTATTGGCAGAAGGCTTGAAGGCCGGCAAGGCGGCTGCCGACGCGACCGGTTATGGTGATATTTCTGCCGCTGTGGTGGATGCCGAGATAGTGACCGAGGACCCACAGGAAGACGCGGCCCAGGCATTGTTCATGGTACCGCACAGCCTGAAGACCAGCCGTGCACCCAAGCAGTTTGTGGATTACCAGAACGACGTGACCGCAGCCGGCATCGAGCTGGCCGTGCGTGAGGGTTTTGAGTCCATCGAGCACATCAAGCGCTATACCGCCATGGGATTTGGTACCGATCAGGGCAAGCTGGGTAATATCAACGGCATGGCCATAGCGGCGCGGGCCATGAACAAGAGCATTGCCGAAACCGGTACCACCGTATTTCGCCCCAACTACACGCCGGTGACCTTTGGCGCCTTTGCCGGTCGCAACGCACACCACCTGTTCGATCCGGCACGCTTTACCGCCATGCACGACTGGCATGTGCAGCAAGGCGCCGAGTTTGAAGATGTAGGACAGTGGAAACGCCCCTGGTTCTTCCCCAAATCCGGCGAAGACATGCACCAGGCGGTTAACCGCGAATGTGTGGCGGTGCGCAACAGCGTGGGTATTCTGGATGCCTCTACACTGGGCAAAATCGATATTCAGGGGGCCGATGCCCGCGAGTTTCTGGCGCGCATTTACACCAACGCCTGGGCCAAGTTGACCCCCGGCAACTGCCGCTACGGCCTGATGTGTAAAGAAGACGGCATGGTGTTTGATGATGGGGTTACCGCCTGCATCAACGACAACCATTTTGTGATGACCACCACCACAGGTGGCGCCGCCGGCGTATTGCAGTGGCTGGAATTGTGGCACCAGACCGAGTGGCCGGATCTGGAAGTGTACTTCTCTTCCGTGACCGACCACTGGTCCACCATGACGGTAACCGGCCCCAACAGTCGCAAGGTACTGGAAAAAATCTGTGAAAACGTGGATCTGTCTGCCGAAGCCTTCCCCTTTATGGGCTGGCGCGACGCCACGGTCGCCGGAGTGAAGGCACGTATTTTCCGCATCTCCTTTACCGGTGAGCTGAGCTTCGAGATCAACGTGCAGGCCAACTACGGTTTGCATACCTGGGAAGCCGTGATGGAAGCGGGCGCCGAGTTCAACATTACGCCTTATGGCACCGAAACCATGCACGTACTGCGGGCAGAGAAGGGCTTTATTATCGTCGGCCAGGACACAGATGGATCGGTTACGCCGTTCGATTTGGGTATGGACTGGGCCGTAGGCAAAACCAAGCCGTTCCCCTTTGTTGGTCAGCGCTCCTGGACCCGCGAAGACACGGCCCGTACCGACCGCAAGCAGCTGGTCGGGCTCAAGTGCAAAGAAGCGTCCGTGGTGATTCCGGAAGGGGCGCAAATTGTACTGGACCCCAATCATCCGGTGCCGGTGCCCATGGTGGGCCATGTATCGTCCAGTTATTACAGTGCCAACCTGGGCCACAACATTGCCATGGGCGTGGTGAAAGGCGGGTTAAACCGTATGGGCGAAACCGTGTACTGCCCGCTGGCCGATGGCCGGGTGCTGGAAGCCGAAATTACCAGCCCGATTTTCTATGATCCAAAAGGAGAACGTCAGCATGTCTAACATCACCGCAATGATGGCTGAAGCCGACACGGCAGTACGGGTGGAATCTCCGCTGTATCACGCCAACCTGCCGATGCTGGCCAAAAAAGATCAGCAGGGCGAAGTGGTACTGCGTGAGAAGGCACTGCTGGGTCATCTGGTATTACGTGGCAAGATCACCAACGAGTTGTTTGCCAAAACCGTGGCCAGGGTGCTGGGGGTGGCTTTGCCCACCACGCCTTGCAGCTCGGTAGAAAACAACCAGGTATTGGTGCAGTGGCTGGCACCGGACGAGTGGCTGATTATTACCGAAAGCGGCCAGGAAGAGCAGGTGCAGGCGGAACTGCGTGAACACTTGAGTGGCCATTACTCGCTGGTGGATGTGAGCGGCGGCCAAACGGTACTGGCGCTCTCCGGCCCCAAAGCCGAGCTGGTGGTTCGCAAGTCGTGCCATTACGACGTGCATCCCTCCAACCTGCCGACCGGAAAGTGTGTGGGTACTACCTTTGCCAAAACCGGCGTCTTGTTGCGCCGCACCGGTGCCGACAGCTTCGAGATGGTGGTGCGCCGCAGCTTTGCCGACTATGTGTGGATGTGGTTGCAAGATGCCAGCCGCGAATATGGCCTGGTCATCGAAAAGTAACTCCGTCTTGCTCATCTGCTTCGTCGCTTGGCGCCACGATGCAGATGAGTTTATCGCCATCACGCGCCGGGCGTCGCCAATGCCACGCTCGGCACACTTCAGCAGGAGGCTGACTCATGGCACAACACGATACCTTGATCCTGACCGCCAGTTGCGCCAGTCGGTTGGGCTCTGTGGATGCCGTTACCGGTTATTTACGCGAGCAGGGCTGCTATGTGGCCGACATGCAAACCTTTGACGATGCTCGTGCCGGTCACTTTTTTATTCGCGCCGAGTTTAGACGGCCTGAGCAGGGCGAGTTTGATGAGGCCCGTTTTCGTGACGGTTTTGCCCTGCGCGCCGCCGACTTTGCCATGGACTGGGAGCTGACCGAGCGCAGCCGCAAGCCGAACGTGGTGATCATGGTATCCAAATTTGATCACTGCCTTAACGACTTGCTGTATCGCTATCGCACCGGTCAGCTGGCCATCGAAATTCCGGCCATTATTTCCAATCATCCGGATTTGCAGCGGTTGGCCGACTGGCACCATATTCCTTTTTATCATCTGCCGGTAAGTGCCGACACCAAGCATGATCAAGAGGCCAAGATCTGGCAGATAGTGCAGGAGTCTCAAGCCGATTTGGTGGTGCTGGCGCGTTACATGCAAGTACTCAGCCCCGAGTTGTGCAACCGGCTGGCGGGCTGGGCCATTAACATTCACCACTCGCTGCTGCCCGGTTTCAAGGGGGCTCAGCCCTACCATCAGGCTTATGCCAAGGGCGTAAAACTGGTGGGCGCCACGGCGCATTACATTAATAACGAGCTGGACGAAGGTCCCATTATTACCCAGGGCATTCAGACGGTGGATCACAGTCATTATCCGGAAGACCTGGTGGCCAAGGGTAAAGACATCGAGTGTCTGACCCTGGCCAAAGCCATTCAGTATCACATCGAAAAACGGGTGTTCATGTACCAGGGCAAGACGGTGGTACTGGGCAGCTGAACACGCGTTCGATGTATTCCCGGCAGGGGGGAGGCCGTAAGCGGTGTCTCTCTGCCTATTAAACAAACCTGCAAGACAGGTTTGTGAATGTAATAAAAAGTCATGACAAGGAGACATCATGTCTAACAAAATCAAATTACTACGCGATGCCCAACCAGAGGTGTTATTGGATGCCACCAAGTGGGAAAAGTTGTCTGGCGATCCGCACACAGTTAACCTGAACGCTTACAAGTCGGACGATGGTAGTAAGCTGATGGGGACCTGGATGTGTACTCCGGGCAAGTGGGCGGTTAACTACGACAAGTGGGAATATTGCGACTTCCGTGAAGGTTACTGCATCCTGACTCCCGAAGGCGGCGAGCCTATTCACCTGAAAGCTGGCGATATCTTCGTAGTTGAAGCCGGCTTCCGTGGTACCTGGGAAGTGGTAGAAACCGTACGCAAGTACTTTGTATTTGCCTGATGAATGACGTTCGGCCTGCGCACAGCGCAGGCCGATTTTGTTTTTATTGACCGTTACACTCCGGGCAAAGAGCCAGCTCCGCCGCGCCCTCCCTGGCCCGGAGGGGCGGCAGAATCAAAGAAGTGACACGCCTTCCACTTCCATCACAGAACTGGCATCGGCACGCTCGATAATTTTCACCAAGGCCGATTGAATCACTTCGTCTTCCCGCACATCGGCTTTGCTGGCAAAGCGTTGCTCCTGAACGGCGGCCCCTTCTTCCTGAACAAACTGCACCGCCACCTCGGTGGCATAATCCGCACGGGTACCAAAGTACGCAATAGTGATCTGCGGATAGCCTTTAAAGCCTTTCTTCACCTGTTTTGCGATTCGTTTTTTAGCTTTGTCTATGTGCATGTGAATTCCTTATCTGATTAACAGACCCTAAAAGAATATGGCTAAAAATAATCGAGCAGGCCGAATACGATATACCCAGTTAAGTCATTGAACGCCAACCACCTGCTGAAGGCAAGGGTTAGCTGTAACGACGCTCGCGAGCAGACTCGAACCAGTATCTTTGACTTCCTTTACACATGCCAGGTAGGCACTAACTTCATGGTGCTCCTGCTATGCTGAAAACAGGTTCTGTAGCCGGGAGTGGTTGATGAGTGGTGTGTATTTATTACTGGCGCTGACACTGGCTTCACCTTCGCCGCTGCAAGAGGCACTGGCGCATTTTGAGCAACTTGATGGCTATCGGCTGATGTTGCGCAGTGAAGGGCCCGATGGCAATCAGCATCTGCTTTACGGCTATCGTAAACCCGGTTGGGTGCGCATGGATGTGTTGTCTCCTTATACCGGGGCGGTATTGCTTTATAACCCGGTGAATCAGCAAATTCGGCTCTGGCCCTTTGGCCTGAGCTGGCCTTCTGTTGGCTTGAGCCCTGAACACCCGCTGGTAATCAGCCCTCGTGGTCACCGGGTAGACAGCTCCGATGTGGGGGTGTTGTTGCAGAACGTGCTGCGAATGCAGCAGGCGGGCCAGACGCTGGTGCAGAAAGAGGCGCAGCTCTCGGGACGGGCGGTATGGCATCTGGTGGTGACCGGGGCTGCGGGCGCGAATGATGTTGCTCGTTACGAGCTGTGGCTCGATCGGGAATGGCTGTTTCCGCTCAAGGTGATTGGCAGTGATAGCCGGGGCAATCGGCTGGAAACCGTCTGGCTGAAGCAGATTGAACTCAATCCCGAATTTCCCGATGACTTTTTCTCCCCCTGAGTGACATCATGGCAAAGTATGACTTTTTTACCTGCTGGCAATTCAAGGCCCCCATTGAGGACGTTTATCGGGCCATCAGTCGCCCTGTCGGCTGGCCGCAGTGGTGGAAAGGCCTGCAGCAGGTTGAAGCGCTGGGCTCAGGTAGTGAACAGGGCAAGGGGCTGGGTAACGAGCAGGCTGGCAGTCGAGAATATCGTTACCACTGGCAAAGCCCATTGGGCTATTCGCTGTGTTTCGATATCAGAGTGATGCGCCTGTATGCGCCCTGGTTGATTGTGGGTGAAGCCCGCGGAGATGTGGAAGGCTGGGGTTGCTGGCAACTGAGTGAAACGGCAGGGGTTACCCGGGTGCGCTATCGATGGCGGGTGCGCACCACTCAACCCTGGATGAACCTGGTCGCTCCCCTGGCTCGGCCGCTGTTTGTATGGAGCCATGATGTCATGATGCGCAATGGCGCCCTTGGCTTGTCTCGTTTGTTGCAGGCCCCACTGCTTGAGAGAGGCCGTTTGCCAGGTGACAGCCTGCGCTGAGCCGGGTTATTTTTTGTGCTTGCCGATGCCGTAATCCTTGAGCTTGTTGGCGATGGCGGTGTGCGAAATGCTCAGCCGCCTGGCCAGCTGTCGGGTAGACGGAAACTGTGGATACAGGCGTTCGAGCAAGAGTCGTTCGAACCCTTTTACGGCGTCATCCAGCGAGCCGTCGCACAGGGCATCCAGCCCTTGCAGGCTGCTTTGCTCCGGCAGGGCCAGTTGGCCAAGGGTAAGCTCGTCGCCTTCCAGCAGGCTGATGGCGCGATACAGGCTGTGGCGCAGCTGGCGCACGTTGCCAGGCCAGGGGTAGTGCTGTAAATATTCGCTCAGGTTATCGGCCAGCCTGGGGCGAGGGCGCTCCAGCTCGGCGGCAAAGCGGGTACAAAAGTGCTGGGCCAGGGGCAGTATGTCTTTCTGGCGTTCACGCAGTGGCGGAATATGCAGGTTAAGCACATTGAGGCGATAGAAAAGATCCTGGCGAAATTGTCCGCCCTGCACCAGACTGGCAAGATCTTGCTGGGTGGTGCAAATTACCCGAATATCGACCGTGACTTCCTGTTCGTCGCCCAGGCGGCGAAACACGCCGTCTTGCAACACGCGCAGCAACTTCAATTGCATGAGCGCCGACATTTCGCCGATTTCATCCAGCAGCAAGGTGCCGCCGTTGGCCTGATCCAGCACGCCACGCTTGCCCTGCATATTATTGCCAAAGGCACCGGCGGCGTAGCCGAACAGTTCGTGCTCGGCGGCGTCGTCGGGAATGGCGGCACAGTTAAGCAGAATAAAGGGACCTTCACCGCGCAGGCTGGCATGATGGCAGGCGCGGGCCAGCAGCTCTTTACCGGTGCCGGTTTCGCCCTGAATCAGCAAAGGGGCATCCAGGGTGGCCAGCCGTCTGGCTTCGTTAAGCAATTTTTCCATGGCGGGGCTGTGGGCTATCAGGCCATCAAAATAGCCGGTGTCACGGCTGCGCATGGCTTTAAAGTGCTGGCCGATGCGATACGCCGATTTTAATACCACCACGGCGCCCGCCAGACTTTGCTCGCCGGATTCCTCCGTTAGCCAAATAGGTAAAAAATCGGCCAGATAGGGTTCGCCTGCAAGGGTGACTTTTTCGTTAAGCGGCTGGGGTGAGGCTTGCTCCAGCCAGCGGCTGACATGCACGCCTTTCAGCAGCGGGCCCAGGTACTGCTGCAGCAACTGCTGGGCCGACTGGTTGAGCAGGCTGCAGGCGGCGTCGTTGGCCAGGGTTATTTTGCCAAGCATGTCGATGGCCACCACGGCATCGGGCAGCACCTTAAGCAGGGCGCGGGTAGCATTATGTTCTTGCTCTGAGGGCATGCAGGCGATAGTTTTAACATCAAATATCCCGGGAATACGACGAATGGCGGGCAGCAGATGCTGCAAGGCGGCAAAGTCGAGAGTGGGAAAATTAACATAGATAATGCCGCTGATATCGATTTCGATACCGCGTAAATCAATTTGATGTTCTACCAGAATATCGAGCAGTTCTCGGGTCAGGCCCAGTCGGTCTTCACAGGTTACTTTTAAGCGCATTATGGTATCTTCCTCAGCAAGGTGTAAATAATACCTTACACCTGGGGCGGATACGAGATGACGCTGATGATCTGTGCCACAAACTGTAAAAAAAGCAGCGTATTCTGCTGAAAAATGGTTTACGGCGACCCCATGCTCAGACATTCTTGGCAGCCTTTGCCGAGCTGCGTGCTCGGCCAATAACAAATAATTTGTCAAACTCAAGCTAATGATTAGGTGAAGTAATGAGCGAAGCGGTATTCAGAACGGTTAAATCGTCACAGGTGATCCTCAAGGAATTAATGGTGCCTTCTTATGCCAACTTCGGTGGCAAGGTACACGGCGGCATTATTCTGGGACTGATGGATAAAATTGCCTATACCTGCGCCGCTACCCACGCCAAGGGTTACTGCGTTACTGCCTCTGTGGATTCCGTTGATTTTATGAACCCGGTAGAAGTGGGTGATCTGCTTACCTTGTATGCGTCTGTTAACTATGTAGGCAGCAGCTCGATGGAAGTGGGCATCAAGGTGGTGTCGGAAGACTTCAAACAGGGCATCGTCAAGCACACCAATACCTCTTACTTCACCATGGTGGCGCTGGACGAAGAAACCCGCAAGCCCACCAAGGTGGCCGGTTTGTTGCTGGAAGATGAAGAAGAAATTCGCCGTTTTGTGATGGGTAAACTGCGCAAGAAACTGCGTCGGGCACACCAGAAGGAAATTGATGATATTCGCCAGGCGCTGGATCTGGACCTGGACCTGGCAATGAAAGAGGTAGAAGGGGAAAACTGTCTGCTGCCCAAGAGCTAAGCATTTGCCGCTATGACCCGTTATGAGCAGCTGGCACAACAGCTGCGTGAACAGATCCGCACCGGAGTCTGGCAGGAGGGCGACAAGTTGCCCTCGCTGCGCGAAACGGTGCGGCGTTCTGGACTGAGTCTGATGACGGTACTCAGTGCCTATCAGTTGCTTGAAAGCCAGGGCTGGGTACGTTCTCGGCCTCAATCCGGCTACTTTGTTGCCCCCACTCGGGAGGTGACTCGTTATGCATCCCCACAGCAGCCGCTGCAGCCCGCTGAAACCGTGGACATCAACGCCTTTATCTTCAGTGTGCTGCAGGCCGGCAACAATCCCGACTGTGTTGCGCTGGGGTCAGCTTTTCCCGATCCATCCCTGTTTTCGCAACATCAATTGTCCCGATCTTTGATCAGGGTGGCCCGCCAGTTGTTGCCCCAGAGTGCGGGTGCCACTTTGCCACCGGGTTGTGCCGATTTGCGCCGCAGCATTGCGCAGCGCTACGCTGCCCGAGGACTGGAGATTTCGCCCAGCGAAATCGTGATCACCTCGGGCGCGCTGGAGGCACTTAACCTCAGTCTGCAGTCGCTGACTCGGCCCGGAGACTGGGTGGTCATCGAGTCGCCTGCGTTTTACGGTGCCTTGCAGGCAATAGAGCGGCTTCACCTTAAAGCCGTCGCGGTGGCCACGGATCCACAGCTGGGGATGGATCTTGATGCCCTGGCTCAGGCCTTGCAGCAATATCCCATCAAGGCCTGCTGGCTGATGAGCCATTGTCAAAACCCGCTGGGTGGCAGCATGCCCGCGGAGCACAAACAGCGATTGCTGACGCTGTTGGCCGAACACGGGGTTAGCCTGATTGAAGATGATGTGTACGGCGAGCTCTACGCCGGCCTGGATCCGCCGTTGCCGGTCAAGGCCTGGGACACGGAAGGGCGGGTGCTGCATTGCGGCTCTTTTTCCAAGACGCTGGCAGCCGGCTTTCGCATTGGTTGGGTGGCGGCAGGGCAGCAAGCAGAGGCCATTCAGCGCCTGCAATTGATGAGCACGTTATCGACTAGCGCCCCCATGCAACTGGCCTTGGCCGATTACCTCTCTTCGCATCGCTACGACAAGCATCTGCATACTCTGCGGCGCACCCTGGAACAGCGCAAACACATATTTTACCGGGCTATCAAACGGGAATTTTCCGATTTGGTGCGGGTGCACTATGCCGAAGGCAGCTATTTTCTGTGGCTGGAAATGCCGGAGCACTGCTGTGCAACCCAATTGTACTGGCGAGCGCTCAAGGCGGGTATCACCATTGCCCCCGGGCGCATGTTTGCCGCCGGCGAGCAGTACCGCCACTGTTTTCGTCTCAATGCTTCATTGCCCTGGAATGCGCGCAGCGAAGCCGCCATCAGGCAGCTTGCCGCGCTGATTAATGAGCATATTCACTGACTTTACCGGCTGGTTATTCCGGCACTGTTATAGCTGATGGCTCATTGAATGACACTGTTATAGTCTATTTTATCGCAACTGTTTATGTTGCTCTCACACCCCCCATGTTTTACTGCGCGGATTGCCGCAGGTAGTGCTTTCGCTACCGGCCTG
The DNA here is from genome assembly GCF_014643915.1 of Oceanisphaera marina. Taxonomy (GTDB): domain Bacteria; phylum Pseudomonadota; class Gammaproteobacteria; order Enterobacterales; family Aeromonadaceae; genus Oceanimonas; species Oceanimonas marina. The sequence goes on from NZ_BMKE01000010.1 coordinate 21,567, forward strand.
CCTTTCTCATAACAAGCAGTGAGCCTTATGGACAACCTTTCTTCCCGAATTGACGTTAATGTTTGTACCGAACCCCGGCCCATTGACCAGGGCCACGTTTATGTGCGCGCTCAGCGGGGCCGCTGGCAAAAAGTACGCCAGCTTACCGGATGGGTATTGATGCTGATTTTTTTGGTCGGGCCCTGGTTGCGTTGGAACGGGCAGCAGGCCTTGCTGCTGGATCTGGAGCAACAACGTTTTCATCTGTTCGGCATAACCATCTGGCCTCAGGATCTGACCTTGCTGGCTTTGTTTCTGATGGTGGCCGCCTTTGGCCTGTTTATGGTGACCGTCTTTTTGGGGCGGGTGTGGTGTGGTTATCTTTGCCCACAAACAGTGTGGACCTTCTGGTTTATCTGGGTTGAAGAAAAACTGGAAGGCAGTGCGAACAAGCGCCGTCAGTTAAGCAAGGCCCCCTGGAGCCTGAACAAGCTGGCCCGCAAGGGAGGAAAGCATCTGATCTGGGTGCTGATTTCTCTAGTGAGCGGCTTTACGTTTATTGCCTATTTTTTACCGGCCGCCGAGCTGGGTTCCAGTCTGCTGCAGTTTTCTGCCGGCCTGTTACCGACCTTTTGGGTGGCATTTTTTGCCCTGTGTACCTACCTTAATGCTGGCTGGATGCGGGCCATAATGTGTACTCACATGTGCCCTTACTCACGCTTTCAGTCGGCGATGTTCGATAAAGATACCTTTAGTGTCGGCTACGATGCGGCCCGGGGCGAGCGCCGCGGACCGCGTTCACGCAAGGCTGATACCGCGGCCCTGCAGCTGGGAGATTGTATCGATTGCAATCTGTGTGTGCAGGTATGCCCCACCGGCATCGATATTCGGGATGGCCTTCAGTATGAATGCATCAACTGCGGGGCCTGTGCCGATGCCTGCGATCAGACGATGCGTCAGATGGGATATGCCACCGGCCTTATCCGCTATGCCAGCGAACGCCAGCTGGAAGGGGGTAAAACCCGGCTTTGGCGCCCCAGGCTGATTGGCTATGGTCTCATGTTGCTGTTGATGCTGGCGACGCTGGTCTATGCTGCTGCCAGCCGCGTGCCGATGGCGCTGGATGTGCAGCGGGATCGCAATCAGCTGTATCGGGAAACTCCGCAAGGTTGGGTGGAAAATACCTACATTCTTAAACTGTCGAACCGGACTCAGCAGCCACAAAACTATCGGGTACGAGTTGAGGGCATGGAAGCTGTACACTGGGCGGGAGCCGATACGGTGACGGTATTGGCCGGGGAAATCCTCAACCTGCCCGTTAGCCTGGCGGCGGATCCCTATCTGTTATCCGAGCCCATGTACCCGATTCAGTTTGTGGCCGGTAACGACGAGCTACAGGTGCAGGCGGATAGCCAGTTTTTCAGCCCGGTGCGCTAACGGGATGTTACACTGACTGCCCGGTTAAATGTCCCGCGCGGACTAAAGGAGTGTGCGATGGCCATTCAGTGGCCGGTGATAATCGAGTTTGGCCAGGGTCATGATTATGCCTGGGCGGCAGACCTGGACGAGGTAACCGAACATCGGCTGGAGGCGGGAGACTGCCTGCTAGACAGCCTGGGCCAAGTCCATATTCTGTCGCAAACAAACGGCGCTGGCCTGTACTGGCAGCTGGAAGACGAGGTAGTATCCGTACCTCAGCTCAATATCAGGCTACAAGGCTATGCTGCCGGGTTGGGAGTCTGTTGCACCAGCAAGTTGGTGGTGCGCACCCCAATGGATGCCATTGCACTGGTGGCCTGGTTAGAGCAGCAATAAAAAGCGACACGCTGTCAGCCTGTCTCTTGGTCACAAGTCTGTAAGCTGTTGAATAAGTGCAAAGAGGCAGTAGGATTGCCTCCGCCAACGCGCCTTAGTAAGGCCACTCATCTTCAGTCCACTGCGAACATTCACTGGATGTTCGGTTAGGCTGAATGATTCGTTTTGGCGAGGCAAGCTCGCCCCATGCACGCTCGGCAAATGCCGTCCGACCGCCAGGGATGGTGGGAGTGTCAGCATTGCAGGAGCCTTTGCTGACCTTGGCATTTGATGGTTGGCTACGACAATTCCTACTACCTCTTTTAGTGATGCGGTACCGTCTGTTGATTGCATTCACAGGCGATTCCGCTGTCGACAGGAAGGCCGAGGGTGTCTGCTCAGCCGACCATCCGCGCCAAGGATGGCGCGGTTTGAGCCTACATGGAGGTATTCACGGCGAGTCGGAGGAGTAGTGCCCTCTGCCTGACAAACCACACTAATACAAACAAAAAAAGATGTGACTAAGAGACAGGCGTTAGGCTGTCAGTTAAACCAAGCATCAAGCCGTGAAGAGTAAATCGTGAACTTCTCACGTTTTATTGCTCACGGTTTTTGTGTTATCCCTTATGGGTTAAAGAGACAACTATGACACTGAATTTACGAAAGTGCGGATGGCTGATGTTGCTGGTGTTACTGCAATCGTGCAGCAGTGCTCCCGACACCTCTGTGGTGCCCGAGAGTTCACCGGTCATCAGCGTGCAGCAGGGCAAGGCTTCTTACTACGGTAGCCGTCATCATGGCCGCAAAACCGCCAGCGGCGAGCCCTTCAACAAGCATGCCCTGACTGCCGCCCACCGAACCCTGCCTTTTGGCAGTCGGGTGCGTGTAACTAACCTGAATAACCAACAATCGGTGGTGGTGCGTATCAACGATCGTGGCCCCTATGCCAGAGGGCGCATTATCGATCTGTCGGAACAGGCGGCGCGCGAGCTGAACATGATTCGCGCCGGTGTTGCCAGGGTCAAGGTAGAGCGGCTGGAATAGTCAGCCGACTCAGCTTGCGATAAGCCACGGGCCGCGGCCAGTCTGCGGCGATAGCCGGAATGGCCTTGTCCTCGCTCAACAGCCGGGCGGCAGTGATCCAGCCAGCATGTCCGACCGCCAGTTGGGGCGTGGCAGGCAGGCTGTGCAGCCAGCCTGCCACCCGAGCAAATAACTGGCGCACACTTTCTCCGCCGCCGGGGGCATAGTCGGCAAAATCCGCACACCAGGCGTCGATTTCGGCCCTGGGCACGGTCGACCAATGACAACCGTCCCAGCCGCCAAAATCGACTTCGGCCAGCTCGTCGGCCACCTTGCACTGCCAGCCTCGCCCGACCAATATGTCTCCCACCCGCGCAGAGCGCTGCAGGGGGCTGACCCAAATCACCTTGGGCAATTGATGGCGACGGGCAAAACGCTGGATCTGGTTGGCCAGTCTGCGCAGTTTGCGTTTATCTACCCCCATATCGGTTTGCCCCAGGCACATTCCCTCTGCCTGCAGTGGTTTGGGGTGGCGCCAGATATACAACTCCATCACAGCTCCTACTGTTAAATATTAAAACGAGAGCCGAAAGATTTTTTGCAATGGAATCCACGGAACTCACGGAAAAATCAAGATGGGATAAGAGCGAACTCGCAACAGTGATTATTTAATGGTGAGGGCTAAAAAGGTCCAATATTTTTTACTTAAATATGGCCCTACAAAACTGTGTCTTCAAGATGTCTGGTCTTACTGGTAAAACATGTTTTTAGTTTTAGCTCTTTCAGATTTAATCTCTATTTTTCTGCGGGTTCTGTGGATTCCGTTGCGAAAGGGGTTGATGTTGTTTCGTCCTCTTCACACTTCACAGAGATATAGCGAAGCCGGCATAAATCGCCAGCTCGGCGAGCTGTTGGGTGGCGCCCAGGCCATCGCAGGTGTCGGCCAGTCCGTCTTCATGAAAGGCGCCGGTCATTTTAATGCCAAAGGCGGTGCTGGCCACGGCCGCCACCAGCGGGCTGAACAACAGGGTGCCCAGCCAGAATACCAGGGCACACAGCAGGCCAATCAACAGGCCAATCAACAGGCCCACGGCGGGAAAATGCCGACGGCTCTGATGTAACCACCGGGGTTGGTAATCACGCAGCTCGGGCGTCGGCAGGCGCGTTAAAAACTGGCTGGCCACCAGCAACAAACGGCCTTCGTGTATTAACCTATTGCGCAGAGTAGGGCGCAGCGTCTGGCGAGGCATCAGCTGTTCTGCCCACTGATGCCGGCATCGTCAAAGCTGGCCATCTGACTTAAAAACACGCAAGCCGACTGCAATAGTGGATACGCCAGCGCGGCCCCACTGCCTTCGCCCAGGCGCATCTGCATGTTCAGCAAGGGCTAGGCGTGCAGCAGACGCAGCAAATGCCCATGGCCCGGTTCGGCGGAGTGATGGGCAAACACCGCAAACTGGCAAACGTCCGGTGCCAGTTGCTCGGCCACCAGCAGGGCCACGCCGGCAATAAATCCGTCCATCAGCAGGATACGCCTTTGGCTGGCGGCCTTGATCAGGGCGCCGGCCATCATGGCAATTTCCAGCCCGCCCAGGGCTGCCAGTGCCGTAAACGGTGCTGTGGCATCTTTATGACGCGCTAATACTCGAGCCAGAATGGTGTGTTTGTGATGCAGGCGCTGGCTTAACGAGTGATTGGCCAAAGTGGCAATAACGGGCACTATGAAATCTGCGGGCATAATGAAGTGATGGGGCATGGTAATCGTTAATAGCTAAACACAAGACTCATATGCTATCAGACTATGTCATAAATAGGGCCATCCATCGGGGTCTCGACGGCCCAGCTTTTTCATTTACAGGATATCAATCAGCATATGGATTCACTTTCGCAAATGACGCTGGGCGCCGCCATCGGGGTGGCCGTAATGGGCAAGCGCGTTGGGGTGGGGCGCTCGGCACTGGCGGGCGCCTTTTTTGGTACCCTGCCGGATCTGGATGTGCTTATCGATTATGGTGACCCGGTCAGCAATATGACCTTTCATCGAGGGTTCAGCCATGCGATGTTTTACCTCAGTGTACTGTCGCCGGTGTTTGCCTGGTTGCTGTGTCGCCTGTCTGGCCAGCAAGCCCATTGGCGACGGGCAATGCTGGCCATCTGGCTGGTGCTGGTTACCCATGTGCTGCTGGATAACATGACGGTATACGGCACCCAGTTGGCACAACCGTTCAGTGACTACCCCTTTGCCATTGGCAGCATCTTCATTATCGACCCGCTTTATACCTTGCCGCTGTTGCTCGGGTTGGTGGCGGCATTATTGCGCCCGCAATACCAGGGGCTAAAAAGCAACCGGTGGGGACTTTACCTGAGTACCCTGTATCTGGGCTGGAGTCTGGTGGCTCAGTGGCAGATCACGCAAACTGCCGATCGCTGGCTGGCGGAGCAGGGCGTGACGGTTGAGCAGCGGCTGGTGACGCCCACCGCCTTCAATACCCTGTTGTGGCGGGTATTGGTCATTACGCCCGAGGGATACAGCGAAGGCTTTATTTCGTTACTGGACCGAGATCCGCCGGTGTTTACTGAACACGACCGGGGCATGAAGCTGTATCAAACCTGGCAGCAGCATGGACCCGTGGCCCGGCTGGCCTGGTTCAGCAAAGGTTATTTCAAGATGAGCGAGCAGCAAGGGCTGCTCAGGATCACCGATTTGCGCATGGGCCAGGAACCCGGTTATATCTTCAGTTTTGCGGTGGCCGAGCAAGGGCCTGACCAGGCGTGGCAGCCCCTGGCCCAACCTCGGCAAATCAGTGAGCGGCTGCCGTTAAAGCCGGCGTTGCAGTGGTTGTGGCGTCGGGCGTTGGGGCAATCCTTGCCGACATTACCCCACTGGATGGCTGACAACCACTTTGGCTGCCAGGCTGCAGATAGGGGCGTAATATCGGCTCCATGCCCTTGAGTACCTGCACTGGCAGGGCCGAGGTAAAGGTGAATTTGTCCGACTGCTGGCCGGGTACATAGGCAGTCAGGGTGCCAAAGTGGTGCTCACCTAAATAGAACACGAAGGTGGCGGTGCGGTTGCGCGCCTGAGAGGTCAGTACCTGACCATAGCGAGAGACGGTTTGAATGCGGTTATCGCCGGTGCCGGTTTTGCCACCCAGGGTCAAGGGACTGCCATCGGCCAGCGAAAAGCTGCCCTGCAAACGGCGTGCGGTGCCGCCTTCCACTACCTGCGACAAGGCCTGGCGCAAGACCTGCGCCACTTCTTTGGCCATGACTCGTTCTGCTTGCTGCGTTTGCTGCAGCAGTCGGGTTTCATAAGGGGTGTTGGCGGCAAAATGCAGCTGGTTCATGCGTACGGTGGGCAGCCGTACGCCATCGTTCAAGATAATGCCCACCAACTCGGCCAGTGCCACCGGCTTGTCACCCGAGCTGCCAATGGCGGTAGCCAGCGACGGCACCAGGCTGGCAAACGGAAAGCCCAATCGTTGCCAGCGTTGATGAATATCACTGAAGGCTTCCACCTCCAGCATGGTACGAATGCGGCTGTCGCGGGCACTGCGGTGGCGGGTTTTAAACAGCCAGCCATACACTTGCTGACGCTGTTCTTTACTGGCCTCGGCGGCATCATTGAAGCTGGCATCGGGATGGTGCTGCAGGTAATCCAGCAGCCACAAATCCAGTGGGTGCACCCGGGCAATATATCCCTGATCCGGCAAGCTGTAAGCGCCAGGCCCATAGTTGTGATACAGCTGCTCCAACCGGCGTTCGCTCAGTTGAGAGTGGGGCAATCGTTGCTGTATAAAGGCGCTGAATTCCTCCATGCTGGCCTGGGGCAGCAAATACCGATGCACGGCGGCCAGTCGCGTTGCAGTGGGGCGCAAGCCGTCAAAAAAGCCGGTTAAGCGTTGCTCAGGCGTTTGTCCCTGATATTTGCGCCAGAAGCGCAATAAAAACACCCGGCCTTCCCGGTCGGCAAAACGGCTTAAATATTCCTGGCGCCGTGGGTCTTTATCGTCGGCCAGCAGCTGGGCGCGATTTTCATTCTGATAAATGCTGTAACGCACTATGTCGCGCATTACCCGGATAAATGGCAGGTTGATCGACTCGCGCAAGGCCTCTATCAGCGTGGGATTGCGCTGATTGTCCTGACGGCGAAAGTTGTTGAAACTGTGCAGGCCGCCGCCGGTAAAAAAGCGCTCACCGGTACTGGCGGAATAACGGCGTTCCAGCGCAGCGTTTAACATGGCGGTAAGGGAATGATCCGAATGACGCTGCAGGTAGGCAATGGCCCAGCGGCTCAGCAGATCATTGGGCGCGGGTTTCAACTCCCTTAGCATCTGGGGGGATTTACCGGCGTACTTCTGGTGCAGCTCGGCAATAATTTCCAGGTAGGTGGTCATGACCCGCAGCTTGGCGGTTGAACCCAATTCCAGTTTGCTGCCTTCGTTAATGTCGAAGGGTTGCAGGGTATTGTCGGTTTGAACGCGCACATAAAATCCCTGCTCTCCTCGTTCGAACAGGGTAAAGCTGTATCTGACCTCGGCGGTTTTTTCCGGTGACAGCAAACGCTCGCCATACAATCCAATGGCGCGGGCCACGTCCGGGTCGGCCAGCTGCTGCAGATAGTCGGTCACCTTTTGCTGCAAGGCGGCATTCAGGGTGGTGTCGGCAGACAAATCCAGTCGGTCCAGCTCGTAAAACGACATCCCCAGCAGGCTGGCCAATCGTCCACGTGTTACCAGCAGGGTTTTACTGTTCTCTACATATTGGGTAACCGGCGCCTCGCTGAAGTCTCTGAACGATAGCCGCTGGGCCAGCGCCGCGTCTCGCAGGGCCGAACTTATCATGCCGGCCTGGGCTTGCAGCCGCAGATAGCTGTCGGTAAGGGTATGCAAATCGTCACGGCCACGATACAGATAATAAGATGGACGGCGTTGGGCAATCATCAGACCGATGACCTGGCGCAGTGCCATTCCCTGTTCGTTGAGGCTGGCGGGTGATCCCGGGTCCAGCAGCTGATTGACATAGCTCAGTTCGGCGCCAAACCAGATCCACAGTCCATCGCCCAGGCCGTGAATTTCGCCGTGGCCCGGGGCGGCAGCCAGTGGCACCGAGTTAAGGTAGGCAAGGGCAATGAGCTGTCTGGCGGCCAGGGTATCCGGGCCCTGTTGATAGGCGCGCACACTGGCAGAGACCATCTGGCGCAGTTTTTCGCTGGCCGATTGAGTCATGCCGCCGGGGGAGTGGCGGTATTTTTCTATTTGTGTGGCCAGGGTACTGCCTCCGGCCGAGTCATCCTGAATGGCCAGCGCCCGCCCCACCTGCGACAGCGCCGCCTTGGTAAAGCGCGGCCAATCAACCGCCGGGTTGACGGTTGGGTGTTCCTGACTCAACATATCCCGATTCTCAATAAACAGCAGGGTATTGACGATCAGCGGCGCTATGCTGGCAAAATCGGGATAATGGCGCTGCGGATAGGAAAAGTCGTAAATGGGCTCACGCCGACAGTCGCCAATAAACAACCCTGCCTGGGTTTTTTCCTGATAAGGGACAAACAGGCCATGGCTGCTGTATTGACGCAGGGCATGGGAGAATTGCACCTGTTGTGAAATCTCGAATTGCTGCTTTTGCAAACGGGAAAATAAATCCGGCAGCCGGGAATATCCCAGTCGCTGGTCGAACGGACCCTGAACAGGAAAGTAAATGCTGGAGCTGGGGCCGGGTTCGAGAGAATAACGCAGCGTGTCGGCATAGCGGGGGATCTCGCGCCCCTGTAGCCAGGAAGTGCGCATTTCATATGCCAGCAACAACCCGGAGACTGTTAACAATAACAGTACCAAAATCCACAGCAACCAACGCCAGCGGTGACGCCGAGCGAGTTTGGGTTTGGGTTGTGTGCGCCGCAGTGTGGCGTATTCTACATTTGGTACTATACCCATCAATGACCCCTTGGCGCCATCTGGTATCAAGACTTCTATTCTAAAAGCCTAGCTGGAAAGTCAGGCTTAAGTGCTGATTACGCAGAATTTTTTATTTATTATGATGTATTCCGGCGTGTGAACAGCGGCCGTCGACGGTATGTAATGCTAAAGCTGATTCAGTTCTGTTAAAAAGGCGCACACCCGCTTGGCATTGGCGCCCAAATCACTTTTCCCCACCCTGGATGCCGAGCGCATATCCACGCGGGTCGCCATTGTTGTCTGTTGCTTATTCTTGTTCAAGTGATTTAATACGGTGGCATCAACAGGGCTGCCTTCGGCCGGTGTTACGGGGGTTAATCTAATGGCAATATCGTCGCTAAAGCCGAACAAGGTGCTGCGGGAAACGGCTTCCAGCTGATGGTTGCTGTTGGCGGTGATGGTCCAGCCACGCCGGGCAACGAGTACCTGTACCTGAGTGTGCACCTGTTCTAGCGGTTTTTGTATTATCAAGGGTTGTATGCCCGGCCAGGTGGCATGCTGCTGCTGTGCCACGGCCGCACCTTGGTACTCAATGCTGTGATCACCTTCAGAGCGCAGAGTAAGGGCGGCAGTGAGAGCGGGAGGATTGGTGGTGTCTGTGCTGATGTCGTGAATGGCTGGCAGGGTAAAGGCCCGCACTACAAAAGGCAGTACCAGCAGCAGTAACAGTATGGGGGGCACCATGGCCAGCCACTGACGTTGCCACAAGGCAAAGGGCAATAACAGCAAGCTGCAACCTAGAGCCACGACCAGCAACAGCAGACCCAGCGTATAAGGCCACCACTGCAGGCGCGTGCCCACAATGCCAATCAGGGGGAGCAGCAGGCAAAACAAGGAACCGAGTGACCAGCGATAAACAAAAAGTGTTTCCATCTTATTTCAATCAGTTAGCATACACATTCTTAAACTATGGGTAAGCGCAGCGAGCTTGTAAAGGAGCAAATACGTGCTTGGAAAAACCATAACCGTGCTGCTGTTGAGCTTGACGGTCGTGTTGGCGGCACCAACCAGAGCAGCACAGGCCATCTTTGCCGGTGGCAGTTTTTGGGTGATGGATGCCTTGTTTGCCGAGCGCCCGGGGGTGGCCAACGTAGCCGCAGGCTGGATACAAACCAGCAGCCGCCAGCAGCGACGACAGGCAGTGAGAGTGGAATACGATTCTCAACAGATAAGCTACGGCGAACTGCTTACTCTGTATTGGGCGGTGGTAGATGTCTTCGATAAAGAAGGACAGTTTTGCGATCGCGGGCGCGAATACAGCCCGGCTCTGTATGTGCAAACGGCTCTGCAGCAGCGCTTTGCCCAGCAAAGTCGCGCCAAACTGGAGCTGGAGCTGGGCAAACAGATACAGGTGCGTATTTTGCCCGCCAGCCCCTTTACGCCGGCATTGGCGCGTCACCAGCAGTATTATCGTCAGCACCCGCTGCTATACGGGGGATACCGGCGGGTGTGTGGTTATCCGGCGGGGGAGAAACTCAGATTGTCGACGCTTGCAGGCGCCCCGTTTGCCACCAGTGCACAATAACATCGGCAATGGCGCTGGCATCGTTTAAATCCAGCAAAGACACCGGAGCATGTAAATCCGGATCATCGGTGGCGACGGCCAGAATATGGGGGTCATGCAAACACAGCAGGGGTTTGTGGTAATCGGGTCTGTGCACTTCTATTTTATTAATGGGGGCCTCACGAAACCCCTCGACCAGCACCAGATCGAGCCTGTCTAAACTCAGTCGTGAAAGAGATTCAGTTAAATCAGGTTCTTGTGGTTTAGCGTTTTCATAAGTGAGAATGCTACGATGTGGGCCCGCCAGTAAACATTGGCTGGCACCGGCATGGCGCAGCTCGAAACTGTCTTTACCCGGCAGGTCTTGCTCTACATCGTGATGGGTATGTTTGATAATGCCAACCCGAAGTTGACGTTGGGTGAGCAAACTGACTAACTGCCGTAACAGCGTGGTTTTACCGCTGCCGCTAAAACCGGCAACACCCAGCAATGAATAAGTAGCGGACGCAGACATGACAATCCCGAATCAAAGACAATAATGGGGCAGTGTGCCACGACACAACAATCATGGGCAACGCAAGCAGCAAGGGCAGCCGAAACGATTTGCAAACACATAACTTACAAAAAATTAGGGTGCGCTATGAATAAAGGTGTATGGGGACTGCTGGCCTTGTTATTGCTCAGCCTGAGTGCCAGGGCCGACGAGATCAGCTTTCGTTTAAAGGGCCTGAAAGGCGATTTAAAAGACAATACCCGTATTTACCTGGATCAGCTGCCGCCCATTGAGGCCGAGCAATTACCCCGTTTTCGCAAAGACATTCAAACGGCGGTGGTAACCAGCCTGCAAGCGCTGGGCTACTACAGCCCCGATATTGAAATTACCGTCAATAAAGACAAGCCAGAACAGGTGCTGGTCAATGTGAAGGCCGGTGAGCCGGTGCGCATTCGTGAGCTGAATATCAGCCTGGAGGGCGAGTCGCAAACCGACCCCCAGTTCGAATTGCTGCTCGGTCAACTTGGCTTGCAGCAAAACAATGTGTTTCAACACGACGTGTATGAAAAAACCAAGGCCAGTCTGCTGAGTCTGGCGCTGTCCCGTGGCTATTTTGATGCCCAGTATCAACATAATCAGGTGCTGGTGCACCCCCAGGAAAATGCCGCCGATGTGATCCTGGTGTTTGATTCCGGGCCGCGTTACAAGTTTGGTGAATTGCAGGTAGACAGCGATCGCCCCGTGGCTCGTTTGCTGGATCCTTTGGTCGATGTAAAACCGGGTGACCCCTATCAGGCCAACAAGATTTCACAACTGAGCCGTTCGCTGTCGAGCACCCAGTATTTTCGCCGGGTAGAAGTCTTGCCCATGGTAAGCGAAGCCGATGAAAATCATCAGATTCCGCTGGCGGTGGTGTTGCGAGCCAAAGCCGATAACGAAGTGGAAGTGGGGGTTGGCTTTTCAACCGATGAAGGCGCCAGAGTGTCATCCAACTGGGATAAACCCTGGATCAACAGCCTGGGCCACAGCCTGCAAACCAACCTCAAGGTATCTGCCCCCAAGCAGGATATTACCGTTGTTTACAAAATCCCCCGTGGCAACCCGTTGAATAACTATTACACGGTGCAGGGCGGCTACCAGATGCTGGATCAGGACGATACTGTCAGTGATCGTGTGGTGGCTTCGGTACACAGATGGGATAAAGACACCGACGATTGGACACGGGATGTATTTATTCGCAGCGAATTTGAATCCTATACCCAGGGCAAGCAGGAAGATGAAAGCTTCTTGCTGATCCCCGGAGTGACTTACAGCCGTACTCGCGTCAGAGGCGGGCTGGATGCGACCTGGGGGGATGCGCAAACCGCGACCCTGGAGCTGTCGGAACCCTGGTGGGGATCGGATACCCGCTTTATTCGACTGTTTGGCCGCAGTAAATGGCTGCGCACCGTCGGCGAAGGCCAGCGCGTTATTGCCCGGGCCGAACAGGGCGCGGTGTGGGTAGATGAAATCAATGAACTGCCACCGTCGCTGCGCTTTTTTACCGGTGGTGACGTCACGGTACGTGGTTTCAGCTATCAGTCGATTACCCCGGTTGATGAAAACGGCGATCGTCTGGGCGCCAAGTACGCCACTGCATTAAGCATGGAATACGATTACAAAGTGGCACAAAAATGGCGGCTGGCCACCTTTGTGGATACGGGGACCGCCACCAACGATTACACCGAAGCCTGGAAAGTGGGTACCGGGGTGGGGGTGCGTTGGCAAACACCGGTGGGGCCGGTGCGACTTGATCTGGCATTTGGGGTATCGGAAGACCAGGTTCCCATGCGCATTCACTTTACTCTGGGGCCTGATTTATGATGCTGACCCGAATTCTGTCCGGCCTGGTCGTCGGGGTGTGCTTAGTGCTGATGCTGGTGTTCAGCCTGCTGTTTACGCATGTTGGCAACCAGTGGCTGTGGGGTATGGCCAAGCAACAGCTGGCGGGCCTGAGTGGCACCATGGAGTCGGGCCAGCTGGGCCAGGGCTGGCACTTTAGCGAATTGAGCTACGAGCAAGACTCGCTGGCTTTTTCGGCGCGCGACATCACTCTGGAATGGCAATTGGGCAAGCTGCTCGATCGTCGTTTATGGCTGCAACAACTGGTGGCCGAAGACATAGAAGTGACCATCAAGCACTTTCCCGAGGCCAAAGAAGAGCAAGCGACCGAGCCGCTGGCCGAGTTCACTCCTGCGGTGCGCATCGATCTGGACGATATTCGTGCCAACCGAGTCAAAATCTCTCTGCCCGGACAAACCATTGCCTGGCAAAGCCTGCAGGTAGCCATGCATTGGGATGCCGAGGGCATGGTGGTCACCGGGCCCGATATGAGCGGCCTGACCATCACGCTGAACGCCAACGATCAGGCACCGACTGCAGATAAACAGCCCGCGAAGGCCGAGCAAACGCCGCTGGTATTGCCCGAAGTCGTGCTGCCATTTCCCATCAAGTTGCAGGGCTTTAGCCTGACCGACAGCCAGTTGATTCAACATGGGCAGACCCAGGCGCTGCATGCCCTGAATCTGGAGCTGGAAGCCAAGGGCAGCACCATTAATATAATCAAGGCAGAACTGGATCATGAGCTGGCGCTGCTGAAGCTGGGCGGCGATGTGACTCTGACCGGTGACTACCCGCTGGACTTGGCACTGAATGCCAAGGTGCGCAAACCCCTGATGGACGGTCAGCTCAATGGCCAGACGCTGGCGCTGACGCTTTCCGACAGCCTGGCCAGACTCAAGGGTAAACTATTACTGGACGGCGTCCTCAAGGCCAATGCCTCGTTAATGGCCGAACCTCTCAATCCAAAACTGCCGTTTGATGTTGCTGTGAACTGGCAGCAGTTGGGCTGGCCGTTCAAGGACCCGCAATGGCGACTGGAACAGGGCAAGCTGAGCCTGAAAGGTCGGCTGGAAGATTATCGCCTGACCCTGAACAGTGAAGCCCACGGGCCAGACCTGCCGCCGGTAGGCATAACACTGGCGGCCACCGGTGATTTGAAGGGGGCCACGATTGAGCCGCTGGCCCTGATGCTGCCCAAGGGTGAAGCCAATATAGAAGGCAAGCTGAGCTGGGCCAACGGCATCAACTGGCAAGGGCTGCTGGCGCTGACCGATGTGGATCCCGGTGCCTTTGTGGCGGGTATGGATGGCAAGCTGAACGGCAGGCTGGATACCCGCTTTGTACTGCAGGGGGAACAATGGCAACTGAATGCCGATCCGGATATTCGCGGCGTGCTGCGCGATTATCCGTTGTCGCTCAAAGGCCAGGTTACCCTGAACCAGGCCCTGCAAGGCAGCGTTAACGATTTGCTGCTGACCAATGGCGATAATACACTCACGGTGAATGGCGAAATCACCGATAGCTGGCAACTCGATGGCGTGCTGTCGGCCCCTAATCTGGCGGTATACGCCCCTGGTTTATACGGTGATCTGGCCGGAAATATTCAGGTGCGCGGTGCCCTGAAAGCGCCGGCAATCAAGGCCAATCTCAACGGCAGAAAAGCCGGTTTCAACGACAATGAAGCCCGCGATATTCGTCTGCAGGCCAATGCGACGCTGGGCGAAAACATGAAAGGCGATCTGCGCTTTACCATAGATCGCATTCGTTCGGGCGAAATGACCATCGACAAGCTGCAACTGACCGGCTCGGGCAACCAGGCTTCGCACCGGCTCGACCTGACCTTTAATGGCGATCCCCTGGCGGCCGAACTTGGCTTGACCGGCAGCCTGAACAAGGACGGCTGGCGCGGACGTTTGAGTAAAGGGCAGCTCGACACACCGCTGGAGCGCTGGACCTTACAGCAGGATCTGGTGATGACGGTGAAAGATGCGCGGCTGCAGGCGCAACCTCATTGCTGGAGCTCACGCAGAGCCTCTTTGTGTTTTGATGCCATTGACGCGGGCGCCAAGCGCGGTGTTGCCGGGCTTGATATTCGCGATCTGAACATGGCGCGGCTCAAGCCTTTCTTTCCCACCGATTTTTCATGGGAAGCTGTGCTGAATGGCCGAGTCAAGGTTGAATGGAGCGGCGGCACGCCCAAGCTGAATGCCAACATCAGCACCACGCCGGGCACCTTTGTCAGTGGCGATACGCGGTTGAGCTATCAAACCCTGTCACTGACCAGCGAGATGGCCGATAACCGGCTGCAATCGGCGTTGACCTTCCGTTCGATTCAGCTGGGACAACTGAATGTGAATGCCAATGTGGCCGATTTGAAAGGCCGACGGGCGCTTAGCGGTAACCTGAATATCGATCAGCTCAAGCTGGACTGGCTGGCTCCGCTGTTGCCGGAAGTGGCACGGCTGCAAGGCACCCTGGCCGGCCAGGCGCGACTGGAAGGGACTCTGGCCGCTCCCTTGCTGTTTGGTAACATCAGCCTTAATGGTGGCGAAGTAGATACCTATTCCGACATGGTGAAGGTGCGAGACCTTACCACTCGCCTCGATATCAGAGGCACCAATGCCACCATTAACGGTCAGCTCAAGGTGGGCGGCGGGCCGTTGAATATCAGCGGTGAGCTTGACTGGCGCGAGCTGCCGGTGAGTGGCGAAATTCGTCTCAAGGGCAGTGAGCTGGAAGCCGGTTACCCGGGCATGGGCCGGGTGCGCGTCAGTCCGGATCTGCAGATTACCCTGGGCGAAGAGCCCAAGATCCGTGGCGACATTGTTATTCCCTGGGCGCGCATTGCAGTTAAAGAGCTGCCAGAAAGTGCCGTGGGGCTGTCGTCGGATGTGGTCATCGTACAGCCCTCGGGCATGATTCCCGAAACTGCCGCCCCCAAATTGCCGGTGGATATCCGCATTAATGTGATCATCACCGAAGATGTGCGGCTGGAAGCCTTTGGTCTGGATACCCGGCTGGAGGGCAAGTTGCGCCTGGTGCAGCGGCCAAACCGGACCATGCGGGCCAACGGAGAAATCCGGCTGGTTGACGGCAAGTTCAAGGCCTACGGCCAGAATCTGCTGATCCGGGAAGGCAGCATTTTATTCAGCGGCCTGCTGGATGTGCCCAATCTCAAGGTAGAAGCCATTCGCAATCCGTCCAGTATGTCCGACAGCACTATTATCGCCGGGGTCAGGGTGACGGGGACCGCCAATCAGCCCGAGCTCAAGGTGTTCTCGGAGCCGGACATGCCTCAGGCTGAGCAGCTGTCCTATCTGCTGCGTGGCCGTGGGCTGGATGGCAGTGGTGAAACCGACGGTAACGCCCTGGTGCAGTCCATGCTGCTGGGGGCGGGTGTCAGCAGGGTGGGCGGTTTGGTCACCAACGTGGGCGAAGCGCTGGGTCTGCAGGATGTGTCGGTGGATACCGGCGGCAGCGGTGAAAGCACCGAAGTGAACATCAGCGCCTATGTACTGCCCGGCCTGCAAATTGGTTATGGTGTAGGGGTGTTCTCTTCGATTGGTGAATTGCGTTTGCGCTACGAACTGTTGCCCCGTTTGTATTTGCAGGCGGCCAGTGGCTTGAACCAGGCGATAGATCTGTTTTATCGGTTTGAGTTTTAGTCTGGTAATAAGTGAAGAGAAATGGGTGAAGAGGAGGAGATAATACCCAAGCCAGGTCTGCAGGCTTGGGACTGGCTTGTTCTTTTTACCCTTCCCCCTTTACCCATCACCAAATTGCTGTGGCAGAATCTGCCGGTAACCGACGTCTGATTCATGCTTTTTGCGCAGACCTTGGGTAAAGTAGCGGCTTGTGAATTTGCCCGGCAGTCGAGTATAAGCCCCATTATGATGTCTTCGTCCTTACAACAACAGGAACGGCTGGCCCATGCCATGTTGGCTTGCATGGCGGTGTATGCCCTGTTGGCGATGCATTTGTATCTGCCGCATTTGTTTGGCATCGGTCTGCAACTGCCCTTTAACGTGATTGGCTGGTTTTTTATCGGGCTAATGACGACCCTGGGGTTGTGGCATTGGCAGCGTCGACGTTTGCTGACCAGTCGTTTCTGGCTGGGAATGGTGATGGCCAGCGCTCTGTTGTGGCTTCCCTTTTTCTATCTGCACAATAACTCGGTGGCCGGCCATGCGTTGCCACGCATGCTGGCGCTGTGTGGTGGCCTGTTGTTTTATCTGGCGTTGCAGCAGTGTCGCTTTAATGCGCTGGGGCGCCGCTATTTACTGTATTGTTTGCTGGGGGCGGTGAGCGTAGAAATTCTGCTGGGGCTGGCGCAATTCTTTGTCTTGCAACCGGACAACTGGTTTGGCTACAACACCGAAGTACGCTCGCCCTACGGTATTTTTCAGCATCGCAATGTTATGGCCAGCTTTGTGGCCACGGGCATGGTACTGGCCATTTATCTGTGGCTGCACGAAGACAAAACGTCCACCCGCTGGTTTTTGCTCAAGTCGATGTGGTTTGCCAGCGTGCTGGGGGCCGGCGCCATTCTGGTGGTGTTGTTGCAGTCGCGGGCTGGGCAGCTTGGGCTTTTGCTTGGCCTGCTGTTGTTGCAACCCCTGTTGTGGCAAACCCTGATTAAAACCCGCTCCAAGCGCTTGCTGGCCAGCCTGTTGCTGATCCCCGTTGGCATTGTGTTGGGCGTGTTCGGGCTGGATGCCTTCGACATGAGCAAGCGCAGCCTGAGTATTTATACCGAAGCCGATGGCCGGTTCGATATCTATGCCCACGGCCTGCGCATGTTGCTGGACAAGCCCTGGTTTGGCTTCGGTTATGGCAGTTTTGAGTCGGCCTTTTATCGTACTTACGCTACCTGGCGTGAGCTAACGCCGGGCGCCAAGCCCTTGTTCACCGAAATGGGTCATCCGCATAACGAGTTTTTATTGTGGGCCATAGAAGGAGGCGTGGTGCCCTTGCTGGGGCTGGTTGTCATGACTGGCCTGGTGTTGCGGCTGTTTTATCGGTTGCCGATAGTCCAGAGTCTGGCCTGGATAGGGGTGTTAACGCCTATTTTTATTCACAGCCAAACCGAGTTTCCCTTTTATCATTCGTTGCCGCACTGGTTTATGGTGCTGGTGCTGATTTACGTGATTGATGCGCAATATGGTCAGCGCCGCCTGCTGGGAGTGCCGCCCTCCTGGAGTCGGTGGCCGGTAAGAGCCTGGGGCATTTGCCTGATGCTGTTTATGGCCTCGGGGCTGTATGCCGGCCAGCAACTGACCCGTTATGCGCAAAACGACGACCATACCGAGGCCGAGTTGCAGGCAGTGATCAATCCCTTGATCTGGTATGACAGAACCGCTTTTTATCGCCATCACTGGCAATTGACCCATGCCTTGTTGAATCAGGATCAGGCGCAGCTGCTGGATTATGCCGCCTGGGCGCGGCGCTTTGTGATACATACCCCGAGGGCCGGAGTGTATTACAACGCCTATCTGGCGCTGGGCAGTGCCGGGCACGAAGATGAAGCCCAGCAACTGTTGGGGGAGGCGCGGCGCCTGTATCCCAATGTGCAGTTATTGCGCAGCACCCGCATTCAAGATGCCAGAAATCATCTTGGCGAGTTAACGCCGAATATGACCGCCGCCGAGCTGAATGATGCCATTCCGCTCTACGATCATTTACGCCCGGCCATTGGTGGTGCCTATTAATGGCAGGCCACCTGCGCCATGGTTAATAAGCAACCAGTAAACGTTGCTGTACCTGTTCAACCGAGCCAAGGGTTTCAACCTGCACCGCATCTTGCTGCCAGTCGATTCGTTGCCCGGTGCTGGCATAAAGTTGTTCGCTCAGGCTGTCGGGAGTGGCATTGGGGGCCAGCTCGGCACGGCGACCACCGGGCAGATAAATGGCGCCGGTGGCAAAGTCGACGGCAAAGGCCACCACACCCGGCACAATAAAGAACAACAGCCCCACGCCATTGGCGATGGCGACCACAGGATCGATACGCCCGCTGATCTGGCCTTTGCGCTCGGGATAAAAAACGGTGCCACAGGCCGCCAGCTGGGTGGTCAGCGTACTTGCCAGCAACAGTGCCAGTACTTTTTTCTTGGATCCTGCCATGACGATGATTCCTAAAGGTGAGTGTGAATACAGTGTACTCGATGGTGGTATTGTTTGAATCTGCTTTTGCCCTGTTATGACACGGGCTGGCGTGAGAGGATTGGCGGTTAACAGCAAAAGGCGGGGGCTGGCCCTGTTGGTTACTTTTTTAATCAATGACTTGTGGAAGTAGCTGCGTTTTTTTGGTGGCGAACAAGGCTATAATGGTCAAAGTTGTCGCCCAGGGGGCGGTTTGGCGATGTATATTCAAGGAGATCAGTAATGGCAGAAGAAACCATTTTCAGCAAGATTATCCGTAAGGAAGTTCCTACCGAGATTCTGTATCAAGACGAGCTGGTCACGGCATTTCGCGACATTGCGCCACATGCTCCCACTCATATCCTGATTATTCCCAACGTCTTGATCCCCACCGTCAATGACGTGGAAGCCGAGCACGAACTGGCACTGGGCCGACTGTTTACCGTGGCTCGCAAGCTGGCGGCCGACGCCGGCATCAGCGAAAGCGGTTATCGGCTGATCATGAACTGTAATCGTGATAGCGGCCAGGAGGTGTACCACATTCACATGCACTTGCTGGGTGGCCGTCCATTGGGGCCCCTTTTGGCTAAATAACTCGGCCAACAATAATAAGTCGACTCACTGGATGAGCAAACAAGGAAGCTTATGAACGCATTTCGCTTAACATTCATGCTGGCGGCCTCGGTCGCCCTGGCCGCCTGTAGTATGCCAAACCCGTATTCTTCGCAACCGGCACCGGTGCGAACGTCCGGCTCCAGCCAGCCCAGTCAGCCAATGCCGCCCAGCCAGCCGCTGCCGCCTCCGGTAACACAGCCGCCGGTGATCGAGATGCCAAGTGCACCTCCGGCACCGATCCCTGAAGTGCGTAACGCCAGTTTAGAACGCCTGGTGGATGGATTGTCGGCCAAGCTGAAAAACAGCGCGGCGCTCAATGAAGTGGCAGGCCCTGTGTTGCTGGATAATATTCGCAATCAGGCGGGCAGTCCGGTAGATACCAGTGGCCTGACCGCACGGCTGCGATCCAGCCTGAGTGGCCAGTTGAACTTTGCCGACGGTGCCAAAGTCAGCAGCCTGCGCCAGCAGCTGGCTTATCAGGGTGGCCGTGCCGACATGGCCGCCCTGGTGCGCCTGGGCAAGCAAAGTGGCGCCGACTATTTATTGTCGACCGAGCTGACCCGCAGTGGCAGCAACATGAAGTTGCAGGGGCAATTAATGGAGTTGGCGAGCGGCGAGTTGCTCTGGTCCGATAGCGTGAGTGGACGATAATTCACTGCTTGGCTTGCTGCCCTCGCAGTTCAGGGGGCAGCTAACGCCTTTGGAGGGGGGCTATACCAATCGTTGCTGGCGGCTAAAGGCGGCCAGTGGCGTTTATTGGTTACGCCTTGGCAGCCCTCATGCCCGGTTGTTGGGGATTAACCGAGAGCATGAGCTGCTTGCCCACCAGGCCGCAGCCAGCGCGGGCCTGGCACCCAAGGTGCGTTTTGCCGAGCCTGAACGAGGCATTTTATTGTTGGACTGGATTGCCGAGCATGACTGGCGGCAAGCCCCTGGCGATATGAATGCCCTGATGCACAAAGTGGCTCGCCTGCATCGGCTTGAGGCCGCATTA
Source organism: Oceanisphaera marina (assembly GCF_014643915.1). Classification (GTDB taxonomy): domain Bacteria; phylum Pseudomonadota; class Gammaproteobacteria; order Enterobacterales; family Aeromonadaceae; genus Oceanimonas; species Oceanimonas marina. The sequence goes on from NZ_BMKE01000010.1 coordinate 41,945, forward strand.
CCCCTATTAGACATCTGCGCCCAGGCGGCGCATTATTGCCAACAACTACGGCCACTGGCGCCCGAGCTTGCCTGTTATCTGCCTTATTTTGCCCAACCTGCCTTGAACCTGCCATTTCAGCCGGTACTGTGTCATCACGACATTAACGCCGCCAATGTGCTGGGCGATCGCCCCTGGCTGCTGGACTGGGAATACGCAGCATCGGGTGATGCGGCCTTTGAGCTGGCGGTGATAGCCGATAGCTTTAGTTTGGATGAGGCACAGCAACAGGCCATGCGGCTGGCGTATAACCGGGCGGGAGGCAGGGTAAGCGAGCTGCATTTTCAGGCGCGTTTACCTTGGGTACAATGGCTGACGGCATTATGGGCGGCACTGCAATATCAACAAACGGCCAGGCCTGAGTATCTCGACATGCAGCAACAGGCACTGACCAAACTGATGACCTTGGTGAAGGGTAAAGAGTAAAGGGTGAAGGGTGAAGGGTGAAGGGTGAAGGGTAAAGGGTGAAGAGGACGGCATAACAACAGCCTCATTTTTGTAACGGATTCCGTGGCGAAGAGGTTTTGTAAGAGATTTCGGTGTTGGGTCAGGTTTATCCCTTCACTCTTGACGCTTCACACCTCACGGATTTTAAATATGTACCGCTATGCGGCGGCAATAGGAGTGGCAATGGGCCCCTTTATTCTTGATGTAAACAGCTATGAGCTAGACGGCGAAGAACGGGAGTTGCTGGCGCACCCTGCGGTGGGTGGCGTGATTTTCTTTAGTCGCAACTATCACGACCGGGGCCAGCTAAGTGCCCTGGTCAAGGCCATTCGCGCCGTTAAACCGGGCCTGTTGATTACCGTGGATCATGAAGGCGGGCGGGTGCAGCGCTTTCGTGATGGTTTTTTTCCGCTTCCTGCTCCTGGCCGGTTGGCGCAGTACTCGGGCTCGGATAAAATAACCCTGCTGCAAGATGCCGGCTGGCTGATGGCAGCAGAGCTGTCAGCTCATGATATCGATCTCAGCTTTGCCCCTGTGCTGGATTTGGAGCGGGGCAGTGAAGTGATTGGCGATCGCAGTTTTGGCGCGGATCCCGATGCTGTAATTAACCATGCCCGTGCCTATATTCAGGGCATGCACAGCGCAGGCATGGCCGCAGTGGCCAAGCATTTTCCTGGTCATGGCAGCGTGCGTGCCGACTCCCATAAAGAAAGCCCTGTCGACTCCCGTGATTTCAACGATATTGCCCAGGCAGACATGGTGCCGTTCAAGACGCTGATTGGTGAAGGGCTGGTGCAGGGCATGATGCCGGCCCACGTGATTTATTCGGCGGTAGACGCTCAACCCGCCGGTTTTTCGGCGTTCTGGCTTAAGCAGATATTGCGCCAGCAACTGGGTTTCAATGGTTTGATTTTTAGTGACGATTTGACCATGGAAGGAGCGGCCGTGGCAGGCAGCTATGCCGAGCGAGCCCATTGTGCCTTGCAGGCCGGGTGCGACTTGTTGCTGGCCTGTAATCACAGGGCGGGGGCCGTGGAAATTATTGATGCCTTGCCCCACGATGTGCAGCGTGATGTGTCCAGCCTGCAATCGCGCAACCGTGCCGCCGGCAACGACCTGTATCGCAGCCGTCGCTGGCAGGAAGCCAGCGAACGCATGCGCCGGCTGGTGGATGCATAATCCCGTATAAATATAATGATCCATAGTTAGTTTTATGTGAAGATAAAGTTGTGACTCCGGTTACAACTTTGTTGGTGATCTTCTTTTTTTGTATCAGGCCAAGAGCGTTCGGTTATGGCTATTGCCCTCCCATCACGGGTAGGGAACAGCAAGAGTGCATGAACAAGTGCCATAGCCGCAGGCTTTTTTATTTTGTTTAAGGGTCAAATTAATGACAAAGATTATCGTAGTAGGTGGCGGTGCCGGCGGACTGGAGCTGGTGACCAAACTGGGCCGGAAACTGGGCCGCAAGGGCAAGGCCGACGTCACACTGGTAGACAGAAACCGCACCCATTTATGGAAACCGCTGTTGCACGAAGTCGCCGCCGGCGCCATGGACTCGGGAATCGACAGCCTGAGCTATCGCTCCCATGCTCATAACCACGGCTTTGGCTTTCAGTTGGGCTCGTTAAGCAACATCGACCGTGAGAGCAAAACCATTACCCTGGCTCCCATGCTGGACGAAGCCGGCAAGCCGATGCTGGGCGAGCGTACTTTAGCGTACGATATTCTGGTGCTGGCCATTGGCTCTGTGTCCAACGACTTTGGTACCAAAGGCGTGAGCGATCATTGTATTTTTCTGGACCGCCCGCAGCAGGCCGAACACTTTCACGACGAGCTGATGAACCGCTTTATGCAGTTTGGTGAAGGCGAATTGTTGGATGATAAAGTGGATATCGCTATTGTGGGAGGCGGCGCCACCGGCGTTGAGTTATCTGCAGAGCTGTATAACGCGGTAGAGCACCTGGGTGCCTACGGGTTTAAAAACCTGAGCTCCGACTGCCTGCGCCTGACGCTGGTAGAAGCCGGTCCGCGTATTTTGCCCGCGCTGCCGGATCGTATTGCCGGCATGGCCCATAAAGAGCTGCGCAATCTGGGTGTAGATGTGCGTACCAACACCATGGTGGTGGAAGCCACAGACAAAGGCCTGGTCACCAAAGACGGCGAACTGATCCCGGCCACGCTGATGGTATGGGCTGCAGGCATCAAAGCCCCCAACTTCCTGAAAGACATTGGTGGTCTTGAAACCAACCGTATTAACCAGCTAACGGTGAAACCAACGCTGCAAACCAGCCGCGACGACAGCATTTTTGTGATCGGCGATTGCGCTCACTGCATGCAGGAAAACGGCAAGGCCGTGCCACCACGCGCCCAGTCTGCCCACCAGATGGCCAGCCTGGCCTATCGCAACATTCTGGCCCAGCTGAACAGCAAACCACTGAAAGACTATGTGTATAAAGACCATGGCTCTTTGGTTAACCTGAGCCGCTACACAACGGTGGGCTCGTTAATGGGTAACCTGATGCGCGGCACCATGATGGTGGAAGGCTTTTTTGCCCGCACCGTGTATGTGTCCTTGTACCGCATGCACCAGGTCGCCTTGCACGGCTATATACGTACCGGCCTGATGATGCTGGTGGGACGCATTAACCGTTTGCTGCGCCCAAGACTGAAACTGCATTAATTACGGTGAAGGGTAAAGAGTGAAGAGTGAACAGGAAAAGACAGACCAAGTCCACAGGTTTGGGGTTTAGTCTCGGTTTTCTGATTGTATCGTCCGCTTCACCTTTACACTTCACCCATCGCCGCGTTTCAGCACGCAGCTACAGAAAACCCCGCATCGAAAGGTGTGGGGTTTTTCTTTGATGCCGGTGGCTTAGCGCTTTTTTTTATTATTTTCGCGAGTCATAAATAAAAAGGTCAGGTACATTTTGGTGGGCAGTGACAACACCATGCCAACGGCGACACAGCCGGCACTCAGCAGAATACCTTTTACCCCCATGGTCTTGGTGATATCGCTGTAGTGCAGGTAAGCCCCAATCAAGATCAGTGAAAAGCCGGCGATCATCATTATTTTGAGTAGCAGGATCACTTTTTTATCGGTCATGTATCATCTCCAGCAAGGGAGTTGCATTAACCAAGCCTAGAGCAGAGATGCAGGCTTTTGTGTGATCGCGTTCTTGTTTTAAACCGCTGCTAAGTGGTGAAATGCCGTTTTAAGGTGCGCAGCGTCAGCGAGGATTTATCGTCAATGTTATAACTTAACCGACATTCTCATGTAAGGTTCGCCACTTTTGTAAAATCGCTCACCTTCTACCCGCATGCCAAAGCGGCGATAAAAGCCGATGGCCGACTCGCGTGCATCACACCAAAAATAATCCACCGCTTGCTGCTTTAGATGGGCAAAAATAGACTTCAGCACCGTTGTACCTATGCCTTGCCCCTGATATTCGGGCAAGGTGGCGTATTTACGCAACCGGGCACTCTCATCGTTAATAAATACCGAGGCCACGCACACCAGCAGTGGGCCAATAAAGGCGCCAAAGTGCAGACCCGCGTTGTCATTGTCGATGTGGCTGAACTCGGGCGGCCTGTCGGGCCACAGTACCCGATGACGCACCGCTATGGTTTGCTGCCAGTCAATCTGGCGGATTACAGCGTTTGATTCTGGCCCGTTCGGCGGCATCGCCGAGGAAGGAGCATTCATGTCTTTATTCCTTTATTTCTCATTGGCAGAGCAACATTGTCTATCATTCATATTTGACCGACACACCCAATAGCAGGTTTATTCTGTTTGCATCAATCACATCTTTAAGCAACACCGGAGCTACCATGAAAAACAAGATCCTGTTATCACTGACTACTCTGGCGTTTGCATTTACCGCGCATGCGGCCCAGGACCCGATTCCCGACATCATTTTTGTACCGGATAACGCCAGAGTTGTAGAGGCCGAAGAAAAATGGTTTGGCGGCTTTGAACTGGAAGCGGACATATCAAATGGCAGTCTGGCCAGCCTTGGCGAACAAGTAAAAGCCTTTTACACCAACAAGGGCTTTGAGCTTGATCGCGAACAAGCTGATGACGATGACATAGAGCTGTTGTTCATGAAAGAACAAGAGAGTGTGGAGGTGGACATCGAACTCGAGCATAACGAGATTATTGAATATAGCGTCGATTACGAAACCCGGTAATAGCGTCTGGCAGCCAATACCGGCGGGAAGGGAAACCTTCCCGTTTTTTGTTTTCTACAAGCCGCCTTGGTGACTTGATGCATAAGAGAGGTGTGCCGTTTATCAATGCATTACTTGATCCAAATCAATGTTACCTCTCAAATGCCTCTTTGTATGTATTCAGCCTTGGCTATTAAAACTACAATGGCTCTAGCATTAATAAAATCTTGTATTTTAAAGTTTTTAACAGTGTTCGACCATCTTCGGCAAGGTACAAGGTATGTCAGACTTTCAGATTAATCTTTCCCGACGCCAGCTATTTACTCGTCGAAACGTGATAGACACGCCTGCATTACCCTGGGTAAAAGCCGCGCAATTTACCGATATGTGCACTCAATGTGGTGAGTGCATCAAGCACTGTCCCACTCATATTATTCAGCCATCCGACGGCGGCTTTCCGCGGGTCGATTTTCAACAGGGCGAGTGCACCTTTTGTTACCAGTGTGCCGATGCCTGTCCCGAGCCGTTATTTCTACCAAAAACCGAGCCGGCCTGGCAAGCAAAGGCCGTGATTGAAGACAGCTGCCTGGCCAAACAAAACGTGGATTGCCGAAGCTGCGGTGACAGCTGCGAACCCTTTGCCATTAGCTTCAAGCTGGCGGTGGGCCGAGTGGCACAGCCACAAATAGACATCAATAGCTGCATCGGGTGTGGCGCCTGCGTGTCGGTGTGCCCCACCTCGGCCATTACCATCAAGAATACCTTTCAAGAGAGCACCCATGTCACTGAATGAAGTTCATATCTCAAGTTTGGTGGTGCACGCCGTGCCCCAACATTTAAACGCCATCAAACGCCAGATTGAAGCATTTGATGGCGCAGAAATTTATGGTGAAAGCGCCGCAGGAAAGTTGGTGGTGGTGATAGAAACTCAGAATCAGGGCTATATCACCGACACCATAGATGCGATTAATCAGCTTGACCACGTATTAAGCACCGCACTGGTTTTTCATCAAATCGAGAGTGACCTTGATGATGAAGTCAGTACCGTAGAGCAATAACGCCGGATTCGACGCTTAAGGATGCACTATGAAGATGACTCGACGCGCGTTTGTGAAAGCAAATGCAGCCGCCTCAGCCGCCGCCGTGGCAGGGATTACGCTCCCTGCTTCTGCAACCAACCTGATTGTCAGTTCTGATGAAACCGCCATTAAATGGGACAAGGCTCCCTGCCGCTTTTGTGGTACCGGTTGTTCTGTGCTGGTGGGAACCCAGCAAGGCCGCGTGGTGGCCACCCAGGGCGATCCGGAGGCGCCGGTGAACAAGGGCCTCAACTGCATCAAGGGCTATTTTTTGTCGAAAATCATGTACGGCAAAGATCGCCTGACCACGCCTTTGCTGCGCATGAAAAACGGTCAATATCATAAAGACGGCGATTTTGAACCCGTCTCCTGGGATCGGGCCTTTGACGTGATGGCCGAGAAGTTCAAAAAAGCCCTCAAGGAAAAAGGCCCCACCAGTGTGGGCATGTTTGGCTCTGGCCAGTGGACGGTGATGGAAGGCTATGCGGCATCCAAACTGATGAAGGCCGGCTTTCGTTCCAACAACCTCGACCCCAACGCGCGCCACTGCATGGCCTCGGCCGTGGTGGGCTTTATGCGTACCTTTGGCATTGATGAGCCCATGGGCTGCTATGACGACTTTGAGCATGCCGACTCTTTCGTGCTGTGGGGCTCGAATATGGCGGAAATGCATCCGGTACTGTGGACGCGCATCACCGACCGCCGGTTAAGCTATTCCCACGTTAAAGTGAACGTGCTGTCTACCTACTATCACCGCAGCTTCGAGCTGGCCGACCGCGGCATGATCTTCCACCCGCAATCCGATCTGGCCATTGCCAACTTTATTGCCAACTACATCATCGAAAACGAGGCGGTGAATTGGGATTTCGTTGATAAGCATACCCATTTCAAACAGGCCACCACCGATATTGGCTACGGCCTGCGCGATGATGACCCCTTGCAGGTGAGCGCCAAGAACCCCAACTCCGGCGATATGTCCGACATTTCGTTTGAGGAATATAAAGCCTCGGTCGCGCCTTACACAGTTGAAAAAGCCGCCGAAATGTCCGGTGTGCTGCCAGAGGATTTGATTGCACTGGCCAAACAATACGCGGATCCCGACACCAAGGTGATGTCACTGTGGACCATGGGCATGAACCAGCATACCCGTGGCGTGTGGATGCAAAGTCTGGTGTACAATCTGCACCTGCTCACCGGTAAAATTTCCGAGCCGGGTAACAGCCCCTTCTCGTTAACCGGCCAGCCTTCTGCCTGTGGTACGGCTCGTGAAGTCGGTACTTTCTCGCACCGTCTGCCGGCCGATTTGCTGGTGGCCAATCCGGAACATCGCAAGATTGCCGAGAAAATCTGGAAGCTGCCCGCCGGCACCATTCCGGAAAAGCCGGGCTTTCATGCGGTATTGCAAGATCGCATGCTCAACGACGGCAAGCTGAATGCCTATTGGGTGATGTGCAACAACAACATGCAAGCGGGCCCCAATATCAACACCGAGCGAATGCCGGGTTATCGCCACCCCGACAACTTCATCGTGTGCTCAGACCCGTATCCCACGGTGACCGCGCAGGCCTCGGATCTGATCCTGCCCACCGCCATGTGGGTAGAAAAAGAAGGCGCCTATGGTAATGCCGAACGTCGCACCCAGGCCTGGTATCAGCAAGTGTCGCCGGTGGAAGGGGCGAGATCTGATCTGTGGCAAATCATGGAATTCGCCAAGCGCTTCAATATTGAAGAAGTGTGGGATGACACCCTGATGGCCCAGGTACCGGAGTTACGGGGCAAAACAATGTATGACGTTTTGTTTGCCAACGGCAATGTAGACAAATATCCCCTTGAAGAAGCCCAGGATCTGAACGATGACGCACGGTCTGCCGGTTTCTACGTACAAAAAGGCCTGTTTGAAGAATATGCCGAATTTGGTCGTGGCCACGGCCACGATCTGGCCCCCTACGATGTGTACCACCAGGTGCGCGGTTTACGTTGGCCGGTGGTGGATGGCAAAGAAACCTTGTGGCGTTTCAACCCGCAATATGACCCTTATGCTACCCGCGAAGGGTGGGACTTTTACGGCAAGCCCGATGGCAAGGCGTTGATAATTTCCGCCCCCTATGAAGCGCCACCCGAAGTGCCCGGTGACGAATACGACCTCTGGTTGTGTACCGGCCGAGTGCTGGAGCACTGGCATACCGGCACCATGACCCGCCGCGTGCCCGAGCTGTACAAGGCCGTGCCCGATGCTCATTGCTATCTTCATCCCGATGATGCCGAAGCGCGTAATCTACGCCGCGGAGACGAAGTGCTGATCCAGTCTCCGCGCGGTGAAGTGCGGGTGCGGGTAGAAACCCGTGGCCGTAACCGACCGCCAAAAGGCCTGGTATTCGTGCCCTTCTTTGATGCCCGCATTCTGGTCAACAAGTTGATTCTGGATGCGACCGATCCGCTATCCAAACAGACGGACTATAAAAAGTGCCCGGTGAAAATCACCAAAATCGCCAGCGTGTAGGGTTGCGAGTGTATCAGTTTTTACTCAGGTAACAGGGCCGTTAGACCGACGGTCACCCAATGCAACAAGCTGCGATGGGGTGGCCAACAAAGAATGGAGAGGTTATGAAAAAAATCATCATGGCATTGCTGGCAGCCAGTGCGCTGCTTATGGGGGCAGTACAAGCAGAGCAGCCAACCAACGCCCCTGCGGCTAATAACCCGGGCGGCATTGGCGGTGTTGGCTCGTTACGGGGCATCAGCGAGATAGAAACCACGCGCTCGGCAGACGACTTCAAGCGTTTTCCCAGAGATCATCATCTTGACTCCAGCTATGTGTATCAACCCCCGCTGGTCCCCCATAGCATTCGTAACTATGAGGTGTCGTTAAACGCCAACAAATGCCTCTCTTGCCATAGCTGGAAAAACGCCAAGGAAATGGGCGCCACCAAAATCAGCGTGACTCACTATGTGAATCGTCAGGAACAGGTGCTGTCGGATGTGTCGCCCCGTCGTTACTTCTGTTTGCAGTGCCATGTGCCTCAGGCCGACGCCAAACCTCTGGTTGAGAACACCTTTCAGAGCGTCGATTCATTACGCTAGTGAAACGCGATTCAAGAGTGAGAGCCATGAAATTATTAAAAAGATTCTGGAAGCGTTTATCCACCCCCAGCAAGGCCGCGGCAGGGGTAGTCCTGTTCATGGGCTTTATTGGCGGCTTGCTGTTCTGGGGGGCCTTTAATACCGGTATGGAAGCCACCAACACAGAGCAGTTCTGTTCCAGCTGCCACGAACCCATCGTAAAAGAGATCCGTGAAACCATTCACTACTCCAACCGTTCGGGGGTGCGAGCCATCTGTTCCGATTGCCATGTGCCTCATAACTGGACCGATAAAATCGTGCGCAAGGTACAGGCATCCAAAGAGTTGGCCTTTCATTTTATCGGCACCATAGATACCGAGGAAAAATTCAAGGCACGCCGTGGTCATCTGGCGCACCGCGAGTGGCAACGGATGAAAGAAAACAACTCGCAAGAGTGTCGTAACTGTCATCAGTTCGACTACATGGACTTCTCGGAGCAAGGCCCGCGCGCCGTAAGCCAACACTCCACCGCATTGGCGGGGGGCGAGAAAACCTGCGTTGATTGCCACAAGGGGATTGCCCACAAACTGCCGGACATGAGTGACGTGGCGGGTTGGCAATAAGCGCCTGAACCGGAACAAGAGGGGAAGTGAATGAGTACCTTGGAATACGTTATCTGGCATATCCTGGGTTATGCCACCATACCGGTGATTATCATCGCCGGTTTTATTGCCGTCGCCGCCGTGTGTATTGGCATTTTGTCGGTCACCAAAGACAAGCAGCTTGATTAATACCAAACAGACTAAATAACTGATCTATTTGGTTGTTCTACAAAAGGTCGGACAAAGTGCCCGCTCCCCCGACTCGCCGTGGATCCCTCCCTGGAGGCTCAGCCGCGCCATCCGTGGCGCGGATGGTCGGCTGAGCAGATCCCTTTGTCCTTCTTGATGCACCGGCGTTGGCTGTTAGCGCCGTCTACAGACAACTCGATGCTCGAGAAGAGGCAACAGAGATCGACTCCCACGACCGTGAAATGCCATGGACGGCATTTCCCGAGCCCTCAGGGATGAGTTCATGGCGTGTCGTGGAAGGCGACTGTGTTGCCTCTGAGCTCGGGTTTAAAAATGATCAGATCTTTATTCAAATTGGTATAACAGCAAAAGCGGGAAGGGCGACCTTCCCGCTTTTATTTTGCAGGTAAATGCTTACTCATATATTTCGCCCAAGGCATAAATATGTCGGGCACTGTACCAGACAGAAGCAGGTTTTATGATCTGTAACCCTTTAATGTTTGCCAGCATTGCTAAGCTTGTTCCAGCTGACTGTTTCTCTTGTTGAGGGTGTAGTGATGACCACAGATATCGACATTAAACACCATGGGGCCGTATTGGGTGTCACCGGCTCGTGTCATGAGTTGCGGGTAGGTGACTCAGGTATATTGATTGATTGCGGCTTGTTTCAGGGGACGGATTTTCGAGAAGACCTGGATATCGACTTTGAGATTGAGCATATTCGCGCACTGGTGGTCACCCATGTGCACGTGGATCATGTGGGACGCATTCCGTATTTGCTGATCGCCGGCTTTAAAGGCCCCATTTTTTGCACCGAGCCCTCGGCTCAGTTGCTGCCCGCCATGCTGGAAGATGCGCTCAAATTTAATGACAAATACAGCAAGCAGCAGGACAAGCAGATATTAAGGCAGATGGAGCGCCAGATCAGGCCGCTCCCTTATGAGCAATGGCAGTCGCTGCTGGGCACTGACATCAGGTTTCGATTTCAGCACGCAGGGCATATTTTAGGCTCGGCCTATGTGGAGTGTGAGGCGGCAGGCCAGCGGGTCATTTTTAGTGGCGACATAGGCGCACCAAACTCGCCATTAATTATCGAAACCACGCCGCCGCCACCTTGCGATGTGCTGGTACTGGAAAGTACCTATGGCGACAGGGATCATCAAAGTCGGGTCGATCGACGCTTGCGCCTGAAGGCGTTAGTGGAGCAGTGCTTTGCCGACGGCGGCACTGTCTTGATACCCGCGTTTAGTCTGGGGCGCACCCAGGACTTACTGTATGAACTGGAGGGCATCATTCACGACTTTGGCCAGGATCTGGCGGCACCTGGCATACCCTGGAACAAGCTGGACATTATCCTCGACTCGCCGCTGGCAGCCAAGCTGACGGATTTGTATCGCAGTTTAAAATCTTACTGGAACGAAGAAGCGCGGGACCTGCTCAAACAAGGCCGCCAGCCGTTGGCCTTTGATCAGTTGATTATCGTGGACAGCCATGAAGATCACCTGATATGCGTGGAAAAAATCGTCAATTCAAGCAAACCCGCTGTGGTCATCGCCGGCTCCGGTATGTGTGCCGGGGGGCGTGTGGTCAACTACCTGAAAGAGCTGTTGGGTGATCCGCACAACGACATTATTTTTGTTGGCTTTCAGGCAGAGGACACCCCGGGGCGAGTGATTGTAGAAAGCGGCCCGCGTTTTGGCGAGCCTGAACAGGCAGATAGGTTTGCCTGGGTAGAGCTGGACGATGAACGGTTCGAGATCAACGCCCAGATACATAAAATGAACGGCTACTCGGCCCACGGCGGACAAACGGATTTAATCAATTTTGCGATGGCGATAGACCCTCACCCCAGGCAAATTCGCCTGGTGCATGGCGAAACCGACGCCAAGCTCGCCCTGCAGGCCAGGCTGCAAGAAAAAATGCCCGGGGTTGAGGTGATCATCCCCTTCACGGAAGATGCCGAGTAGAACACCGCGTAGCAAGACTATATATCACCTAGCAACGGGTGGTCATATTAGGTGTGCCATGACACAGCGACGCGGTTTGTGAAAAATAGACGATACTTAATACTCAGGAATATTGACTACCCTTGGATATGACTATCATCAACAGGAGGTACTGTATGGCTGAATGGATTGTAGTGGCTGATGCTTCAAAAGCCGTTGTTTATCTGCAAGACAGGCTTGAAGGCGTGTTTGAAGAGGTGATGGACCTTGCCCATCCGGAAGCGCGCCTCAAAGCGAGTGATCTTGTCAGCGACGTGCAGACAATACCGGAGAAAAGCGACCCCCGTCATACCGAAAACCAACGCTTCGCCCGTGACCTCATCGGCCGGATTCGTCATGCCCTGGACACCAACGAAATTCGGGGTTTCTATCTGTCGGCACCGCCCCAGTTTCTCGGTTTACTGCGCGAAGCCATGGACGATCGTTTGCGCAAGGCGCTGTACAAGGACCTCGATAAAAACCTGAGTGGACTCTCTCATCGCGAGATAGTCGCCGCCTTCGCCTGAATCGGTAATCAAACCCTGATGCTACTCCAACAGCCTAAACTCACACTGGTGGGGTTAGGTTCGAGTCATCAAGCTAGGTGAATGTACGGAACGACCCGCAGAGCCGGCCACTACAGGTTGACTTTAATTTAGAGATTCAAATAGGGGACAGATCATGAAAAAGACGGCATCAGCTCACTGGGAAGGCGATCTTAAAAAAGGCAAGGGCACTATCTCGACTCAGAGCGGCGCTCTGCAAGACAATCCCTACGGTTTTAATACCCGTTTTGAAGGTGCGCCGGGCACCAACCCGGAGGAGTTGATTGGTGCGGCCCATGCCGGTTGCTTCTCGATGGCGTTTTCCATGCTGCTGGGCCAGGAAGGCTTTACCCCGGACAGCATTGACACCAAGGCCACGGTGACGCTGGAAGAGCAAAGCGATGGGTTTGCCGTGACTGGCGTGCATCTGGAAATGACGGCGCGTATTCCCGGTATCGATCAGGCCCGGTTCGATGAGATAGCCGGTAAAGCCAAGCTGGGTTGCCCCATATCCAAACTACTTAATGCAAACATTACGCTGGATGCCAAGCTGCAGAGCTGAGCAAGAGCAAAGGGTGCCTCAAAGGCACCCGTTTTATCTTATACCAATCTAAGTAAAAATATGATCGATTTTAAAGCTCGGAACGAAAGGCAACAGAATCACCTCCCGCGACACGCCATAAACCCATCCGTGGGGGCTCGGGAAATGCCATCCCTGGCATTGTCACGGTCGTGGGAGCCGAACTCTGTTGCCTCTCCTTAAGCACCGAGTTGTCTGCAAGGCGTTCCCACAGGCGACGCCGCAGCACAGGGGCGGATGAAGGGGTCTACTCAAGCGACCATCACATGACAGGACGTCATGTGCTGAGCGTCGCAGGGATGCGGTTCAGCGTGTCGGTGGAGTAGCCCCTTCGTTCGACCTTTACAGGGTAGCTAAATAGATCAGTTAGTTTTCCAGATTTGTATTACTTGGTTGGCATCAGCGTAATTTCGCGTATATCGCATCTTGGATTGGCAGAAATGGCATATACCACTGCATCCGCGACATCGCTGGGATCTAGCTTGTCCGGTTTGGCTTCATCAAAAAAGGGCGTGTTGACCATGCCCGGGCAGATGGTGGTGCAGCGACCGTTCCACTCAGCCATTTCGGCGGCCAGATTCTGACCAAATCCGTAAGCAAACCATTTAGAGGCACCATACACAGAGCCTTTCAGGGTTACCTTGCCGGCAATGGAGCTGGTAATAATAAAGTGCCCCCGGGTTTCTTTTAACGAGGCCAGGCTGGCTTTGGCAGTAAACAACAACGCATTGATATTAACATCCAGCATGGTTTTCCATTCATCTGGATTGCCATTTTCGATACCTGGAGCGTTAACACCGGTACCCGCATTGGCGAACACCACATCAATTCTGCCAAATGTTTGTCTGGCCTTTTCCACCACGTTTTTTATCTCATCCAGCTTTGATACATCTGCCGTGACCGCCAACACCTTGTCTTCTCCCCAGCGCTTGACGATGGCATTGAGCTTGTCGGTACTTCTCGCGGTGATCACGGCTTTGTGACCCGCTTCTATTACCTTATCGACGGTGGCTGCCCCTATGCCGCTGGAGGCGCCGGTAATCAGTACGATTTTTTCGTTGCTCATGATGTTTGCTCCTCATTCAGTGCGGTTTTACCCGTTCACTTAGGTGAAAGTGCGCCGATGACGTCAGGTATATCATCCGTATTTTGGCTCGGTCAATTATTCAGCCTACTTATCTAAAATAGCCGAGATAGGCACTCATGCTAAAAACGGGCGAGATAACATGTAGGCTTGTGAGTTACCCGTCATGCTGTCTTTGATATTGGTATGACAGTCAGGTAAAGGGCACTACTCATTCGACACGCCTTAACCCCATTTATGAGGCTCAGATGGCGCCACTACAGTTTGAGTGCCACAGGGAGTGTGCTTGAGCGAGTTGGAGCAGTAGACCTATTGTCCGATGATTTATCGCAGCCATCGGGCATGGCTTTCCTTTGCGCTTTTCCTCCATCAAAGCCCCCCGTTTTCCGCTATAATGCCGCTTCATTTTTTAGCCCTGTGCGCGGCATCGTTATCTTCGACGGTTCAGCGGCCGTGAGTTGACGGCTTTCCCGGTATTTTCTTTTTTATTGCAACATGACATTTCAAGATGGTATTTCAACATGATCGGATTTGACTACGGTACATCGAACTGTGCGGTTGGCGTGATGGCACAAAACAGCCCGCAGCTTTTATCTTTGGGCGAGCATGGTCGCTACATCTCGTCCACCCTGTATGCACCGAGTCGAGATGTGATTGTTAACTGGCTACACAAACACCTGCCCCTGGCAGAGCAGCCGGCATTTCAGCGCCAGCGGCAGCGTCAGTTGCAAAAAGGGCAGGGCGCGTTACGCGAGCTGGTACTGGACGGCTACCCCACCGAACTGTCGTTTGGCCAGCAAGCGCTAAACGATTACCTGCAAGAGCCGGACGAAGGTTATTACATTAAATCCCCCAAATCCTTTCTGGGGGCCACCGGCCTGCTGCCACAACAAGTAGAGCTGTTTGAAGACATAGTGGCGGCCATGATGAGCAATGTAAAAACGCTGACCGAAGCCGCACTGGGGCGAAGTGTGAGTCAGGCAGTGATTGGCCGGCCCATCAACTTTCAGGGGTTACGGGGGGAAGAAAGCAATCGTCAGGCCATCAACATCTTGACCAATGCCGCCAGACGGGTGGGCTTTAAAGAGGTGGAGTTTCAGTTTGAGCCGGTGGCCGCCGGGTTTGAATATGAAGCCAGCCTGACCACCGAGACCCGCGTGCTGGTGGTCGACATTGGCGGCGGAACTACCGATTGCTCCATGTTGCTGATGGGACCCAAACAAGCGGCCCTGACCGATAGAACCGCACATTTACTCAGCCACAGCGGTGAGCGGGTGGGGGGCAATGACTTTGATATTGCCTTCGCGCTAAAGGGCATCATGCCCAGCTTTGGTCTGGACAGCCTGCTGAAAACCGGCAAGCCGGTGCCCGCCAACAGCTATGCGCAAGCGGTGTCCATCAACAACATTCATAATCAGACCGAATTTTACAGCGCGGCTAATAAGCGCCTGTTAGAGCAGCTGATCCGTGATGCAGAGCAGCCCGAGCTGTTAACCCGCCTGTTAACCGTGCAGAAAAACAAACTCAGTTATCGAGTCGTCAACGCCGCCGAGCAAAGCAAGATTGCCTTGACCGATCATACCGAGCAGTTGGTCGACCTGTCCGATATCGACAAGGGCCTGGCCGTCAACCTGAACAGAGACGGCTTTGCCAAGGCCTGTCACCGTGAACTGAGCGCCATCACCGCGCTGATGACGGATGCCATTGCTCAGGCAGGCTGTCAGCCAGACGTGGTCTTTGTTACCGGCGGTACCGCCAAGTCACCGGTACTGAATCAGTTCTTGCAGCAGCATTTTCAAGATACGCCGATCGTGATCGGTGACCACTTTGGCAGCGTCACCGCCGGCTTGACCCGTTGGGCTAACACCATTTATGGACCGCTTAAAACAAAATAATTCTGCAACGCTTCTTTGTTAAGAGGGTCACGGAACGCACGGAAAAATTAAGATGAGATGAGGGCGAAAAGTGCCAAGGGCACCTTATTGGTAAGGGCTTGGTCTTACCCATTAACTGTTTTTCAGACTTGAGCTCTATTTTTCTGTGGGTTCCGCGTTCTTCCGTTGCGAAAAATATTTTAAAATCCCGCTGAGGCGGGACTGCCAGCTAAAGCGGCAGCCTACAAAGGTCACAGGAGCGAGGGCTTATATTTAACTAATAGCGTACAGCTGACGGCTTAAAGCTTTGTTTTAGCCCTTACCATCAAGATCTCTTTCAGATGTGATCTCTATTTTTCTGTATCTTGTTCATACTGGTTCCTGTCCGTTTTATGACTTAATCAAGGTCGACGGCCCCTAGAGAAGCTCGCGGGTGACCTTGATCATGCGTGCTTCTACGGTGCGCTGTATCTTGTCTTCAATCTGGCTGCACTGAGACTCAACCTCGCGCTTGGTGGTGGCTACTACCACAAACGACCATTCGCTGGCATCGTGCCGGTCGTGTTCACCACTCTCGCAGACAGCCACCGACGGGGTGCGCCCGAATCGTTCGTGCATGCCGCCGATGCGCTGGCGCTTTTCTTTGAGGGAACCACATCCCGGCAGAGAAAAAGTGATGGTCAGAATAGCGATATGCATATCGTGCTCCTTGCTCGCCTGCAGAACAGCCTAGTATGCTTTGGCCGTTCTGCAAGCGAGTGTCGGCAGAGGTTACCCAGTAGCCTCTTACTCTCACCCCATATTCAGTGCCAGTGCTTCTGGGTAGCCGCGTTCATTGGCGAGTTGTACGGCAACGGCTTCTACCTGCTCGGCACTCTGCTGGCGGGTAATGGCCAGTTGCGGTGATAAGCGCGGTGCTTGTTTCGCACCATCAGGCTTAACATCTTGCTGTGGGCAGTCGATTTTTAACCAGCCCAGGTCGGCCAGTCGGGCCACGATGCGATCCGCCGCGGTCAGTGCCGAGCTGGCCTTGACGATTTCTACCCGCGCATAATGCTGGCCTTCAAAGGAGACATCGGCGGCACGCAGCGAGGGATCACTGCCCGGAATTTGCTGGGCGCCAAACAGCGGCTTGCCACCCACGGTGGCACGAGCAAAGTCGGGCAGCAGGCGGGCCATGTGATTAATGGCCTCCCGGGTGCGGGCTTCTATGTCGGTATTTTGCCAGCCTTGCTCCAGCTGGATTTGATATGGCTGGGGCAATTGCGGCTGGGCGCTGAGCGGGCCGCTGGCCACCAGGCCGTTTTTAAACAGCGTGATGCCGTCTGTCATGCCGTGCAGCTGAAATACCCCGTTCGGATAGGGCGTTAACTGAGCCATGCCCCTGGGGGTGCCGCGTGGTCCGTGAAAAATCACCTCCGGCCATTCACCGCGGGTGTGCCAGTGGGCCACATAGGCGGCCTTGTATTCCACCAGCCGTTGGCGACGGTAACCAGCCATGTCATCCACCAGGCCGGTGCGAAAACCGCAGGCATTCACCAGAAAGTCGACCTTGTGCGCTTGCACCTGCTGTTGCACCAACTGTGTTTCTTGCTGAGAGCAGGTCTCTGTATGGATCAGCCAGCCATCGGGCAAGGGCTCAAGCTCGGTGGCGCGGGTGTTCAGTTGCAACTGGCAATGGGGTGAGTCTTGCAATGCCAGGGTGGCGGTGGCCGCCATGCGAAACAGGCTCCAGCCGTATTCCTGCACCAAAATCAGCGGAAACTTCAGCAAGTCCGGGTCCAGATGATGGGCCAGGGGGATTAACCAGTCGTCGTGGCTGTTTGCTTTTTCGGGCAGAGGGCGCTCGGCCAGATCCACAAACTGCTCGCGGCTGTAGCAACGATAATAATTTTCCGGCTCGCCCAACACCTTGTTGGCCACATCTTCCGCCACCAGCCGTTGATACTCCTGGGTGACCTGCCTGAGTCGCGGCAACAGCGCGCTGGCATCCCCGGCATCCGAGGTCGGGATGGCGATCACGGTAGGGCGACGATTGATGCTGTGCGGATAGGCGCGCACCGAGTCGATGGACTGGCGCAACAGCGTCAGGCATTGCTGATCGCTGATTTCGCGATACAGATTGCCGCCCGCGTGCAGGTGGCAAATGGGCGGACCATTCAGCAAGCCATTGCCGGCTTCAATCAGCAGGGTATTAATGCCTAAATCGGCCAGCCGTAACGCAGTGGTGGCCCCGGCAACGCCGCCGCCCAAAATGCCAACGGTCAGTGGGCGTTGCGGGCTGGCATGGCAAAGGTGTGTGTTCATTAGTTCTCAAGAATGCGGTGTGTGAAGAGTGAAGCGCAAAGAGTGAAGGGTTAAATCTAACACCTAAATATAAAAAGCTCTTTCGCCACGATTCTTTGTAACAAGAAGCACGGAACCCACGGAAAAATGAAGATGGGATAAATACGAAGGGCTCTTAGGGGGTGACCTTATGCATAAGAAGCCCTTTCACTTTTACCTGTCTTTACGTCCGTGTATTTCCGTGTATTCCGTGGCAAAAATGGGTTTGGGGTTGGTGTTATGTCGTCCTCTCCACTCTTTCCCCTTCACCCATCACGTAACCTGGTGCTTGCCGAGTTCGGTGAGCAAATCGTTGATCAGCGCGAGTCTTGCGGCGGCATCGTGGCTGGGTATCGCAAAGCGCAGCCGGGTTGGCCCTTCCATTTTGTAGATGCGCGGCTGGCTTTGCAAGAGGCTGACCAGGAACATGGGGTCTATGTTGGCATCCTGGGCAAAGGTAATGCTGCCGCCAGTGGCACTGGCGTCGATTTTGTCGATGCCCAGAGGGTTGGCCTTGAGCTTGAGCCCCGCCAGCGCCACCAGATTTTTGGTGGGCTCGGGCAAGAGGCCAAAGCGGTCAATCAGCTCTACCTGCAGTTCGCGAAGCTGAGCATCATCTTCTGCGGTGGCGATGCGTTTGTACATGGACAGGCGCATGTTGACGTCGGGAATATAATCCTCCGGTAGCAGGGCGGGCAGGCGCAGTTCGATGTCGGTTTGGCTGCGCAGCAGTTGTTCCAGTGCCGGCTCCTTGCCCGATTGTAGCGCTTTGACTGCCTGCTCCAGCATTTCCATATACAGGCTGAAGCCGATGGCGGTGATCTGGCCACTCTGCTCGTCGCCCAGCAGCTCGCCGGCGCCGCGAATTTCCAGATCGTGGGTGGCCAGGGCAAAACCGGCACCCAAGTCTTCCAGCGCCGAAATGGCCTCCAGCCGTTTTTTGGCATCCGTGGTCATGCGCTTGGGGTGGGGGGTCATCAAATAGGCATAGGCCTGATGGTGCGAACGCCCCACACGGCCGCGCAGCTGGTGCAACTGCGCCAGGCCCAGCTTGTCGGCTCTGTCCATGATAATGGTGTTGGCGGTGGGCACATCGATACCGGTTTCTATGATGGTGGAGCACAGCAGCACGTTATAGCGCTGATGGTAAAAATCACTCATCACCCGTTCCAGCTCCCGCTCGCGCATCTGGCCGTGGGCGATGCCAATGCGCGCCTCGGGTACCAGGGTGGCCAGGGTTTCTGCGGTGTGTTCTATGGTTTGCACTTCGTTGTGCAGGTAATAGACTTGGCCGCCACGCTTGAGTTCCCGCAAAATGGCCTCGCGGATGGTGGCGGGATCCGATTCGCGCACGAAGGTTTTTACCGCCAGTCGCTTGGCCGGTGGGGTGGCGATAATGGACAGATCGCGCATGCCGCCCATGGCCATGTTCAGGGTGCGCGGAATGGGGGTCGCGGTGAGCGTCAGAATGTCCACGTCGGCGCGCAGCGCCTTGATCTGATCTTTCTGGCGCACGCCAAAGCGGTGTTCTTCGTCCACAATCAACAAGCCGAGGTCTTTAAAGCGAATATCCTGGCTTAATAATTTATGAGTCCCGATCACAATATCTATGGTGCCGTCGCTGATCCCCTCCAGCACCTTGTCCTGCTCTTTGCCGCTTTTAAAACGGCTGATCATGTCTATGCGTACCGGCCAGTTGGCGAAGCGGTCTCTAAAGTTGTCGTAATGCTGCTGGGCCAACAGGGTAGTGGGCACCAATACCGCTACCTGTTTGCCATGGTGCACTGCCACGAAGGCGGCGCGCATTGCCACTTCGGTTTTACCAAAGCCCACGTCACCACACACCAGTCTGTCCATGGCCTTGGGCTGGGTCATGTCGGTGAGCACCGCATTGATGGCGTTCAGCTGATCGTCGGTTTCTTCAAACGGAAAGGCATCGGAAAACTGCCGGTAGGCGGCCTTGTCGTGGATCATGGCCTGACCGGGCTGGGCGGCACGGCGGGCATACACATCCAGCAGTTCGGCGGCTACGTCGCGCACTTTTTCGGCGGCCTTGCGTTTGGCCTTGGCCCAGGTTTCGTTGCCGAGCTTGTTCAGGGCAGGGGCATCGGCACCGCTGTAACGGCCCACCAGATGCAGGGCGGTCACCGGCACATACAGCTTGTCGCCACCGGCGTATTCCAGGGTCAGGTATTCCGACTTCATTCCGCCGGCATCCAGGGTTTGCAGGCCGGTGTAGCGGCCCACGCCGTGATCCAGATGCACCACCGGCTGACCCATCGACAGCTCGGCCAGGTTGCGGATCAGGGTATCAGGGCTCAGGCTCTTGGACTTTTCGCGACGGCGGCGCTGAATAACGCGCCCACCCAGCAAGTCGCCTTCGCAGATCAGGGCCAAGCGGTCATCGAGAATAAAGCCTTGCGACAGCGGACCGACCAGCAGGCCGATGTTATCGCTACCCGCCAGAAATTCATTCACGCTGTGATAGGGCCAGGGCTTGATGGCAGAGCCGGCAAACAGTTCAATCAGGGCCTCACGCCGACCGGCGGTTTCCACCGAGAACAACACCCGGCCCTTGAACTGGTCACAGAACGCCAGCAAGCGGGTGAGTGGTTCGGCTTTCTGATGCTCCACTTCCAGCTCCGGCAGCGCACGAATGGGCGCATTGAGCCGGTCGCCTTTTTCCAGCACCGGCGTTGGGCTCAAGTGCAGCTGCGGCCACTGGTTGAGTTGCTGCAACACGGCACCGGGCTGCAGATACAGTTCGTCGGGCGGCAACAGTGGGCGCAGGGTGTCGTGGCGACGATCTTCATAGCGCTCTTGCACATCTTGCCAGAACACAGTGGCGGCCTCAGACAGCTCGCCCACGGTGAGTACCAGCAAGTTCTCTGGCAGCGAGTCGAACAGGGTCTGGGTGTGTTCGAAAAACAGCGGAAAGTAATGCTCGATACCCGCCGGAAACTGGCTTTGACTTACTCTGTGATACAAGGACTCCGGCTCGTTACGCAGCGCAAAGCGCTCGCGATACTGGCCACGAAAACGCTCTATGGCATGGCTGTCGGTCGGAAACTCCCGCGCCGGCAACAGGCGCACCTCGGCCACCGTATCGCGCGAGCGTTGGGTATCGGGGTCGAAGGGGCGCAGGGTGTCAATTTCATCGTCAAAAAAGTCGATGCGATAGGGTTCAACGGCCCCCATGGGATACAGATCGAGCAGGGCGCCGCGGGCGGCAAATTCGCCGTGCTCCAATACCTGTTCTACCGCGCGATAGCCGGCGCGTTCCAGTCGAGTGCGCAGGCCGTGCATATCCAGTTTGTCACCGGTTTTCAGCAGCAGGCTGTTTTGCTCCAGCCAGTCTCTGGGCGGAGTGCGCAGCATTAGGGTTGTGATGGGCACAATCAGCAGGCCCCGGCTGAGTGCCGGCACGCCATACAGGGTTTCCAGTCGCTGGGAGATGATATCCCGGTGCGGTGAAAACTGATCGTAGGGCAGAGTTTCCCAGTCGGGGAACAGCTGCACAGGCAGCGCCTGCTCTGTGCTGGCGTCTTGTTGCAAGAGGTGGCGAACCTCCTGCTCCAGCCGCAGGGCGGTGGGGGTATCCGGCACCATCAACAACACCAGTTGTTGCTGCTGTTTGACTTGTTCGGCAATGGCCAGGCTCAAGCTGCTGCCAATCAGTTGGCCCAGGCTGGCCTTGGGTCTGGGAGTAGGGCTGGCTATCTGGATCATGATGTTGTGGGGCCGTCTTGTTGGGCGCGGCGTTCGGCGCGGGCTTTAAGTTGCTTGGCCTGGAGTTGCAGGCTGGCACGAATCAGGGCATCTCTGTCTTGTTCGCGCAGGGCAGTAAAGTGACAACGATAGTGCTCGGGCTCGGATTCTGCCTGCACCTCGCCATAACCATAAACCGCCACCGACAGTTCTGGCAAAAACAGTTTGAAGCGTATGGCACATCCGTCAGCCAGGGGCTGTCGCGATAAAAAGGTAAAACCGCCACCACCCAGGCTCAGGGTATGATGCCGTTCGGTGGGGTCATCTTCGCCGGCCAGTACATAGCTGAGCACCAGATCGATTTTGCGTGACTGCAAATTGATGATTTCGACCAGTTCCGCCGCATGTTCGTCCAGGTTGCGCAGCAAGCGGGCATTATTGGTATCGATGCGGGTCACTTCACTGATAAGCTTGAATGGCGCCGGGATCTGGGCCTCCAA
This sequence comes from Oceanisphaera marina, assembly GCF_014643915.1. GTDB lineage: Bacteria > Pseudomonadota > Gammaproteobacteria > Enterobacterales > Aeromonadaceae > Oceanimonas > Oceanimonas marina. The sequence continues at coordinate 64,132 of NZ_BMKE01000010.1, forward strand.
AGTGTCGGCGTCGGGCACGGTTTCGCCATCCGCCAGGGGGATCAGGTTAACCTGCGCCCGATAGTCGATGCTGAAATAAGGGTCTGCCATTATTTGCTGCTCTTGTTGCGCCATTCACATACCTTTATTATTCCGCAACTTGCGGGTGAGGTAAAACCCTTTAAAAAACGGATGATTAGACCATGTTTCAACCCCTGACGTTAATGTTGGGCCTACGCTATGCGGGCGCACGGGGCCAGCGAAGCTTTGCTTCTTTTGTATCCGGCTTTTCTACCATTGGTATTTTACTGGGGGTGGCGGCACTGATTGTGGTGTCGGCGGTCATGAATGGCTTTGAACAACAGCTTAAAGACCGCATGCTGGGCGTGCTGCCCCACGCCATGGTCACCGAGCCCCAGGGCCGACTGGCCGATCCCGAGCAATACCAGAGCTTGTTTGCCAACAGCGACGCAGTGATAGCCAGCGCGCCCTTTATTCGCGCCGAGGCCATGGTGCAGGGGCCGGGGCATATTACCGGCGTCGAGCTCTATGGCATAGATCCGGCCAATAGCCAGGATCATATTCTGCAAACCCTGGATGCTCGCACCCGGGAGTATTTTGAATATTTGCCCTACGGCGTAGTCATGGGCTGGAGCGCGGCGCGTTCCCTGGGCGTCGAGCCCGGCGACAAGGTGCGGGTGACGGTTACCGAAGGCAGTCGTTTTACGCCTTTGGGCCGGGTGCCCAGCCAGCGATTGTTTACTCTGGTGGGCACCTTCAGTACCGGCACAGATGTAGACCGACAGCTGATTGTTGCGCGCCTGGACGATGCCGCGCGCCTGTTGCGCTATGCCCCGGGCCAGGCTTCTGGCTTGCGGCTGTGGCTGGATGACCCCTTTGCGCTGTCTGCCTTGCCGGTGCTGCCCGAGCCGCTTGTTTACGAAACCTGGCAACACACTCGCGGCGAGTTGTTTCAGGCGGTGGCCATGGAAAAACGGCTGATGAGCTTTATGCTGGCGCTGATTGTACTGGTGGCGGCCTTTAATATTCTGTCGGCCATGGTGATGGTGGTGACCGATAAGGAAGCCGAAATCGCCATGCTGAAAACTCTGGGTCTGAGCCGGGGACGCATCATGACCATCTTCATGATTCAGGGCGGCTTCAGTGGCGTGCTGGGCAGCATACTGGGCTTTGTGCTGGGGGTCTTGCTCAGCTTGAACCTGGATGTGGTGCTTAATGTGCTGGGCCTGAATTTTTATGGCGCCGCCGGGGGCGCCGAGCTGCCGGTGTTACTGTTACCCATGCAACTGATTACCGTGTTGTTTTCCACTTTATTATTGTGCGTGTTGGCCAGCCTGTATCCGGCGTGGCGGGCATCGCGTGTTCATCCTGCCGAGGCCTTGCGTTATGAATAATCCGTTAGTAACGGTTGAAAATTTAACTAAAACTCATCTGGACGGAGCGCAGCCGGTCACCATACTGGATGGCGTGAGTCTGCAGCTGGCCGCTGGCGAGAGCCTGGCCGTGGTGGGCAGCTCGGGGTCGGGTAAGAGTACCTTGCTGCACTTGCTGGGCAGCCTGGATGCGCCCACCAGTGGCCGGGTGCTGATCGAAGGCGAAGATCTGCACCGCATGCGCGACCGTGCCCAGGCGCGGTTTCGTAACCGGTACATGGGATTTGTGTATCAGTTTCATCACCTGTTGGGTGAGTTTACCGCCCTGGAAAACGCCGCCATGCCCTTGCTGATTGCCGGTCGTCCGGTGGCCGAAGCGCGGGCCGCCGCCGAGGCGCTGTTAACGCGGGTGGGGCTGGGCCATCGCCTGGAGCACAGACCCTCGGCCTTGTCTGGCGGTGAGCGTCAGCGGGTGGCTATTGCGCGGGCGCTGGTGAACAAGCCGCGACTGGTGCTGGCCGATGAGCCCACCGGTAACCTGGACGCTCACAGCGCCGCCGAGGTGTTTGCCTTGCTGGCCGAGCTGCAAAGCGAGCTGGGCACCGGCCTGGTGGTGGTCACCCACGATCTTGCACTGGCTGCGCGCCTCGACAGACAATGCCGCTTGGTGGATGGACGCCTGGTCGACGGCCAGTTGATGGACGGGCGCTGGGTAACCGACGACGAGCTGCGTACGTCAGCCACGCTGAGTTCAGTGCAGGAGCAAGCCTGATGTTTCGACCCTTGAGTGTGTTCTGGGGCTGGCGCTTTAGCCGCGCCAAACGTCGCAACCGCTTTATTTCCTTTATCTCGGTGGCCTCGATTGCGGGCATCGCCATTGGTGTGAGTGCGCTGATCCTGGGACTGTCGGCGATGAACGGCTTTGAACGGGAGCTGGAAAATCGCATCTTGTCGGTGTTGCCCCACGGCCAGCTGACTGCTGCCAAGGGACCGGTAAACCAGTGGCAGTCCATGGCGGACCGGCTGGAAGGTTCACCCGGCATAGTGGCCGTGTCGCCGGTCGTACCGCTGGAAGGCCTGCTGAGCCGTGGCGACAAGTTAAAGGCGGTGCAGCTGCAAGGGGTGGTACCCGAAGACGAGGCCAGGGTATCCGAGCTCAAGCCCTATTTAAATGGCGCCAGTCTGGCGATGTTGCGTCCCGGCGAGCGCGGGCTGATTTTGGGCAAAGCCATTACCGACCAACTGGGGCTAACGGTCGGCGACAGCGTGTCGTTATTGCTGCCATCCCCGGGCAGTGACGGCTTTGGTTCGCCCAGGCGTCACCGCTTTACCCTGATTGGTATATTGAGCCTGGGTGGCCAGCTCGACAGCGTACTGGGTTATACCCATTTGCAGGATGCCCAGGAGTTGAAAGAGATGAATGACACCATTTCGGGCTTTCATTTGCGGGTGACCGAGGTGCTGGCGGCAGATCAGCTCACCATGCAGGCGGCGATGGGCATGCCGGTGGGGTTTTATGTGAGCAGCTGGATGGAAAGCCAGGGTAATATTTATCACGACATTCAGCTGGTGCGTACTCTGATGATAGTGGTGTTGCTGCTGGTGATGGCGGTGGCCAGTTTCAATATCGTCTCTACGCTGGTGATGGCGGTGAACGAGAAGAAGGGCGACATTGCCATTCTTAAAACCATGGGTGCCGGCCCCTGGCAAATTCGTGGCGCCTTTGTGGTGCAGGGCATGTTGAACGGTATTACCGGTATCTTGATTGGCGGTGTGCTGGGGCTGTTGCTGGCGACGCGGTTATCGGATCTGGTGGCGGCCATAGAGGGCATGACCGGGCATCGTTTCTTGAATCCGGATATCTATTTTATCGACTTTATTCCCACCGAGTTTCACTGGGCGGATTTATGGCTGGTCACCGGCTCGGCATTGGTGCTGATCTTTCTGGCCACCGTGTACCCCGCCTGGCGCGCCGGCAAACTGCTGCCACGGCAGTTGCTGGGAGAAGCTTGAAACACGGCTTTAAGCGGTAAGCGGTCAGAAAAACAAAAACGCCGGGTCTGCAAATCCGGCGTTTTTTTGTGGTTGCCCTCTTTCTGGCGTATGTCACCGCTATCTGTGGGTGGTTTCTGCACATCTCTCTTGTCATTCCCGCGAACCCTCTCTTGTGATGAGTGAAGCGTAAAGAGTGAAGGGAACGACAGACAGCCAACAGCAAAGCACCACACCCTGTAGTCCTGCGCTTAAGCTGCAGGTCATGCGTTAGCAGGATGGTATTAATAAAGTCCCGCTGAGACGGGAGTGCCAGCTAAAGCGGCACCCTACAAAAATACAAACTGTCATCCTGATGTTCGTCAGGATGACAGCAAAAGACCACAGGTTCTGCTGTTTGGTAGCTTGTTCGCTTCACCCTTAACTCTTTACTCTTCACGGTATCAGCGTCTTCTTGCCTTCCAGGCTCTGTGTATTTTGCAGCGCCAATACAGGCGGGTGAGTAGCCAGGCCGAGACAGAAGACACCAAGCCCAGCAAAAGAGCGCCGGTCAGCAATGGCCAGATGATGCTGGCAATGTCATGCTCCAGAGAGTAGCTGAATTCCAGGGCCGGCAGACCCAGCAGTCTTATGCCCAGCTGGTAGGCCAGATAAAACATCGGGGCTATGGTCAACGGGTTGTTGACCCACACCATGGCGATGGCCAGGGGCAGATAGCCGCGCAGTAAAATGGCCAGACCAATGGCAACAAGAGAGTGCAGGGGCAGGGGTAGCCAGGCGGCAAATACACCGGCGGCCATGGCAATGGCCACCGAGCGGCGGTTATAGCTCCAGTAGTCCGGGTCGAGCAAGCGTTCGCCAAACATGCGCAGCAGCCTGTGCTCACGCATGGTAGCCTGGCTGGGCATTTTTGATCGTAGCCATTGTCGTATCATTACGGAATGCGCCGTCGCCGTTTCCAACGCCGCGATACCGTCCAGCGCCAGAGTCCGTGGATCACCATAAAGCCCGTGGCTGAGCACACGATGGCCATCACCAGACACCCCAACAAGAAAGGCGGCGCCGCCGAGCTCATGGCGCTGCTCAGCCCGGACAAACTGAGTTCAAAGTGCTTGTAGTGGTGGGGGCGGTCCAGCAAGAAGGAGCCGAGCCGATAGGCAAAGTAAAACATGGGCGGCATGGTCAGCGGATTGCTCAGCCACACCAACACGGCAGACAGCGGCAAGTTCACGCGAAAGGTCATGGCCAGCAGGGCGGCCAGCACCATTTGAAAAGGAATGGGCATCCAGGTGCAAAACAGCCCCACGGCAAAGGCCCCGGCAGCCGAGTGTCGGTTGAGGTACCATAAATTATTGTCGTGTAACCGACTGCCCAGCAACCCAAGATATTTATTGTTCTTGATGGTGCCGGGGTCTGGCATCAGGCGTTTTAACGTCTTTTTTGGCATTTGCTCTAAGTCCGCAATACTTATCGGATGGATAAGTCGCTTTTTTCTTTTTGCTTCGGCATTTCAAGCATCATGATCTGGCCCTGGCTCCCCGGTTGGGATTGGTGGATACCCTTGGCATGTGTAGCCGGTTTAAGCTGGCAACGAAGGCCGGCCACGGCGTGCTTGTTACTCGGTGTCGTGTGGGCGCTATGTTACAGTCACTGGCAGCTGAATTGGCTGCAAACCCCGACTTTATTTGAACGTACTCAACTTGTTGCCGGCACCGTAGAGACGATTCAACCCAAAGGCCAGTCCGCAAGCAGGCTGATTGTCAGGCTGAAAACCCTGAATGGTCAAGCACTTTCCCCTCAGCCTCGGGTTTTGTTGTCCTGGTACGGCGAACAAACACCGCCCCGGGTGGGCGAATATTTTCAAACCATCACCCGGCTGCGCCTGCCCCATGGCTTGCATAATCCCGGGACCTTTGACAGTGCTCGCTGGTTGCTGGGGCAGGGGATTAGCGCGCGCGGCAGCGTCACGGGAACACTTACCCAACAGGCTCATTCTGGCATTAAACGTACCCGCCTGGTTCGCCACATCAAGGCGGTGACGGATGATCTTCCCGCTCAGCCCTGGCTACTGGCCCTGAGCATAGGCGATCGCTCGGGGCTGGAATCTCGAGACTGGGCCATGCTGCGTGGGCTGGGGATTAGTCACTTGTTTGCCATCTCCGGGCTGCATATTGGTTTGGTGGCCGGATTGGGATTGTTGGCAGGGCGCCTGAGTGGCAACCGCTGGATTGCCACTGCATTGGCTGCCAGTCTGGCGCTGGGGTATGCCTGGCTGGCAGGGTTTTCGGTGCCTACCCAGCGCGCCTTGCTGATGCTGTTACTCTGGTTGGGGCTGTACTGCTGGGGGCGATTCTGGAGCGGGCGGCGTATTGTGCTGATGACCATGATGCTGTTGCTGGCTGCAAATCCCTGGCTGGCGCTGGATTACGGTTTCTGGCTGTCGATACTGGCGGTGGCGGCGCTCCTGGTGACGACCGGCTGGCTGGGCGGGCGTCGATTATGGCGCTTGCAGGTGGGACTGACGGTGTTGTTGCTACCGTTAGTCATGCTGCTGTTCGGAGGCGTCAGCTGGTTATCCTTGCCTGTGAATCTGGTGTTGATCCCGCTGTTTTCGTTGTTACTGATCCCGCTGTTGCTGTTGGCATCGCTGCTCTTGCTGCCCGCACCTGAGTTGTCTGTCTGGGTATTCAGCCTGTTGAACGCGCTGTTTGAACCCCTGATTGCCGGTTTGCACTGGCTGAACGACAGTGTATCGCCCTGGATCTGGCTATCGGCTCATGCCCAGGGGGTGGGGTTGGTAATCTTGTTACTGCCGCTGGCGTTGTTGCCAAGGGCCCGGGGATTGCTGGTGTTGCCCGGGTATATCTTGTGTTGGCTGTTATTATCGCCGTCCGGCTGGCAGGTACGAGTGCTGGATGTGGGGCAGGGGCTGTCGGTGCTGGTGACCCAGGACAAGCAGGCGCTGCTGTATGATACCGGCAATCGCTTTAACTCGGGCTTCAATATGGCCGATGGGGTGATTTTGCCGCTGTTGCGCAACCTGGGCATCGACAAGCTCGAGTATCTGGTGGTCAGCCATGACGATCAGGATCACAGCGGCAATCGCGATTATCTGGCCCACACCTTGCCTATTGCCCACCGCTGGGGCGCCTGGTCAGATGGACAGCATTGCCGCGCCGGGCAGCAAAGCCACTGGGGCGAGCTGACGCTCACCGTGCTGTGGCCGGTTAATATCAGCGGCCACAGCAATAATGACTCTTGTGTGCTGCACATCAGCGACGGCCGGCTGTCGGTATTATTAACCGGCGACATTGAAGCCAGAGCCGAACAGGCACTGCTGGCCACCGGTCAGCCACTGGCGGCCAAGCTGCTGCTGAGTCCTCATCATGGCAGCAACAGCTCATCTACTGCCGCCTTTATTGATACGGTTAATCCAGACTGGGTGGTACATACCGCCGGTTTTGGCAATCGCTGGGGCTTTCCGTCATCCGAGGTAATGGCACGCTTTAAACAGCAAGGTGTGGGGCAAATCATTACCGGAGATCAGGGCATGGTGCACCTGGTGGCTGATGGCTCTCGCTGGCGTTTGGTGCAGAGAAAACGACCCGGTGCCTGGTATCACAAGCTCAATACTTGGTTGAACGGCCCTAAGCCGTTAGAATAGCGCCTCGTTTTTCAAGGTAGAGACTTTATGTCCCAAGATGCACATACTTCATCCTGGCCGGTGCTCAAGCGGTTACTGGGTTATGTGAAGGAGCGCAAGCTCGGTTTGCTGGCGGCGATTATCGGTATGGCGGGTTATGCGGCCGTAGATACTGCCTTCGTTTATTCCATCAAGCCGCTGATCGATGACGGCCTCACCGGGCAGGATCCGGCGGTGTTAAAATGGATGCCGGTGTTTGTGATGGGCATCGTTTTCTTGCGTGGTGTCTGTACCTTTTTATCCGGCTTTTGCATGGCCTGGGTGGGCAACCATGTGGTCATGGCGCTGCAACAAGAAGTGTTCGGCAAGCTGATGACCATGCCGGTGGCCTTTTTTGATCGTCATAACAGCGGCAATTTATTGTCGAAAGTCACCTACGATGCCTCGCAAGTCTCTTCTGCGGCCAGTTCGACCCTGGTGACCCTGGTGCGAGAAGGTGCCACCGTGATCGGTTTGCTCGGTCTGATGTTTTATCACTCCTGGCAGCTGTCGCTGATTTTCTTTGTGGTGGGTCCGGTTGTCGGGGTGATGATCGCCATTATCAGTCGCCGCTTTCGCCGTTTGAGCCGGGGCATGCAGGATGCCATGGGCAATATCACCAGCAATACCGAGCAAATGCTTAAAGGCCATAAAGAAGTGCTGATGTTCAATGGCCAAAAGGTAGAGTCGGGACGTTTTCATCGGGTGAGCAATGCGGTGCGCCAGCAGAACATGAAAATGGTGGCTGCAGACTCCATTGGTACGCCGCTGGTGCAGGTGATTGCCTCCAGTGCGCTGGCCATTCTGCTGTATGTATCTACCTTCGACAATATTCAGGATCAGCTGACGCCGGGTACTTTTACCGTAATTGTCACTTCCATGATGATGCTGATGCGCCCGTTAAAGAGCCTGACTCAGGTAAACGCCTCTTATCAACGCGGTATTGCCGCCAGCCAGAGCCTGTTTGCCTTGCTGGACAGCGATGGCGAGCGCGATCATGGCACACGAGCATTAACACGGGCCAAGGGCAATCTGGAGTTTGATCGGGTGAGTTTCACCTATCCCACCAAGGAAACGGCGGCATTAAAAAATGTGAGTTTTACCCTGTCACCGGGCAAGACCATTGCTTTGGTCGGGCGCTCGGGCTCTGGCAAGAGTACCATTGCCAGTTTACTGACTCGATTTTATGACATTGATGAGGGCGAAATTCGTCTTGATGGCGTCGATCTTCGAGAATATCGTTTGAGTGATCTGCGCCGGCAGTTTGCCCTGGTATCGCAACAGGTACACCTGTTTAATGACTCCATTGCCAATAATATTGCCTACGCCGCCGAAGGCGAATACAGCCGCGAACAGGTGATCGCCGCGGCCAAGGTGGCCTATGCCGACGAGTTTATCAACAAGCTGGAACAGGGCTACGATACCGTGATTGGCGAAAATGGTGCCAGTCTGTCGGGCGGCCAGCGTCAGCGGATTGCCATTGCCAGAGCCTTGTTGCGCGATGCACCATTGCTCATTCTGGATGAGGCGACTTCGGCGCTGGATACCGAATCGGAGCGCCATATTCAGGCGGCGCTGGATGCACTGCGCAAGAACAGAACCGCGCTGGTGATTGCCCATCGGCTGTCGACCATAGAAAGCGCCGATGAAATTTTGGTCATTGACGAGGGCCAGGTGGTCGAGCGGGGTTCGCACCAGGAGTTGCTTGAGCAGCAGGGCGTGTACGCCCAGCTGAGAAGCATTCAATATGGCGAGAGCTGATGCAAGCCTGGTATAAAGGTGCTGTATGGCTGTGGTTGCTGGCACCGTTAAGTGCGGTGTTTGCCCTGGTCAGCGGCCTGCGGCGCGCGCTGTTTCGCTTTGGGCTTAAAGCCAAGTATCAGGCTCCGGTGCCGGTCATTGTGGTGGGTAACCTGACCGTGGGCGGCAATGGCAAGACGCCGCTGGTGGTCTGGCTGGTGCAATGGCTACGCGAACAGGGCTACACCCCCGGGGTGATCAGCCGTGGTTATGGCGGCAACAGCGAGCAGTATCCGCTGTTATTAACTGCCGATACCCGCCCCGAGCAGGCCGGAGACGAGCCGGTACTGATTTACCGGCGCACCGGTTGCCCGGTGGTGGTGGGGCCAAAACGGGCAGAGGCGGCGGCCCTGCTGACCAGTTTGAGTGCTGTTGACATTATTATCAGTGATGATGGTTTGCAGCATTACGCGCTGGCGCGAGATATCGAGCTGGTGGTGGTGGATGGCAAGCGGCGTTTTGGTAACGGCTGTCTGCTGCCCATGGGCCCACTGCGCGAAGGCCAATGGCGGCTGAACAAGGTGGATGCCATTATTAATAATGGCGGTCCCGCCCATCAGGGTGAGTTTATAATGCGTCTGCAACCGGGCATATTGCAGCCGGTATCCGATACGCCTGAGTGCAGTACCAGCCGTTGCACGCCAGGCGTCGGTGCCCGGGTGCATGCGCTGGCCGGTATCGGTCATCCGCCGCGATTTTTTGCCACTCTGGAACAATTAGGATTCAAGGTGGAGCAGCGTCTGGCACTGGCGGATCACAAGGCGGTGATGCCCGAACAGCTGGCCCATTTACACGCGGCCCCGTTGCTGATCACCGAAAAAGATGCCGTCAAGTGGCCTGGTGGCCACCCCGACACCTGGTATTTGCCGGTAGATGCGCAATTGCCGCACGCGTTTGAACATTTGCTTATAACTCGACTCAAGGAGCTACACGATGGCGATTGACGCTAAACTGGTGGAAATTATTGCCTGTCCGGTCTGCAAGGGAAAACTGCAGCTGGACCGTGCTCATAACGAATTGGTGTGCCGCTTCGACAGACTGGCCTACCCGATTACCGAAAATATTCCGGTATTGCTGGAAAACCGGGCCCGCAAGCTGAGCCTGGACGAGCTACCCGCATGAGTTTCGTGGTTGTTATTCCCGCCCGCTTCAGTTCAACCCGCCTGCCTGGCAAGCCGTTGGCCGATATTCACGGCAAACCCATGATTTTGTGGGTGGCCGAGCAGGCACAAAAAAGTACCGCGCTGCGGGTGGTGGTGGCCACCGACGATACCCGTATTCGTGATGCGCTGGCCTCTAGCAATGTTGAGGTGTGCATGACCGGGTCCCACCACGAGTCGGGCACCGAGCGATTGGCCGAAGTGGTGGAGTCCCTTGAGCTGGCAGCCGACGACATAGTGGTGAATGTGCAGGGGGACGAACCCTTGCTGCCCCCGGCGCTGGTGGATCAGGTGGCTTCCTTGCTGGCCAACAGTACAGCTCCCATGGCCACCCTGGCCACGCCCCTCGAGCATGTCGAGCAGCTACAGGACCCCAACGTGGTCAAGGTGGTCGGTAATGCTCATGGTCAGGCCCTTTATTTCAGCCGTTCTGCTGTGCCCTTCGACCGGGACGGCACGGCGGCCGCTGCACCGGATTTAAGCCACTGTCGGCGCCATATCGGCATTTATGCCTATCGTGCAGGGTTTATTCGCCATTATCTGGCACTGCCGGTCAGCCCGCTGGAGCAGTTGGAAAAACTGGAACAGCTAAGAGTGCTGTGGCACGGCGAATCGATTGCCCTGGCCGATGCCTGTGAAGTACCGCTGCCGGGTGTGGACACCCCGGCCGACCTGGAAGCGGTGCGCCAGCAGCTGGCACCCAGATAGCCACAGGATGCGGCAAGAATTCAAGTAATATAATGTTATCAACAGCTTAGTAATAGAAATGAACGGGGTGTATTGGCCCTGCAATTATGGCGGTTTACGTCTCAAGAAAACAATTGAGGAAGATTATGATTACCCTGGGTGAATACATCATCAAGAACCAAGCTGAATACCCCAGTGCCAGCGGCGAGCTGTCATCGCTGTTGTCTTCTATTCGTCGTGCTGCCAAGGTGGTTAATCGGGAAATCAACCGTGCCGGCCTGGTGACCGATATTATCGGTGGCAGCGCAGGCAGTGAAAATGTGCAGGGTGAAACACAGCAGAAGCTGGATGTGTTTGCCAATGACGTATTCAAAGCGGCGTTGGAAGCCCGTGGTGAAGTGTGTGGCATCGCCTCTGAAGAAGAAGACCACTTTGTGGGCTTTGATGACGATCGCCAGTGCCATGCCAAATACGTGGTCTTGATGGACCCGCTCGACGGCTCCTCCAATATCGATGTCAACGTATCCGTGGGCACCATCTTTTCGATTTACCGTCGCGTCAGTGAGCCAGGCTCACCTGTGACCATGGATGATTTTCTGCAGCCCGGTGTGAACCAGGTAGCCGCAGGTTATGTTGTCTATGGTTCCTCTACCATGCTGGTATACACTACGGGTAATGGCGTACATGGCTTTACCTACGATCCGACCCTGGGATCATTCTGCCTGTCTCACGAAAACATCCGCATTCCCGAGCAAGGCAAGATTTACTCGATCAACGAGGGTAACTACATCAAGTTTCCCGAAGGCGTGAAGAAGTATCTCAAGTTTTGTCAGGAAAAAGACGACGCCACCCATCGTCCTTATACTTCACGCTACATTGGCTCTCTGGTGTCTGATTTTCACCGTAATATGCTTAAAGGCGGTATTTATATTTACCCGTCCGGCACCAGCTCGCCCAATGGCAAACTGCGGTTGCTGTATGAGTGCAACCCGCTGGCGTTCCTGGCCGAGCAGGCCGGTGGCAAGGCGACCGATGGCTTCCGTCGTATCATGGAAATCAAGCCAACCGAACTGCACCAGCGCACGCCGTACTTTGTGGGATCCAGCAAGATGGTCGACAAGGCCGACGAACTGATGAAAGCGTTTTCAGCTGAGTAAAGTAGCGCCCAGCCTGTAGCCGCTGCTTTAGCTGCGAAATCTTGCGTAGCAGGATCGCTGTTAAATGCCGTTACGCGTTAACCGCCAGCTAAAGCAGGCTGCTACAATAAAACACCGAGCCTGACAGGTTCGGTGTTTTTTTGTTGGTGCTGTATGAAAATATCGGCCGCGCTGTACTTTCTCTGCACGCTGCACGCTGCACGCTTCACTATTCTTCACTGACAAAAAAAGGCCGACATTTGCATGTCGGCCTTTTTGCTGTTCAGCGATGAAGCTTAACGGCGGTTATTTCTCTACCTGAGATTTGAAGTCACGCTCGGCGGCACCGGTGTACAGCTGACGTGGACGGCCGATTTTCTGCTTGGGATCAGACATCATCTCGTTCCAGTGCGACATCCAGCCCACGGTACGAGACAGCGCGAAGATCACAGTGAACATGCTGGTCGGAATGCCCACGGCTTTCAGTACGATGCCCGAGTAGAAATCGACGTTCGGATACAGCTTGCGATCGACGAAGTAGGGGTCGGACAACGCAATGCGCTCCAGTTCCATGGCCACGTCCAGCAGCGGATCTTCAATCTTGAGATCGTCCAGTACTTCGTGACAGGTATCACGCATCACGGTGGCTCGCGGATCGAAGTTTTTGTATACCCGGTGACCAAAGCCCATCAAGCGGAAGGGGTCATCCTTGTCTTTGGCGCGCTCGATAAACTCGGGGATACGATCAACCGAGCCAATTTCTTCGAGCATGGTCAGGCAAGCTTCGTTTGCGCCGCCGTGAGCAGGGCCCCACAGCGATGCAATGCCGGCAGCAATACAGGCGAATGGGTTGGCACCACTGGAGCCAGCCAGACGTACTGTAGAGGTCGACGCGTTTTGCTCATGATCCGCATGTAAGGTAAAGATACGGTCCATGGCACGCTCAACAATCGGGTTGACCTTGTAGTCTTCGCATGGCACGGCAAACATCATTTGCAGGAAGTTGGCAGCGTAGCTCAAGTCGTTGCGTGGATACACAAAGGGCTGGCCAACCGAATATTTATAGGCCATGGCCGATATGGTAGGCAGCTTGGCAATCATTCGGTGAGCGGCAATTTCCCGGTGCCTTTGATCATTAATATCCATGGGATCATGATAAAAGGCGGACAAGCCGGCAATAACACCACAGACAATGGCCATGGGGTGCGCATCACGGCGATAGCCCTTGAAGAAGGACGACAACTGCTCGTGCACCATGGTGTGGCGCATGATGCAGCGTTGAAATTCCTCAAACTGCTTGGCGGTAGGCGCTTCTCCGTAAAGCAGCAGGTAACAGACTTCAAGGTAGTTGGCTTGTTGTGCCAGCTGGTCGATGGGGTAGCCGCGATACAGCAAGATACCTTCATCGCCATCGATATAGGTAATGTCGGACTGGCAGGACGCCGTGGCCATAAAGCCAGGGTCATAGGTAAAGTACCCAGTAGAGCCCAGGGAGCTGATATCGATTACATCATAACCAGCAGTGCCCGAGGCGATTGGAAGCTCAATGGGTTCCTTGCCTGGCAAATGCAGAGTGGCCTTTTGGTCAGCCATAGCACGTCTCCTTCGCTTTTTTATAATAGGTCCGCAGGTAAGTATTTTTACATAGTTTAAATGAATGTTTAACTACTAATGCTTCCTGTGGTGCGGGCATATTGAAAACAGAACTGGGGGGTAATGTCAATTTACCTCGTTGCAGGAAGCAACAACAGACCCCGTTGTGCGATCGGCTTTACAGATTTAGCAATTGGCTCAAGCACTTCGTTGTAATTGTATTTTCCCCTTCTTATACTGGCTGCGAAGGTATATGGAGCAGTTGTGGAAATGTTGCAAACAATGAGGCGAGGTTGTGAACGCCTTGGTGCAATCCAATATCAGCCAATCGTTGCTTTTACACTTCCATATCGTATATCTGGGCTATGTCTATATAAAACAATAACTAACGTGCTCAAATGAGCCAAGTGGGCAAGACCGTGACTAAAAAACAGAGACCTGTAAACCTCGATCTACGGACTATTCGCCAACCTGTCGCTGCAATCGCATCTATCCTGCACCGGGTTTCCGGCGTTATCACACTGTTCGCACTCGCTATCCTGCTATGGCTGTTAAGCTATTCGCTTTCTTCGGAAAACGGTTTCTTGGCGGTAGTGGATATACTCGACGGATTTTTCGTCTGGTTTATTCTTTGGGGGATATTGACTGCGCTAGCCTATCACATTGTGGGTGGCATCCGTCATCTAATTATGGACATGGGTTATTGTGAAGAGCTGGAATCAGGAGCACTGAGTGCCAAGGTGGCGCTTGGGATAACTGCGATATTGTCACTGCTAGCGGGGATAATGGTATGGTAACTAATTCTGCAAGCTTCGGCCGCAGTGGTGTGCACGACTTTATGCTGGTGCGCGTCACCGCGGTCATCATGACCTTATATACCCTGTATCTGGTAGGGTTTATTGCCTTTAATGACATTACCTATGACGTATGGGCAGGCTTTTTCTCTCAAACCTTTACCAAGGTGTTTACGCTACTGGCGCTGCTGAGTGTGTTGATTCACGCCTGGATTGGCGCCTGGCAGGTACTATCCGATTATGTGAAGTGTGCGATGCTGCGTGGGGCTGCACAGTTTGGGGTAGTGGTGTTACTGCTGGTTTATGTACTGACCGGTATCGTCGTACTGTGGGGTGTATAAGGTGACTATTACCATTCGCGAATTTGACGCCGTAGTAATCGGCGCCGGCGGTGCAGGCATGCGTGCTGCACTACAAATAGCCGAGTCGGGCAAAAGCTGCGCGCTCTTGTCCAAAGTTTTCCCAACCCGTTCTCATACAGTGTCTGCCCAGGGCGGCATTACGGTGGCCCTGGGTAATACCCATGAAGATAACTGGGAATGGCACATGTACGATACCGTCAAGGGCTCCGATTATATTGGTGACCAGGATGCCATCGAATTCATGTGTCAAAGCGGCCCTGAAGCCGTGCTCGAGCTGGAAAAAATGGGCTTGCCTTTCTCCCGACTCGACAACGGTAAAATTTATCAGCGTCCCTTCGGCGGCCAGTCCATGAATTTTGGTGGCGAGCAGGCCGCACGTACCGCCGCGGCCTCGGACCGTACCGGTCATGCCCTGTTGCACACCCTGTATCAGCAAAACGTCAAGCACAAGACCACGGTATTCTCTGAATGGTATGCCCTGGATCTGGTAAAAAATGAAGACGGTGATGTGGTGGGCTGTACGGCCATCGACATCGAAACCGGCGAGCTGGTGTATTTCAAGGCCAAGGCAACCATTCTGGCCACCGGCGGTGCGGGTCGTATTTTTCAGTCCACCACCAATGCGCACATTAACACCGGTGACGGCGTGGGCATGGCACTGCGTGCCGGTGTACCGGTACAGGACATGGAAATGTGGCAGTTTCACCCCACCGGCATTGCCGGCGCCGGTACGCTGGTGACCGAAGGTTGCCGTGGTGAAGGCGGTTATCTGCTGAATAAAGATGGCGAGCGGTTCATGGAGCGCTATGCGCCCAACGCCAAAGACCTGGCCAGCCGAGACGTCGTCGCTCGTTCCATGATGATTGAAATCCGCGAAGGCCGCGGCTGCGATGGTCCCTGGGGACCGCACCTTAAGTTGAAGCTGGATCACCTGGGTAAAGACGTACTTGAATCTCGTCTGCCCGGTATCTGCGAGCTGTCTCGTACCTTTGCTCACGTGGATCCGGTGAAAGAGCCGATCCCGGTGATTCCTACCTGTCACTACATGATGGGTGGCGTGCCGACCAACGTGAACGGTCAGGCGCTGGGTAAGGATGCCGATGGCAAGGACGTACCGGTGAAAGGTCTGTTTGCAGTAGGCGAAATTGCCTGCGTATCGGTACACGGTGCCAACCGTCTGGGCGGCAATTCGCTGCTGGATCTGGTGGTGTTTGGGCGGGCAGTGGGTCGCCATCTGGTGGAGGCGCTGCATGAGCTGAGTGACGTTAAAGACGCCACCGATGCCAACATCGATGCCGCCATGGCCCGTTACAACCGTTGGGAAAACAACCGCGACGGCGAAGATCCGGTACAAATCAAGAAAGACCTGCAACAGTGCATGCAGCATAACTTCTCGGTATTCCGTGAAGGGGACGCCATGGCGACTGGTCTGGCCGAGCTGAAAAAGATCCGCGAGCGTCTCCAGAATGCTCGTCTGGACGACACCAGCCGTGACTTCAACACCCAGCGCATCGAGTGTCTGGAGTTGGATAACCTGATGGAAACTGCTTATGCCACCGCCGTTGCAGCCAACTTCCGGACCGAAAGCCGGGGCGCGCACTCCCGATTCGATTATCCGGATCGTGATGATGCGAACTGGTTATGTCATTCCTTGTACAGCCCTGATACCGAGTCCATGAGCACCCGGCCCGTGAATCTGTCACCGAATCTTCGTGACGCATTCGAGCCAAAAGCGCGGACTTACTAAGGGGAGGGGATAAAGATGCAAGTTACTATTTCAGTTTATCGTTACAACCCGGAAACCGATGCCAAGCCGCACATGAAAGACTATCGGCTGGAGGTTGCCGAAGGCTCCGACATGATGGTGCTGGATGCGCTGCTGGTATTGAAAGAGCAGGATCCAAGCCTGTCGTTTCGTCGCTCGTGCCGCGAAGGGGTCTGTGGCTCCGATGGCATGAACATGAACGGCAAGAACGGACTGGCCTGTATTACGCCATTATCCGATCTGCTCAAGCGTGGCAATAAAGTGGTGATCCGGCCCTTGCCCGGCCTGCCTGTGGTGCGCGATCTGGTCATCGATATGAGCCAGTTCTACACCCAGTGGGAAAAGGTCAAGCCGTTCCTGATTGCCGATGAAAAACTACCGCCGGCGCGGGAGCATCTGCAGTCACCGGAAGAGCGGGCCAAGCTGGACGGGTTGTACGAGTGCATCTTGTGCGCCTGTTGCTCAACGGCCTGCCCGTCTTTCTGGTGGAACCCAGACAAGTTTATCGGCCCTGCCGGTTTGCTGGCCGCCTATCGCTGGCTGGCCGACAGCCGCGATACGGGAGCGGACGAGCGCTTGTCGAATATGGATGACGCCTTTAGCGTGTTCCGTTGCCATGGCATCATGAACTGCGTGGATGTTTGCCCTAAAGGGCTTAATCCCACCAAAGCGATTGGTAGTATCAAGTCCATGTTATTAAAGCGGGCAGTGTAACCGCTTGCTGGATAATCCGCCGCCCGCAAGGGCGGCGTTAACTCGACGACCAAACGACAGTAGCCCTGTCGAGACGTTATAAAGGGATAAAGATGCACAATGGCGTTATGCAAGCCTGGCTGGAATCTTCTTACCTGGCCGGTGCCAATGCGACCTATGTAGAAGACCTTTACGAGGCTTACCTTGCCGATCCTGAGTCGGTTCCCGAGCAATGGCAAACCGTGTTCAACGAGCTGCCGGCGCAAGAAGAGAACATTCAAGATCAGCCTCATTCGCAAGTAAGAGATTATTTCCGCCGTCTTGCCAAAGACACTTCTCGCTACGCCACTCCGGTCAGTGACCCCCATACCGATGCCAAGCAGGTTAAAGTTCTGCAGCTGATTAACGCCTATCGTTTTCGTGGCCATCAGAATGCAAACCTGGATCCGCTCAATCTGTGGAATCGCAAAGTGGTGGCCGAGCTGGATCCTGCCTTTCACAACCTGACCGGCTCCGATCTGGACGCCACCTTCAACGTGGGTTCTTATGCCATTGGCCAGGAAACCATGAAGTTGAAAGACCTGGTGACGGCTTTGCAAAAGACCTATTGCGGCTCGGTAGGTGCAGAATACATGCACATTACCAGCACCCGCGAAAAACGCTGGATCCAAAGCCAGCTTGAGCCCGTGGTCGGCGAACCCAAATTCAGCAAAGAAGACAAGCTGCGCTTTTTAAGCAGCCTGAATGCCGCCGAAGGTCTGGAAAAATACTTAGGCGCCAAGTTCCCCGGTGCCAAGCGCTTCTCGCTGGAAGGCGGCGATGCCCTGGTGCCCATGACCAAAGAGCTGATCCGCCGCTTTGGTGAAAACGGTGGCCAGGAAGTCGTAATTGGCATGGCTCACCGTGGCCGTTTGAACATGCTGGTGAACGTACTGGGCAAGCGTCCTCAAGACTTGTTTGATGCCTTTGCCGGCAAGTACGAGACCCAGAGCTCAGGTGACGTTAAATATCACATGGGTTTCAGCTCCGATTTTGAAACTCCGGGTGGCAGCGTGCATCTGGCGCTGGCGTTCAACCCCTCCCACCTTGAAATTGTCAACCCGGTGGTGATTGGCTCGGTGCGTGCGCGTATGGATCGACTGGACAACCCGGACGGTCGTCAGGTCTTGCCGATCACCATTCACGGTGACTCTGCCTTTGCCGGGCAGGGTGTTGTGGCAGAAACCTTTAACATGTCGCTGACCCGGGGTTACGGGGTGGGTGGCACAGTACGTATCGTCATCAACAACCAGGTGGGCTTTACGACTTCCAACCCCCGCGATACCCGCTCTACCGAGTACTGTACCGATATCGCCAAAATGGTGCAGGCGCCGATTTTCCACGTCAATGCCGACGATCCAGAAGCCGTGGTGCAGGTGACGCAGCTGGCGCTGGACTATCGTAACGAGTTTGGTCGCGACGTGGTGATCGACCTGGTTTGTTACCGTCGTCATGGCCATAACGAGGCCGATGAGCCGAGTGCAACCCAGCCGCTGATGTACAAGAAGATCAAGAAACACCCTACGCCGCGTAAAATCTATGCCGACAAGCTGATTGCCAATGGCACTATTTCCGCGGAAGACACCACAGTGATGATCAACGAATACCGTGATGCACTGGACGGTGGCGAGTGTGTGGTGAAAGAGTGGCGCTCCATGGAAAAAGTCACCGTGGACTGGTCTCCTTATCTGGGCCACGAATGGGACATGCCCTATGACGACAGCTACGATCTCGACAAGCTGAAAGAGCTGGCCGAGCGCGTAACGTCCTATCCGGAGAGCCATACGCTGCAGCGTCAGGTTGGCAAGATTTATGACGACCGCAAGTTGATGGCCAAAGGTGAAAAACTGGCGGATTGGGGCTTTGCCGAAGTACTGGCTTATGCCACCTTGTGCGATAACGGCTATGAAGTGCGTCTGACCGGCCAGGATTCGGGCCGGGGCACTTTCTTCCACCGTCATGCGGTGCTGCACAATCAGAACGATGCCAGTACCTATACGCCTTTGTGTCACTTGTCCGACAAACAAGGCCAGTTTCAGGTGTATGACTCTGTGCTGAGTGAAGAAGCGGTCATGGCCTTCGAATATGGTTATGCCACCGCCGAACCCGATGGTCTGACCGTATGGGAAGCCCAGTTTGGTGACTTTGCCAACGGTGCCCAGGTGGTGATCGATCAGTTCTTGAGCTCGGGTGAACAGAAGTGGGGCCGCATGTGTGGCTTGACCCTGTTATTGCCGCACGGTTACGAAGGTCAGGGCCCGGAGCATTCCAGTGCCCGTTTGGAGCGTTATTTGCAGTTGTGTGCCGAGCACAACATGCAGGTAGTGGCTCCCACCACGCCGGCTCAGGTCTTCCACATGATCCGTCGTCAGGTGTTGCGCCCCATGCGCCGGCCTTTGGTGGTGATGTCACCCAAATCGTTATTGCGCCATCCACTGGCCGTTTCCGATATGGAAACCCTGGCCAGCGGCACTTTCCTGAACGCAATTGGCGAAATAGATGATCTGGATCCCAAAGGTGTGAAGCGTGTGGTGCTGTGCTCTGGCAAGGTGTATTACGATTTGCTGGACGCACGACGCAAGAATGAACAAACGGATGTGGCCATTATTCGAATTGAGCAGCTGTATCCCTTCCCTCAGGAAGAGGTGGCCGCGATTCTTGAAGACTACCAGCATGTAACCGATTTTGCCTGGTGTCAGGAAGAGCCGCAAAACCAGGGCGCCTGGTACTGTAGCCAGCATCATTTCCGCGCGGCTATCCCTGAGGGGGCAAGTTTGCGTTATACCGGACGTGAGGCTTCGGCATCACCGGCGGTGGGTTATACCTCTGTTCATTTACAACAACAAAAAGCGCTGGTCGAAGACGCACTGACGCCGACCCAAGCCTAACGCACTAAGGACATATTGATGACCATCGAAATCAAGGTTCCAGACTTACCAGAGTCCGTCGCCGATGCCACTATCGCCACCTGGCACAAACAGCCAGGGGACCAGGTTGAACGCGACGAAGTGATCGTCGACATTGAAACCGACAAGGTGGTGCTGGAAGTCCCGGCGCCTGAAGCAGGTATTCTGGAGTCCATTCTTGAAGATGCCGGCGCGACCGTACTGGGTCAGCAGCTGATTGGCAAAATCAAGAAAGGCGCCGTGGCCGGTGAAGCGACCAGGGAAAAAACCTCTTCTGCCAACGGTGAAGCCAAAGAAGAAAGTAAAGAAGAAGCCAAACAAGACAGCAAGGCCGATGCCAAGGCCGACGACGACAGTCTAAGCCCGGCGGTACGTCGCCTGGTGGCCGAGCACAACATTGATGTGGCCAAGGTATCGGGTTCCGGCAAGGGTGGCCGTATTACCAAGGAAGACGTGGAAGCTTTCATCAAGGACGGCGGTAAAAAAGCCAATGCGCCTGCCGCCAAGGTTGATCCTATTGTTGCCTCGCCGGAAGAGCGCACCGAAAAACGCGTGCCCATGACGCGTTTGCGCAAGCGCGTGGCCGAGCGTTTGCTGGAAGCCAAAAACACCACCGCCATGCTGACCACCTTCAACGAGGTCAACATGGGTCCGATTATGTCGCTGCGCAAGCAGTACCAGGAGGTGTTTGAAAAGCGCCATGGTGTGCGTTTGGGCTTTATGTCTTTCTACGTGAAGGCCGTGGTGGAATCACTCAAGCGTTTCCCCGAAGTCAATGCGTCGCTGGACGGTGATGATATCGTGTATCACAACTATTTTGATGTGAGCATAGCGGTATCCACGCCGCGTGGACTGGTCACTCCGGTACTGCGCGACTGTGATCGCCTGAGCCTGGCCGACATCGAAAAAACCATTAAAGAGCTGGCTGTTAAAGGCCGTGACGGCAAGTTGACCGTAGACGACATGACCGGCGGTAACTTCACCGTGACCAACGGCGGTGTGTTTGGCTCTCTGATGTCGACCCCTATCATCAACCCGCCGCAAAGTGCGATTTTGGGCATGCACAAGATTGAAGACAGGCCCATGGCGGTGAATGGTGAAGTGGTTATTCAGCCGATGATGTATCTGGCGCTGTCTTACGATCACCGCATGATTGACGGACGAGAGTCGGTTAGCTTCCTGGTGTCGATTAAAGAATTGCTTGAAGACCCAACGCGACTGCTGTTAGATGTGTAACTCATAATAATAATGAGGTCGGGCCATGGTCCGACCTTCTTTTTACTCTGAAACCCTACTAAACGGAAATACAACATGAATTTGCATGAATATCAGGCAAAGAAATTGTTTGCTGACTACGGTTTGCCCGTATCAGAAGGCTATGCATGTGACAATCCACAGGAAGCAGTGGAAGCCGCCAGTAAGCTCGGCGGTAGTATGTGGGTCGTTAAATGTCAGGTTCATGCCGGTGGCCGAGGTAAGGCTGGTGGCGTTAAAGTGGCTAAAACGAAAGAAGAGATAAGAGAATTTGCCGAACACTGGCTGGGCAAAAATCTGGTGACTTATCAGACGGATGCCAACGGTCAGCCGGTGGCTAAAATATTGGTTGAAGCCTGCAGCGACATAGACAAAGAGCTCTATCTGGGTGCAGTCGTCGATCGAGCGACACGCCGTGTGGTCTTTATGGCCTCTACCGAAGGCGGTGTTGAAATAGAAAAAGTGGCCGAAGAAACGCCTGAACTGATCCATAAGGCGGCCATTGATCCCTTGGTGGGCCCACAGGCTTATCAAGGCCGTGAACTGGCTTTCAAGCTGGGTCTGGAAGGTAAGCAGATCAAGCAGTTCACCCAAATTTATCTCGGCCTGGGACAAATGTTCCTGGACCTGGATTTTGCCTTGCTGGAAGTCAACCCGCTGATCATTACCAAAGCCGGTGACTTGTTGTGTCTGGATGGCAAAATCAACATAGATTCCAATGCCATGTATCGCCAGCCCAAGCTGCGCGACATGCACGATCCGTCCCAGGACGATGCTCGCGAGGCCCATGCGGCCAAGTGGGAGCTTAACTACGTGGCACTGGATGGCAACATAGGGTGCATGGTGAATGGCGCAGGCCTGGCCATGGGCACCATGGACATTGTTAATCTGCATGGCGGCTCACCGGCCAACTTCCTCGATGTGGGCGGTGGTGCGACCAAAGAGCGGGTAACGGAAGCCTTCAAGATTATTCTCTCCGATCAAAACGTAAAAGCGGTGCTGGTGAATATTTTCGGCGGCATAGTCCGTTGCGACATGATAGCCGATGGCATTATTGGTGCGGTAAAAGAAGTAGGGGTAGAAGTCCCTGTTGTGGTGCGTTTGGAAGGCAACAATGCCGAAGCCGGCACTGCCAAGCTTGCCGAATCTGGCCTGAATATCATTGCCGCCACCAGCTTGAGCGATGCCGCCGAGCGCGTCGTTAACGCCGCACAGGAGAAATAACAGCATGAGCATTCTGATTAATAAAAATACCAAGGTTATTTGCCAGGGGTTTACCGGCGGCCAGGGCACTTTTCATTCCGAACAAGCCATTGAATATGGCACCAATATGGTGGGCGGCGTGTCTCCGGGCAAGGGCGGTACTACGCATTTAGGCCTGCCGGTGTTCAACACGGTACGCGAGGCCGTTGAGGTGACCGGTGCCACTGCCACCGTGATTTATGTGCCTGCGCCATTTTGTAAAGATGCGATTCTGGAAGCGATAGACGCAGGCATAGAGCTGATTGTGACCATTACCGAAGGCATTCCCACTCTGGATATGCTGGACGTAAAAGTGAAGCTGGAGCAAACCGGCGTACGCATGATTGGCCCTAACTGTCCGGGCGTGATTACGCCCGGCGAATGCAAAATCGGCATTATGCCGGGCAGTATTCACCGTAAAGGCCGAGTGGGCATTATTTCGCGCTCCGGCACCCTGACCTATGAAGCGGTCAAACAGACCACAGACGAAGGCTTTGGCCAGTCCAGCTGTGTGGGTATTGGCGGCGACCCTATCCCTGGTTCCAACTTTATCGACATTCTTGAGTTGTTCGAAAAGGATCCGGAAACCGAAGCCATCGTGATGATTGGTGAAATTGGGGGCACGGCCGAAGAAGAAGCCGCCGCTTACATTAAACAGCATGTGACCAAGCCAGTGGTATCCTACATCGCTGGTGTAACGGCCCCGGTCGGTAAACGAATGGGCCATGCCGGCGCCATTATTTCGGGCGGCAAGGGCACGGCAGACGAGAAGTTTGCCGCGCTGGAAGATGCGGGTGTTAAAACCGTCCGTTCACTCGCCGACATCGGCAGTGCCTTACGTGAAGTCACCGGTTGGTAACCGCTAAGCTGTCAGCGTTAAGCCATAAGCGGTAAGTTGCAAAAAATAAAAAGGAGCCTTCAGGCTCCTTTTATGTTTTACGCTTCACTCTTCACGTTTTAAATCACATTCTTTCTACCCGGCTCCAGGGAGAGGGTTTGATACTGAAATGCCCATGTTGCCAGTGATTGGCCAGCAGGCGAAAATCATCGCCTGTGATGTGAATCAACTGCTGATGATCACCACTTTCCATATAGATATCCGCCATGGCCAGAATGTCATCGTCTACCAGCGTATTTAGCGAGTACGCTTCACCCAACGCTGGTATGGCGCCTTTATCGCAGTCGTCGAACCACAGAGCCAAATCGAGCTCCGACGCCAACTGTGGCTGGCTATGCAATAGGTAATTAAGGCGTTGCAAGTCGACGGTGTCGGCGGCGGGGACCACGGCCATGACAGCTTGGTTATCGTCACAAGTCAGCACAACGGCCTTGGCCATTTGTGCCAGTGGAATGTGGCTGACAATGGCGCTTTGCGTACTGCCTTGTGCATAGGGGTGCTGCACACGACTGTACGCGATATGATGTTCATTTAAATAGTGTTTGAGCTTGGTTGACATACCCATAGCTACCTCCCGAAGGCCATGCCAAATCAGCGCCTTCTTAAGTCATCATTTAATTATAGTTCGTTAACTAAATGTTGACTTTTAAATACAGGGTATCGCTGTTTGATCCAGATCAATTAACATCATCATTGTGATTTAATGATGTGCCGATTGTTTTAGAATGGCTCACTGTGGCTTCATTCGAGATTATAAAATAATGCGCAATCTCTCTCTGAACTGGAAGATATTTTTACCCTTACTGGTGATATTCGCCTTGGTATTTATTTTGTGCTTTATTGTATCTACCAAGCTGCAACGCTCGCTGGCGTTGCAGTTGGCTGAAGAAAAAATAGAAACCACGGCCAACCTGTATATGGATCAGCTTAATGTGCTGATGGAAAACGGGGTGATTCACAAACGTAAACTGGTGCAGACCAAGGTTCAGGAAGAGTTGGGCATTCAACAGGCGCGGGTTATTCGGGCACCGGCCGTAAGCGATTTGTTTGGCCCGGGCGCGCCGGATCAGGGCATTGAAGACGAGCTGGACAGGCGTGCCATTGAGCAGGGTGAAACCGTGCTCGATTTGCATCTGCAGGATGAAATTCCCAGCCTGACCCTGGTTAAGCCCTACAAGGCGTTTAAGGAATACAGGGGCACGGCCTGTTTGCAGTGTCATCAGGTGGCAGAGGGCACCGTGATGGGGGCCGTGCGTATCAGCTATGACTTGACCGATACCTTTGGTCAGATCCGAAACAATAACTTGCGCCTGGGCGGGATACTGCTGGCTGTGATGCTGGCTGCCGGCCTTTTACTGTGGATTATCCAGAATTATTATCTGAAAAGCCCCATTCTCGACATCAGTGGTCGTTTGCAGTTGCTGGCCAAAAACCGTGATCTTACCTCGCGGCTGGTGCCCATGGGTAAAGACGAGCTGGGTGGGCTTGTGGGGGCCATTAATGGCTTGTTGAGCAGTTTTCAGGGCAGCCTGCGAGAGGTACAGCAGGTAACGGGGCGCATTTACAACGCGGCGGATCAAATCCAGCAAGGCGCCGAGCAAACGGACAGCTCGGTAAAGGCGCAAGATCAGGAAACCGCGCTGATTGCTACGGCGGTGAATGAGATGGAAGCCTCGGCGCGCGAGGTGCGAGAAAATGCCCGCTTAACTTCGGAAACCTCCGAACAAAGTCATGCCTTTGCGCTAACGGCCAGTGATCAGGCCCAGGTAGCGGTGGCCGGCATTGAAGACTTGAACGGTGAAATCGGCCGTATCGACAAGGTAATACGGACTCTGGATGGCCGCTGTGATCAGGTAGACAAGGTGTTGGACATGATCAAAGGCATTGCCGAGCAAACCAACCTGCTGGCGTTAAACGCGGCCATAGAGGCTGCGCGGGCCGGAGAGTCGGGGCGAGGCTTTGCCGTGGTGGCGGATGAAGTACGTACGCTTTCACTGCGCACGCAACAATCTGCACAAGAAATTACCGGCATGATCCGTTTACTGCAGGGGGAAGCCAAAGAGGCCGTGCACGCCATAGAGAAAGCCGAAGAGCAGGCCGTTAACAGCGTGGCCAGCACTCAGGCCGCGATGGATTCGTTACAGTCCATTATCGGGCAGGTGGCACGGATCAACGAGCTGAATGCCCTGGTGTCGACTTCGGCCGATGAACAAAGTGCGGTGTGTGCCGAGGTGAGTTACAACATTACTCGAGTGCGAGACTCGTCAGGAGAAACCTTGTTGCAATCAACCGCTGCCGCCACTGCCAGTTTGCAGCTGGTGGCCGAATGCAAGGTACTGGAAGAGATGATCAACCATTACCAACTGCAAGAGGGGCATATGGATGAAGACAAGGCCTTGCCGCTAGGCAAACTGGTGCCGACCAGCTAAACCTGCCAACGCCGGCTTGGTTTCAGCCTTAAGCGGCACGTAAACACAAAAAACACCGAGCCTGTTCAGCTCGGTGTTTTTTGTTTTGAAAAGACGGTCCAGGGTGATGGGCAAAGAGTGAAGAGGGCGATATAACCCAAAACACAGCAACGCGATACGCCTTACGCTATAAGTTGAAGATGCATATCGTCTTTTAAACTGACGGCGTATGGCGTCAGCGTACGGCTTCCCGCGGAGCTTATTCCTTGCCCAGGTAGGCGGCCCGCACGTCTGCCCAGCTGTCTTCTTCGGTCACTCTAAGCACATGCTGCGAGATTTCGGCCCTTAGCGGGCTGCCATCCGGCAGGGCCAGCGCATACAGCTGCTGCGCAAACACGCCGGGCAGCACGGTCAGCTGTTGGCCCAGCTGTAGATTGCGGTATTGCATCAGCGCACGATCGTAAACAATGGCGTCCGTTTCGCCCTTGATCACCGATTCCATGGCGGTAGTGAGATCAGGGTAGGTTTGATAACGAACTCGTTCTTCTTCCAGATAACGCTGGCTGGCGGTTTCGTTAATGGTTGCCACCACCTTGCCGGGCAAATCGCTGGCGCCCTGAATACCGGTGCGCAGGTTGCTCACGGTCAAGGATGAGGTAATGGCGGCGGTAAAGCTGGCCACCATGATCAGGCCGGCAAACATCCAGACAAGACCGATGACACGGCCGGCAAACGAGACCGGCGCCTTGTCGCCATAACCGACCGTGGTCATGGTGACCGCAGCCCACCAGAAGCTGGCGCCAATGCCTTGTGCCGCTGAACCGCCAAACTGGTCCGGGTTACGTTTTCGCTCCACCAGCCACAACAGGAAACCCGCACCCAACAACAGGGCGGCAAGGGCAAGCACCACGCTCAGGAACTGCCAGCTGATTAACGCCTTCAAACTGGCGAGCAGACTTTGCTCCGCCACCTGAGGAATGGCGATGGACAATCCTGTTTGATAGAAGGGGTGGCTGAAGTCAAACTGCGTATCCCGGTCGGCGGTCATGGTCAGTGCGCCCACGGCGACGTCCACCTCCCCGTTTTCAACGGCATCCAGCAGCGCACCAAATGACAGGGGCACCCACTCATATTCTCGGTTCATGCCTTTTGCAATGTCTTCCCAAAGGTCGATGCTGATCCCTTCCCATCGGCCGTCATCGTTTTGCATGACAAAAGGAGGAACCTGGGTGATGCCTACTTTTATTGGTTGCTCGGTTTGAGCCTGGGCAGACAGCCCAAATGTGGTGAGTAAAACATAAAAAATAATCTTTCTAAGCATAACGTGGTATGGCCTTGAATCTGGCCTTGCTCCCAGTTTGTGTATAAGTCACGTCCAGTGTAAACAGCCTCATCTGGATTAGAAGAGGCCTGGTCAGAATAAATCTCCCCAGGTGCGAGACAGACGCCTTATCATTTGGCGGTAATCTGTTCTACTCGGCTCACCACTTCACCGTTGGCCAGCCGGGTAGTGATAGCCTGGCCCGGTTGTAATTGACTGGCATCGGTCAGCACCCGTTTTTGGTGCAGGGTAATGCTGTACCCCCGCGAAAGAGTGGCCAGAGGACTCATGGCATTGAGGCGAGAGCCTGCCAGAGCCAGCTGATGTTTGCTGCGATCCAGCCGGGCTTTCAACAGGCTGCTCAGGCGCAGTTGCAGGCCATTCAGCTGCAATTGACGGCTTTGCAGGCGCTGGGCCGGATGCTGATGTTGCAGGCGCAGTTTGCCATTGCTCAGCCGTTGTTGAGACTCGGCCAGGCGCTGGCGCAAGGCGCGTTGCAGTCTGACCTGCAGCTGGTCCAGTCGTTGTGCCTGTTGTTGCAGTTGCTGGCGTGGATGTTGAAGCTGCAGGCGCGCATTCAAGCGGGTTAAGCGGTTGCTGCTTTGCAATAAATAGCGCCGTTGTGCCTGCTGCAGCCGTTGCTGCCACTGTTGATACTGCAGCTGCTGGGCACCGCCGTCCTGGCTGATCAACTCGGCGGCGGCAGACGGAGTGGGGGCGCGCAAGTCGGCCACCAGATCACTCAGGGTAATATCGACTTCGTGGCCCACGGCACTGACTATCGGCAGGTGCGAGGCGGCAATGGCACGTATCAAACGTTCGTCGTTAAAACACCACAAGTCTTCCAGTGAGCCACCGCCGCGGGCCAGGATCAGTACCTCTGTCTCATTGCGGCGATTGGCCCGCTCCAGAGCCGATATCAGTTGAGTGGCGGCAATGTCGCCCTGCACCTGGCTGGGGTAGATAATGACCTGCAAATGAGGCGCCCGGCGTGCCAACACGCTTAAAATGTCATGCAGGGCCGCGCCGGTAGGCGAACTGATGATGCCAATGCGGACAGGGTGGGGCGGCAGGGGTTGCTTGCGATCGGCATCGAACAGCCCCTCGGCACCCAGGCTCTGTTTAAGCGCCTCATATTGCTGTTTCAGCAAGCCTTCGCCGGCGGGCGCCATGGTTTGTGCGACCAGCTGGTAATCACCTCTGGGCTCATACAGGGTGACTTTGCCGAAGATCAGCACCTGATCGCCATTTTTCGGCCGAAAGGACACGCTGCGATTATTACCGCGAAACATGGCACAGCGCAGTTGCGACTGATTGTCCTTGAGAGAAAAATACCAATGACCCGACCCCGGGGTGGCCAGGTTGGAGATTTCGCCAGTGAGCGCTACCGTGCCCATTTCGCCTTCCAGCAGCATGCGGGCATGTCGATTCAGGCGAGTGACCGTATATACGTCTGTTAACTTATCTTGCTGCAAAATGGCCTCTGATGAGTATCTTTATATGAAGGTAAGCCGTTTTCATCACTATTTTGCGCTTAATTGGCCAAAATAACAAAAATCGCTTTACCGACAAGGACGACTTGCCTAAAATTCTACTGCAATATTTTTACCCCCCAACTATGGTGAATATTGCGATGCTTAGGATTATTCAAGACGCCCTGACCTTTGATGATGTATTGCTGGTTCCAGCTCACTCTACCGTGCTTCCCAATACTGCAGACCTCCGTACTCGCCTTACGCGAGACATAACGCTCAACATTCCTATTGTTTCTGCCGCCATGGATACGGTGACTGACGCCGATCTGGCCATTGCTCTGGCTCAGGAAGGTGGCATCGGTTTTATTCACAAGAATATGTCGGTAGAAGCCCAGGCCGCCCAGGTGCGCAAGGTGAAAAAATTCGAAAGTGGTGTCGTGTCCGATCCGGTGACCGTGCGCCCCGACATGACCATTGGCGAAGTACGCGAACAGACCCTGATCAATGGCTTTGCCGGCTACCCGGTCGTGTCTTCCAGCGGTGAACTGGTGGGTATTATTACCGGCCGTGATGTGCGCTTTGTGCAGGACATGGACAAGCGGGTTGACGAGGTGATGACCGAAAAATCTCGTCTGGTTACCGTAGAAGCCGGCGCCGCCCGTGAGCGGGTAGAAGCCCTGATGCAACAGCACCGTATCGAAAAAGTACTGGTAGTGGGCAGCAAGGGTCAGCTGACCGGCATGATCAGCGCCAAGGATTTCCAGAAAGCCGAAAGCAAGCCAAATGCCTGTAAAGACGACCAGGGGCGTTTGCGTGTGGGGGCAGCCGTAGGTGCCGCTCCTGGCAACGAAGAGCGCATTCAGGCGCTGGTCGATGCCGGCCTGGACGTACTGCTGATCGACTCTTCACACGGTCATTCCGAAGGCGTACTCGAGCGCATTCGCGAAACCCGTAAAGCATTTCCCGATTTGGCGATTGTAGGCGGCAACGTAGCAACGGCTGCGGGCGCGCTGGCATTGGTTGAAGCAGGCGTCAGTGCGGTCAAGGTCGGCATAGGCCCGGGCTCTATCTGTACCACTCGTATTGTAACCGGCTGTGGTGTGCCACAAATCAGTGCCGTGGCCAATGCGGTAGAAGCCCTGAAAGATCTGGATATTCCGGTGATTGCCGATGGTGGCATTCGCTTTTCTGGCGACATTGCCAAGGCGCTGGCCGCCGGAGCCAACTGTGTGATGATGGGTTCCATGTTTGCGGGCACCGAAGAATCGCCCGGCGAAATCGAATTATTCCAGGGGCGCTCTTTCAAGTCTTACCGTGGTATGGGATCCTTGGGCGCCATGAGTAAAGGCTCCAGCGACCGTTATTTTCAAACCGACAATGCCGCCGACAAACTGGTACCGGAAGGCATTGAAGGTCGAGTGCCTTACAAAGGTAAGCTGAAAGAAATTATTCATCAGCAAATGGGCGGTCTGCGCAGTGCCATGGGATTAACCGGCAGTGCCACCATAGATGACCTGCGCACCAAGGCAGAATTTGTTAAGATATCCGGCGCGGGCATTCAGGAATCGCACGTGCACGATGTGACCATTACCAAGGAAGCGCCTAACTATCGGTTGGGCTGATCCAAAAACGCAGTAGACGGGGGACGAGTTTCCCCGTTTTTCTATTGCCGTCTGCTCCCCCCTCAGGCGGTTCTTGTAACGAGTAGGAAGACGATGACCAAAAATATTCATGATAACCGGATCCTGATCCTGGATTTCGGCTCACAATATACCCAGCTGATTGCCCGCCGTGTTCGGGAGCTGGGCGTTTATTGTGAGTTGTGGGCTTGGGACGTAACCGAAGCCCAAATCCGGGACTTTAATCCAAATGGCATTATCTTGTCTGGGGGCCCAGAGTCAGTCACCGAGGCGAATAGCCCTCGCGCGCCTGAATATGTGTTTGAAGCGGGCGTGCCGGTGTTTGGTATTTGCTACGGCATGCAGACCATGGCCGAACAGCTGGGTGGCTCTGTAGCGGGTTCTAACGAGCGTGAGTTCGGTTATGCCCAGGTACAGCGAGTGGCCGATTGTGCCCTGTTTGCCAACATTGAAGATGCCATTGATGCCGACGGCAAGCCGTTGCTGGATGTATGGATGAGCCATGGCGACAAGGTTGTAGCCTTGCCCGAGGGTTTTGAAAAAGTGGCGCAAACCGGCAGCTGTCCGTTTGCCGCCATGGCGGACGAAAGCCGTCATTTCTACGGTGTGCAATTCCACCCGGAAGTGACTCATACCCGCCAGGGTTCGCGCATGCTGGAGCACTTCATTCGCACTATCTGTGCCTGTGATGCCTTGTGGACGCCTGCCACCATTATCGATGACGCCGTGGCGCGTATTCGCGAACAGGTAGGCAGCGACAAGGTGCTGTTGGGTCTGTCTGGTGGTGTGGATTCTTCCGTCACCGCCATGCTGCTGCACCGTGCCATTGGCCCACAGCTGACCTGCGTCTTTGTAGATAACGGTCTGTTGCGGTTGAACGAAGCCGAGCAGGTAATGGACATGTTCGGCGACCACTTCGGCCTGAACATAGTACACGTGAATGCCGAGCATCGTTTTCTGGACGCCATGGCCAGCGAAAATGATCCTGAAGCCAAGCGCAAGATCATCGGTCGCGTCTTTATCGAAGTGTTCGACGAAGAAGCCGGCAAGATCAAAGACGTTAAATGGCTGGCACAGGGCACCATTTATCCCGACGTGATCGAATCTGCTGGTTCTGCCACCGGCAAAGCCCATGTGATCAAGTCACACCACAACGTGGGTGGCTTGCCGGATGACATGGAAATGGGACTGGTTGAACCGCTCAAAGAGCTGTTCAAGGACGAAGTACGCCGTGTGGGCCTGGAATTGGGTCTGCCTTACGACATGCTGTATCGTCACCCGTTCCCTGGGCCAGGTCTGGGTGTACGCGTATTGGGCGAAGTGAAGAAGGAATATTGCGACCTGCTGCGTCGTGCCGATGCCATCTTCATTGAAGAGCTGCACAATTATGATCTGTACAACAAGGTCAGCCAGGCGTTCACCGTGTTCCTGCCGGTCCGTTCGGTAGGCGTCATGGGTGATGCCCGCAAGTACGACTGGGTTGTATCATTGCGTGCGGTAGAAACCATCGACTTCATGACCGCGCATTGGGCACACCTGCCATATGACTTCCTGGGGCATGTATCCAACCGTATCATCAACGAAATCGACGGTATTTCTCGTGTCGTATACGACATCTCTGGCAAGCCACCGGCTACCATTGAGTGGGAATAAACTGTCAGCCTGAATAGGGCAGACTGCTAAATGAGGAGGGCGCTTAATAGCGCCCTTTTTATATCTAAAAATCCCTTCGGATAGCGGTACACCGTCGAGTTTAAGCGACCAGTTACAGATAAAGCCTGAAATCCAGATTCTTTTTTCACAAAACCCATAGAAAAGGAGATCAATAGCACAAAGTCATACTTTGTTGCTCAATGGCAAGATAATTGTGTTGTGATGTTAATTTTTTGTATCTAATGTGTAGGGTGTTCAAGCCAGCCGGGAGAGAGTGCTGAGCCAGTACCGCAAGGTATCAGCGCCGCCGAAGGAGCAACCGCCCCGTAAACTCTCAGGCAAAAGGACCGGTGGCTGTAGACATATCCGAAGAGTGGTCTGTTGCACTTTAGACCCGCCGAAGGAGCAAACCAATCTATCGAGGGATAGAGCTGGTGAATCTCTCAGGCTCCAAGACGGATGGGGACGTCAGGCAATGCTGCGTATTACTTTGCATTAAAACAAGGTGCGCCATGCCTGCACAAAAAGAGTGCACTTTCATGTCCGAGATGAAAAAGGTTGCTGTTTTAGGTGCCGGTATTACCGGAATTACCACCGCCGCCAAGTTGATTGAGCAGGGGTTTGAGGTCACCGTGTTTGACCGACAGCGTTATGCCGCCATGGAAACCAGTTTCGCCAATGGCGGCCAGCTTTCTGCCTCCAATGCCGAGGTGTGGAACACCTGGTCCACGGTATTAAAAGGCATTAAATGGATGCTGCAGGCGGATGCGCCATTACTGGTTAACCCCACTCCAAGCTGGCATAAATTGAGTTGGATGCTCGAATTTATGCGCCACATTCCCGATTACCAACGTAATACCATTGAAACCACCCGCCTGGCCATTGAAGCGCGTCAGCATCTGATGGCGCTGGGGCAAACATGGGGGGTTGGGTTTGATCATTCCGATTGTGGCATTATGCATTTTTATGCCAATCAAAAAGATTTTAACCACGCCTGTGAAGTCACCAAACTGCTGAAAAAAGGCGGATTAGAGCGCCATGCCCTCACATCTGCCGATATCAAACTAAAAGAGCCACGCCTGCAAGGTAGCTTTGTTGGCGGCTTCTGGACACCCAGTGATAGCACGGGCGATATTCACAACTTTACCTTTGGGCTGGCTGAAGCCATTCGCAAGGCCGGCGTTACCTTCTGTATGGAAACCGAGCTTGATGACGTCAGCATTGAAGGCAAGGGCGTTCGGGTGACTGACAATAAAGGTAACTCAAACCACTTTGATGCGGTTGTGGTGTGCGCGGGCGTGGGGAGTCGGAAACTGGCGAGTAAACTGGGTGACCGAGTCAATATCTACCCGGTGAAGGGGTATTCAATTACGGTTAACTTGCGTGACCAGCAGAGCCAGGAGAGTGCGCCGTTAATTTCCTTGCTGGACGACGAGACGAAAATCGTGACCAGCCGCCTGGGCAAAGATCGTTTTCGGATTGCAGGAACGGCCGAGTTTAACGGCTATAATCGCAATATTCGCGAAGATCGTATTCGCCCATTGGTGAAGTGGTGTAACCGGCACTTCCCTGATGTTTCTACCAGCAGTGTGGTGCCGTGGGCTGGCTTGAGACCTATGATGCCGAACATGATGCCTAAGGTGGGCCGGGGTCGTCATCCACAGGTGTTTTACAATACAGGTCATGGCCATTTGGGATGGACATTAAGTGGTGCCACCGCTGATATGGTAGCAAGCGTGATGGCGGGGGTACGTGATGAAACCAGAAGCAGCAGCTTGACGATGGCGGTGGTGAGCTAAGGTTCTCAGCACCGAACGATAGCCGTTAAAGGAGAATGCCAGTCAGTGAAGCTGACTGGCATTTTTTATACACGGCGCGTATTCATGGTTTTTAATGTTTGAGCGCCTTGAACGTCTAGACTCAATACAGCATTGTTACTCTTACTGTGCGTGTTGTTCCATTTAAGGAGAAGTCGATGAGAGCCATACTTTTTACTGTCTGGTTAACGCTGCTGGTGGCGACATCGTCACAGGCGGCCGATGGCATGATCGATATTGAAAGTGCGTATACGGTGACAGAAACGGCAAATCGGATAGAAACGACCCTGAAAGAAAAAGGCATGACGGTGTTTAACCGCATTAATCACGGGCAGGCAGCGGAACAGGTTGATATCAAACTGAGGGATACAGAGCTTATCGTCTTTGGTAACCCCAGGGTAGGTAGCCCGCTGATGCAGTGCCAGCAGAGTGTGGGCATCGATTTGCCACAAAAAATGCTGATGTGGCAAGCGGCCGATGGCAAGGTGTGGGTGTCTTATAATGACCCGGATTACCTGGTACAAAGACACGACATCAAGGGATGTGAGCAAGAGCTGGCGACCGTAGCAAAGGCGCTGGCCAGCATCGCTCAATCTGTAGCCAAAAAGTAAACTCATTAAAAAGGGCGCCTAGAGGCGCCCAATATGAGGTACTGATTATCTTGTCTGTATCCGAATCAGGCACTGGCTCTTGTGCCTGCTCCCGTAGTGGCGTTGCACCGCTACTTGCTTATTCGCTATTCTTGCGCTTGTCGCGTTTTTCCTGACGTTTTTCTTTCAGTGATTTTTCTGCTTTCTTTTTTACTTTTTCCTTACTCATGATCAAGCTCCTTAATGAACCACCATCGGAAAAGTGCCGTTTTCTTTTCTTTCTGGCTTACATAGTCGACTTTTTCATTCATTTAAACTGGGGGCAGTTTAAATCAGGTCACGGCAGGTAAATACTTCAAGATTGCATCTCCTTATCGCTATACACAAGAAACAGAAACAAAGATGAACATTGGCCGAAAAATAAAAATTTCGCAGATAAATATGGATAAAAAGAGAGGGTGGTAAAGAAGGGAGTTGATAAATATGCATACACCCTCTCTACAAACCGTGCTCTTATGTAAAAAGTAACCCGTGCAAGTTATTTCAAAGCAGTGCAAATACCCTAGCCCAAGCTCCAGAGGAAAGCAACTCTTTGGCTTGGGGGGAGATTTAACGGTTATTTACACGGTTAATTTATAAATTTAGATAGCGATTCATGTCCAGTAAACCTGCTTCCAACGGTGTTGTTTCCTGCAGGTAATGATGCATGTCATGAAAATAAAACCAGAAGTCTGGATGAGTACGACGAATACCAAATTGATCTGCCAGCCCATGAATATCTTCAGGCTCTTGCAGCGTAATCAAGGCGGTCATGAAGTCGGGCAATTGTTGCTGTTTTACGTTGAAGATGAAGTTAGGGTAACTGCCGACTACCCCGGGCAATACGGTCAAGGTGTCATTGTCTGGGCGCAGGCGCAGGCTCTCCCCCAACAGAAAGGCAACGTTACTGTGGTCCCGATTATGGATCAGGCTGTAAACCTGGCGCTGCTCGCCATTTTCTATGCGCAGCAAGGTGACTTCCGGCAACCATTTGATGGCGGGCAGCTGACTTGCCGTGACGCCAGTCAGCCGCTTTAGCTGATAGATAGCGGCATCTTCTGACGGAGCCGTTTCACCTTCGTTATTGTTGCTTGAACAACCGGTTTGTCGACAACGATTGAGAATATCATCAGGGCCGGCAACCGGAGTCAAGGCAGCCAGCACCTGTTGGCTGAAGTCGGCAAGCGGTTGCCCTGGGTTTACCTTGATTTGGCTGGGCGTTGTTTCATCCACATCGGCGTAGCTGGTAAAAAGCTTGATGCGGGCACTGTTGTCATACCAGCGATGCAATAACGGGTTGCGTTGCTCTGCGGGCAAAAAGCGCAGTAAGTTGGCCTCGGCACCGTTGCGAATAAGATCGAAATAGAGTCGGGTTTTCGCCTGGTGCGAGACGCTGCCATAGACATTGAAGTTGGCAACCAGCGTGTAATAGGTGCGTTCCAGCAGTGGATAATCCATCACCCACATGGTGGATGGGCTGTCGCCTTGCCAGCCCTTGATTACGCTTGCGCTGTCATGATGGCGAAATACCGTGAGCAAAGCCTGATGGTTATGACCTTCTCCATCCCATAGATGATCAAGATCCGGACCCTGTGGGTAACGCTTGGCATAGGCAAGTTGACGATGTTGCAAGTAGTTGTTGCGATCACTGCGATAAGAAACCCAGTCCGGGCCCAGGCTAAGCAGATCGGAATCCAGGCCGGGCAGGGTAAGCCAGTCTCTGACCTGGGTTTGATGGCTGGCATCGGTCACAAAGAGATCGTGCTCTGGTGCCTGAAATGCCACCCAGAACTGATCGCGGATCACATCGGTGGCAATCTGCCCGCGGCAAACCGGGCCGCGTATAAATGAGCGTACAAAGTATTCGGCGTCATCCAGTAAAAATTGATAGCGAGTACGGGCAGGAATGGCGTTATATGTAAAAAACGGATTGGCGGCATAGTCGGTGTCGTAACTGGGCATTTTTTTAATGGTCCAGTCATCGGCAAAAAACAGCTGATTCAGTCGCTGCAGCTTGTCACTATTCAGCGGGTAGATGATATGGGTTTTGTGTACCCGGCTGTCCAGCCGTGGCCGTAACCGATAATAGAAAACTCCCTCAGGATCATCCGTCGGTCTGGTGGTCGCGATAACGTCAACGGGGAGTCCGGCTGGAGTACGAGAGCGTACCAGCTCAAAAAACACCGTCTGTTCGTTGGTATCTTGATCACTGAAATACAGATGCGCTAAAAACCAGTGCTCGTAGAGATAGCGAGCCACCAGCCGATAACGATCACTATCGCGGTTTAGCCAGCTTTCCCATTGATTGACTGTTGTTTGCAGTGCCGGCGACAAGGTCACGGTTTGTTCGGGCACAGAGGCACCCTGGGCTATCCAGTTACTTACGGTGTGATATTCCTGGTCGGTTAATCCGGTTACGGCATAAGGCATGCCGGCTTGCGGATGCTGGCGGGCAAAGTTATCAAATTCATCCGGCTGGCTGCATTGATTGGCACGGTTAAGAGAGAGATCCAGTTCATCCGGTAGCCGTTCGTTGTTTCCCCATGTTGTTTGCTGGCCCAATGCCAGCATGCGCATCATGACGGCGGCTTTATCGTCCTTGCGCTCGAGTACACTGAAAAAACCGTGCTGGCGCCATTCAGCCTCGCCATAAGCGTCCACATGCAAGCGACTGGGCTCGGCATCTTTGGTGCGAGCACCATCATAAACGGGCGCCTTGCTGGCACCCCGCAGCACACCTTCATTGCTGGATAGCTTGAGCTGGCAGGGGGAGTCGTAACAGGCATGGCAGGCAATGCATTTCTGTTCAAAAACAGGTTTGATATCGCGCTGATAGTCGATCGTCTGGCCGCCGGTGTTGGCGGTAGCATCAGCTGCATGGGCGGGGATGAGCAGGAGCCGAGAGATGAAGGCGAGAGCCCATATCAGCCAATAGCGTTTTTTCATAACATGCCTTGTTTTATGAGAGCAAGAGGGTGTTACCATTCCAGGTAAAGAGGGAGAGTATCATGATGAGAGTTTTGGTTGGATGTTTGCTGATGTGTTCAACGGCGGTGGTGGCGACCACCATGAGTACACAGCCAGCATTGGAGCTGAATGTAAATGCCGGGAGTGAGCCGGTATGTTTTTATGCCGATCAGCGTTATTCAAAAGGCTCGGTGATTGAAATGGGCAAGCAATTGTTTGTGTGCGAGCGAGAAAAATCCTTTGAGCTGAATGGCCGTTTAAGCTGGCAGCGTTTTCCTTTGGTGCCATCGGATAAATCCTGACGCGTGCACGTTAACATGACGTTTAATCGCTCTATTTTCTGCTAACGTTATAAGCATCAGTGTTAAAAGGAGCACGCCATGGACTTTATTCGTATCATTATCGCCATCCTGTTGCCGCCGTTGGGGGTCTTTATGCAGGTAGGGCTGAGCAAGCACTTCTGGATCAATATTTTGCTGACCTTGCTGGGTTATATTCCCGGTATTGTGCATGCGGTGTGGGTGATTGCCAAAAAGTGATTCACAGTGCATGCAAAACATCGAGTGCCAAACCTTGAGTGCCAAAACAGCCAGCGCTCAACATGCTTCTGCCAGTAAGCGACTGGATCGTTTGGCATGGCTGCTGGACAGCGCCATTCGATTACCCGGAGGCTTTAGAATTGGACTGGATGGCATTATCGGCCTGGTTCCCGGCATAGGTGATCTGGTGGGAACGGCTTTATCGTCTTACCTCGTCGTAGAGGCGGCGCGCTTGAAGCTGCCATTTCGGCTCTTGGCGCGCATGGCAATGAATGTATTGATCGAGCTGGTGGTGGGCGTCATCCCCATCGTCGGAGATATTTTTGATTTTGCCTTCAAGGCCAATTTGCGCAACATGCGCATACTGAATGAGTATTTAAGCAAAAACACGTGAAGAGTGAGGGAATAATGGTGAAGGGGACAGGTTACCCAACCTGAACCTGTGTTTACCCATCCGTCCCTTTTTGTATAGGATGAATTCACCCTTCACCCTTCACCCTTCACCCTTCACCCTTCACCCTTCACGCCTTACGGCGTCAAGCCTGCTTCTTTATCAGTTCGGCATCAACCTCAAGCACCACATCGCCTTGCGGGCGACAGCAGCAGGGAAGAATGTCGCCGGTGGCAACAAAGGCGAGCGGGGTGCTCTGATAACGGACTTCTCCGCTCAGAATTGTGGTGCGGCAGGCGCCGCAGTATCCACTGCGACACTGATATTCAACGGCGTGCCCGGTGCGCTCCAGCCCTTCGAGCAGGGTTTCTCCTGCTCGAAGTTCAAAGCTTAATGCCTGGGTACACACTCGGCTCACAGCTCGAAATCACCCAGGTCGTCATGATTCATTTGAGAATCGATTTGGCCGACCAGATACGAGCTGACTTCCACTTCTTGCGGTGCCACCTGTACATTGTCCGATGACAACCAGGCATTAATCCACGGAATGGGATTTTGCTTGGCCTTTTCAAAGGCGGGAGTCAGGCCAATGGCCTGCATACGCAGGTTGGTGATGTATTCCACGTACTGGCACAGAATGTCTTTGTTCAGGCCGATCATGGAGCCGTCTTTAAACAGATATTCTGCCCACTGTTTTTCCTGAATGGCCGCATCGCGGAACAGCTCAAAACACTGCTGCTCGCACTCTTTGGCAATTTGCGCCATTTCGGGATCATCGTCCCCGCTGCGTAGAATATTCAGCATGTGCTGAGTGCCGGTCAGGTGCAGGGCTTCGTCACGGGCAATCAGCTTGATGATTTTAGCGTTCCCTTCCATCAGCTCGCGCTCGGCAAAGGCAAATGAACAGGCAAAGCTGACGTAGAAGCGAATCGCTTCCAGTACGTTAACGCTCATCAAGCACAGATAGAGTTTTTTCTTTAACTCATAGCGGCTGATGTTCAGGGCCTGGCCCTGATATTCGAGCTCGCCTTCACCGTGCAGGTGATAGAGGTTGGTATAGCGGATCAGCTCGTCATAATAGCCGGCAATATCGCTCGCGCGCTTGAGGATTTCTTCGTTATCGACGATATCGTCGAACACGGTACCCGGGTTATTCACGATATTACGAATAATGTGGGTGTAAGAGCGCGAGTGAATGGTTTCGGAAAACGCCCAGGTTTCAATCCAGGTTTCCAGCTCGGGGATCGATACCAAAGGCAGCAGCGCTACGTTGGGGCTACGGCCCTGAATGGAGTCGAGCAGCGTCTGGTATTTGAGGTTGCTGATAAAAATGTGCTTTTCATGATCCGGCAGTGCCTGATAGTCGATGCGATCCTGAGATACATCCACTTCTTCCGGGCGCCAGAAAAAAGACAGCTGTTTTTCGATCAGCTTTTCGAAGATATCGTATTTTTGTTGATCATAACGCGCCACGTTGACCGAGTTGCCAAGAAACATGGGCTCTTTCATGTGGTCGTTCTGAACTTGACTGAAAGTTGTGTAAGACATTTATCTATTCCACGCATAAGGGCGAGGGAAGCCCTCGCCATCAT
Source organism: Oceanisphaera marina (assembly GCF_014643915.1). Taxonomy (GTDB): domain Bacteria; phylum Pseudomonadota; class Gammaproteobacteria; order Enterobacterales; family Aeromonadaceae; genus Oceanimonas; species Oceanimonas marina. The sequence goes on from NZ_BMKE01000010.1 coordinate 103,940, forward strand.
TGGTTATATTTTGCAGGCGCCACCGGCACAATCGTCTTCTTGCATATCGTTTTGCGCGTCTGCCGCACCATCACGAGTGTTATGGTAATACAGCGTTTTAAGGCCAAACTTATAGGCGGTGAGCAAGTCTTTCAGCAGCTGCTTCATGGGCACTCGGCCACCGTCGAAGCGCGAAGGATCGTAGTTGGTATTGGCAGAGATCGCCTGGTCGACAAACTTCTGCATAATGCCTACCAGCTGTAAATAACCGTCGTTGGAAGGCATTTTCCACAACAGTTCGTATTGATCCTTCAGCTCGGCATACTCGGGCACGACCTGCTTCAGAATGCCGTCTTTAGAAGCTTTCACCGAGACCAGGCCACGAGGTGGCTCAATGCCATTGGTGGCATTGGAAATCTGGCTGGACGTTTCGGAAGGCATCAGGGCCGTCAGGGTGCTGTTACGCAGGCCCACGGTCTTGATTTGCTCACGCAGGCTTTCCCAATCCAGGTGCAGCGGCTCCTGGCACAAGGCATCCAGATCCTTTTTGTAGGTATCGATGGGCAGTATACCCTGGGCATAAGTGGTATCGCCAAAGGCCGGACAGGGGCCAAATTCTTCTGCCAGCTTCACCGAGGCTTTCAACAGGTAATACTGAATGGCTTCAAAGGTCTTGTGAGTCAGACCCAAAGCGCTGCCGTCGGAGTATTTCACGCCGTTTTTGGCCAGATAATAGGCATAGTTGATCACACCGATACCCAGCGTACGACGGTTCATGGAGCCATTTTGCGCGGCCAGCAAGGGGTAATCCTGATAGTCGAGCAGGGCATCGAGGGCGCGCACGGCCAGCTCGGCCAGCTCTTCCAGCTCGCTCAACTCCTTGATGGCGCCCAGGTTAAAGGCCGACAAGGTGCAAAGTGCAATTTCACCCTGATCATCGTTAACATCGGTTAACGGCTTGGTCGGCAGCGCAATTTCCAGGCACAGGTTGCTCTGGCGTACCGGTGCCACGCTTGGGTCAAACGGGCTGTGGGTGTTGCAGTGATCCACGTGCTGAATATAGATACGACCGGTGCCGGCTCGTTCTTGCATCATCAGCGAGAACAGTTCCAGTGCTTTGACGGTGCGCTTGCGAATGCTGTCGTCCTGTTCGTACTTGACGTACAGCTCTTCAAACTTGGCCTGATCTTCAAAGAAGGCGTCGTACAGGCCGGGCACGTCTGAAGGCGAGAACAAAGTAATGTCGCCACCCTTGATCAGGCGCTGGTACATCAGGCGGTTGATTTGCACGCCATAGTCCATGTGCCGCACGCGGTTTTCTTCTACGCCCCGGTTGTTTTTCAATACCAGCAGTGATTCCACTTCCAGGTGCCACATCGGGTAGAACAAGGTCGCCGCACCGCCGCGCACGCCGCCCTGAGAGCAGCATTTAACGGCAGTTTGAAAGTGCTTGTAAAACGGGATGCAACCGGTATGAAACGCTTCACCGCCACGGATGGGGCTACCCAGGGCACGAATGCGGCCGGCGTTGATGCCGATGCCGGCACGCTGGGACACATAGCGCACGATGGCGCTGGAGGTGGCGTTAATGGAATCCAGGCTGTCGCCGCACTCGATCAGTACGCAAGAGCTGAACTGGCGGGTAGGAGTACGTACGCCGGCCATAATCGGCGTGGGCAAAGACACCTTGAACTGAGACACGGCGTCATAGAAGCGGGTCACGTAATCGAGACGGGTGTCTTTCGGATATTTGGAGAACAGGCAAGCCGCTACCAGCATGTACAAAAACTGCGGGCTTTCATATATGTCGCCGTTTACCCGGTTTTGTACCAGGTATTTGCCTTCAAGCTGCTTGACGGCGGCGTAAGAGAAGGTCAGATCGCGGTCATGCACTATATAGTCGTTCAGCGCATCAAATTCGTCACGGCTATAGTCGGCCAGTATGTGCTGATCGTATTTGCCAAGCTCGGTCAGGCGCGCCACATGGTCGTAAAGATGCGGCGGCGTAAAACGGCCGTAGGCTTTTTTACGCAAATGGAACACGGCAAGACGGGCGGCCAGATACTGATAGTCTGGCGTGTCTTCCGAGATCAGATCGGCGGCAGCCTTGATGATGGTTTCATGAATGTCTTCGGTGCGGATACCTTCATAAAACTGGATGTGTGAACGCAACTCAACCTGGGACACAGACACGTTATCCAGGCCTTCGGCTGCCCAGTCGATAACGCGGTGAATCTTATCCAGATCAAGATGTTCCTTAGCGCCAGAACGCTTGGTAACCAGCAGATTTTTATTCATGAAACAGACCTTCTCCCGTGGTGTTGCATCGACTTCGGTCAAACGTGCTTATGCCAGCTACCATCCTATATAGTGTGGTAGATTGCCGAAGGAAGCACAACATGTAGTTGTCGTAATGGATTAACGGCACAATATAGTGTGTTGCGTCGGAATTCTCAAGGCGGTGCCAAGCCTTGGAACTGTGGATAATCTGTGATTAGCAGGCGATAGGTTTGTACTCGCTAACGCTTATCCCTTTGGCGGTCTGGCGTTAGCGAAGCGGTGCCGTTTTTCTGCACGGCATTAAACATTTTTAAAAATATTTGCCTTGCAAAAAAGGGGAATTGGCGATCTTGTTGGTTCTTTCAGCGGTTAGCCTCAATTGTGTCTTTTAGCCAAGCAAACAAGCTAAAAACAGAATCGATTTGGTGGTCTGCCTGCCACTGCCCGGGCTCTTCTCCTGCCGAGATATACCCCCACTTTGCGGCCACCGTGGTCATGCCGGCAGCTCGGCCTGCTTCTATATCGCGTTTATGATCGCCAATGTACACACAATGCTGTGGCGACACCGCCAATTGCTCGGCGGCAAACAGCAAGGGGGCGGGGTGGGGCTTCTTTTGCGCCAGGGTATCGGCACTCACTGTGACCCCGCAGCGCGCAAACAGGGGTAACTCTGCGAGCAGGGGCAGGGTAAGCGCCGCCGGTTTATTGGTTACTATGCCCCAGGGAATACCACTAACATTGAGCCACTCCAGCAACGCCGGCACGCCATCGTAAGGCCGGGTGTGATGGCACAAATTGGCGCCGTAAAAGCCCAGCATCTGCTGACGTAACTGCTCCAAACCGTGTTGCTCGATTAATTCGGCATGAATACCGGCCCTAAGCAGGGCATAAGAGCCATCCGAGGTGGTGCATTGCAGTACCGCCTCGGACAGTGCCGGCAAGCCCAGACTGGCAATCACGTGGTTGGCGGCAGCGCCCATGTCGCCTGCGGTATCCAGCAGGGTGCCATCCAGATCAAACAACACGGCTTGAAAGGTCATGACTTACTCCGGTTTGATGGCATGCACCATATAGTTAACGTCGGCGTCCGAGCTGAGCTTGAAATCGCCGGTTAATGGCTGATACACCACCCCGCTGATGTCTTTTACTACCAGGCCGGCCTGTTCTATATAGCGGCACAGCTCGGCAGGGGTGATGAATTTCTTGTGGTCGTGAGTGCCTTTGGGCACCATTTTAAAAACGTGCTCGGCCGCCGCTATCATCATCAGCCAGGCTCTGGGATTACGGTTGATGGTAGAAAACACCAGGGTGGCACCCGGTTTGGCCAGATTGGCACAGGCCTGTACCACAGAGGCGGGGCTGGGCACGTGTTCGAGCATTTCCATGCAGGTGACCACGTCAAACTGGCCAGGCTGCTCGTCGGCGACCTGTTCTGCGGTGCCCTGACGGTAATTGACGCTCACGCCGGTTTCCAGTGCATGCAGGCGCGCCACTGCCAAGGGTTCGCGGCCCATGTCGACGCCCGTCACATCGGCTCCGTCGCGGGCCATGCTTTCACTTAAAATGCCGCCACCACAGCCGATGTCGATAATCTGTTTGCCAAACAGGCCGTCCGCTTTATCGGCAATCCAGCCAAGGCGCAACGGGTTGAGCCGGTGCAAGGGTTTAAAGTCGCCGTCTAAGTCCCACCAGCGGGAGGCCATGGCGTCAAATTTCTCGATTTCCTGTTGGTCTACATTCACGGACAGCGCCTTTATAGATAATTAAATGAAAAGTGAGAGTGGCCATTATAGCCAAGCAGATATTCACTGCCAGCTTCAGTGCTCCCTGAGCGTATTTGTATGGTAGAATGATGCGTTTTTTATTGCGATATCAACAATAAACTGGGGACAAGACTTGCTATGACCGATCTGGCCCGAGAAATCATGCCGATAAACATTGAGGATGAGCTAAAACGCTCCTATCTGGATTACGCCATGAGCGTAATCGTAGGACGTGCTCTGCCCGATGTACGAGATGGTTTGAAACCAGTGCACCGCCGCGTGCTGTTCGCCATGAATGAACTTGGCAACGACTGGAACAAGCCCTACAAAAAATCGGCCCGTGTGGTGGGTGACGTAATTGGTAAGTATCACCCGCACGGAGACAGTGCCGTTTATGACACTATTGTGCGTATGGCGCAGGAATTTTCGATGCGTTACACCCTGGTCGATGGCCAGGGTAACTTCGGCTCGGTAGATGGCGATTCCGCCGCTGCCATGCGTTATACCGAAATTCGCATGGATAAAATCTCCCACGAACTACTGGCCGATTTAGACAAAGAAACCGTCGACTGGGTGCCCAACTACGACGGCACCGAGATGATCCCGGCGGTGATGCCGACCAAGGTGCCCAATCTGCTGGTGAATGGTTCATCCGGTATTGCCGTGGGCATGGCCACCAATATTCCACCTCATAACCTGAATGAAGTGGTCGATGGCTGTCTGGCATTGATTGATGATGAAAGCATCACCATCGATCAACTGATTGAGCTGATCCCGGGCCCGGATTTTCCTACCGGCGGTATCATCAACGGCAAGTCCGGCATCATAGATGCGTACCGTACCGGTCGTGGCAAGATCTATGTTCGTGCCGTGGCCGAAGTGCAAACCGATGAAAAAACCGGTCGTGAAACCATTATCGTGTCCGAGTTGCCGTACCAGGTGAACAAGGCGCGCTTGATTGAAAAAATCGCCGATCTGGTAAAAGAAAAGCGCATCGAAGGCATTACTGCCCTGCGCGATGAGTCTGATAAAGACGGCATGCGCATCGTGATTGAAGTGCGCCGCGGTGAAGTGGGTGAGGTGATTTTGAATAACCTCTATTCACAAACCCAGATGCAAAACGTATTCGGCATCAATATGGTGGCGCTGGATAACAATCAGCCGCGCATCTTCAACCTGAAAGACATGCTGAAGTGCTTTATTCAGCACAGACGTGAAGTGGTGACGCGCCGCACCATCTTTGAACTGCGCAAGGCCCGTGACCGCGCCCACATCCTGGAAGGTCTGGCGATTGCGCTGGCCAATATCGACCCTATTATCGAGTTGATCCGCCGTTCGCCTACCGCCGCCGAAGCAAAAATCGGCCTGATCAGTCAAGGCTGGGATCTGGGCAACGTGGCCAGCATGCTGGAGCAGGCCGGTGATGATGCCGCGCGTCCTGAATGGCTGGAGCCGGAGTTTGGTATTCGTGATGGCTTGTATCACCTGACCGAACAACAGGCCCAGGCGATTCTGGACTTGCGTCTGCATCGCCTGACCGGTCTTGAGCACGAAAAGATTCTGGAAGAATATCAAAACCTGCTCACCTTGATTGCCGAGCTGCTTTATATTCTGAACAATCCGGAACGCCTGATGGAAGTGATCCGAGAAGAGCTGGAACTGGTCAAGACCCAGTACGGTGATGCTCGCCGCACCGAGATCACCAACTCCAGTTCCGAGATCAACATCGAAGATTTGATCACCCAGGAAGACGTAGTGGTGACCTTGTCCCATCAGGGCTATGTGAAATACCAACCCCTGACCGACTACGAAGCTCAACGCCGTGGTGGCCGCGGCAAGTCCGCCACCAAGATGAAAGAAGAAGACTTCGTCGAGCGGTTGCTGGTGGCCAATACCCACGACACCATCTTGTGCTTCTCGACCGCCGGCAAGGTGTACTGGCTCAAGGTTTACCAGTTACCCGAAGCCAGCCGTGCTGCTCGCGGCCGACCCATCGTCAACCTGCTGCCGCTGGAGGCAGACGAGCGCATTACCGCCATTTTGCCGGTGCAGGAATACAGCGACGACAAGTACGTGTTCTTTGCCACTGCCGATGGCACCGTGAAGAAGACCAGCCTGTCGGCCTTCCGTCGTCCTCTGGCATCGGGCATTCGTGCCATCAACTTGCGTGAAGGCGATGAGTTGATCGGGGTGGATATTACCGACGGCAGCAACGAGATCATGTTGTTCTCTGATGCTGGCAAGGTAGTGCGCTTTGCCGAAGGCAGCGGCCATGATGATGTTGAAGCCAATGACGCTGACGCCATCGAAGGTGAAGCCGTTGACGTGGCCGAGGCCGAAGAGTCCGACGCCGGCGAAAGCAAGCCGTTTAAAGGTGTACGCCCCATGGGCCGTACTGCGGCCGGCGTACGGGGTATTCGCCTGGGCGCGAACGATAAAGTGGTGTCCTTGATTATCCCGCGTGGCGAAGGTCCGATTCTTACGGTAACCGCCAACGGTTATGGCAAGCGTACGGCACTGGAAGAATACCCAACCCGCAGTCGTGGCACCATGGGCGTGCTGTCCATTAAAGTGGGCGAGCGTAACGGTGCCGTGGTGGGCGCGATTCAGGTCGACGAAAGCCACGAGATCATGCTGATTACCAATGGCGGAATTCTGGTAAGAACTCGTGTGCTGGAAGTGAGCCTCATTGGCCGTAACACCGCCGGTGTACGTTTGATCCGTACCGGAGAAGACGAACAGGTAGTGGGCTTGCAGCGCATTGAAGAGCCGGAAGAAGAAGACGAACTACTGGATAGCGAAGAAGGGGATGCCGCCATTGCGCAAACCGATGTTGACGCCGACGAGCAAGACGGCGACAGCAGCGACAATGAGCAGCAGGATCCGGAACAGGAACAGTAATCGCAGCTGATAACAAGGGGCCCTGGTGGCCCCTTTTGTTCATCTGGCATGCGGGCGATAAAATCCCTTTGATTTAGCCACCTGGCGGTGTAAAACGATCATATCATCATGAACCCCAACCACTATGGTGATATGAGTTGTACATTTCAGGGACATCGATGCCGGTCACTCGTACTCGGCAGGCGTGTTATCGATTTTTTAGCAGACAGGGTAACGCAGGGAAATGAAGAAGATGGTTTATAACTTCAGTGCTGGTCCGGCTATGCTGCCGGTTGAAGTCATGCAGCAGGCGCAGGCCGAGTTTTGTAACTTTAATGACCTGGGTGTGTCGGTCATGGAGCTGAGCCACCGCAGCAGCGATTATATTGCCGTTGCCGCCCAGGCCGAGCAAGACCTGCGCGATTTGATGCAGATCCCGGACAACTACAAGGTATTGTTTTTGCAAGGCGGTGGCCGAGGCCAGTTTGCGGCGCTGGCATTTAACCTGATGGGTAAAAATGCCAAGGCAGATTATATCGTGACCGGCCAGTGGTCTCAGTCTGCCATTGCAGAAGCAGAAAAAGTAGGCACGGTAAGAGTACTGGACGGCTTTGCTGCGGCATCGGAGCAGGGTCCGCGAGCGCTGGCCAGTGAGTGGGATCTGGACCCGCAAGCGGCGTATGTTCATTACTGTACCAATGAAACCGTAGAGGGCGTGGAGTATTCCTTTGTACCCGATACCGGAGATGTCCCTCTGATTGCCGATATGTCCTCGACGATTTTATCGCGCCCGATTGATGTGACCAAGTTTGGTCTTATTTATGCTGGTGCGCAGAAAAACATCGGGCCTTCCGGTCTGGCGGTGGTCATAGTGCGTGAAGACTTGCTGAATCAGGCCTGCCCGCAAACCCCTGCCATTATGGATTATGCGGCCATGGCCAAGTCCGACTCCATGTTGAATACCCCCCCGACCTATGCCTGGTATCTGGCCGGTTTGGTCTTCAAGTGGTTAAAGCGTGAAGGCGGTCTGGAGGCTATGGGTAAGCGTAATAAAGCCAAGGCCGAGCTGCTGTACAGCTACGTGGATGCCAGCAACTTCTATAGCAACAATGTACATCCCGATGCGCGTTCCTGGATGAATATTCCGTTTCAGCTGACAGACGAAAGCCTGAACGAAGCCTTCCTGGCTCAAGCCAAGGCTGAAGGCTTGCTGGCGCTGAAAGGACACCGCATTGTCGGTGGCATGCGCGCCAGTGTGTATAACGCCATGCCCATTGAAGGGGTACAGGCGTTGGTAGACTTTATGGACAAGTTTGCCAAGCAACACGCTTGAATACAGCGCTAAGCCATAAGAGTGTGTGAAGGGTAAAGGGTGAAGAGAACGACAAGCACCACCCCCCTTGCTTGGGAAAGGACAGAAGTAAGCCTGTGGTAGGGTCGAATTCATTCGACCGTTTTAAGGCCACATCCTTTGGTCTTGATTTTTTCGTGTGGTTTCGTGGATTACGTGACCGATAGAGACGTTGGTTTTTAAGGTCTGGCATCGGTTATGTTTCACCCTTCACTATTTCCTTTACTCTTCACCTTGTCTTAAAGAATTTTAAGGAGCTATTGTGAGTCTCGATTATTTAGCCCTGGCCAATGCCGGGGTAGAGAAGTTACACCCCTATCAGCCGGGCAAGCCGGTAGCAGAGCTGGAACGTGAGCTTGGCATCAGTAACAGCGTCAAGCTGGCCTCGAACGAAAATCCTCTGGGCTTGAGTCCCAAGGCCAGGGCGGCCATTGAGCGGTCTTTACCTGAGCTGGCGCGTTATCCCGATGCCAATGGCTTTGCGCTGAAGTCGGCGCTGGCCGGCAAGCTGGGCGTCAACACCGATCAGCTGGTGTTGGGTAATGGCTCTAACGAACTGATCGATCTGGTCTTTCACACCTTTGTGGCGGCACAGCAACAGGTGGTGTTTTCTCAATACACCTTTATCGTGTATGCCATGGCCACTCAGGCCCACGGCGCTCAGGCGGTAGAAATACCGGCCAAAGATTTCGGGCATGATCTGGATGCCATGGCGGCGGCCATTACCGACCAGACCAAGCTGGTATGCATTACCAATCCCAATAATCCGACCGGCACCTTTTTGACCAAGGCCGAGCTGGCCGCGTTTTTGGCCAAGGTGCCCAGGCAGGTGTTGGTGATCCTGGATGAAGCCTATACCGAATATGTGGCCGAAGATGAGCGTCATCCGTCCATCGACTGGCTGGCGCAATATCCCAACCTGATTGTGTCGCGTACCTTTTCCAAGGCCTATGGGCTGGCCGGATTACGGGTGGGTTACATGGTGGCGCATCCTGAGCTGATCAGTGTGCTGAATCGGGTTCGCGAACCGTTCAACTGCAACAGCCTGGGCCTGGCAGCGGCCGAAGCGGCATTGAATGATGAGGCTTATCTGTCTGAAGTGGTTGAGCTTAACCGGCGTGAAATGGCACGTTACGAGACCTTCTTTGAACAGTTGGGGTTACGCTACGTGACCTCTCGGGGGAATTTTATCACCCTGGATCTGCAGCGCAATGCGGCGCCTGTTTATGAGGCCTTGCTGCGTGAAGGCGTTATAGTAAGGCCTATTGCGGGATATGGTTTGCCAACCTGTTTGCGCATCAGTATCGGCCTTGAGCATGAAAACCAGCGCTGTATGGACGCTTTGGCCAAGATACTGGCATAAAGCCGTTGGTGTAAGGCCATGAGCTTGCCCAGATGCCTCGGCCCTGTTAACGTCTAGGCAGCTCAGTTTGTTTATCCTTACTAGGAATGTTATGGAAAGCCTTAAATTATCTCCTATTGCCCGGGTGGAGGGCACTGTCAATCTGCCTGGCTCCAAGTCGCTCTCTAATCGGGCGCTGCTGCTGGCCGCCCAGGCTCAGGGTACGACGCGCCTGACCAACCTGCTCGACAGCGATGATATTCGCTACATGCTGGATGCACTCAAGACGCTGGGCGTGCAATACGAGCTGTCGGACGATAAAACCGAGTGCGTGGTTCACGGCCTGGGCCGTGCGTTCAGTGCCGCCGAGCCGGTGTCACTGTTTTTGGGTAATGCCGGCACGGCCATGCGCCCCTTGTGCGCCGCCCTGTGTCTGGGAACGGGGGAGTTTACCCTGACCGGCGAGCCTCGGATGTGGGAGCGCCCCATCGGTCACCTGGTAGAAGCCCTGCGCGAAGCCGGTGCCGATGTGAGCTATCTCAAAACCGATGGGTATCCACCGGTGTTTATCAATGGCAAAGGGCTGTGGGGCGGAGATGTCCATATAGATGGCTCGGTTTCCAGCCAGTTTTTAACGGCTTTGCTGATGGCCGCCCCCATGGCGTCTGGCGATACTCGGGTGCACATCAAGGGCGAGCTGGTTTCAAAGCCTTATATCGATATTACCCTGCACACCATGAGTCAGTTTGGCGTTGAGCTGGAGCACGACAACTACCAGACCTTTTACATCAAGGGCAACCAGACCTATGTGTCGCCAGGCCAGTTTTTGGTAGAAGGCGATGCTTCTTCGGCGTCGTATTTTCTGGCGGCCGGCGCCATCAAAGGCAAGGTAAAAGTGACGGGCATCGGTCGTAACAGCATTCAGGGCGATATTCGGTTTGCCGATGTGCTGCAAGCCATGGGTGCCAAAATTACCTGGGGTGAAGACTTTATCGAGGCGGAGCATGTGGCACCATTGCAGGCCGTCGATATGGACATGAACCATATTCCCGATGCGGCCATGACCATTGCCACCACGGCCTTGTTTGCCAATGGTACGACCCGTATTCGCAATATTTACAACTGGCGGGTAAAGGAAACCGATCGTCTGTATGCCATGGCAACCGAATTGGCCAAACTGGGCGTGGAAGTGGAAGAGGGCGAAGATTATCTGGTGGTGACGCCGGCGGCGCAATTACAAGAGGCCGAGATTGCCACCTATAATGATCATCGTATTGCCATGTGTTTCTCGCTGGTGGCGTTAAGCGATACTCCAGTGGTGATCCTGGATCCCAAGTGTACGTCCAAGACCTTTCCTGACTACTTTGAAAAACTGGCCAGCATTAGCTGCTGACAATGGGTGAAGAGTGAAGAGTAAACGGTGAAGGGGAAATGCCCAGATCAGGCATTTCCCCTTCATTTTTCACTCAGCCCGAACAGCTGATCGCTGACAGCTTATGGCTTTCAGCTATATTTAGTGGTGTTTAATTTTTTCCAGCGTGTCGCGGGCCATGATGTCTGCAGCGTCCAGCTCGGCCAATACCTTGGCAATATCCTCTTGCTGCTGGCGCAGGCTGGCCCGTTTTTCGGCAATCATGGCGACCATAGAGTGTAATTGAGGCCGCGAGCGGTGTTCGGCATCATAGAGTTCGAACAGCTCGCGCATTTCTGCCAGGCTGAAGCCCAGTCGCTTGCCCCTGATGGTCAGCGCTAATCGAAACCTGTCTTTATGGCTGTAGATACGCGCATTACCTTTGCGTTTGGGAGTCAGTAACCCTAACTCTTCGTAGTGACGCAAGGTGCGGGGAGTGATCTCAAATTCATGGGCCAACTCAGAAATACTATAGGTCACTTCCTTATTGGGCATGACGATGACTCCTAACTCTCTAGCAACGGGAACAATTTGGGCTCAACCTTACACCCATAAGCGGGAGCTGTGAAGTCCGCTTTTGACCCATGCTGGAGATTAAGACAAGATAAGCTTCAGAGTCTGTTGACCTGAGTCATAACAGGAGAGCGAGCGTGTTTATTTTCAAGGTGCGAGGTTCACAAGGCGGACAGGCCGAAATCCGTCTGCAGGCACTCGACTGGGGTGAGCAGGGCGCCACGACCTTTATATGTGACAGTGATCGACTTGCGGTGATACTGCTGTCTGAGTGTCGTTCCGGGCAGGGTTTTTTTGAGCTGTTGTCCGGCACCAAGCCCATGTATGTTGAACAATGGCTGGAATATCTGCAGGAGGCAGGGAGTATTGCTGAAACAGAAGTGCACATTTACAGTCCGCTGGACGCGGACTACGGAGCGCTCTGTGGGCTGGATTCCGATCAGGTTAAAGAGCTGCTGGAACTCGTTTATCGAATTGGCGGCTTCAACCGTTTGCAAATCATGCGCTATCTCAAGCACAGACACAGCTCGGCCAGTATGTCGACGCGCTATAACCCCGACGAACTCAAGCGCTACCGCCATTTGGGCGAGCTGATAAATCAGCTGATCCGTCTTAAGTCATCAGGCCAGTGAAGCTATCAAAGTCGCTGGGTTTGGCTATCAGGTAGCCTTGTACACCATCGATGTGCATCGACTCCAGCAGTTGTTTTTGTTCCAGGGTTTCGACGCCCTCGGCAATCACATAACTGCCCAGGCGTTGAGCCAGATCCACTATCATGCGTACAAACTGCTGGTTACTGCTGTCTTGTTGCAATTGTCTGACCAGCTGGCCGTCGAGTTTAACGTAATCCGGTTTGATTTCTTTTAACAGCCGAAACGAGCCATAGCCATGACCAAATCGGCTGACGGCAAAACGTGCACCACAGCGACGGATCAAATCAAGCAGCCGTTTACCTGCAACCAACTGGTGTTGCAGTACCTGCTCATCCAGCTCGAAGACCAGTTTTGACGTGATTTCCCGGTTGCGCATCAAGACGCGTTCCAGCCAGATCAAGAAAGAGCTTTGTTGCAAGCTGGCAGGAGTGAGGTTAATGGCCCAACGCTGGGCGGATAATGGCTTGCTCTCTATCTGCTGCAAGATCATGTCGATTATTTTTTGTTCAAACAGCATCGACATTCCCAGGCGCTGCAACATCGCAAAGACGGTGCCGGCCTGATAGGTGCCACCCTTGTCATTAGGAAAGCGAGTATAAATTTCGTTGTAGCCAAGCATGGCCGATTTATAAACTTGTGCAGGCTGAACCTGCAATAAAATATGATTGTTGGCCAGCATGCTTTGCAGACGTTGACGCCACTGGCTTTCACCCATGTTTTCATCGTCATTCTGCTTTATTACCATACTCCAGCTGTTAGGCTCTTCGCGTTGTGCCTGTGCCAGCGCCAGGTCGGCTCTGATCAGTACTTGCTCGGCTAATTGGCCGGGTAATAATTGGGTAAATCCGATATAGGCAGCACAGCCGAGTTCATGCACATGCTGATAGTGATGCAGCTCTTGATTCAACAGGGGACCGAGTTGTTGAGCAAGAGGTTCACATTGCCCCTTGGTGAGTACGGCAATATCGGTGCCGCTGATACGATAAGCGTGGGCTCCCAGCTCGGACTGAATGGCTTTGCGTACCAGCTTGACGATATCTTGCAGATATTGATCGCCGGCCTGAAAGCCGTCCCGAGTGTTGATATCCGCGAGTGCACTGGCGCGCACTATCATCAGGGTGGCGGTTGCCAGCTGATTTTCCTCGTTGAGGAACAGTGACAGATCACGACGAAAGGCAAAGCGGTTGCCAAGATGGGTCAGGCTATCCTGGTAGCTTTGCTCTTGCGCGCTGCTAAGCTGTTGCTGTATTTTTTCCAGCTGATGGCTGTGGCTTTGATGCAGTTTGATAATGTCTTGTGCAACAGGGTGATAGCGCCCGGGTTCGGCATTATCTGCATCGAGTAACACAGCCTGTAAATAACGCCGCTGATGCAGCTCATACTGATGCCAGCGTCGATAAAAAACAGCAAACAGGATAAGCGTAAGCACCGCCAAGGGGATAGATATCAGCCCCCATTGTCGAGTGGCAGCCCGAGTATCGAGTCGATAAAATACCGGTGCCTGTTCAAGGGAGTGTTGCTGATTGGCCGCAGGCTTGCCAAACCACCAGGCGTGACTGTGGTTTGAAAGCGGACGTTCGCTAGACAACTCGGCAATGCCGGCCAGCAGCAGAGCTTCTGGTTGGGTCGCCACAATATGGGGAAGCTGGTTGTCTATACGTTCGACTTGTTGTTCCAGCATGTTATAACTAACCCACCAGGGCAGAATGATGCTTAGTAATAGCAGGGTAAAACCGGACAACAGTAGAGCCTGACCAAAGGGGCGCGTTTCCCGCATAGTCACAATCCTTGTTAAATCTGGGCATTTAAAACAATAGGGAGTAGCTAAAGAGATAGCCGAGATACATTAAAACGGGACTTATACTGAGCCAGGAAGCTCAAGAAGGCAAGAAAATTGGCTCCCCCTGCTGGACTTGAACCAGCGACATACGGATTAACAGTCCGGCGTTCTACCAACTGAACTAAGGGGGAACAATTTTAAAAGGTTACCTGTTTCCAGGTAGAAATTGGCTCCCCCTGCTGGACTTGAACCAGCGACATACGGATTAACAGTCCGGCGTTCTACCAACTGAACTAAGGGGGAACAATTTTAAAAGGTTACCTGTTTCCAGGTAGAAATTGGCTCCCCTTGCTGGACTTGAACCAGCGACATACGGATTAACAGTCCGGCGTTCTACCAACTGAACTAAAGGGGAACAAAACTTGTTACTTCAAACTGGCTCCCCCTGCTGGACTTGAACCAGCGACATACGGATTAACAGTCCGGCGTTCTACCAACTGAACTAAGGGGGAATCGGCATTGCTTGAATGCGAGGCGAATATTAAGGGCTGCCCTGTAAGCTGTCAACACTGAAAATCACTTTGTCAGCGAAATCAGTCTGTTTGCTGCAAGAGTGTTCAATAACGGGTGAAATCTGCAGCAGGCGGTGAGAGGCAAGAGAAAGTTGCCCGTAAAATATGGCTGAAATAAGGAGGAAAGGGTCTGTTCGCGGCTGGGTAAGGCAGATAACGAGGCAAGAATGCTGAGCAAGGTTTTTTGGTGTTGGTCCAGCCCGGTTTGAAAAGAGAGCAGGGGCACACACTTGCGAGTGATCAGGCTGTACCGCAATCAAGCTTGCGGTAGCACATGGTAAGCGTTTTATCTTTTTAAGCAATCACGTATAACGTATGTGGAATTCACTTCCTACTCCCTTTAGCAACATTGAAACTTCAGTCAGTAGCTGATCTTTTCTCCAGGAAATAAAGCTGCG